>JAKSNA010000016.1 GCA_024400295.1 Bacteroidales bacterium | reverse complement strand
CAGGTCTGGTTGCCAGCGCCTTCAGCGAAGTGATGGAAAAAGACGAACGCAAAGAGAACGCCGTCGAATGGGCTGGAAAACTACAATTGGCTTTTGAGCGCAAATTGGACAGACCAACAGGATTTCAAATCGCCCCACGATATGTATCTATCGTCGAAATTCAGGCACGGCTTGGATTAAAAGAGGATGAAATATTAGATGCCGTTCAGAATGATGAACATTTCCGACTAATCAATTTGGCATGCACGCGTCCTGCGGATGAGCATCCAGAAGACAAATTAGCGGTGGAAAACTTTATCGTCAATACAGTATATGGACAATGTATTGACCGCAAATCTAAAATTACCATTTTCTCACCATCTAATATAGTTGACCCTATCTGTGGGTGGTGGGCTTACTATCTGGCAAAAATTGGTGGATTCAACTACATTGGTCGTGAATTGGGACAGACAAGACCATATCAATCCTTCTATACTTATAAGCCAGAAGAGAACATCGAGGGAAACCAAGAATTCATGAATGATGTTAATAGATTGGTTGACAGTAAAGACAAATGGATAATATCTGTTATGCCTTCCAGTGGAGCACAAGAGCCCTCTTTACCTACACAATTCCATTTCACTTATGGTGCGAAAAAGGGAGACGAGACCTACGATGATCCAAATATAACGCTCAACGATGTGCCTGCCTTCGATGCAATGTACAAAGAATTTGAGAATATTTTAGCAGATAAATATAATCTACAAGCCGACCGCCAGCGTTATCATAACAATAGTGGTTCTAGGTATTTTGCACGTCATCTCAATCAAAAAGTCAATGCCTTTGCCTTGCGAGTTGCATGGAGTGTCATATGTTGGGATATGCGAGCTATTCAAATAGCGCAAGATCTGGCAGAACAATTAAATAAACACATCTGCCATCTATCTAATCCCGAAATATTAGAAATGAAAACAAAAGGTATCGGATTCACAGACTATACCGACTAATGCACATCCTTCAGCAACACGCCGATACTACCACGCGTCGCGTTACGCTTTGCCTCTTAGCCCGATTCTTAGGCTATGCCGATTGGGAAGCCTATTTAGCCGAATTAGCCAACCGTTCAGATGTGGATAGTGCCACGTTTATTGGAACGGGTGTTCATTCTTCGGAACTCACTGTTGGGCAGTTCATTGAGGTCACTTGGCTACCTAACCGTCGTTGTGTCTTCCGTTACGAGGGTGAAGATCAATTTGTCGTTACGCAATCGGAGAACGCCAAACTGCAAGAGGGTGATACCTTCTCTTGCACGCATTTCTTGCAGGGCCAGCCGATGTATTTGGATCATCTTATCCAAGTTGGCTCCCCCACTCCGGTCTCTTATGTCGCCGGCAGCAAAGGTGGTCTCAAAACTGTCAAAAAGTTATAAAATCTATCATTTTATTTCAAATTGAATGATATTTAATAAAAAATCGAAAATACATTTGCGTATTTCGATTTTTTTCGTACCTTGTGCAGCACAAAACTGCAAAACACGTCCGGCAGACGTACTTGCCCGTCACCCACTGACGTTAAATAGGGAGACATATTGAACTATAGCGTTTGCTGTTTATTCAAAACACGCCGTAAACCTGAGAAATTTTCGATTGTGTAAATACAGAATAAATAAGCAGGCGTCCTCGTTAAGCGTGGACGTTTCTTATTTGTATTTACAGGCAGTCTCAGGGCCAACGGCATGGATAAGGATTCGTCCATGCTTTTTTTTGTGTTTCCCAAAGGACTAAAAAGGACTATGGCCGTATCAGAAAAAGGCAGTAATTTCGCACCACGAACGTTCGAACGGAAGAAGCCGAAACAATTTGGGGACTTCTCATACTCAATAGCTTTTATCAAAACATATTTATTAACCATTTAAAATTACTGCTGTCCGATAAAACTTTTTGAGAACAAAGAACAAGGGCTGATTTCCGTCCGGGAGGTCAGTCCTTTGTGTTATTTCGCTGCGCTAACAAAAAAACAAACAACACAGGCGAAAGCACACATTTTTTCGGACAGCAACATACTTTTTATTCCTATCTTTGCAAAAAATTAAAAATATGCTGACCATCGGATTATCACACACAAGCGAGACAACAGTATCAGAATCGAACACAGCCCGCAGATACGGAAGCGGCGGCATTGATGTCTTCGCCACTCCTGCAATGGTGGGACTTATGGAGAACGCGGCGATGACCGCCGTCGGGAACGACCTGCCGGAAGGCTGCACAACGGTCGGAAGCCTCATCAACACGACACACATCAAGCCGTCAAAACTCGGCGCGAAAGTCAGGGCGACTGCCGTGCTCAAGGAAATCGACGGAAGGAAACTCACATTCAACGTCACGGCCGAAGACGACAACGGCATCATCGGCGAAGGCGAACACGTGAGGTACATTGTTGACATTGACAGGTTTATGAGCAAGCTGAAGTAAATCGTATCCTTTCCACAATCTGAAAAATTTTTTCATTTTTTTTGTTTCCAATCCAAAAATTATGTGTAATTTTGACGCGTTTTTAATCATATTTTACGACGAAAAATTAGTCACAACTTCAAAACGCGTTAAAAAAAATTGCTATGTACTTCAGTACCAACATAAAATTCTTAAGAAAAAGACGCTCAAGGACTCAAGATGACGTTGCTTTTGCGCTCGGAATGAAGCGTTCCACACTCAGCGGATACGAAAACGAAATCTCAGAACCGAACATCGACGCACTGATGGCATTGTCAAAATACTTCAACATTGCGATAGACACATTGATAAAGGTGGACCTTTCGCAAATCAGCGAGAACCAACTGAGCCAGCTCGAGCGCGGATACGACGTTCATCTCAAGGGCAGCAACATCCGCGTCCTCGCCACCACCGTTGACAACGACAACAATGAGAACATCGAGCTTGTCGCTGAGAAGGCAAAAGCCGGATACACAACAGGTTACGCTGACCCTGAATACATCAAGGTGCTTCCGACCTTCCAGTTGCCGTTCCTCTCAAAGGAAAGGAAATACCGCACCTTCCAGATCAGCGGCGACTCGATGCTGCCTATTCCCGACAAATCTTACGTCACCGGCGAGTATGTCGTTGACTGGCACAACATCCGCGACAACCAAGCATACATCGTACTGACGATAGACGACGGTATCGTTTTCAAAGTCGTTGAAAATCATCTCGAACGAGGTTTTCTCACAATGCACTCGCTGAATCCACTTTACAGCAACTTTGACATTCCCGTGAGCGAAGTGAAAGAAGTGTGGAAATTCGTGCATTACATCAGTTCACAAATACCTGAAAACAAGAATGTTCCGAGAGAACAGCAACTGCTTGACACAATCAACGAACTGAAAAAAGAAGTCAAAGAGATACAACTAAAATTAAATCTTAATTAAAACATTTTGAGAATGAAAAAGTCAATACTTACATCCGTCATATTATTTATCGGATTGATCGTTTTTTCGCAAGAGACAGGCATCATCCCAGAACCGCAACAAGTTGAATATCAAAAAGGTTGCTTTTTATGGGATTCTGATTACTTGAAAAACGAAAAACGAATCAAGACAAAACTCGTCAGAAGCATTTCTGCAAAGGAGAACGAGAGTCAAGCTTACATCATCAAGATAACGCCCAAGAAGATAGTTCTTCAGGCGACGACAGAGCAAGGTCTGTTTTACGCTCGGCAAAGTCTCAACCAAATTATTAAATATCAAAATGTTACGACAAACAAATCAGAATTTGAGATTCCGTGCATGACTATCACCGACTGGCCGGCACTCGAATACCGCGGCTGGATGGACGACATAAGCCGAGGCCCGATTCCTACTGTTGAATTCATAAAAAAAGAAATACGAACACTCGCTTCGTATAAGATGAATTTTTTCCAGCTTTACACCGAGCATGTCTTCAAACTTGAAAGCCATCCCGACATCGCACCCGCCGACGGACTTACCGCACAGGAAATCAAGGAGTTGACTGATTATGCAAAACAATTTTACGTTGAGTTTATGGGTAACCAACAATGTTTTGCTCACGCTGAAAAAACGCTAATGATCCAGCATTATTATGACGAAATAGGTGACACAAGAAACAACTTTGACCCTTCAAATCCGAAAACATACAAGTTTCTGGAAGATGTCTTCAGCGAAGTCGCGCCGGCATACGAATCGGAATATTTCAACATCAATTGCGATGAGACTGAAGGGCTTGGCTCGGGGAAAGCGAAGGAATACATCGAAAAAGTAGGCAAAGACGAGGCTTATTGCGAACATATAAACAAGGTGTATGACATTCTGAAAAAACACGGCAAGACTATCCTGATGTGGGGCGACATCATCGCCAAGAACCCGTCAATGATTGACAAACTGCCGGAAGACATGCAGTTTGTGGTCTGGAGTTACGGCGCGAGCGACAGTTTCACGGAGATGTTACGGCCTTTCCAAGAGTCAGGACACACGTTCTGGGCCGCAACAGGCGCAAACTGCTGGAGCACGGTCTTCCCTGATATTCAGACATATATGAAAAACATTGCTAACTTTGCACGCGATGCCTACGTGAGCGGCGCAAAAGGCCTGATGAACACCGCATGGGACGACTATGGTGAATCGATGTTCTCAAGCACATGGCATTCAATGATTTGGGCAGCAGAGACGGCATGGCATCCTAAAACCGGATTGGAATATGAGGATAATTTTAACAAGTTGTTTGAAATTCAATATTTTAATAAAAAAACAGAGAACAACGAAACTGTTGCGGCATTCTACAACCTCAACGAGATAAACATGAGTTTCGACGAACTTGACAAACCACTGCTTGAGTTTTACCCTGATCAGGTCAGCAATGAAAGCATCCTGAAATTCGTGTCAATAAAAGACAAAAGCAACAGTATTTACAAAAACATCTCAAAACTTATCAATGACGAAAATCACGATGATGACATTCTGCGTTGCGCCCAGACCGCCGCGTTCAGAATTTATGTCACGGAATGCAAGAACATCTTGAAGGCACAGATTTACAACACATTACAGAATCCTAACATTGAAAATGCCAACGAAACGAAAAAAGCGATGACCGACTTTTCCAAAGAACTTACTGCTTTAAAAGATATGACATGCCGCCTTTGGGACACGGAGAGCCGCGCCTATTCACGTGACATCGTGGAGGCTCGTTTTGACAAAATCATCCAAGACATCAATGACACCGACAAGAAAGTGTTTATCAGCAACGAGTTACAAGATGGGACACCTGTCATCTCTTTGAAAACCATCTTCAACGACAAGAACATATATTACACGACCGACGGCAGCGAGCCGGACCGGAACTCGCAACTTTACACCAGACCCTTTGCCATCAGCAATTCGTGTGTCGTAAAAGCGATAAGTTATGACGAGAACGGTGGCAGCGTCGTCTCGGAGCGTAAAATCTTATATCACAAAGGTATCGGACATTTGAAGAGATTGAACAGTCCTGTCGGCTATTATCGTCCTGAATATTCCGGCGGTGGTGACGACGCCCTCCTGAACGGAGTGACCGGCGGCAACAACTACAAAGACGGCAACTGGCAGGGATTCTACGGCTGCAACGCCGACATTGAACTTGACTTCGGCAAGGCAGAAGTCATCAACTCATTGACAATCAACTTTATGGCAAACCCATTCGACTGGATTATGCTACCGTCAAAAGTGCAAGTCTATGCCTTCCCTGTTGATGACACACCTGACATGCCCGACACATGGGTAAAGACATTCACATTCGATGACAAAGTGCCGATGTCAGGCAACAACATTTTCACCAAGACATTGGATCTCAAAGGAGTGAAAACCAAATATCTGCGGGTAACGATAGAAAACCCGGGAGTGCTTCCTGCCGGAACGCCAGGTGCAGGCAACGACTCTTGGATCTTCATGGATGAGATCATCGTGGAGTGACACCACAATTACACAAACGTTTTGTCCCGCAGATTCGCGGACTGAACGCAGATTTTTTACATCCGCGAAAAAACCACGAAATCAGCGGGACAAAATGAAACGCAAATCTTCATCATGCGCCTGCCTATAGCAGTTAATATCTACAGCACATTCATGAAGTCAGTAATCGCGTCATCCAACATCTTCTCAATGTTGACGCGCAGCTCGGTGCGTTTCGCTTTCTTCGTAGCTTCAAGCACTTGGTTGATAACACGCAGTTCATCGCGAATCTCCTCCGAGTAATACTCGATGAATCTCGGTTCAAGCGACTTGTAATATTCAAGGTTCTCCATCGCATTGGCGACCATCTTGTTCACCATCTCGTCACCTTTCTCAACCGCGCCGGCTGAATAGTAGATGTCGGGATAGTACGCCATGTAAATGTCGAACGGTATCTTTTCGTCGGGGAAGAAATACAGACATTTGTCGAGTGTCTCTACCGCCTTCTCATTCTGCCCGTCGTTGACAAGAGCCTGTGCGAGACGCATATACGCCTGCTTAACAAACAAAATGTTACGCGTGCTTTCCGGATCGATAGTGACATCTGGGTCGTTGAGGTTGCCCCAATTGGCCTTGTTGACGAGAAGATCGTATGAGCCATCGATGTACACACCGCCCGCACCTTTATAATACTCCTTCGCGAGGACAGGCATGAAACGGTATGACGGACCTTCCTGATGCAGGTACCTGTCGATGCCGAGTATGTCGGCGATGTCGCTCAAGCTCGTGAAATACACGACTCTCGACCAGTCGTTGGTGGCCATAAAGTCGAGGAGCATCAGGTCATTCTTGTAGATGACGTATGTCTTCGAAGGTATCGTCCACACAATCTCATCAACGATGTCATCTTTCATGCTTTCAGGCACAATGCCATTGGCAACGACTTTCTCTTTATCGACAGTAATCTTCAGTTTCCTCGTCGGGAAGTAATTGATTTTCCTGCCATTCATGTCGGTGACTTTGGTACGCGGGTTGTCGCTTCTCACGAAATCAATCACGTCCTTAAGTTCGACAGGGCCTTCGAAAACCTCCTGAATTAGAATCTGTTCATTGACACCGTTGTCGTATTGAGCCGGTGTCAGCGAAAGCGGGAGTTTCTCGGAGTTGTAAATCTTACGTCCCATCTGATGGATGTACCAATATCCCGATGAAAGCATGAAGTTACACACGCGCACGTCGGTGCGGTAGCCTTCGACCTCCTGGACGTACCAGAGCGGGAAGGTATCGTTGTCGCCACGGGTGAAAATCACTGCGTTTTCCGGCAGTTGCGTGAGATAATTCTTGCCCCAGTCGCGTGCCGAGGTCTTACCTGCACGGTTGTGCCCCTCCCAACCCTGCGCCGCCATCAAGACCGGCAGTCCGAGGCAGAGTATTGACACAACTGCTGTCGCAACTTTCTTATTATTAACAACTTTCTGAAGAAGGTCAAGAAGACCGAGCACGCCGAAGCCAATCCATATCGCGAAGGCATAGAACGAGCCCGCGTAAGAGTAGTCACGTTCACGCGGCTGATAAGGAGTCTGGTTCAGATACATGATGATGGCGATGCCTGTCATGAAAAAGAGCAGGAACACTATCCAGCAGTTCTTCGGGTCGCGTTTTATCTGGAAGAACAGGCCCACGAGTCCGAGAATCAGCGGCAGGAAATAATATTCGGTATGAGCCGCGTTCTGCATGCTTCTCGGCAGGTTGTCCTGACGTCCGAGCCGCGCGTTGTCGATGAAGTCTATGCCGCAGACCCAGTTGCCGTTTTCAATCTCGCCCTGTCCCTCGGTGTCGTTCTGACGTCCGACGAAGTTCCACATGAAGTAACGCCAGAACATCCATCCACACTGATAGTCAATGAAATACTTCAGGTTCTGACCGAATGTCGGGATAAGGACGCGTTCTTTCGTGCCGCTTGGTGTCATCTGCGTCGTGACGCGCATTTTCGACTTGTCGATATACCTTTCGTAAATATTCTTGTACTGCGTCTTAGAGCCGTTCCACATACGAGGGAAGAGAGTCATCGCGTTCTCGTCGTACACTGGGTTTCCTTGGTTCTCGGCGACGACCACATACTTGCCGTTTTTCTGATCTTTCGCATAGATAGGCGAACCCTTTTCCATGTCATAATATTTGGCAGTGTAATAAGGTCCGTAAATGAGAGGCCAGCTGCCGTATTGCTCGCGTTTCAGGTACGAAAGCATCGAGATGGCATCTTTCGGCTCGTTTTCATTAATAGGTGTATTTGCGTTGGCGCGAATCACAAGCATGAAGAACGATGAATAGCCTATCATGATGAACATGAAACAGAGCACCGCAGTGTTCAGCACCACATGGTTCTTCTTTGCCGTAATCCATAAACCCCATATTATCAATGCGATAACAAGCACAAAATAGAATATCGTGCCGGAGTTGAACGGCAATCCGATCGTGTTCACGAAGAAAAGCTCAAACTTCCCGGCGAGTGAGACAACCGCAGGGATGAGAAGTACCTGGATGAATCCGACGAGTGCGACAGAGATGACACCCGACCAGAAGAAGCCTTTCCACGAGAACTTGTATTTTTTGAAATACACGACGTACACGATCGCCGGGATTGCGAGCAGGTTAAGAAGGTGGACGCCTATCGAAAGGCCTATGATGTATGCTATGAAAATTATCCAGCGCCAATGCCGTTCAGTATCAGCGGATTCCTCCCATTTCAGGATTGCCCAAAACGTTATCGCAGTGAGAAACGACGACATCGCATACACCTCACCTTCTACGGCGTTGAACCAGAACGAATCGGTGAATGTGTAAGCCAATGCTCCGACCGCAGCGGCTGCCACCACGCCTATCTGGTTGACTCTCGGCGAGTTGTCGCCGTCTTTCATCCAAATCTTCTTCGCAAGCATCGAGATCGTCAGATACAGGAAGAAAATCGTGAAACTGCTGCAAAGACACGACATTATGTTTATCATCATCGCCACTTTGGTGACGTCACCGAAGGCGAAAAGCGAGAAAAACCGGCCAATGAGCTGGAAAAGAGGTGCTCCCGGCGGATGCCCAACCTGCAACTTGAATGCCGTTGAAATGTACTCACCGCAGTCCCACCAACTCGCGGTAGGCTCCATGGTGAGAAAATAGACGATGGTTGCGACCAGAAAGACACACCACGCCACAATGTTGTTTAACTTCTTGAAACTCATTTGTTTTAGTTTATAAAGTTTGAAAGTTCATAGAGTAAAAAAGCATATTTTTCACATTCACTTATAGAAAGTGCAAAGGTAATGTTTTTTCAAAAGCAAATGCATATTTTTTGAAATTATTGCGTTATGCAAAAAATTTTGACCAAAATCATCAACATATAAAAAAAATTAGTACTTTTGCAGCGCTTTTTGACAGAATGGTGTCGAGTGGTGTAATGGCAGCACTGCAGATTTTGGTTCTGCCTGTCAAGGTTCGAATCCTTGCTCGACAACATAAAACTAATCGAGAAGACCTGCTACAGGAGTAGTGGGTTTTTTTATTGTAATACGACATGATAACCAAGGAACAAATCATCAGTTTGGCCGGAGAGGCCTTGAAAGACACCGACCGTTACGTTGTGAATGTGACGGTCAGCAGCGACAATGTCATTGAGGTTTTCATCGACTCTGACACTTCGGTGACCATCGACGACTGTGTTGAGGCGAGTCGATACATTGAGGACCATCTCGACAGAGATGCCGAGGACTTTGAGCTGAGCGTGTCGTCGGCTGGCATCGACGAGCCGTTGCTCGTTGCCCGACAGTACAGAAAATACATCGGCCAGAACCTTTTCATCACGAAGAACGATGGAGTAAAGAAGATGTACAGACTTGTGAGTTTCAACGAGTTGCAGCTTGAGGTGCAGGAAGCCGAGGCGAAGCTATACGGCAAGCTGACAAAGGTCGTATATCATGACAATGAGACAATTAAGACAGCAGACATTAAAGAAATAAGACCATACATAAAATTCTAAGAAATGGATACATTGAATTTAATCGACACCTTCTCCGAATTCAAGGAGTTCAAGAACATCGACCGCGAAGCCATGATGCGCATCTTGAGCGATGTGTTCAAGGCGATGCTCGCCAAGAAATACGGCAGCGACGAGTTTTTCGACATCATCGTGAACATCGACAAGGGCGACCTTGAGATATATCACAACCGCACCGTCGTGGAAGACGGCAAAGTCGAAGACGACCTCGCGGAAATCGCCTATTCCGACGCCATCAAGATTGAGCCTGACTTTGAGGTTGGCGATGAAGTGACAGAGATCACTAACTACCATGAATTTGGCCGCCGCGAGATTTTGGCGATCCGCCAGAACCTCCAGACCAAGATTCAGGAATATGAGAAGGAGAACATCTACCTGAAATACAAGGACAAAGTCGGTGAGATCATCAACGCCGAGGTCGCGCAGGCGTGGCGCAAGGAAATCATCGTCGTTGACGAGGAAGGCATCGAGCTGGTTCTGCCGAAAATCGAGCAGATTCCTGCCGACGTATATAAGAAAGGTGACCCGATCCGCGCCATCGTGAAGTCGGTCGAGAACAAGAATGGCTCGCCGGTCATCACACTGTCGAGGACATCAGAGATATTCTTGCAGAGACTGTTCGAGCAGGAAGTCCCGGAGGTGAGCGACGGCCTCATCACCATCCGTAAGATTGTCCGCGAGCCAGGTCAGAGAGCCAAGATTGCCGTCGAGTCATACGACGACAGAATCGATCCGGTCGGCGCATGCGTCGGCATGAAAGGCTCACGCATCCACGGCATCGTGAGAGAACTGCACAACGAGAACATCGATGTCATCAACTACACTAACAAGCCAGACCTGTTCATCACCAGGGCTTTGAGTCCGGCGAAGATCACTTCCATCGTCCTCCACGACGCGAAGAAACTCGCCGAGGTGTATATGGAAAACGACCAAGTCAGCCTCGCCATCGGCAAGGGCGGCTACAACATCAAACTTGCGGGTCGTCTCACAGGCTACGACATCGACGTCTATCGTAACTCTGATGGAGTTGACATGGAAGACGACGTTGACCTCAACGAATTTGCCGATGAAATCGACGGCTGGATCATCGAGTCGCTCAGGAACATGGGTTGCGACACAGCCAAGAACGTACTCGCTTACACTCCGGAGGAGGTCGCCACACGCGCTGACCTCGAAATAGAGACGGTGCAGGAAGTGTTCAAAATCCTCGAAGCGGAGTTCGCCGATGACTAAAATCAAAGCAACATAATGAAAAACAATAGCTAAGGTTGAAAAAGATCTAGTACAAACTTAAAAGAATTTCTATGTCCGAAGAAAAAAGCATCAGATTATCAAAAGCCGCCAAGGAGTTCAACGTAGGCGCATCGACAATTGTGGAATTTCTCGCGAAGAAAGGTCATGCCGTTGATTCGTCACCGAACACCAAACTCACAGCGGAACAATACGCCTTGGTGGTGAAGGAATACCAGGGCGAGAAAGAAGTCAAGAAGAACGCCGACCAGCTCAGCAACATGACCTTCAAGGGCGAGACAATCACTGTTGGCAAGAAAGAAAAAGGAAAGGTGACAGCTGATGAAGATGGCAGCGACAAGATTGTCACCATCAAGACCAACACCATCCCTGTCAACGAGGAGAAACCCGCCCCAAAAGAAGAACCGGCAACTGTTGAAGCGAAGAAAGAGCCTGTCGCCGGGACACCGGCTGTGACAGCGAAAGCCGAACCTAAAACAGAAGTGAGAAATGAGGTAAAAACCGAGCCGAAAGTTGAAGCGAAGGATGAGGTGAAAACTGAAGCCGAACCGAAAACAGTGAAACCCGTCGCCGAGACAAAAGAAAAACCACAGGCGGAGAAAACGAAGCAGGACACTGTCCCAGAAACGGTGAGACTGAATGTCGTCGGCAAGATTGACCTTCCTGATGAAAAGAAAGCCAATAGTAACAAAGGTAACGGACAACCTAAAAACGAAGGCAAGAAAGCAGAGAGCCATCAGGAGCATAAAGCTGTCCAGCAGCAGAGACCTGCCAAGCCGCAGCATGAGCCGGCACAGCAGAAACCGATGCTGCCGCAGCAGAAGCCTGTTCAAGCCGCACCCGTTGACCCGAAGGTTCAGGCCGCGCAAGCCGCCAACAGCGACAACCCCGTCAACTTCATCCCGACAAAGGTGAAGAAACTTGAAGGGCCGAAGATTCTCGACAAGATTGAGCTTCCAACGGAACGTAAGCCGAAAGGCAAGCAACCTGTCGCTTCATCGGGTGACGACAAATTCTCGAAGGACAAGAAAAAGAAACGCAAACGCATAGGCAACGGCCCCGTCAACCCAAACGAGGTCATCAACCAAGAGAAACAAAAGAACAACAACAAGCAAGGTGGCAAGGTACAGGGACAAGGCAAACCGCAAGGTCAGGGCGGGAAGCCGCAAAGCGGCAAGCCTGGCAACGACAACCGTAACAAAGACCGCGACCGTTTCAAGAAAGGCAAACAGCCGATAATCGAAGAGAAGACAGAACTCACAGACGAGGAAATAAAGAACCAGATCAAAGAGACGTTAGCCCGCCTCTCCCCTCTCGGCAAGTCGAAGACATCGAAGCACCGCCGCGAGAAACGTCATAACATCCAGAACGAGCTTGAGGAGGAAAGAATGCACGAAATGGAGGAAAAGAAAATCCTCAAGGTCACAGAGTTCGTCACAGCCAACGAGTTGGCCACGATGATGAATATCCCTGTGACCAAAGTCATCGCCACATGCATGAATCTCGGCATGTTCGTCTCCATCAACCAGCGTCTTGATGCCGAAGTGCTTCAGGTGGTGGCGGAGGAGTTCGGCTTCAGCATCGAGTTCACAAGCATCGACGTTCAGGAAGCCATCGCCGAGAGCGACGAGCCTGACAACCCGGAGGACCTCGTGCCGAGGGCACCGGTCGTCACCGTCATGGGTCACGTTGACCACGGCAAGACCAAGCTCCTTGACTTCATCCGCAGTACCAACGTGGTAGCAGGAGAAGCCGGCGGCATCACACAGCATATCGGTGCTTACGAGGTGAAGACCGCATCAGGCAAGAAAGTGACGTTCCTCGACACCCCTGGTCACGAGGCGTTCACCGCAATGCGTGCCCGTGGCGCCAAGATCACCGACGTCGCCATCATCGTCATCGCAGCCGATGACAACGTGATGCCTCAGACAATCGAAGCAATCAACCACGCACATGCAGCCAACGTGCCTATTGTCTTTGCAATCAATAAAATAGATAAGCCAACCGCTGACCCGCAGAAGATTTACCGTCAGCTCGCCGACATGAACATCCTCGTTGAGGAATGGGGCGGCAAGGTGCAGTCACAGGAGATCTCCGCAAAGCAAGGCATCGGCGTTGACGAGCTTCTCGAAAAAGTGCTTCTCGAAGCAGAGATGCTCGAACTCAAAGGCAACCCTAACCGTTTAGCGAAAGGCACAATCATAGAGTCGGCACTCGACAAAGGCCGCGGCTATGTGGCGAAACTCCTCGTTCAGGAGGGCACATTGCGTGTCGGCGACATGGTACTCGCCGGAACGACATACGGCAAGGTCAAAGCCATGTTCAACGAGCGTAACCAAGCCCTCAAAGAGGCAGGCCCGTCAACACCATTGCTGCTGTTGGGTCTCAACGGAGCACCTCAGGCCGGTGACAACTTCAACGTCATGACCGATGAGCGCGAGGTGAAGACGATAGCAAGCCGCCGTATGCAGCTGCAACGCGAACAGGGCATCCGCACACAGAAACATATCACATTGGATGAGATCGGCCGCCGTATCGCCATAGGCGACTTCAAGGAACTCAACATCATCGTCAAGGCTGACGTTGACGGCTCCGTCGAAGCTCTGTCCGACTCGTTGCTGAAACTCTCCACAGAAGAGGTGCAGGTCAACATCATCCACAAGTCGGTCGGTGCCATCAGCGAGGCCGACATCATGCTGGCCTCAGCGTCTAACGCCGTCATCGTGGGCTTCAACGTGCGTCCGACGATGCAGGCGCGTAAGATCGCTGAACGCGAACAGATCGACATCCGACTGTACTCCATTATCTACACCGCCATCGAAGAAATCAAGTCAGCTATCGAAGGCATGCTCGCCCCTGAGATTCAGGAGGTTGTCACTTGCAACATCGAGATCCGCGAGGTGTTCCACATCAGCAAGGTCGGAAACATCGCCGGTTGTATGGTCCTCGACGGTAAGGTCAACCGACAGACGAAGATCCGCCTTATCCGCGACGGCATCGTGGTTCACACAGGCGCACTCGGCTCACTGAAACGTTTCAAAGACGATGTCAAAGAAGTCAGCGCGGGCTTTGAATGCGGACTTAACATCGACAACTTCAACGACATCAAGGTCGGCGACATCATCGAAGGTTATCAGGAGAAAGAAGTTTCGAGAAAACTTTAGTCGAGAGTGATATTTCAAGATTTATTATTAGCTGGCGCATGAATGTTCTTTCGTGCGCCAGTTTTTTTTGCACATATAAAGCCCTAAGCCAAACGATATTACACTGTTTATCAGAGATTTGAGAATTTTTCAGCAGAGATTTGAGAATTTTTTCTCAATGAATTGAGAATTTTCTAACAAACATTTGAGAATTTTTTCTCAATGAATTGAGAATTTTTTGACAAACATTTGAGAATTTTATGTATCTTTGCGGCGAATTTAAGATAACGCTCTATGTATCAACGAAATCAATTTGAAACAATAACATCTCGCATTAAAGAAGACAGGCACTTCATCCAAGTAATTGCAGGTCCGAGACAAGTTGGGAAATCAACTTTGATTAATCAAGTTTTGGAATCAATTGATGTTCCATACCATTTTTGCACGGCTGACAGTGCGGTGGCATCCAACTCCGGATGGATTTCAGAGCAATGGGAGACGGCAAGATCAAACATGGCTGCAAACAGTTTAGATGAGTATCTCATTGTCATTGATGAAATCCAAAAAATATTCAACTGGAGCGAGGTCGTAAAGAAAGAATGGGATCAAGATAGTTTAAACAACCTGAATATCAAGGTTGTACTTCTTGGTTCTTCGAGACTGCTATTAAAAAAAGGATTGACGGAATCACTTGCAGGCCGCTTTGAGATGATTCGGATGGGACATTGGACCTTCAGTGAGATGCACGAAGCTTTTGGATGGGACATCAACCAATATATTTACTTCGGAGGCTACCCTGGATGTGCGTATATGATTGATAATGAGTCGCGATGGAAGCAATACATCATTGACTCCATCATTGAGCCGGCTATTGCAAAAGACGCTTTGATGACTGCTACGGTTTATAAGCCAGCACTGCTACGACAACTTTTCGAGCTTGGGTGCAGCTATTCGGGGGAACTGCTATCGCTTAACAAAATGTTAGGCCAGCTTGACGATGCCGGAAATGTCACGACATTAGCAGGTTATCTTGAAATATTGTCTGAATGTCACCTGATTAAAGGCTTGCAAAAATACGCCAATGACAATTCAAGAAAATACAATTCGATACCGAAATATCAAGTTTACAACCAGGCGTTGCTCAGTGTCTATAACGGACGTGGTTACGTGGAAGAGCGTACTAATCCAACCCGTTGGGGACGATGGACAGAGTCGGCGGTCGGAGCATATCTTGTGGGGCTTGCCGACCAATGTGACTACAAGGTTTACTATTGGCGCGAGAATTCAGACGAAGTCGATTTCATTCTTTCACGTAGAGGAAGACTTATAGCCATTGAAGTAAAAAGCGGGAAAAGAACAACCAGCAACGGACTGACGGTATTCAGAGAGAAATTCTCACCAAAGAACTCTATCATTGTCGGTTCCGGTGGAATTCCGGTTGAAGAATTCTTGCACTGGGATTTAGGGAAATTATTCAACAACTAAATCTTTCCCAACACCTTCACGATCTGCTCTCCAAGACCGATGGTGTAGCCCTGAAGCACGAACACCACCTCGTTGTTCGAGTTGGCGATGAGAAATATCGGGAGGCTCCTGTTTTGAAGTTTCATGTTGGAAACGGCTTCGGAGAGCATCGTCCCGTTTTCAATCCCAAACGTGATATTTGACGGCAAGTCGTTGAAACTCTTCATTTTGAAGTTTTTCAGACTTTCTTCATCCTGGAAAACGAAAATCATGCTTCCACCCCACTCCTCGAATTCGTCTTTCAAGATTGAGATGTCCTGCATTGCGTGCGTTGTCGGCTCGCTGCCGCCGTCAAGGAGGCCGAGGACGTAGAAACTGCGTCCCGCGATTTGGAGCAGACTTCTGTCCTCTTGTGAATCAACAGGCATGAAACGGTTTTCAGAATTGAAATTCCCGATAATCTGCACGCCGTCAACAGGCTCGCGCATGACGAGTTCCACCGCCGTGGTCTTTCCGCCTTCAATATTGAAGAATACGTTGTGGTTCAACACGCTGCCGTCGGCCAATCGTGTGCCGGAAATCATCACATAATAACCCGCGTCGAGTTCGATGCAGCCGTCGGCCATCAACTGCGAATACAGCATCCCGACATCCATTCCCGGGTCGCGGTCGTCGTACGCCAACAGGTCGAAAGTGTTGCCGTTGAATTTCTTTATCGTGAAATGTGAATAATATCGCGGGTCGGGCATGTTTTGCGTCGGCGAATATTCAATCACCAACGTGCCTTTCTCGGCTGTCGGCTGTTCTTCCTTCGCTTCAAAGTCAACATCAACCCATTGGTTTTCAAAATACTGAACCTTTCCCGTGACGGGGTCGATCCTAGACGGGATGCCTGCGCTGCGTGCCATCGCCACGAAGAAGATGTCGCGGGAATGCGAGTCGGCGACGCGCGACCTCAACACGCCTGTCGGAAGCATCGGAATATTGCGGACGTTCAGGTCATCGCGAACTTCTATGTTGTTTTTCACCCAATCGACAATCAGCTGGGGATTTGCGCGATAATAGTTCATCGAAACGAGTTCTGCGACAGCGCCTTCCGGGAGGTCGGCGGCACCGCTCAACTGATACATAAGTTGTTGTTTATAAGCTCCTAACATCTCATTCGAGACGCGCGGATTATAAACGTATGCGTTGAACATCTCGTCCGTCAGGCCGCAGTTGTCAGCAATCAGGGAACGCTGCGAGAAATTGTCTTTCAAGACATCGAGCGACACATCACGAAGGTCTTTGTCGCTTATCACCTTCAGCAAGTCCCAAGCGTACCGCTCACCGCCGAATGTTCTCGAATAATCAACGAAATCCTTGATTGTCTGGTAGTTGCCCCAAGTCTTCGACATTATTTCCTTGTCGTAGTCACCCTTATTCTGGGCTTCAATGCACTTTGCGATATAAGCGTTCCTTATCGAATCTTCATAAACACCACGGCGGTTGTTTTCATCGCGCATCTCCTTCGAGACCTCAGGAATACGTGCTTTTTCCGCAGGCGGAACGATGTCGAAAGCCTCTTCATAATCAACATTTGCCGCCTGTTTGATTGTGATTGTCACGTCATCGACATCGCCGATTTTCACGACTTCATAGCCATACTTCCCATCTTTCGAAGCATAGATCATCATGGTTCCGAGGCCGGCGGTCATCCACGTTTCGCCTTTTTCGTCAGTCGTCTTTGAAGCGACGGTGCAGAACTCGGCGTAGTTGTAAATCTTGAAATCCACTTTCGCGCCGACTATCGCATCGCCTTCATCATCAGCAACTTTGACATTCAGTTTAGCTGTCTCGGCGTAATTATAAACGACATTGATTTCAGTATAATTTGATGTTCGCTCAATGACTTCCTCGGGGTCGTAATATCTCCCGAACACTCTTGTATGTAACAGCAGGCATCGTGATGCGGGTGCGTTGAACCAGCCCAGGTCGAGCACCGGCTCCGGTTCGCAGGCACCGAGGAAATGCCACTCGCCGTCAACCCAGGCCTCTACCCATGCGTGGTTGTCGTCGCAATGCGCCCAGCGCGGCGTATAGACCTGCCTTGCCGGGATGCACACTGAACGCAATGCAGCAACCAGAAACGTCGATTCCTCGCCGCAGCGTCCCCACGAGGTCTTCACTGTCGCCAGCGGAGAGCATGTGCGCGAGTCGGAGCCTTTGTAATTCGCCTTCTCATGGCACCAATGGTTCACCTCAAGAACCGCGTCGTACATCGACAGGTTTTTCACTCTGTCTTTCAACTCTTCATAAAACACAAAACGCGAATCATCAAGGTTTTCATTATTGATTCTCACCGACACCACGAAGTGATTGAACTCACGTTCAGGCACTTGCATACCCCACGGCATCTCATCTTTCGCCTTGAACGAAGCGTTGATGTTCCTGCGGAAATAATCACCACCGTAATCCGTGATGTCGCACAGAGGCATGTAGGCATACAAGAACTCCAACGCCTCACGCTCTTTCCCGGCAATGTCTTCATTGAAAACGGCAAACAAATCGCCATTCGGCATCGCTGCCATCTTCTCCTGCAAATCGCGCTGAACGTCAGCACGTTGCGATTTGTCAGAAATGAAATGCTGTTCTTTTGAACATGATGTCACGAAAAAGACCGCGACAATTAATGTGATGATTCTTGTAATGTGTCTCATGATTTTACGATTATTTTATATAAGTGGAGACGGTTGTTCGAGCCGTCTCCACTTTCACCTTTCCCCTTACTTACCTGATTACCTAATCACCTAATTACCTGTAAATATTGGCATTTCTGTCCGGCGAATACGACACGAACTTCACCGGTACGCCAACTTTCTTCTCGATATACCTGATGTATTCTTCGAGTTTTTCAGGGATGTTCCTGTCAATTTCGCAGTTCCAGCCCAGAAGCGTCTCATACACAGGTTTCATCGTCTCGGTGCAGGCGTCAAACGGCAGGTAGTCAATGACTTTGCCATTGTATTCGTAGCCGACACAAACTTTTATTTCCTTAATATCATTCATAACGTCCGACTTCATCATCATCAGGTCGGTTACGCCACTCATCATGCAGGCGTACTTGAGGGCGGGGATGTCGAGCCAGCCTGTACGACGCGGGCGGCCTGTCGTTGCACCAAACTCATGTCCGTTTCTGCGGAGCTGCTCACCCGTCTCATCAAACAATTCTGTCGGGAACGGGCCTGTTCCCACGCGGGTGCAGTAGGCCTTGAAAATGCCATAGACCCTGCCTACTCTCGACGGGGCGATGCCAAGACCGGAACAGACACCCGCCGCCATTGTCGATGACGAGGTGACGAAAGGATAGCTCCCGAAATCGACATCGAGCATTGAGCCTTGTGCGCCTTCCGCGAGGATTTTCTTACCTTCGTCAAGAGCCTGATTGATATAATATTCACTTTCAATGACTTTGAAATTCTTCATAAAGTCGATGGCATCAAACCACACTTTCTCGTATTCGGCGAAAGACATCCCGTCGAGGGTCAAAGTGTCGATGTCGAAGTCGAGGTTTTTTATCTCCTGGAGATGGCGTGCCTTGAGGTTCTCGTAGCGGTTTCTGAGATCCGGTGACATGATGTCGCCGATGCGCAGTCCGCGGCGTGCTGTCTTGTCGGTGTATGTCGGCCCGATGCCTTTCAATGTCGAGCCGATTTTCATCTTGCCGAGTGCTTTTTCATTTGCGGCATCGAGCGCGCGGTGAGTCGGGACTATGAGATGTGTGCGTGACGAGATGAGGAGTCTGTCAGCGACATCAACTCCGGCAGCCGTCAAGCCGTCAACTTCATCTTTGAAGATCTTCGCATCAACGATGGCACCGTTACCTATCACATTGATACACTTATCGTTGAAAATACCTGAAGGAATTGTATGAAGCACAAATTTCTTGCCGTCAAACTCGATGGTATGTCCGGCATTCGGGCCGCCCTGAAAGCGGCACACGATGTCATAATTGGGTGTCAATGCATCGACGACTTTACCTTTACCTTCGTCTCCCCATTGCAAACCAAGAAGCAAATCCAATTTTGCCATTTTGTAAAAATTTAATTTTCAATGATTTAATTTCTCTTTTGAGTTGATACGTTTCCTCTTATGCCGTTTTTTCGTACCATAAAAAGTAAGCGAATGATAGGCTATATCGACATCGAACATATCCTCCACAGACTTCTGTATCTCCATGATCCGCGGGTCGCAATATTCAAAGACATCGCCGGTCACCACATCGATGAAATGGTCGTGCTGCTTGAACTTGTACGAGCGTTCAAACTGCGCATGGTTCTGCCCGAACTGGTGTTTCGTCACCAGGTTGCAGTCCATCAGAAGTTCTATCGTGTTGTAAAGAGTCGCCTTGCTGACACGGAACTTCTTGTTTTTCATCTGTGTGTAAAGGGAGTCGATGTCGAAATGGCTGTCGATGTTGTATATTTCCTCAAGGATCATGAATCTCTCCGGGGTCTTCCGGAAATCATGACGCTGCAAATACTCGGTGAAAATGTTTTTCACTTTCTCGAGAATATTTTCATCGACCTCATTCATAACGACTTACAAAAGCAATACGTTTCTTTTCAACGCCGCCAAAGATACAAAAAATTCATTCAGGCGGCCATGAGTTTTTATTAATTTTTGACTATTCTTTCGACCTTGTTGACAAGCTCAATTTTCTTCAGCTTATCGATGAGATTGTTAAGCGTTTGTACGTTTGTCACTGACAATGTAATTGTCGCAATGACCATCGAGCCTTCGCTTTTCATGTTGATTTCCCTGATGTCAAGTTTCTCGTCCTTGCTAATGACATCGAAGATGTTCACGCCGAGACCTATCTTATTGATACACGTAAGTTTAAGTGTCGCGAGATATGCGATGTCATCACCTAGTTTCCAGCTTGCCTTGACGATATTCTTGCCGAAACGCGACATCAGCTTTATGGCTTCGGGGCAGTCGGGACGGTGTATGTGAATTGGTTCGCCCGGGAGTCCTATAGCCACCACGTCGTCGCCTGGGATCGGCTTGCAGCACTGAGCCACAACATAGCCCGTGTCGGTGACATCTCCTGTGTTCGTGTTTTCATCATTTTTCTTTTGGGATGACGGTTTCACAAGTCCAAACGTGATGTATTTCAGTATCGTATCGACTTTTTTGTCATTGTTTCTGAACACGTTTTCAACTTCCTGCAATCCCACCTTGCCTACCGCAACATAATAATAAAGGTCGGTGCGTCCCATGAGGTGCAGTTTCTCCACCATTTTGTTCCTGTTCTGTTTCGAGAACTCGACTTTCGCCTTGCGGAACATCTCTTCAAGCATCGGTTTGCCTTTAGCTTTGAACGGCCTGCGGAAGTCTTTGAGTCCTTCCTTGAGTCGGCTCTTCGCCGTTGACGTGGCGAGATACTCGAACCATTCCTCTTGAGGCTCAACGTGTTGCGAGGTGATAATTTCTATCTGGTCGCCCATTTTCAGTTCAGTGTTGAGGCTTGTGAGTTTCTTGTTCACATTCGCGCCGGCGCAATGATTGCCGATGTCGGAGTGGATGTTATAGGCGAAGTCTAATACCGTGGAGCCTTTAGGGAACGTCATCTTGTCGCCTTTCGGGGTGAACACGAAAATCTCGTCGTTGAAAAGGTCGAGTTTGAAGTAATCAATGAAGTCGAGTGCCGAGGCTTTCTTTGCATCCTCCTGATTCACAAGGTTTTTGACGACGCTCATCCAGAGGTCGAGGCCGCTTTCCACCTTTGTGTCGGCGTCACGGAATTTCCAGTAGGCGGAGAAGCCGTGCTCGGCGATTTCGTTCATGCAAGCAGTGCGGATCTGAGTCTCAATCCAGTTGCCCTCCTTGCTCATGAAGACGGCGTGGATCGACTCATAGCCGTTGGTTTTCGGGAACGACACCCAGTCGCGCATCTTCTTCGAGTCGGGGTAATAGAAGGTGGTGAACGCCGCGAAGGTCTCCCAGCAGCGCATCTTCTCCTCTTCAGGATCGCAGTCGATGATGACTCGCGCGACATAAACGTCGTAAACCTCTTCCAAGGACATGCCGAACTTCTCCATCCTCTCCCACACCGCGCTGACGTTACGCTCAATCGCCATGGCAGTCACCTTGATGCCACGTTGTTTCAGATAGTCTTTCACGGGAGCCACAAAATCCTGCAACTCATTGATTTTCCGTTCTCTTATCGCGTTGAGCTGTGACTTCACAGAATTGAAAATCTGCGGGTTGATGTATTTGAGGCAGAGGTCATCAAGTTCGGTCTTTACCTTATAAAGGCCGAGACGATACGCTATAGGTGCATAGACTTGAGTTGTCTCTGAAGCTATTTTCAGCTGTTTGTCATGAGGCATCGAGCCGAGAGTCCGCATGTTATGCAGGCGGTCGGCGAGTTTGACCAGGATGACGCGTATCTCGTCCGACATGCTCATGATGACTTTGCGGAACGTCTCCGCCTGAAGGCTTCTCACGTTGTCATCAACGTCGTCGTCGGTTATTTTCGTCACTCCGTCAACGATTTGCGCCACCTTGTCGCCGAATCTCTCACGTATGTAGTCGAGGCCGTATTCCGTATCTTCGACCACGTCGTGCAGCAGGGCGCAGATTATCGATGTCCTGCCCATCCCCATCTCACCCGCTATGATTGTCGCCACCGCGAGCGGATGATACATATAAGGCTCACCCGACCGCCGTCGAGCGTCTTTGTGCGCATTCGCGGCAAGCAGATAAGCCTCAGTCACCTTTTCAACATCTTGTTCGTCCTTGCGAGTTTTCCAACATCGCAGAAGCTCCTGAAACTGACGTTCCAGCTCTATCTTTTCCTCATTGGAATATGTGTCAGGCAATGTGTTCATAATCAAGTTTTAAGTCGCATAATATTGTTTTTTTCACAAAATCCACAAAAATGCAAAGCGCGAAACGGTCTCACGCTTTGCATATTCATGAATTTCAAATGTCTTTAAATATCTCCGTTAATCTCGGCCATCGTTCTGATGAGGTCGAGGAGTTTGTTTGAATAACCTATTTCGTTATCGTACCATGAAATGACCTTCACGAAGGTCTCGTCGAGTGCAATGCCGGCCTTTGCGTCGAAGATAGAGGTGCGTGTGTCGCCGAGGAAGTCGGAAGAGACGACAGCGTCTTCGGTGTAGCCGAGGATGCCTTTCATCTCGCCTTCGGAAGCTGCTTTCATGGCCGCGCAAATCTCTTCGTATGTGGCAGGTTTCGCAAGTTTGCAAGTAAGGTCAACGACAGAGACGTCCAGTGTAGGGACGCGCAGTGACATGCCTGTGAGTTTCTTGTTCAGCGACGGGATGACTTTTCCGACCGCCTTTGCAGCGCCTGTCGATGAAGGGATGATGTTGCCGGCTGCGGCACGACCGCCACGCCAGTCTTTAAGTGAGTGACCGTCAATAGGTTTCTGTGTTGCCGTTGTTGAATGAACAGTCGTCATCAGACCTTCAACTATGCCCCAGTTGTCATTGATGACTTTGGCGACAGGTGCCAAACAGTTTGTCGTGCAAGAGGCGTTTGAGACGACGCGCGTGCCTTTGACGTAGGTCTTGTCGTTGACGCCGCAGACGAACATCGGAGTGTCGTCCTTTGAAGGGCCGGCCATGATGACATATTTCGCGCCGCTTTCGAGATGAGGTTGAACCGCCTCGGCTGTCAGGAATTTACCTGTCGAATCGATGACATAATCCGCGCCATATTCGCCCCATTTCAGTCCCACTGGGTCACGGCTGACGCTTGTAGGGATTTCCTTGCCGTTGATAATCAATGTACTTTTTTCGAGATTGTAATCAATAGTGCCGTCAAACTGACCATGCATCGTGTCATACTTCAGCATATATGCCTGATAGTCAACCGGGCATGTGCCGTTCATGTAAACAATCTCAATGTCGTCTCGTTTTTGAGCCGCTCTCAGGACCAATCGACCGATACGTCCTAGACCGTTAATTCCAATTCTAATTTTCTTTGCCATGTTATTATGATTTAATGTGATTGAATTCAAAAAAAGCGTTGTTTTCCAAACAGCAACCTCACCTTGCGAAAATCGCAAATTCCTTCACCAAATGTTTTGCAAAGTTAGAATTATTTTCAATTCAAATAACATTCCGGCGATAATAATTTTTTATTAATTTTGCGGCATGAAAAACATCAGGAATTTCTGCATAATAGCACACATCGACCACGGCAAAAGCACCTTGGCTGACAGATTGATTGAGATGACTAACACTTTGACAAAGAAAGAGTTAGTGGATCAGGTTTTGGATGACATGGATTTGGAGCGCGAACGCGGCATCACCATCAAGAGTCACGCCATCCAAATGAAATACGAGTACGAAGGAGAGATTTACACATTGAATTTAATTGACACCCCCGGCCACGTTGACTTCAGCTACGAGGTCTCGCGTTCGATTGCGGCGTGCGAGGGTGCGTTGCTCGTCGTTGATGCCTCACAAGGCATTCAGGCGCAGACCATCAGCAACCTTTACATGGCCATCGACCACAACCTCGAGGTGATTCCTGTTATCAATAAGATTGACATGGACAGCGCAAACCCCGAGAAAGTCGAAGACCAGATTATTGACCTGATCGGCTGCGACAAAGAAGACATTTTAAGATGCTCGGCCCGCACCGGATTAGGCGTGCCGGAGATTCTCGAAGCCATAGTGAAACGCATTCCCGCCCCGAAAGGCGACCCGAACGCACCGCTTCAGGCTCTCATCTTCGACTCCGTATTCAATTCATACAGAGGCATCATCGCCTATTTCAGAATCATGAACGGCACGATTCACGCCAACGAATTGGTGAAGTTCTTCGCGACCGAGAAGGAATACAACGCCGATGAGATCGGGGTGCTTCAGATGAAACAGGTGGCGCGGCCGGAGCTTTCGGCGGGCAACGTGGGTTATATCATCTCAGGCATCAAGACATCGAAAGAGGTCAAGGTCGGCGACACCATCACGACAGTGGCGAACCCGTGCGACAAGCCGATTTCCGGCTTCGAGAACGTGAAGCCGATGGTCTTCGCCGGCGTTTATCCCGTCGATGCCGATGACTATGAAGAACTTAGAAGCTCGTTGGAGAAACTACAGCTCAACGACGCGTCGCTCGTCTGGGAGCCGGAGTCATCGATGGCGCTCGGATTCGGGTTCCGCTGCGGATTCCTCGGACTGCTTCACATGGAGATCATCCAGGAACGCCTCGACCGTGAGTTCAACATGGACGTGATCACCACGGTGCCGAACGTCTCGTTCAAGGCTTACCTCACCGACGGCAGCGTCGTCGATGTCCACAACCCGAGCGGGATGCCGGAGACCACGAAACTCGACCACATCGACGAGCCGTATATCCTGGCTCAAATCATATCTCAAAACGAATATGTCGGCTCCATCATGACGCTCTGCATCGACCGCCGCGGCATACTGAAGAACCAGGTCTATCTCACGACCGACCGCGTGGAACTCACCTTCGAGATGCCTCTGAGCGAGATCGTTTTCGACTTCTATGATAAACTGAAGTCAATATCAAGAGGTTACGCCTCGTTCGACTATCACGTCTGCGGTTACAAGCCGTCGAAGCTCGTGAAGCTCGACATCATGCTCAACGGTGACACCGTCGATGCCCTTTCAACGTTGATTTACGTTGACCACGCCTACTCTTTCGGACGCCGTATGTGCGAGAAGCTCAAGGAGTTGATTCCGAGACAACAGTTCGACATCGCGATTCAGGCGGCCATCGGCGCAAAGATCATCGCCCGCGAGACAGTGCGGCAAGTCAGGAAGGACGTCACCGCAAAATGCTACGGCGGCGACATCTCGCGTAAGCGCAAACTGCTTGAGAAACAGAAAGAAGGAAAGAAGAGAATGCGTCAGATCGGCAACGTCGAGGTGCCGCAGTCGGCGTTCCTGGCGGTGCTGAAACTGGATTAATGCATATTTTTTGCATAAGTTTGGAAAACGGGAAAAATTATTCGTCAGACAAACCTCTGAATGTGGAAATATGTGTATCTTTGCCGAAAATTAAAAACAAAAAAAATTATGACGACATACAACATTACAATCAACGAACGCACGGCATTCGGCAGAGACCTGATACAGCGTCTGAGCGCGATGCCGGAAATAAAGTTTGAAAAAGCTGCTTTGACAGCGACAAAACCAGAAAATCAGCCGAAAAAGAGAGTATACAACAGGAAACATGTTGTGCTTGAAGAGATTAGGCAATCAATCAGACAAGCCGACGAAATGGAAAGAAGCAACAGTCGCACATACACAGTTGAGGAATTGCTCGAATCGCTATGATACAATTCAGAAGAACAGCTGTTTTTGATAAGAACTACAAAAGGCTTGAAAGAAAATATCCATCACTGAAAGAAGACTTTGGCAAGTTGGTGCTTTCACTTATAAACAACCCCAACCAAGGAATTGTGATGGCCGAGAATTTCAGGAAAATAAGGCTTTCAATAAAATCAAAAGGCAAAGGCAAGAGCGGCGGCGCGAGAGTCATCACCATAAACTGCCTTTCATCCGACAGCGAAGGAATAATAACCCTGTTGTCGATATATGACAAGAGTGACATGGATTCAATCACAATAAAGGAGCTGCGCGAAATTTGGGAGAGCGAAAAAAAGACACATTAAAACCATATTCTCAACTCTCAAAGCATAAAGCAACCTTTAATTATTGAGCATCATCACTTTAAACGTCGGATTTTCTTCCATTGTCGTAAATGTTATCACCTTTTTAACATTCGGCTGGAGGTCGAAGAAATTGTCGGAGAACACGCCGTTTTCGTCAGAACTTTCAACATAAACGTCTTTGACCAAGGTGTTTGATGTAAATTCGAGAGTCGCGATCCCATTCTCAATTCTGACTTCCGGGACAAGCTCGTTTTTTTCGAGTTTCAAGTCTTTCGGATATGCGAGATATTGAAGCCTTTCAGAAATAACATTTTCATTTTCAATAAGTTGCATATCTGTATATGTCGCTGTCTTATCAAAATCATTGGCAAATTCATTCACGTCAAGCGAAAGATGAACGCAACCGTTTTCAGGAATGAGAACGTTTTCCGAGTAAGTCTTGACAACATTTCCGGAAAAATCCTTTACGTTCAAAACCAATTTCCCGTTGATTTCGCGGTACAAATCGGAACTTGCGTAAACCATGAAGTTGCCATCGACAGTCGGAAGCACACCTATTAATATAGGCGCGTACAAATCTTTCAATTTCCAATGAAGAGCCTTCTTATTTCCGTAGTAATCTATTGAGGACCAGCTTATTACAGGCCAAGCGTCGTTGAGTTGCCAATAAAGCGTCCCCATGCAGACCGGCTTCGCCGCACGATGCGCCTCAATCGCGAGCCCCATGCCCCACGCCTGCGAAAGCTGGCTGTTATAGACTAACCGAGCCTTGTCTTCGCTTTGATTTTCGTCAATATATTTCGCTATATGCTTATCAATCAAATACTTACCTCTCGCATGTTTCTGATGTGCGTCAAGGACATTCCAGTCGAGTTCCGGCGAAATCTTCTTCAAAGTCGATAGGCTCGGATAGGACTGATAGCCGTACTCGCTGTTGAAACGCGCCACCTTTTCAAGATAGACCTCGTAAGGATATTCGCCCCACCACACGCCCCAGTAATGGCTGTCGCCTTCGGTCAGACTCCGCTGATGACCCCAGCCGTATTTCGGGGAACTTGGGAAATACGGCACCGTACCGTCATAATAATCAACAACTTGTCCCAAAATATTCTCAAACAAAGTGTCCATTCCGTGACGCATTTCGAGATAGTCTTCATCGCTCCAATTCATCGATGACTGCCAGCCCCAATCGTAATATCCGTTGCTGACCTCGTTGTTGCCGCACCACATCACCAACGACGGATAATTCTGATAATGAACCACTTGCTGAATGGCTTCTTCTTTCGCGTTGTTTAAAAAATCATCGGTATAAGGATAAGTCGAGCCGGCGTACATGAAATCCTGCCAGACCATGATGCCGAGGCTGTCGCATGCGTCGAAGAAGAAATCCGGCGGATAGATGCCTCCGCCCCAGACACGCAGCATGTTAAAATGCGAGTTTTTGCATTCAGTCAACAGTTTGATTGTCTTATCTTTAGAATACCACGACTCCATCATCTCTTCCGGAATGTAGTTTGCGCCTTTCGCGAAAACGTCCTTCCCGTTGATTCTGAAAAACATCGAGACACCAATGCTGTCAGGATCCTGAATCAGCTCGACCTTGCGGATGCCTGTCTTCACGACGACCGGGTCTGTGGCGACAACACTGTTCGCATCGCCGACACTGATTTTGAACGTCATCATGTTTTGTGCGCCGATCTCGTTAGGCCACCACAACTTCGGATTTTCGATTTTAAATTTAGTAACAATCTCGTTTTCACCAGGTTTTACCGCGGTTTCCGCAAAACCAAGCTGAATGTCGCCGTATTCCACAAACAACGAAGCCTCACGTTCGACATCGCTTTCGACGACAACCTTCACCTTCATTTCAGCCTGATTATCAACAATATCTTCGGTCATGACGGAGGCCGAGACGATTTTCATGTTCGACCAGGCCTGAAGCGAGACATCTTTCCAGATGCCGATGTTGAGATAACGCGGTGCCCAGTCCCAGCCGTTCTGATAGCCGCATTTGCGCATCACGGCGTACTTTTCCGGGAAACGCAACGGATAAGTCAAAATCAAGCTATCACGTTCTTTATCAAAAGGATAGAAACGCACCTTAAGTTCATTGTCTTTCTTTTTGAGAAGATTTTTAATGTCTTTTGAATATTGTTTGAACATATTGTCGGAATGCAGAATCTTCTCGCCGTTGAGCCACACGTCGGCGTAGGTGTCGAGGCCGTCAAAGACGATGTCGATGTTGTCTTTTTCAAAAATTTTGTCATCGACGTTGAAATTCAACGAATAATCCCAGTTACGTTGCGGAATCCATTGCAAATCCTGCTCGACTTTCCCGAGATACGGATGCGGGATGAGACCCGCTTCAAACAAGTCCGTCTGCACCACCGACGGCACATTTACTTGTAAATCAATGTTTAACGTGTCAGTCTTCAAGTTCCAGCCTTCGTTAAGACTTTGATTTGCGGTGTTTGAGAACTTCACGCACGACATCATCAGCAATGTCAATGCAACAACAAATATTTTAGAGAGATTTTTCATGTTCAATCTTTTATAAGTTCAACAAACTCTTTGATTTTCTGCAAGTTGGAAACTTTCCATGTCATTCCGGCACCTGTGTTGTCAACCTGATTCGGATACAGTTCGGCGTGATAATTCTCCACGACGGTTGTCAGTGAAGCGTGGCAGTTCCTGACACCGGTTCCGGCAATTATCTCTTTGATATTGTTGAGGTTGACACCGCCGCCGGCCATGATGTTTATTTTCTCGCCGAAACGTTTCTGGAGTTTGGCGATCATTTCGATTCCAGCCAAGGCATTCGGTTTTCCGCCTGAAGTCAGGACCTTGTCGAAGCCGAGGTCAATCAACGTTTCCATTGCTTTCACAGGGTTTTTGCAAGCGTCGATGGCGCGGTGAAAAGTGAATTTCATGCCTTCACCAGCTGTCATCATCTTCTTTATCGCCGGAACGTCAAGCTCGCCGTTTTCATTGAGTGCGCCGATGACAACACCTTCATAACCAAGACTTTTAGTCATTTTTATATCTTCGCACATCGTGTCGATTTCATCATCATTATAGATATAGTTTCCCGGACGGCAACGAATCAAGACGCGGACGTCAAAGTTTTTTGATTTCTCGACAATTTTCGACACCTTAAGCAAAGTGCCGTACGACGGGGTGACGCCGCCGACTTCGAGCGCCTCGCAAAGCTCGGCGCACTGCGCACCGCCTTCCATTGCGTTACGCACTGACTGACAACTATTTGTGCAAACTTCAAAACGAATCATGATAATTTGATGTTTCCCGCAAATCACGCAGATTTAATGCGGATTGTTTTGCGGATAATTTTTCGCAAAATTAATAAAATCTGCGGTTTTCCTTTCACAAATTGAAGGAAATTTAAAATTTTGAAATGAGCATTGAAATAAACGATACAATCGCCCCGAAATTCAAGAAACAAATTTCGCCGACCACTACAATTCCCGCACCTGTCAGAGTAAAACTTAAAAACGAACTGAGTCTGTATTCTTTACGCAACATCTTCTCCCACAAGCCCAAAGCCAGCTCAGCCTTGCTCGGTTCTGGCAGCAAATCGAGTTGTCTTTTCACATCCTTCATAAAAACATCGCCATCTTTGATTTTCGGTGCGATGTCCGTCAGATGTCCGGTTATCTCCTTATCTAATTTAAACATTTTCATTGCTTTGCATTTTTGTGAATTGATTTTGTCCGGCTGATGTCCGGTCACAGTATGTCGTTTTTCAACAGCGATTTCAGATGTTTCCTCGCCCTGAAAAGATGCGACATTATCGTGCTTTGTGGCATCTCAAGAATTTTTGAAATCTCCTTGATTGGCTTTTCTTCAAGATAATACAGCAAAACCGCAGACCTCTCCCATGTGGAAAGTTTGTCAATCGCCGCATACAATTTGTCGTTCAAAAATGATTCGCTGGTTGAATATTCAGATATAAATCTTTCATTATCAATATTTTCATCAATATTTTCAATGTTCTTATTCCAATAAGATTTCCGGAAATCAAGATAGGTGTTGTATGCGATTTTGAAAATCCAGGTGGAGAACTTCGATTTTTCGTCAAATGTGGAGATTTTCATCCATGCCTTGAGCATTGCATCCTGTGCGATGTCGTCGGCTGTCATTTTGTCGCCGCAGCAAAGCACAATCAGAAACCGCCGCAACGATTCCTGATTGCTTTCAAGATATGATATGAATTGCTCTTTCGACATTACTTCCCGGTCAGCTTTCTTTCTTCGGCTTCAATCTCTTTTGCAAGATAACTCTTTGATATAAAGAATGTTATGACAAAAGCAACTCCGACAGCGACCAGAACGCCACCACCGACATACATGACATTTCTCAAATCAACATTATTGATTACCAATAATGCGACAACAATCAGACCGAGTCCTATAAGCGAGCAAATAAGTCCCGCCTTCAAATTTTTGATGATTGTAAGTTTCAAAGTTTTCTTCTTGTCATTGAAAGCTCCGACAATTTCAGAAACATTGATATTTTCCGTTCCACCTTTTTGAATGGCTTCATGTATGATTTCAGCCTGTTTGTCAATCTTGTGCTTTTTTCTATTTGACTCAAAAATTATTTCGATAATTGCAGCACAAAAAATTCCAATGAAAAAAATTATGCCAGAAATATCTTTACCATCAAGAGAAACAATACTTAACAAATTGATTAACAACGCATTCATAATAGTTTAAATTTTATTTAACAATATTTTAATTACAAATCTTCAGAATTCTTTCGATTACGGACATTAGACGACTGCGATTTGCAAAATATTGCAGATTAAATAAAAAAATCTCGCAGATTCCGCAGACTTAAAGCAGATACAATTAAAATCCGCATTAAATCAGTAAAATCCGCGAGACAATTAAACAGTAATCTACAATTCAAACTTCGGAATCGGCAGCAGCTTGAACAGGTTCATTTTGTGTTTTCTGTCGATTAACTCCTTGGTTTTCAAGTCATCGCAAACGCCGGTGCGGATGTATTTGTCAAGAACGGCGTAAGTAAAACCGAGGTTATCCTCATCGGTTTTTCCGCAAAGGCCGTCGGACGGAGCTTTCTCAACGAGTTCGTTTGGCAGTCCGAGTTCGTGTCCTATCGCCTTGACTTCCTGCACGGTGAGTCCGCCGAGAGGTGCGAAATCGCCGGCGGCGTCGCCGTAACGCGTCGAATAGCCGACCCAGTCTTCAGAGAGGTTGCAGGTGTTCGCCACACGTCCGTTCACCGACTGCGAGACGGCATATACCGCCGCCATCCTCAACCTTGGCGGAAGATTCGTAACAGTCTGACGTTCAACGCTTTTATCGATAATTCCAAGTTGTTTCGTCACCTCGTCAAGCATCGCATCGTAAGCACCTTTTATATTAATACAGACATGTTTGATTCCAAGATGACTGATGAGTTTCATGCTGTCGTCGATGTCAGGCTGAATGCCGTTTGGCATCGTCACGCCTATAACCCGTTCAACGCCAAGGGCTTCCGTGCACAAGGCGGCGACGACGCTGCTGTCTTTACCGCCGGAGACACCGAGAACCGCAGTGCAGCCCGGACCGTTTTGCTCGAACCAGTCGCGAATCCATCGCACGACTGCGTCCTTCACTTTCTTCGCATCAAAATTTTCCATTTCAGATATTTTTATGATTGTTATTATCAATTATTTATGCCGCAAAATTAGTAAAATTTTTCTATTTTTGCAGCCTAAAATTTTTATCGTGATTTATCCGGATGATTTTGAAAACAAGATAGGCTTCAGAGCCGTTAGAGAGAGGCTCAACGATTTGTGTATCAGCGAGATGGGCAAGGAACGTGTCGGCAAGATGAAGTTCATGACCGACATCGACGAGATTGAGACATGGCTGAAACTGATTGAGGATTTCGAGGTTTTGCTTCGCGACGGCATCCCGTTTCCGGTCCGCGACTACAACGACCTGCGCGAGGAGTTCAAGCATCTCGCCATCGACGGCACCGTCATAAGCCTCGAAAACATCTTTGCGCTGAAACCGACACTCTCGGCTTTGTTTTATGTCTTCAAGTTTTTCAATTCGGAATCTTCGGAGAAAGTGCAGCATCTGAAAGCCTTGGCGGAAGGCATTTCCATTGACAATCATATCTTTACAGAGATAAACCGCATCATTGACGACAAAGGCGAGATTCCCGACAACGCCTCATCCGACCTTTTGGAGATCCGCCGTGACATGCGCCGCAAACAGAGTTCCATCGACCACAGGATGCACAAGATCCTCAACGACGCGAAGAACGCCGGCTGGACCGACAGCACCGCCGAGATGACGATACGCGACGGACGCCTTGTGATCCCGGTGAAAGCCGCCGACAAACGGTCGCTCCGCGGTTTCATCCACGACGAGTCGGCGACAGGACAAACAGTTTACATCGAGCCTGCCGAAATATTCGATACCAACAACGAAATCAGGGAGTTGGAATATGCCGAACGTCGTGAGATCAACAAGATTCTGCTTGCCTTCACGAAGATTCTAAGGCCGCAGATTCCAAATCTGATTCAGGCATGGCGACTTCTCGGCCTCATCGACTTCATCCGCGCGAAGACTTTGCTTTGCCACGAATACAACTGCATCATCCCGGAAGTCGTTGACACTCCGATGTTTGAGTGGCGTGAGGCACGGCATCCGTTGCTTGAGCAGAAACTCAAATCGCAGGGCAAACATATTTCGCCTCTGGATTTGAAACTCGACGACGATTCAAGAATTTTGGTCATCTCCGGACCTAATGCCGGCGGCAAGTCGGTGTGTCTCAAGACGATAGGACTTGTCCAGTATATGCTTCAATGCGGACTTGCCGTGCCGATGAAAACCGATTCGAGATGCGGCGTATTCCACGACATGTTCATCGACATCGGCGACGAGCAATCGCTTGAAAATGACTTGAGTACGTACAGTTCGCATCTTCTCAACATGAAGAATCTGATTCAGCACGGCAACGGACGGTCACTGTTTCTGATTGACGAGTTCGGGACAGGCACGGAGCCGCAGCTCGGCGGTGCCATCGCAGAAGCCATCTTGTTGAAAATGAACGAGAAAAAAGCATTCGGCGTTGTGACGACACACTACGCAAACCTGAAACTTCTCGCCGACAACAACCCCGGCATCGTGAACGGCGCGATGTTGTTCGACACGAGATTTTTGCAGCCGCTTTACATGATGATGATCGGCAAACCGGGCAGCTCTTTTGCGTTCGAGATTGCCAAAAACATCGGCTTCCCGGAAGAAATCTTAGACAGCGCGGCGGAAATCTCCGGCAAGGAACATCTCGATTTCGAGAAACAACTTCAGCAACTTGAGGTTGAAAAGAAAGAGGTCAGAAAGAAGCAATACGAGCTCAATGTTGCGGAAAAGCTTCTTGATGAAGTAGTTACGAAATACAAAGGACTTCTTTCCGAAGTAGAGAGAAAGAAAAACCAGCTTTTGAAGGAAGCCAACAAAGAGGCGCAGTCGCTCATCGACAAGGCTAACGCGAAGATTGAGAACACGATTCGTGAGATAAAGGAGGCGCAGGCGGAAAAGGCACGCACGAAAGAGCTTCGCGACGACCTTAAGGAGATGAAACAGAATCTTGAAAACGACGCGAAAGGAATTTCAAAGAAGCTGAAAGTCGAAGAAAAAGAAGCCGAGAAAGAAGATTTTAAAGTCGGCGACATGGTGTGTATCAACGAGTTGGAGGTCGTCGGCGAGCTTTTGGCTATGACCGACACCGATGTCACAATCCAATTTGGCGAGGTGCGACTTCGCACGACCGTCGACAAATTACGGAAAATCAGCAAGGCGACGGCACGGAAAGCCGCACACAACCCGTCATTCCTGAAGAAAAATATCATGAACGACATCAGCGAAAAAGCCGAGAAATTCAACCTCACCCTTGACGTCCGCGGACAGCGCGGCGAGGAAGCCGTTGACAACGTGGCGAAATACATCGACGATGCCAATTTATTAAGTATCAAAGACATCAGCATCCTTCACGGAAAAGGAAACGGAATCTTGCGGAAGATGATAAGAGAATATCTGAGTCACCAGAGCTGCGTGCAGAGTTTCAACGACGCGAGCCTGGAAACCGGCGGCGCGGGGATTACAAGAGTGACACTGAAATAGGCATGAAAAAAATCCCGAGACGCACAATAATCAAACAATTTCGCAAAACGAAAATCCTAACTGAATTTTGAGTATATGTCCATCCTTTCGTGAAGTATTCTGACCACTTCTACTTCATCATCGACTAAATGATAGAAAATCAAGTGTTTTCGGCATTTATGACAATATAATTCCGAAAATATTTTATCATACTTTTTGTCAAGACATGCTGGATGTTTGGCAACCTCTCGAATTTCAGAAATCAATTCATGATAATAAGCGTCTGCCTGTCTTTCCGACCAATTATCATTTGTGTACGACCAAATCTCCCCGAGATCTTCCACAGCCTTGTTTGTCAGATGATACTTTTTCATTATGTTTGGTTTTCAGTTGGTTAAGATAAATATCAGGGTCGAAATCATCGTTTCGTCCACTTTCGAGCCCTTCGTGAATGGCGTTTTTCAGTTGCGCAACTTTTTGCTCTCTCTCTTCCAGAAGACGCAGACCAGCCCGCACCACTTCGCTGGCATTATTGTATCTGCCAGTTTGAATCGTCGCAGCAATGAATTCGTCAAAATAACTGCCTAATGCAACAGATGTTGTTTTCATATTTTCCAATTTTTTCGGCACAAAATTACTAATAATTATTAAATATTGGTATGTTTTTTTTCAAAAAAAGCAGCTGCCACTCACTGACAGCTGCTTATAAAATTCTCAAATAATTCAAAATCAATTAATTTTAAAACCGATTGCCAATGTCAAAAAACTAAAAAACAAACATCTTCTGAATTTCTCCAACCATGTCGGTCTTCTCCCAGGCGAAGAACTCGACGTTTTTGTAATTCTTTCCGTTTTCGACGAAAGTGTTTTCATCCTTATAGCCGACTTCGACCTTTGCGGTGAACGGGTCGCGGCCGAAGTGTCCGTATGACGCAGTCGCTTCGAAAATCGGGTTTTTGAGGCCGAAACGTTTCACGATGGCATACGGACGAAGATCGAACAAAGACTTGAGTCTCTCGGCGATTTCCGCGTCGCCCAGTTTCTTGCCGTTTGCGTCTTTGACATGAGCTGTTCCGTATGTATTCACATAGAAGCCAACAGGTTGTGCCACGCCGATGGCGTATGCGATCTGGACGAGAGCCTCATCGCAGATGCCAGCCGCCACAATATTTTTTGCGATATGACGGGCCGCGTAAGCCGCCGAGCGGTCAACTTTAGACGAGTCCTTGCCGGAGAACGCGCCACCGCCGTGTGCGCCGCGACCGCCGTAAGTGTCAACGATAATCTTGCGTCCGGTGAGACCGGTGTCGCCGTGAGGCCCACCGATGACGAACTTGCCAGTCGGGTTGACGAAGAGTTTCATGTCGGCCTTGAAGAGATTCCTGACCTTCTGTGGCAGAAGCCTTTTCACTCTCGGGAGGAGAATCGTGCGCACGTCATGTTCAATTTTCCGGATCATGGCGGCATCGTCGTCCATGAACTCGTCGTGCTGCGTCGAGATGACTATTGTGTCGATACGGAGCGGTTTCCAGCCGGAAGCGTATTCCACCGTCACCTGCGATTTCGCGTCGGGGCGGAGATATTTCATCTGACGGCCTTCGCGCCGGATTTTCGCAAGCTCCATCAGGAGTATATGCGACAAAACGATTGTAAGTGGCATATAATCAGGAGTTTCCTTACATGCATAACCAAACATCATACCTTGGTCGCCGGCACCCTGGTCTTCAAGACTCTGGCGTTCAACACCGCGGTTGATGTCCTGCGACTGGCCGTGGATGGCCGACAACACGCCGCACGACTTGCTGTCGAACTGATATTCAGCCTTTGTGTAACCGATTTTCTCAATGACGCGCCGTGCCGTGTCCTGAATGTCAACGTAAGCGTCTGTCTTGACTTCGCCTGCCACGACCGTCAAACCCGTCGTCACCAATGTCTCGCAGGCCACTTTCGATTCCGGGTCCTGACGAAGCATCTCATCGAGGACTGCATCCGAAATCTGGTCGGCCACCTTGTCGGGATGGCCTTCTGATACTGATTCTGAAGTGAAGTAATAACCCATAATAATTTAGTTTTACAGGTCCAAGGTGATAGGTGACAGGTGATAGGACAAGTCCTTTTTGCCTTTTTACCTTTTTACCTTTTACCTAAATTAATAAATATGGAGTATTTGTGATTGTAAAAAAGAAACTGTTTTAGCATTTTTTCTTGTGGTTGCAATCAATCAAATCTTTCCACGAAAATTTCGGCTGCAAAGATACAACAATTTCCACACAGAGAGCGATATTCGCGAAAATATTTTTGTACCTTTGCACCATTGTTTGACATTTAGTTTTTTTGTTATGGATGCTACAAAAAACACACAACATTTAACCAAGATTGGCCGTTTGAAAATGACTATTGCAAAAGCGATAAAAAGAAAATGCGCAGACATTTACATCACTGACAATTATTTGAAACACATCTCAAACTATCACAGAATAGAGTTGGAATCATTAGGAATCAATGCTTTAGATTATGTAAAGCTTATCGCGACAAATTTCACACAGATAAGAAAAGGCAGCGGGGATTCGTTGCTCCTGATCATTTACAGAGACGACGTACACGACACGGCTGCAATAAGTTTGAGTTTGAACGGCGACATTTGGGAAGTGAGAACAGCCCAGCCGAGAAGGACGAAGGAAATAGAAAAGAAGGAATTGCTCTGGAGTAAAAATAAAAAAGTGGTAGGACTGCCTCTATCCTAAATGACTCCTACAATCATCCTTATTATGCTTCTTTTCAAACTGCAAGGTAGGGTTCAAAAAGCCAAGGCGATTTAAGCCACATTTTTATTTGCTGCAAAGATACAACAATTTTCATGCATAGAGGTGATTTTGCGAAAATATTTTTCTACCGCAAATCACACTTAATCCGCGGGGCATCATGTGTCATTTCAGCGTGAGTGCCTGGAAACATTCCTCAATGCTTGCGTCGGCGCGATGCATCACGTTCATCTTGATGTTTTCGATTCTGTCGTCCGCCACGACCACACCTTTATTAATAATGATGATTTCGGGGCACATCGCCTCCACCTCTTGCATGATGTGAGTCGAGAGCAGCACCGTCTTCTCCTTTCCGAGTTCGGTGATAAGTGCGCGGATTTCAACGAGTTGGTTCGGGTCGAGGCCTGAAGTCGGTTCGTCGAGGATGAGGACTGACGGGTTGTGCATCATCGCCTGGGCGAGGCCGACGCGCTGGCGGTAGCCTTTCGACAACGCACCGATTTTCTTGCGCATCTCCACGGTGAGGCCTGTCTTTTCAATCATCTCGTCGATGCGTCTCTTGGCTTCGCTGCCCGTGATGTGATGAATGCCTGCGACGAACTCGAGATATTCGCGGACGTACATATCCAAGTAAAGCGGGTTATGTTCCGGCAGGTAGCCGACACAGCGGCGCACCTCCATCGGGTTGTCGAGGATGTCATGGCCTTCAACGGTGACAGTGCCTTCGGTCGGCGGGATGAAGCATGTTATTATCTTCATCAGCGTGGATTTCCCGGCTCCGTTCGGGCCGAGGAGACCGACGATGCGGCCTTTTTCTATATCAAGGTTTACGTCGTTCAGCGCGAGCTGCGAGTCGTATTTTTTCGTTACGTGAGTGACTTTTATTGACATCTTTAATCTTTATTTTTCAAATATTCAATAAAATAATCTATTGCTTCAAGCAATGGCTGCAAATCATTGTTCACCACATCAGAAATCACATCCACATCAATGTCAAAATAACCGTGAGCGATTCTGTTTCGCAAGCCAAACACCTGATTCCAAGGAATTTCAGGACGCAATATAAGAAATTTTCCGTCGGTGATTTTGTCAATCTTTCTGAATCCTTCTCCTATCGCCATGACAGTCATACAATTTCCCGCCAGATCCTGCATCCCAGTTGACGAATTCAGCAACACTTTCATGTCTTTGACATCTTTATTCCAACTCATCAGATTTTCACAAGACTGACGAATTTGTTGTAGAGAGTCAAGCAAAATTTCACGCTTTTCCAAAGATGTCAATTCCATATTTCATTATTTGGTTTAAAAAAAACGGGCGCATATTTTCATGCCTGCGGATCAAATCCACTTCATTGCCGAGCAAGCTCTCCAAATAATCAGCGGCAGCACACAACATATAAGCATCAGCTGGCATCACGACAAAGACATCCACATCGCTTTTCTCACCATGCATGTCGCGTGCCACCGAACCGAAAATGCGCATATAGCTGATACCGAATTTGTCTTTCAGCTCAGATTCATGCGCTTTCAGAATTTCTATGCACTCCTGTCGGGTCTTCATTTTCCAGATTTTATTTTGCAAAGATACAATATAATTAAGACATCTTATCAATAAAACTCTTGATCGACACAAGCAACGGATCTAATTGATTGTCAATGATATTAAAAATCTCCTCCGCGTCAATGTCAAAATAATGATGCGCTATGATGTCTCTCACTCCCATTATATCTTTCCATGGAATGGAATCGTCTGTGCATAGGATTTCTTTATTCGTCAATTTATCGAAACTTTTCAAGCTTTCGCCTATGGCAATCAACAACATACATGTTGCGTCAAGTTTTTCCATCCCGGATGGGGAAAGCAGAAAATCGTCAACAGAATGAATCATTGATGTCCTTTCTTGCAAACGAACTATTGCGTCTTCGATTTGTTTAAGGATGTCAACTGCCAATTTATTATGCAAAGATTTCGATTCCATCTCTATCTATTTCATTTTTAAGGGTTTCGTTCATATTTTTATGAAGTCGCACAACATCAACAGCACAGTTGAGCTGTTCTTCAAGAAAGCGTTTCAAACGGACGTGAAGCAGCAAATCAGGGTTCATCACCACGCAAACATCCACATCACTGCCGTCATGCTGCTCGTCGCGTGCCACCGAACCGAAAATGCGCATATAGCTGATGCCGAATTTTTCTTTCAGTTCAGATTCATGCGCTTTCAGAATTTCTATGCACTCCTGTCGGGTCTTCATTTTCCAGATTTTATTTTGCAAAGATACACTTTTCTTTGAAGATGAGAGGTCTGTTGCCTCAAAAAAATATTTTCATAAAACGTTAGCACCATTTAAAACATTGTCTATATTTGCACCCGGATTTCGCGAAAGCGATTTTCGATATTTTATTGAAATCAAGAAGCGTTATGCTTGTCTTTTGAATGGCATAGTCAGTTCCACATTAGTGTGTGAAAAATATTTTCAAATACCAGAACCAACGATACTATCCCTCTGCCACTCCGTCTTCCCGACGACAAGCATAAGTCGCCGACAGGAGACCTTGTGTTTTTCGACAAAAAAAGCCGACGTAATGCCGGCTTTTTTCATTCAAATATTTATAAAACCAACTATTTCACGAATCTTGCCTTCATGATTTGGCTGCCGTCGATCAGTTCAACGAAATAGTTGCCTGATGTCAGTTTTGAAACATTCATCACGCCGTCAGCCGGGATAATCGTGCTCATGACCATGCGGCCTGTCGCGTCATAAACGTTGGCGGCGCACTCGTTTTCGACGTTCATGAAACGGACTTCGTTGACAGCAGGGTTAGGATAAGCTGTGACGCCGCTCTCAATGATGTTTTCCTCAACACCGACAAGGCTTAATGATGTGTGGAAACGGCCGAAGAAGTAGTCGGCGAAAGTCTCTTCGTGTTCATAGTGACCGATGGCGACGAGTTTTCCGTCGGGCTGCATGGCGAGGTCGGTGATGCAGCTTGACTTGTCACCGCCAAATGTGATGTATGTAAATCCATTTTCACCAAAGTCTTGGTTCAATGTGCCGTCTGCGTTAAATCCGGTAATCAAAATATCCTTCAACTCATCCCAGAAATAACCGCCGATGAAGATCTCGCCGTTTTCCGCGACAGCGATTTCACAGCAGTAGTGGTAGGAATCCTCCTGATACTGGACTTTCGTCACGCCGTCGTTGCCGAAGCTCTCGTCGAATGAGCCGTCTTCGTTGAATCTGGCGAGGAAGAGTTCGTAGTTCGGGCCTTCGCTTGGATCTTCGACGTAGATCTCAGCCTGTCCGCCGACGAGCAGTTTTCCGTCGGGAAGGACCTCGGCATCCTGGATGACATCGATGACCTCGCTGACACTGAACTCCAGAACACCGTTTTCGCCGAAAGTGGTGACGAGGTTGCCGTTGGTGTCAACACAGACGATCTTGCTGTCGTAGGGCGATCCCCAGTATTCGTCAGGAGTGACACGCCAGCCGCAGAGGTATATGCGTCCGTCAGGAGCGATGCAGACACTCTCACCGACTGACATTGAAAGGTAGCCCAGGTGGTCGTGCGACTCGTTGATGAACATGCCGTTGTCACCGAAGGAAGTGTCAAGCTGTCCGTCAGGCATGAAACGAAGGATGCATGATGAGTAATCGCCTTCGCCGTATTCGCCGCCGACAACGATTTTGCCGTCAGGCTGCACCGCCATTGACCTGACGACCAACGTCCAACCGGCTTGTTTGTTGAATGTGACGTAGCCGTTGGTGCCGAATGATGTCACAGGGTTGCCGTTCGAGTCGAGCTTCATCAGGAACATGTTGCCGCCTTCGCTGCCGCTGTAAGTATAAGCCAGGATGAGCAGGTTGTCGTCCTCGACAATCTTCGAGTCGAAAGAGAAGAAACTCTTGTTCAACGGAGACATGCGGAGGCAGCCGTTGTCGCCGTATGAAGTGTCGAGTGTGCCGTCAGGGTTGTGGCGCATGATTAAAATATCCGACTTTCCGTAATCCTCGCCGAACTGTGTGTAGGTGACGATTTTGCCGTCCGACTGAAGTGACACGGAGCCTTTTCCGGTCATGAAAACGCTGAGGTTGTTCAAGTCCTGAGTGGTGAAGCCCCATTCTCCGAAAGTCTGGTCGAAGCCGCCGGGGATGTCTTGCGCGTTTGCGAAGCTGAAAGTAATCAGCATCAATGAGATAAGTAATAATTTTTTCATAAGTTAAAAAATTTAATTATTGATTGAATTTGTAGTTTTCCAATTATTATTCAAGGCGCAAAGATACAATTATTTCTCAATAGCTGGCAACATTTTTTTCAAAAATGAAAACATCGCGATTTAACGGCACGTAAATCCTTCCAAATGGTTTACTTCTTTGCCGGAACGGCACGAACGGCAGTTTTTTGCATTGATTTTTCCAGAGAATCCAAGTATTAATAAATAAAGGTGTCACGCGTAGAATCGGGTCATAAAAAAATGTTGAAATTAATTCGTTGAATATGTTTTTCGTATAAAAATAATTTGTACTTTTGCAGCTCGAAATTTTCATGAAAATAGTGTAATAAAAAACACATAAACTAATTAAAAATTAAATGGATACATTAAGTTACAAAACAGTTAGCGTCAACAAGGAACATGCCAACAAGAAGTGGTATGTCGTTGATGCTGAAGGACAAGTTCTGGGCCGCATGGCATCAGAAATTGCTCAGGTTTTAAGAGGAAAGAGGAAGGCATGCTATACTCCCCACAGTGATTGTGGCGATAATGTCATCGTAATCAACGCCGAGAAAGTAGTCCTCACCGGCAACAAAATGGACAAGAAGGTTTACGTACACTACACAGGTTATCCTGGTGGTCAGCGTGTGAGAACCGTGAAAGATCTTCTCGCGAAGAAACCAGTATTCGTCATCCAACACGCAGTGAAAGGCATGCTCCCAAAGACACGCCTTGGCAATGCCATCTTCCGTAATCTTTACGTTTATGAAGGACCTCAGCACAAGCACGAGGCCCAGCAACCACAAGTATTAACAATTAAGAAATAAGCAAAATGGAAGTAATCAACGCGTTAGGTAGAAGAAAGACAGCTGTTGCCCGTATTTACATGAAAGCTGGCAATGGCGCCATTACGGTTAACAAACGTGACTACAAGGTCTATTTCCCGACAAGCATCCTGCATTACGTGGTTGAACAGCCATTGATGCTCACGGACAACCTTGGGAAATATGACATCAAGGTCAACCTCAACGGCGGCGGCATCAACGGCCAGGCAGAAGCCCTCCGTCTCGCAATCGCCCGTGCACTCTGCAAGATCAACAACGACGAGTACCGTCCGGTACTCAAGGCCAAAGGTCTGATGCGCCGCGACCCACGTATGGTCGAACGTAAGAAACCAGGTCAGCCAGGTGCACGTAAGAAATTCCAGTTCAGTAAACGTTAGTCTATCAAAAGGAAAAGAAATCATGACACAAGCAACATTCGAAGAATTATTAGATGCTGGTTGCCACTTCGGTCACCTCAGAAGAAAATGGAACCCGAACATGGCACCGTACATCTTCATGGAACGTAACGGTATCCATATCATTGACCTGTACAAGACCCAGGCTAAGATTGACGAGGCGGCACAGGCACTTCAGCAGATGGCAAGAGCAGGAAAGAAAGTCCTTTTCGTAGCTACAAAGAAACAGGCTAAAGACATCGTTGCAGAACTCGTTTCAAAAGTCAACATGCCATACGTCACGGAACGTTGGCCCGGCGGCATGCTCACCAACTTCACCACCATCCGCAAGGCGGTGCGTAAGATGACAAGCCTCCAGAAGCTGATGTCAAGCTCACAATACAACAACCTTTCAAAGCGTGAACGCCTCCAGGTCGAACGCGAACTCGAGAAGCTCCAGAAGAACCTCGGCTCCATCGCCGACCTCAACCGCCTCCCGAACGCAGTGTTCGTCGTTGACGTCATCAAGGAACATATCGCAGTGGCAGAAGCGAGAAAACTCAACATCCCGACCTTCGCCATCGTCGATACAAACTCTAACCCGAACCTCATCGACCACCCGATTCCGGCAAACGACGACGCTTCAAAGTCAATCGCCCTCATCATCAACAAGATGGTCGAAGCCATCGAGGAAGGCCTAAACGAACGCAAGAACAACATGAAGGAAGCTGAAGCCGCTGAAGAAGAGGCCGGCGACGAAATGTTGGAAAACGCAGCTGAAGAGGAAGAAAAGGAAGAAGAGAAACGCCCTCGCCGTCCTCGCAGAGCCGTCAATAAGAAGAACTAATTATTAACAAAGAAAAAATCCAAACCATGAATATTACTGCAGCTCAAGTCAATGAACTCAGACAGATGACAGGCGCAGGAATGATGGACTGCAAGAAAGCCCTCGTTGAATGCAACGGCGACAAAGAAGCAGCCATCGACTTCCTCCGCAAGAAAGGCCAGAAAATCGCCGAGAAACGCGCCGACCGCGAAGCAGCCGAAGGCGTCGTCATCTCAGCCACAACAGCCGACCATACATACGGTGCCGTCATCATGCTTAACTGCGAGACAGACTTCGTGGGTTCAAACGCTGACTTCGTTGGCGCAGCAAAGAGTTTCCTCAATGCAGCCATCGAAAACAAAATCAAGTCACTCGACGAACTCAAGGCTTTCACCATGAACGGCCGCACAGTCAATGACCTCGTCACAGACCTCACAGCCAAGACAGGTGAGAAGACCGAACTCAAACACCTCGAAGTCATCGAAGCTCCTTACGTTGCAAACTACAACCATCAGGGCAACCGCCTCGCCACCGTCGTCGGCTTCAACAAAGCCTTCGAAGGCATCGAAGAGACAGCTCACGAGGTAGCAATGCACACAGCAGCAATGTCACCAATAGCAGTTGACGAAAACGACGTCCCGGCAGAGACAAAGACACGCGAATACGAAGTGGCAGTCGAAAAGACAAAACAGGAACAGGCCGCCAAAGCCGTTGATGTCGCTTTGAAGAAAGCCGGTATTAACCCTGCACACGTTGATTCAGACGCTCACATCGACTCCAACATGGCAAAAGGTTGGATCACTGAGGAACAGGCGAAACAAGCACGCGAAATCAGAACGAAAGTTACTGAAGAAGCTCTTGCAAACGTCAAACCGGCAATGATCGAGAACATCGCTAAAGGCCGCGTGGCAAAGTTCTTCAAGGAGAACTGCCTCCTCGACCAGGCTTCACTGCTCGACGGCAGCATGACAGTGCGCCAGTTCATCCAGAAGGCCGACAAGGAAGCCACAGTCACAGCTTTCAAGAGAGTCCAACTCGGATAAGAGTCGCTAGTCTTTAGTTGCTAGTCTTTAGACTTTAGTTTTTAGTGTTATAGCTAAAAGCTAAAGTCTATTTTTTTGTTAATGAGTTGGCTAATGAATTTAGCATTTTGCTTATTTCTGTAATCAAAATCTTGGTTTTTGAAGATTTGTAACTATCAATATAATTGAGTTTTTCACAAACTTCTATCTGAGTTTCAAGTTCCCACAATGAGCCTCGAGATATTGATAAAAATTGAATAAATTCTTTATCAGAACTACGTCCTGATCCTTCAGCAATATTAGATGGAATTGATACAACAGCCCGTCTCATCTGATCTGATAACGAATATAATTCTTCTTTAGGCAATAATTTCACCAGAGAATAAACCTCCACAACCAAATCCATTGCCTTCTGCCATACTATAAGCTGTTTGTAATCACTATATTTCATATTTTGGTTTTTTGGAATTTATTAAAATCAGTTGTTAGCCTTCAGCTTCATCAGCATCCGATAACTAACGACTAAAGACTAACAACTAAAGACTATTTCCTGCTCCACGTCGTCCCCTCTTTTCCGTCTTTCAGAACGATGTCGAGGGCGGCGAGCTTGTCGCGGATGAGGTCGGAGGTGGCCCAGTCTTTCTTCGCGCGGGCTTCCTTCCTGATGTCGATGATGGTGTTCATCAAGCCGTCAACGATGCCGTCGCCGTCGTTGCCGCCGTCAGCCTTCACGAGACCGAGGATGTCGAACACGAACGTTTGGATAAGCTTCTTCAAAAGGTCGAGTTCAGCTTGATTGATATTCGAGTGACCGTCTTTGACAGAATTGATGATACGTGCCGCCTCGAAGAGGTTCGCTATCACGATGGGGCTGTTGAAGTCGTCGTTCATCGCGTCGTAGCAGGCATCCATAATCTTCCGGACGCCAAGGTCTTCCGCGCCGTCAGTGGATGAAAGTCTATCGAGGAGGTCAACGGCTTCCATGAGGCGTTTATAGCCTTTTTCGGCAGCCTGAAGCGCCTCGTTGGAGAAATCGACGGTGCTGCGATATTGCGCCTGAAGGATGAAGAAACGGATTGTCATCGGGCTGTAAGGCTGCGCGAGCATCTCCTCGCCTTTCGCGTTCTTATGGCTTCCGGCGAAGAACTCCGGCAGCGTGATGAAGTTGCCGAGCGACTTGCCCATCTTCTGTCCGGCTATGGTAATCATGTTGTTATGCATCCAGTAGCGCACCGGCGCCTTGCCGTTGGCGGCCATCGACTGTGCTATCTCCGACTCATGGTGCGGGAACATGAGGTCCATGCCGCCGCCGTGGATGTCGAACTCCTCGCCGAGGTATTTGCAGCCCATCGCCGAGCATTCCATGTGCCAGCCCGGGAAGCCGTCGCTCCACGGCGAAGGCCAGCGCATGATGTGTTTCGGCTCGGCCTTCTTCCACAAGGCGAAGTCAATCTGGTTGTGCTTCTCGCTCTGTCCGGCGAGTTCGCGCGTGTTGTTGAGCATCTCCTCGATGTTTCTTCCCGAAAGGATGCCGTAATGATATTTCTCGCTGTATTTCTTGATGTCGAAATAGACCGAGCCGTTCTCAACGTAAGCAAAACCAGCATCTAAAATCTTCTGTATCATGGCAATCTGCTCGATGATATGGCCGGAGGCGTGAGGTTCGATTGAAGGACGGAGAACATTGAGCCTGTCCATCGCCTGATGGTATCTGACGGTGTAATATTGGGCCACTTCCATCGGTTCGAGGTCTTCGAGACGGGCTTTCTTCGCGATCTTGTCCTCGCCTTCGTCGGCATCGTGTTCGAGATGCCCGACATCGGTGATGTTGCGGACGTAGCGGACTTTATATCCGAGATGTTTCAAGTATCTGAAAACCAAGTCGAATGTTATTGCCGGACGGGCGTGTCCGAGATGAGCGTCGCCATAGACGGTCGGGCCGCAGACGTACATGCCGACATGTCCTTCATGAATCGGTTTGAAAGGCTCTTTGATTCTTTTCAAACTATTGTAAATGTATAATGCGTTTTCCATTTTGTAAAAATTTTTGCAAAGATAATATTTATTTTCCAACAAACAGAAAACAGATTTTTTAAATCATTTCATTTGAAAAATTATATAAATTTGCAGCTCAAATTCCTTTCATCGTCAAGATTAATGACATGTGCGGGATATATGATGAAAATTTAATGTAACGTTTTATAAATCAGTAATATGAGTCATGTAATAGATTTAATATGCGGTTGGATTTGGAGTCCGGTATTGGTCATTTTATGTCTCCTGACGGGCTTGTACTTTTCGTTCGGGCTGCGTTTTGTGCAGATAAGGCGTATGAAAACGATGGTGCGTCTGCTATTTTCATCCGATAACAGGGACAAAGAAAACGGGGTGACGTCGTTTCAGGCTTTCGCCATGGCCTTGTCGGGGCGGGTCGGCACGGGCAACATCATGGGAGTTGCCACCGCCATCGGGTTCGGCGGGCCGGGCGCGATAGTGTGGATGTGGATCGTGGCGTTCTTCGGGGCCTCCACCGCCTTCGCGGAATCGACATTGGCGCAGGTCTTCAAGGACGAGCACGACGGGCAGTTCCGTGGCGGCCCGGCCTATTACATCGAGAAAGGACTCCACTCCAAAGTGTTCGCCACGGTTTTCGCCGTCGCCGCCGTCATCGGACTCGGCTTCCTGTCGCCACAAATACAATCAAACGGGATTGCGACATCATTTCACAACACGTTCGGAGTTGAAAAGTGGATTGTAGGTGTCGTATTGGCAGTGCTTTTGGCGCTGATAATCATCGGCGGCGTGAAGCGAATCGCCAAGATTGCGGAGATCGTGACACCTTTCATGGCGATAGGATACATAACACTTTCGATAGTGATTCTGGTCGTCAACGCCTCCGAAGTGCCGGCGGCATTTTCAAACATGATAAGAAGCGCCTTCGGGTTCAACGAGGCGTTCGCAGGCATCATGGGCTGGACCATCTCCATGGGCGTGAAACGCGGGCTGTACTCCAACGAGGCAGGACAAGGCTCGGGCGCCATCGTCTCGGCTTCCGCAAACGTGTCACACCCCGTGAAACAAGGTCTCGTCCAGGCGTTTTCGGTATATATCGACACCCTGATGGTCTGCACGGCAACAGCCGTCATGATCTTGGCATGCCAGACCTACAACGTCATCGACCCGCAGGGCAACATCATCTTCCACTCCCCCGTCGCCGAACTCGGCGAGCCGGATGTGTCGTACACCACATCGGCCGTCGCCACACTGACAGGTGACTACGCCGCAGGAATCGTCATTTCGATAGCGCTGCTGTTCTTCGCATTCACGACAGTGCTGGCGTATTATTACAATTCCGAAACAAACATCTCATATCTGTTTCACAAAGGCAGACATGAACATCTCGTAATCAACATCTTCCGCGCAGTCATCATCATCATGGTGTTCTTAGGCACCGTCATTGAAGCCGGCACCATATGGAACCTCGCCGACATCGGCGTCGGCATGATGGCATGGATAAACATCATCGCCATCCTGCTGCTCTCGCCCGTCGTGTTCCGCTGCCTGCGCTCGTACGAAAAACAGGAGAAAGAAGGCGAAGAGCCTGTTTTCGACCCTGATGAGTTAAACATAAAAAACGCCGATTTCTGGAAACATAAAAACGAAAAATAAATGAAAGAGAGACTTTTGAAAATCTGGGGATTTTTCTCCGGCAATCTCATCGTGGCCGTGGTGACGATGATTGCACTTGGAATCGCATTCGGGTCGTTCGCGCCGCTGTGGTTCGTCAGGATCTTCACCACCTTCAACGCGGTGTTTTCATCGCTCCTCAGCTTCACGGTGCCTCTGCTCATCTTAGCACTTGTCACAGTCGCCATCGCCGACACCGGCAACGGCGCCGGCAAGATGCTGGTAATCACCCTTTTGTTAGCATACGCATCGACCGTCCTTGCCGGGATGTTCACATACGGAGTGAGCGACGTCGTCTTCCCGAAGATTGTCACAATGAAAGCCGAGACGGGAAGTTCCTTTGGAGGAGCCGTCTCCGCCGAGGACCTCGCGCCGTATTTCACGTTCTCCTTCCCTCCGATAATGGACACGATGTCGGCCCTGCTGCTCAGCTTCATGTTCGGCCTCGCCATACTGAAATTCAAAATGCCAGTGATAAAAGGCTTCGTCACCGAGCTTCGCGATGTCGTGATGATGATAATCACGAAGGTCGTGCTGCCGCTGCTGCCGCTGTACATCTTCGGGATGTTCATGAAGATGCAGGTCTCGGGTGAGATGAAGATGGTGACGCACGTATATTTAAAGGTGATTGTCGTCATGGTGATTCTCTTCATCGTGGTGCTTCTTGCACAATACGCCATCGCCGGACTCGTGAGCCGCAGGAATCCATTCAAGCTGTTGAAAATCATGTTTCCCGCGTTGATAACGGCGCTCGCGTCATCGTCGTCGGCGGCGACGCTCCCCGTGACGTTGCGATGCGCCGGGAAGATGGGGGCGCGCAAGAACGTCGTCGATTTCGTCATCCCGATGTGCGCCAACATCCACCTTAGCGGCGCCGCTGTCAGAACCGTGGCAATCACCGTCGCCACGATGCTGATGTTCGGCGTACCATATACCACAATGCAATTCCTCGGCTTCATCATGATATTCTCCATCACGGTGCTTGCGGCTCCGGGCGTCCCCGGCGGAGTCATCATGGCCGCCGTCGGGATGATTGAGGTCATGCTCGGCTTCAGCCCCGACATGATCGCAATCACAGTCTCGTTGAGCATCGCCCTCGACAGCCTCGGCACAGCCGTCAACGTCTGCGGCGACGGAGCCCTGATGATGATTGTCGATGCCTGGACGAAAGAGAAATAAAAACTGATAACATCATTTTTTCGGTGCAAATTTAGCATTGAATCGAAAATTTGTGCTATCTTTGTGGAAATTTTAGTTTGCCATGATAGAACGACTTATTACCGCAAAGCTGCGCAGAATGATGGAGATCTACCCCATTGTGTTGCTGACAGGCCCAAGGCAATCGGGGAAATCGACATTACTGCAGCACGTATTCCCTGACTATCAATATGTTTCATTGGAAGATTTGGACCAAAGGGCGTTTGCCAATGACGACCCGCGAGGTTTCATAGCATCGCACCCCGACAAGACGATAATCGACGAAGCCCAGTTGGTGCCAAGTCTTTTTTCCTACCTGCAAACACATGTAGATATGTATAGAAAAGACGGGATGTACATCCTGTCAGGCTCGCAGAATTTCTCATTGATGCAACAAATCTCACAGTCTTTGGCGGGACGTGTGGCGATTCTTGAGCTACTGCCTTTCTCCAGAAAAGAATTGATTAATGGCGGGATCTTGGCAGAAACAGTCGAAGAGGAAATATTTGAAGGCGGATACCCTCGTCTTCACGACAAAAAAATGCTGCCGACGGAATATTACCCTTACTACATAAGGACATACGTTGAACGCGACATCAGGCAGCTGAAAAACATCTCCGATTTAGGTTTGTTTGTGAAATTCATAAAATTATGCGCAGGACGGATCGGGCAAATTATCAATTTCTCCTCACTCGCCAACGATTGCGGCATTGCTGTCACAACAGCCCAAGCGTGGCTGAGTGTGCTGGAGACAAGCTACATCGTCTATGTTCTTCGCCCCAATTTCAACAATTTCTCAAAAAGACTCGTGAAATCGCCAAAACTGTATTTCCACGACACAGGTCTCGCCTGTTCGCTTCTCGAGATAAACAACTCACAACAACTTGAAAATCATTATCTCCGAGGCGGATTGTTTGAAAATTACGTGATAAATCAATTCATTAAAAAAGCATATAACCAAGGCGAAGAATCCGGCCTGTCGTTTTGGCGCGACAGCAAAGGGCATGAAATAGACTTGATAAAGACCGTCGGCGACAGACAATTCGCATACGAAATCAAATCAGGAAAAACGTTTTCATCCGACTTCACCAAAGGTTTACGCTATTGGGCAAGTTTGTCATCGGCGACAACGGAACAATGCAATGTGATATATTCAGGTGACAAATCACTGCAAATGTCCGATTGTAACTTATTAACATTAAACGATATAGAATAACTTGGTACAAATTTAGCATTGAATCGAAAATTTGTACCACTGTTATTTTGACAGATAAAAGCACATTTTCCCGTCAGTTTTGAACATGTAAAATAAATTAAAGAAAACCGATACATTTTTCCAACGGATTTTGTATTTTTGCGCCCAAGAAAATTTTTAAAATACACATATCATGTACACAAATTTCCAAAAGTACTTACAGCAGGAATTGGCTCAGATTGAAGCCGACGGACTGTACAAGAATGAACGTATCATCGAAAGCCCTCAGGGTGCTGAAATCCTCGTGAAAGGCAAGAAATGCCTGAACTTCTGCGCGAACAACTACCTCGGTTTGGGCAACAACCCGGAGCTTATCGCGGCGGCGAAGAAAGGCATGGACGAGCGCGGCTTCGGCATGGCCTCGGTGCGTTTCATCTGCGGTTGCCAGGACCTGCACAAGAAGCTCGAGCAGAAGATCGCCGAGTTCTTCGGTACTGAAGACACCATCTTATATGCGGCATGCTTCGACGCGAACGGCGGCGTGTTCGAGCCGTTGCTCGGCGCCGACGACGCCATCATCAGCGACTCGCTGAACCACGCCTCCATCATCGACGGCGTGCGTCTCTGCAAGGCACAGCGTTTCCGCTACGCCAACGCCGACATGGCCGACCTCGAGAAGCAGCTTCAGGACGCGCAGAAATGCCGCTTCCGCCTCATCGTCACCGACGGCGTGTTCTCAATGGACGGCAACGTCTGCCCTCTCGACAAGATCTACGAACTCGCGCAGAAATACGACGCGATGGTCATGGTTGACGAAAGTCATTCCGCAGGTGTCGTCGGCAAGACAGGCCGTGGCGTGACAGAGCGCTACAACCTCCGCGGCAAGGTCGAGATACTCACCGGCACACTCGGCAAGGCATTCGGCGGCGCGATGGGCGGCTTCACGACAGGCAGAAAGGAAATCATCGACATGCTCCGTCAGCGCTCACGTCCGTACCTCTTCTCCAACTCGATGGCGCCGGGCCTCGTGGCAGCCGGCATCCGTATGTTCGAGATGATGACAGAGACCAACGAGCTTCAGGACAAGCTCCACGCCAACACCGACTACTTCATCAAACAGATGCTCGCAGCCGGCTTCGACTGCAAGCCGTCGGAGTCAGCCATCTGCGCTGTCATGCTCTACGATGCGCCGCTCTCACAGAAGTTCGCCGCCAAGATGCAGGAAGAAGGCATCTTCGTGACAGGATTCTATTATCCGGTCGTCCCCAAAGGACAGGCACGTATCCGCGTCCAGATCTCGGCAGCACACGAGAAAGAACATCTCGACAAGTGTATCGCAGCATTCGTGAAAATCGGCAAGGAATTAGGAGTTATTAAATAGTTAAAAGTTAAAAGAGCAAAGTTAAAAGAACCGCAATGCGGTCACATTTCAATATGAAAAAGATATTAATCGTTGGTTCCGGCGGTCAGATCGGAACGGAATTGGTAAAGAAGCTCCGCGGCATCTACGGAAACCAGAACGTGGTCGCCAGCGACCTTCGCCCTTTGACAGGTGAAATCGTCGAGAACGGGCCTTTTGAGAGAATCGACTCGACACAGATAATGCAGATTGCTGAAGTCGTGAAGAGATATAACATCGACACCATCTACAACCTCGCGGCGATCCTCTCCGCAACGGCAGAGAAAAACCCGATGCTCGGCTGGAACGTCGGCATAGGAAGTCTGGTGAACTGCCTCGAAGTGGCGCGTCTCTTCGGCTGCGCCGTGTTCACTCCGTCATCAATCGGCGCTTTCGGCACCTCGACACCTCGTGACAACACGCCTCAGGACACCATACAGCGTCCTAACACGATTTACGGCGTGACGAAGGTGACAGGCGAGCTGTTGAGCGACTATTACTTCACGCGTTTCGGCGTTGACACGCGTTCCGTCAGATTCCCGGGACTCATCTCCAACCTGACACTTCCAGGCGGAGGCACCACGGATTACGCCGTCGAGATTTATTATTCGGCCGTCAAGGGCGAGAAGTTCATCTGCCCGATAGCGAAAGGAACGTTCATGGACATGATGTACATGCCCGACGCACTCGACGCGATGGTCAACATCATGGAGGCCGACCCGAAAAAGCTCGTCCACCGCAACTCATTCAACGTCACAAGCATGAGCTTCGACCCGGAGATTATCTACAACGCCATCAAGAAGTACTATCCGAACTTCGAGATGGAGTACAAGTTCGACCCGATCCGTCAGGCCATCGCCGACTCATGGCCGAACAAGATGGACGACAGCTGCGCCCGCAACGAGTGGGGCTGGAACCCGAAGTACGACCTCGACAAGATGACCGTCGATATGATCGAGACGCTGAAGGTGAAACTGCTGAAGTAAAAAAATAACAAACTGATTATTAACCAAACATTTTGCCTATGAGATAGACGCATCAAGCGGTATGCACATCATAGAATAAGGAAAAGCGAAGTAGCTTGCACTGGAACTTTTGAAACTTGGACACTTTCAAACAGGACATTCCCGGAGTAAAGCAACGGCGCTCCCGCCAACAGGCGTGGGCTTTACTCGTTGTAATTGGGAATGTCAAAGGTAGTCCAAGACCTCAAAAGTTCCAATGAAGGCGAAAAAGTGCCACGCTTTTTTTTGTGTGCAGGAACTAATAATGGCACATAAATGGAAATCATTATTAAAATTAACAGAGTACACATAAAGATGAAAAGATTATTTATACTCACAATTTTTGCAATAGTTGCAGCTTCTGGACTATCGAGCTGCGGAACATCAAAAAAATCAGTTGCAAATGAAATTCCCAACAACAAAGCCCACATTTACATCAAAAGACCATCTCTTGTTGGTGCAACTTTGGTTCATTATTTGGAACTAAATGAAATTAATTTAGGGCAAGTAAAAGGTGGCGATTGCATTAGAATAGATGTTGACCCAGGTACTTATGTACTAAATTATTACAATGGTTTTTCGATGACTTATGAAAAAGCCAAAAGCAACGGTGCTTCTTTTACCAAAACATTCTCTTTAAATGCGGGTGATAAAAAGTTTGTGAGAATAGTTATTAAACCTGTCGAACTCGGAATAACTTGTGTTGAAGAAAATGGAAACAAAGGTTTCGACAGAATCAACAACACTATAGATTTTGCTATTTTACAGAAAATGTCAAAAAGCCAAAACAATTCGCAAAACATACAACAACCGTCCAATGAGGGACCTCAAAAGGAAGTTCAAGGATATGGCGACACTGATTTGGAAAACACCATCATCCGTTGGGATGTGCAGTCACGTCCGCAAGGTGCGGATATATTCTGGCGTGTGGTGAGTAGGACACCGGAAGTAAAAAGCACCAACAACAAATATTTGCAGACCACACCTTACGAAGCGACAAAAGCCTTGGACATCAAGGGCTTGACTGCTGAAGCAGCCAGCAATGTCAGTATAATACTACGCTGTGAAAAAGAAGGTTATCTGCCACAAGAAAAAGAATATAATGTCAGAATGGTTTTAGACCAGGAAGAAATTTCAGCTTTTTTCAGACTTGTATCAGAGGGCGAATAGTAACATATTGTTATTCACTTGATTATATGGAATCTTTTGAGGGAATATAAATCAATCATAATTATTCATAAACAATTTCAAAACCGACGAGCCTAATGGGATATAACTTGGCAAAAATTAAAATGAGAAAAACACTACTGATCATATTAGTGTCATCTGTAATGTTGACATCTTGTGCGACAATTTTATCAGGAACTAAAGCAAAAGTAACAGTGTCAACAAATTCTTACGATCCGGTGAATATCACTGTTGATGGAGGACAAACTTATTTTAACGTAATGGGACCCACCAAGGTGAAAGTCAGAAGAGGATATAAACCATCTGTGATTTATGCAGAGAATTCTGAAATGGTAGGTTCTGTGACTGTCAATAAAAAATTCAATCCAGTTTGTTTGTTGGATTTATTGACGGGACCGGGGTTTATTCTCAGCGGCAGTATCGATGCTGCTACTGGTGCCGTTACTCGTCCTGAATCCAAATCGATTATGATTTTCATGCGGGCAAAGAATAATCAACCTAAGAGAGAGGAACCTAAGAAAGAGGAACCGAAAGAAGTTGTTCAAGGGAATGGTGATACCGATTTGGAAAATTCAATTGTCCGTTGGGATGTGCAGTCACGTCCGCAAGGTGCAGATATATTCTGGCGAGTCGCAAGCAAGACGCCGGAGGTGAAGAGTACAAACAACAAATATCTGCAAACCACGCCATACGAAGCAACTAAATCGTTGGATATTAAAGGTTTGTCGTATCAGAATTCCGGTAATGTTAGAATTATCCTGCGTTGCGAGAAAGAAGGTTATCTGCCACAAGAAAAAGAATTTAATGTCAGAATGGTTTTAGACCAGGAAGAAATTTCAGCTTTTTTCAGACTTATAAAAGAGGACGAATAGCAATAACTGTTGTATCAAGATGTTAAAGTGTGTTAAAGACACACTTTAACATCTTATTATTCATTTAAAATCATGAAGAAAATCTCAGCAATCATAATAGGTTTGATGTTGCCTCTGATGGCATTCAGCCAAAAAACCGTAGCAGTTTACGTCACATCTGCCGAAGGAATATCGCCCGAAACCAAAACCATCTTAGGCAGCGAATTGGTGTCGGCCATCACCAAGGCCAACGATTATATCGCCGTCGAACGCACTGCCGACTTCGTGTCACAAGTCGAGCAGGAACGTGAAAATTACGAAATAGACGATGCCAAACTATATGATTTAGGGAAGAAATATGGTGCCAGCAACGTGTGTGTGGCTGAAATCACGAAATTCGGAGACGAATATTATATTGTCGCGAGACTGTTGGATATCAAAACTTCAAGAGTGTGGAAGACATCAAGAAAATATTCAAGATTATCCTCGCTCGGAGAACTGGTAGAAATCTCGGAAGCGTTGGCAAACGAGCTGTTCGGCAACACAAAAGAGTTATCCACATACGCAAACGGAGACAACAAAGACAACCGAACTTTTATCACAAAGATAGAGAACAGAGAAGCCTACACAAAAGTCACCTTGAAAATCGTTGTGACAGAACCATCTCAACAGATCGGAATCTCAAGGCAGACATATATCGAAGATGTGTCAAATGGCGGTCAATACTCGTTGATAAACACATCAAACATCAACATCATAGATGCGACAGGCAAAAACTTGAAGACAATCAATAAAGGCGTATGGGAATACTCACTGTTTTTCGAAACCATACCGGAAGATGTCACCAACATCATGATTATTGAACCTAACGGATATGAATATAAAGATATAGTCTTAAAACCTTACGGAGACATTAACACATTCGTGTTCGAAGACAATGCACAAAAAATATATGATGAATTGACATTCACCAAAACAAGCAGTGACAATGACAATGACCATAATAGCAATTACAATATAGATAATCACAACAACCAAAATAATAACAATAATTCGGGCTATTCAACTAACCATGGTGCCGTAAAAACTGAAAGCCCGGCAGACACACAGTCATTGAAAGATGTCATTGTTCGTTGGGACATACAGTCAAGACCGCAAGGAGCTGATGTGTTTTGGAGAGTTGTCAGCACAACGCCTAACGTGAAAAGCACGAACAACAATTATATGCAAACTACACCATACGAGTCAACCAAATCATTAGACATCAACGGCTTGACTCGTCAGACGGCCGGCAATGTCAGAATAATCCTGCGTTGCGAAAAAGACGGGTATCTGCCTCAAGAAAAAGAATTCGATGTCAGAATGATTTTAGACCAGGAAGAGATTTCGGTATTTTTCAAACTGGTGAAAGAATAATAATCATAATCACTTCTCCGCGTGTGGTGATAATAGGATTGTGAGCATTCTTCATACAAAAACAAATATTCACTTTTTTTGTGAATGTTTGTTTTAATTTTTGTATTTTTGCGCCGAAAATTCCTTATGGGATTTATCTGAAACAGATTATCCTATTGATAATCACAAAGACTGATAACTAATTATTAACCAAACATTTGGCCTATGAGATAGACGCATCAAGCGGCATGCACATCATAGAATAAGGAAAAGCGAAGTAGCTTAACTGGATTTCTTGAAACTTCGACACTTTCAAAAATTTCCTCCAGGGTAAAGCAACGGCGCTCCCGCCAACAGGCGTGGGCTTTACTCGTTGTAATTGGGAGGAAAAGGTAGTCGAAGACCTCAAGAAATCCGATGAAAGCGAAAAGGTGCCACGCTTTTTTTTGTGTGTATTCTACAATGAGACCTTCGGCACGAAAAAAAATAAAAATCATTTACAAAAAAACCGATGTGCCGATGGGATATAACCGGCGAAAATTAAAATGAAAAACAAATTGATATTGATTTTCACTTCTTTACTTTTTTTGACTTCAATACCAAATATTGCCTCTGCGCAACGGAAGAAAGTCTTTGTTATTCCGGAGAACGCCAAAATTTTCTATAACGGGCAAGAGGTTGGAAATGGCAGTTATGATGTGAAATTCAGCAGGAATGAGGACTTTGTGATTTTAAAATTTGAAGCTCCTGGGTATATTACCAAAACAGTTAGATTGTTCAAAAACAATCCAAATAAGACAATGTCTTATCAATTATCAGTAGATGAAGCGATGTTAAGTTCTGTCGGTGGAGACGAAGGTGTTGATGTTGCAAACAAAACATTTACAATTA
>JAKSNA010000015.1 GCA_024400295.1 Bacteroidales bacterium | reverse complement strand
TTTCCATAACTGTTTTGGTTTCAAGCCGTTAATTTGGTCGAACTCACGTTAATATAGAAAGCACGCTCTTCAAGAGTTTCAATTTTGGAAATGAGAGATATATGATGATACCAGGTTATTTGTGTAAGTGGCACATTCACAAATACTTCTCCATCCTTTTCTATTTTGGCAAGCGGAACTTGCCAAATTGTAGATGTTCCACTTTCGGCAAGTGCGACTTGCCAAAAGTTGTTCTGTGACAATATTGAAAAGGGGACTTGAACAAACGGGAAATCAGGATACTCTTCAGCAAAACGTTTCATGTTTCTCAAATTTCGTTCAGAATATCCTCTGTCGTCAGGAAATATCTTGGTTAAGTCTTTGGATAATTGATTGATAACTTGAGCTCCCCATCCTAATTGTTCTTGTTTTTTCAGAATATCATTGCCAATCTTCCAATAGAGAGCAAGCATTTCTTTATTTACATTTAGCACTGCTTGCAACTTGGATTGCTCTATTAACGATACAATTTCTTTGCGCCATTGTTGATAATCCTGTGAGATGATAATATTGCCTGATGTAATATGTTCCATAAATACTATGCTACGTTTAATGATGGGTAAACATCTATGTTGTCAAAAGCGGATTGACCCTCTTTTATGTCGGCAATCCAGCATTCCATGTGTGGTGCATAAATGCGGAAGTTGTGATATATATCGTCCTTTGATATTTCGCCCATTTTTTTGAGAGAGGGCAAATGTCCGATAACCTGGCGCAAAGTTCGTTCGGGTTGCAAATCTGGGTATAAATCCAAAGGGGTTATTTCTTTCAAATCTTTACGTACACCAATAACAAGAGTACGTGTGCGGCTTGACGGACAACCATAATCTTTGAAATTCAACACTTGGTAGCAAATGTTGTATTGCCCTGAAAGATTATTGTCTATCGCTTGACGAATAGTCTTATCATTCCCGTCTATATCAGTGCAAACAGAATTTAGGAACGCACGTACATTCTCGAAAATAAAGAATTTGGGCTTTATTTTTTTTGTCATTGATATGGATTCCACAACAAGGGAATTCCTTTTCAACTCGTCTTTCTTCTTGTGATTTGCTACGGACATACCTTGACATGGTGGGGTGGCAATGAGAACGTCTAAATTGTCCATATTGTAGTAGCGTTTCCACATAGCCAATTCGTTGAATACCTTATCTTTTGTTTCTTGCGTGGTCATATCCCCACAAATGTAACCACTGTCAAAAATGCACTTGTTGTTATATTTTTGAATTTTCAATCTACGTTCCAAAAGTTCAACAGTAGCAATGCAATAGAAATTTTCCTCCTTGAAACCATAACAGCCAACGCCAGCACTACTGAACAAACTGATGTAAGTCTGCAATCCATATGGTGAACGGCTTTCTGCTACGATTTGCGGAACGGGTTCTGGGATAGTATATTTTACGACTTTTGCCATTATTTTTGTGCTTGATACTGGTTAATTACTATTTCCATCGCTTCTTTTGCTATTGGCATGTCTGTTGAAACGGCATTACAAAATTGGTCGGCTTGCCATAGCGTGAGAAGTTCATCATGATTGGCATTTAGGCATTTTATTATTTTTTCGAGTTGGGCTATGCTCATACGCATAACACCATTCTCGTATTTGCAATAGGTTGCGGTATCTATATCAAGTTCTGCCGCAATCTTCCTTTGTGGCATATTTGATTGTAATCTAATCTCTTTTAGTCTGTTTGGTAACAACATTTCTTTTGCCATTATTGTTTCTTGAAGAATTTGTGCAAAAATACGAAATTTCCCTGACATGGGGTGTTGTTTTTGTATTAAGTTTTGAACAAGAGTGTTTGAAAAAAGAACAAAGCCCTGATAATTCAGGGCTTTGTAAAGTGAGAACGGCAAAATAGAAAACTTATGGTTTACTATATTTCCCGTGTGCGGTGTGGTTTAGTTGTCCGGACAAACACCATTGCTTTAGGTAACGCTCGGCGGTCTTGGGTGGTATGCCTTGCTTCTGGGCAGCTGCCATGGCTGTCTGTTTATCGAAGTCGGGCGGCAAAGTGCCGAAATAATGTTGTTTGAGTTGATTCTTGCTGCCAATGGCTGTCTCGGTGGTGACGGACGGCAGGAGTTGATAGACTTTTGCGGTGTGCTTGAGCAGGATTTCAACCATCGTTTTTGTGGCTTGGAAGTCGCTGTCGGAACAAAACAATGTGGTTTGAAACTCGCCAATTTCAATGATGCGCAGTGATGTGAAAATCATTGCGATGCGGAATGTTATAAGCCCAAGACGGCGCACGGAAGCGATAAAGTCGGTTCCAAAGACGGAAGAATACTCGGTTTGTACCTGCTCAAAAAATGCATGAAACTCAGCTTGCTGTTGAGCGGTTAATGAGAAACGAATAGGCTGTGACATCTGCAATGTTTTGTACAGATTGAAAAATTGTTCTCCAAAACGTTCAAAATAACTGTCGATCGTCACATCGCGGACTGCAAACACATCGTTCCAGACCAGCCGGACATTTAAACAATAGAAGATGAAACGACTGAACAGACCGTTTTCAGCATCGGGAATGAGTGACAGTATCTGACGCGGAGTGCCGGAAAGCAGTGCCGACAAACGCGGTCGGGATAGTTCGACAAATTCATGGTCTTTGCGGCGGTTGTAGGAGATTGTCTCGTGATGGAATGCCTTGCGGAAACCGTCGGAGAAATTACCGAAGTCGGATTTGAAAGTATTAGCGAGGGTGTCGCCTTCTGTTTCAAAGATAAGTCCGACACCGTTATTGTTGTTAAGAACTTGATAAACAGCCGTTGAACTGCTGTTGGCTGGGATAAGCAGTGTTTTTAGCGGCGGTTCCTGTGGCGGCTCGGCATCGGGGTTTTTCTTGTTCATAACATATTCGGCCTGCTGACGCCTATATTGTTCCATGGCAACTGCATATTGCTCGCGCAACTGTTTGTGAATCGGCTCGATAAGATGACGGCAAAGCGACAGGCGACCTTTGCCAGCTGATGCCTGTGCGGTAACGAACAGAAACAGGTTTGGATAAACTTCACGACCGTCGTAAATGCCGCTGATGTTCGGCAAACACGCAGACAACACTGTCAGTGAACCCAACAGAAGAAGGTCGGCATCTTCCGGCGAGTTTGCCAAAACGACAATATTTTTGAAGAAATCTGGAATTGTATCTTTGATGCTTTCATGGAATGTGGGCATCTGCTCGTTGGTAACAGATTCGTTATCCTCAAAAACCTCATAAACCTCAACTGCGGTTTTTGAGGTTTTAAGGGTGTTTGGCGTGAACTGACTTGATGATTTTGAAGTGCTGTGGAGATCGATTCCTGCTTGTTTTGCGAGATGAAACAATGTCTTGACTGTGATGCCGTGTCCGTGTGCATTAAGGCAAGACGAAAACTGCCGGTCGGTTTCGACAGAGTTGTAATTTGGATAAAAACGACTGAGACGTTGATAGTAATCCCTGCCGTTTTCGCCGAGTGCGTCGGCAAGCGCGAAGCCTATGTCTCTCCAATCGGAATAGGTCGGTGCAATGTCGATGGCGGCTGATTCGACACGAGAAACAAGTTCGTTGATTTCCTGCTCAACAGGCACTGGTTTTTCGTTATCAATTTTGGATTCGGCAGATATTGACGGCTCTTCATCGAGCCATTCGTTTGGATTGAAAGTCTTTTTATTCATGGTCGTGTTGAATTGCTGGGTTGATATATGCTTGAGAATCGTGTGGCAGGAAACATGCGCGAGGGATGTCCCTGCCTGATTTGTCGGCCTCGAGATTGTAGGTTTTCTGAAGATAGTTTGATATTGCCTTGAAATATTTTGCGTGCGGCATCTGTTCGGTGATGTCAATCGTGACTATCCATTTCAGGCCGTCGCCGGAAGGAATTCGGAAAAGAAGCTGCGTTTCAAAATGCTCATCATCGACGAGGCGGTTGAACACCGATTCGAGGTTTTTCAGATGATCAAAATCGATGCAGATAAGCCCTGAATGTCTGACCAAAAGTTTGTCGCTTCGTTTTGAGAAAATGCCGGAGAATGTGCAATAGTCGAAATGTTCCGCCTTGAACGCTCGGGCTTTTTTCACATCGCTTATCGAGCGGAGTTTTGCCGTCCTTTCCTTGGCGTAATCGCTCACGATATATTTGTAAGCGTCTGACAACGTGATGTTTCGATATGGCTTGACATTGGTTATCGGTGCTCTGAAAAACGAGAATTGCGGTGATGGTTTTTTGATCACGACAACGGATTTCTCTTCTGCCGTATGATTGTAAAACGAATGGTTTTCATCAAGATTCAGATGCAGTTCCTTGTTGAGCGTCTGCAACAGTTCATCGCCCGACTGATGATAATAGAGTTCGGCGAAATCGAAAGCGTCGCCGTCGGCGATGGTGCGGCTGGTGTCTTCGTGACAGGCTTTTTCGGCTGGCAGCTGTGTGATTGGCCGAATCATGTCGGGGTACTTCATTATCCAGATGTGGAGTGTCGGTTCGCCGTTGGCGAAAGGGTTGCGGCACCAGCCGCAATCCCTGCCAACGAGGTGCATGACAATTTCATCGGGATAAAAGCGTCTCAAAATGTGTGAATAGATGTTCAGCCCATAATGAGTTTTCGCCAATATATCCTCCTTCGTTATCATTGCTGCTTCCTCCCGTAGTTTCTGTTGAGTAATTCTTCGACATCCTGACGGAGATAATAGATTTTCCCGTTTACCTTTGTGTATGGAAGGATGCCATTGGAACGGAGTTTCTGCAAGGTACGGACGCTGATGTGGAGGCGACTCATTACATCTTGGTTGTCAATCCAATCTTCGAGGATTGCCTGTTCGACAGAGTCTTCGTCATCTTCCAGCAGAACTCCCTTGTTAATAAGTTCTGTGCGGACGAGCGGACATCTTCTGAGTTGTTGTCCGATTGGGTTTGAGCTGTCGGCGACCATTTCGCCAATGATCTGTGCCAGTGATTTGGGTTCGCTCATCTCAGGCCTCCTTTCTTGTTGCCGACGAAGCGTGCCGCTTCTGCTTGCAGTTCGGCGAGCGACTTGCGTTTGTCGGTCATCAGCCATTCGTCAATCTCTGATTTCAGAAACTGGAGTTTCTTTCCCTTTTTATGATAAGGGATGTAATGCTGCCCAATCCAGCCATAGACGGTCTGCTTGGCCGGACGGTCGGGAAGATACGCGCAGAGTTCTTCCAGGTTGAACCAATGGTCGGAAGATTCGACATTTGATGTTGTTTGAACACTTAACAAGGTTTCCAATTTTTCTACCTTGCTGATGAGATACGCCAATGCTTGTGGCATATCGTTGAATGAAATTTCTGTCATTTCTATTAAGAAATTTCGGCATTAGGCTTTCAAGTGTGCCAATAACAAGAAAACCACTACTCGACTATCGAATAATGGTGCAAAAGAAGTTGGGAAGGTTTGTGTCAAAATTCCCCTGTTGTTGGGTATTTATATCCCCAAAATCTGGGTAAAATTGGGTAGTAATTGAAAATCAATTATTTACAAACAAGGTTTTCGTAGAATATTTTTACTTCATCACGATATTGATATGAAGTATAATTGATTGCTTTCATTGAGTTGGGATTGTTATATGCAAGGAATTGACCTTTGATTGTATCATGACTTGTGTTTAATGCCTTTGAGACATGTCTATACAAGGCCTCTTTGGTGTGAAACCCATCATATTTTTCCTTCAAATGTTTTGGATATTCCAAAAAATTTATCATAGCAATTGCGTATGGAATTGATTTCACAAGATTAAATACGAGTTCAGATTGTTTTTCTGGGGTGAGTTGTTTCAACTTGGACAATTCTAAAAAACCGTATAATTGTACGGCATCCATAAACGTATCATATTTTGTTTTTAGAAGTTGTAGTTCTGGACTTGATTCAACGATTTGTTTTTCAATCGATGCTGGTATTTTGGGCGAAACTGCTTGATTACAGAAATTATTGTATATGTTGGTTTCTTCATCATTTGGGTATTTTGAAAACACTTCAAACATCAAATCATCAAACGAAAGATAGTTTTTGTTCTGGGTTAATAATGGCGAAGCGATGGCAACCAGCTCAACATAAAAACATACCAACTTGGTGCGAAGTGCCAACATTATTGGGTCGTTATCAGAATTGCAACGTTTGGCAAAATGCAGGATGCTTTTCAGTGTGTCGGTTATATTTTTTCGTGTATCGATGTCGGAACGCTGATTTTGCGCATAGTCGATAATTGCAAGTTTAACTCTTTGTATTTCTGAGTTTACTATTGCTTGATAAAACTTTTCTTTTGGATTTGAAGGTTTAGGTATATCAAGTTCCATTTTGTTGGAAATGTAATTTTCATTGATGGGCGTATATGAATCGGGTGCAATCTCATCAATAGAATTAGGTCGTTCCTCCTCAAAGTCAAATTGAAGTGTTGGAAAATTGTTTGCGAACAATCTTTCAACGGCTTGCAGGTTATCAGGCAAATTTGAGAACATATTTGCCAACTCTCGAAATTTCAAATCGCTTGTCAGATTCGGGCGTAAAGTGCCATCACAAATGTTTTGTATAATGGTAAGATTCATAGCTTATTCCTCCTCTGTTTTCAGGTTGTCAATTTTTATTATCTCGGTTGCCTTGTTTTTCTTTTCGTCAACGACTTTGGCGTAAACCTGCGTGGTTCTGACGTTAGTGTGCCCAAGCATCTTGCTGACGGTGTAGATGTCGGTGCCGCCGGCAAGTTGGAGGGTCGCGTAGGTGTGTCTGAAACAATGGAACGTAATCTTTCTGGTGATGCCCGCCGCCTTTATCCAACGTTCAAGTGGTTTTGAAATCCATGACGGGTCGGGGAGGTCTTCGAAAACGAGACGCTCCGGGGCTTGCGGCTCGCCGCAGAGCTGGTACGCCTGTTCTGATATTGGCATGTACTCAACGCCTTTGGTCTTCTGCTGGGTGAAATTCAGTCGGTACATGTCGCCGTCTTTCTGGATTTCCGACCAACGAAGTTTCTGAATGTCGCAATGTCTCAACCCGGTAAGGGCTGAAAACAGAGCGGCGCGTTTCATAATCAGGCGGTCGCATTCGGTACGGGCGAGGGTGTTCAGCTCATCGACGGTGAGGTGTTCCCTGCGGCGTTCCTGCTCTTGGATGCCTTTGATTTTCGCCGACAGGTCAACGGTCAAATATCCGTCAACGAAGGCTTGTTTCAGGCCAGCCTTGAAGATGCTGAAATAAGTCGCCGCCGTGTTGATTGAAATATTGCCTGATTTGTTGCCTCCGCATGGTGCGGTAAGCAGGAATCTTCTGAAATCCTCGGTAAGTTTGACATCTATCTGTGAAAACAGAATACTGCCGTCTTTGGCGAAAACCTTAAGCATTTCGGTAACTCTTTTCCAGTTTATGATGATTGACTTGGAAGATGTCTTGTGCCTTTCGACCGCTATTTTCTCAAAATACTCGATGAAATCGCATTGTGAGCGTTCGTTTTGCTCGGCCAATTCAGCCTCTTTGTCGTTGTAAAGTTGAGCGTTGTCGAACTCTCTCTGGCGCAGTTTCCGCACGTTGTCGGCATAGAGGCAAGATTCCTGATCTATCTCGCTGCGGCACATTATTATTCCGTTGTCATTGCGTTTCGGTTTGAAAGTCTTGCTTGTGTCGGTCGTTCTCGCCGTCCGTGTCTTATCCCAGATTGGAGTTGTGACGGTTCTGTTGACGGCTTCGATGACTCTGGCGGGCTTTGTCGAGCCAGCCTTGAAAACCGGATAGCTCTCAATTATCAGATACCACTCGTTATGATATTCGGATTTACGAAGTTTGACGGTTACTTTTGTGTTTGAAAGTGGTCTTTTCATAATGAGGTTTTATTTTGCATTAAACACTTTGTTGATTTCACTTTTTGGCGCATACACATATTTCCCGATCTGCCGAGTTGGAATGCTCATCTTGCGGATGGTTTTACGGACTGTGCTGTCAGATATTCCAAACTTTTTGCTGATTTCGCCAATAGTATAGCAGTTTTCTTTTTCAAAAGGTTCTGATTTCAGCACGGATGTCTTGGTTTGAATTAGTTTTGATGGAACAGGTTTAGCTGAACCGAACATGACTTCAAGGTTTGTCCTGCAAATTCTCGTCAATCTTTCACCCATGTTAATTGAAGGGATGTTGCCATTTCTGATTAGTCGGTAAATTGTGTCGCGGCTGATTCCGAAGAGAGCCACGGCTTCGCCAACTGTTATATAAGGTCTTTCAGCAGGAATCTGTGAAATCAGTTCGGCACGCTGCTGTTCTATTTTCTTGTCACGTTTGTTCTGCCTGTACGCTGCATCAGAGCAGTTCTTGCAGCAATACTTTGAATAGACTGTTTTTGCGAAAAAAATCTTTCCGCACACTTCACATTGTTTTTCGATTTTGAATTTGCTTCCTGGCATAAAAAAATAATTTATAGGTTTGTACAAGTATGTATAAGTATAAATAAGTCGCACCTTTACGTTAATTAGGTCGCGTTGCAAATATGTTGCAAATATACAACAAAAAACAATATAAAACCATAAAAATCGAAAAATATTTCCAACAAAAAATCAGCGCAACTCATTGAGCCACGCTGATTTACTTATTTATTAACTATTCGGAGCTTTCGGGATTATTTCACCTCCTCAAAGTCAACATCGGTGACGTTGTCGTCCTTGCCGCCGTTGTCGCCGCCAGGGTTCTGAGGGCCTTGCTGACCGCCGTTGAACGGGTTCTGAGGGCCGCCCTGCGCGCCGGCGTTCTTGTACATCTCCTCGGATGCCTTCTGCCAGATGGCGTTCATCTCGCTCATCGCCGCGTCGATGCCCGCGATGTCCTGCGCCTTGTGGGCCGTCTTCAGCTTCTCGAGTGCCGACTCAATCTCGGCTTTCTTGTCGGCCGGGAGCTTGTCGCCGTATTCCTTCAGCTGTTTCTCGGTGTTGAAGACCATGGCGTCGGCTGCGTTGATCTTGTCGATGCGCTCGCGTTCTCTCTTGTCGGCGTCGGCGTTGGCTTCGGCCTCTGCCTTCATCCTCTTGATCTCGTCGTCGCTCAGGCCTGACGATGCCTCGATGCGGATGCTCTGGCTCTTGCCTGTCGCCTTGTCTTTCGCGGAGACGTTCAGGATGCCGTTGGCGTCGATGTCGAATGTGACCTCGATCTGCGGGACGCCGCGTGGCGCCGGCGGGATGTTGTCGAGGTTGAAGCGGCCGATGGTCTTGTTCTGGTTCGCCATCGGGCGTTCGCCCTGAAGGACGTGTATCTCGACCGACGGCTGGTTGTCGGCTGCCGTCGAGAACACTTCCGACTTCTTACAAGGTATCGTGGTGTTCGAGTCGATGAGCTTCGTCATCACGCCGCCGAGTGTCTCGATGCCGAGTGACAACGGCGTGACGTCGAGCAGAAGCACGTCTTTCACCTCGCCAGTGAGGACGCCGCCCTGTATTGATGCGCCGATGGCGACCACCTCGTCAGGGTTCACGCCTTTTGAAGGCTCTTTCTTGAAGAAGTCACGGACGATGTTCTGGATGGCCGGGATACGTGTCGAGCCGCCCACGAGGATGACGTCGTCGATCTCGCTCACGCTCATGCCTGCGTCGCTCAAAGCTTGGCGGCACGGTGCTATCGTGGCCTGGATGAGGTCGTCGCAGAGCTGCTCGAACTTGGCTCTCGAGAGCTTGCGCACCAAGTGCTTAGGCCCTGACTGTGTGGCCGTTATGTATGGAAGGTTGATCTCTGTCTCTGTTGATGCCGACAGTTCGATCTTCGCCTTCTCGGCTGCTTCCTTCAGTCTCTGGAGCGACATCGGGTCTTTGCGGAGGTCGATGCTCTCATCGTTCATGAACTCCTGTGCGAGCCAGTTGATGATCCTCTCGTCGAAGTCGTCGCCGCCGAGGTGTGTGTTGCCGTTTGTCGATTTCACTTCAAACACGCCGTCGCCGAGTTCGAGGATTGAGATGTCGAATGTGCCGCCGCCGAGGTCATAGACCGCGACTTTGACATCGCTCTTTTTCTTGTCGAGGCCGTAGGCCAACGCCGCCGCTGTAGGCTCGTTGATGATACGGCGCACCTTCAGACCCGCTATCTCGCCGGCTTCCTTGGTGGCCTGGCGCTGTGAGTCGCTGAAATATGCCGGAACGGTGATGACGGCTTCCGTCACTGTCTGTCCGAGGTAGTCCTCGGCGGTCTTCTTCATCTTCTGAAGAGTCATCGCCGAAATCTCCTGCGGCGTGTAAAGCTTGCCGTCAATGTCGATTCTCGGTGTGTTGTTTGGTCCTTTAACTACTTTGTAAGGGACGCGGCCTATCTCGCTCTGCATCTTGTCGTATGTCTCACCCATGAAACGCTTGATTGAATAGACGGTTCTCAACGGGTTCGTGATTGCCTGACGCTTTGCCGGTTCGCCGACCTTGCGCTCGCCGTTGTCGGTGAATGCGACGATTGAAGGTGTCGTGCGGTGTCCTTCGCTGTTCTGGATAACTACTGGCTCGCTGCCTTCCATGACTGCGACGCATGAGTTGGTTGTTCCTAAGTCAATACCAATGATCTTTGACATAATTTTGTTCTCCTTTATTTATTTGTTACTATTTTTTTCAAAACTGACACGCCGTTATCAATCTTTGTGCCAAAATCTAACAATTATGCCTTCAAAAAGTTGTAAATAAAAATTGAGAACCAACAAAATATTGATTCTCAATTATTTATAAAGCGTTAAATTTTTTAATTTACTGACAAAATGTTATTATGATATGACAAAACGACATATTAATCTATTGGATTATTGGGGTCATAGACAAAACCATAACTTGGGAAACGGCTGATTATCTCTTTTCTCGAAATCTCATTAGGAATCAAATAGGCTGTATTGGTCACGCGTGAAGACATGAGACCCCGGCCGTTTTCTATATTTGAGAAATCAGGCGTGTCTTGGATGGCGCTGCTTGAATTGTTCGCAATCAAGTAGTTATAGAATTCGTCGCCCACGCCTGTTATTTCAACTCTGATTCTCTGTATGTAACGTTTCACGCCGTACGGACTGTTGTTTTTCAGGTACGGATCGTTTCCGATCACGCTTAAAAGTGCGCTCGGGTTGTAATTCACGCTGTAATAGCACCATTGCGAGTTATACAAATCCGCGGCTTCTCCTTTTCCCAAGACCCATTTTATCTCTTTATATGTCGGCTCGGCCCCTTCGTACATCATCTCCTTGTAACGGAAATGTGCTACAACCTCAAAATACGCGGCATTCGACTGCAGGTTCTGCCCTTTGTTTTTCCATTTCACGGTTCCCGACGCGGGGGATGTTATGTTCAATGATGCCCCGTGCTCTGGATTTGGTATGCTGAATTCAAAATTATCAATAGTCGTGGCGTTTGAAGACACCGTAACGCCGTCGTTTCTGTTGATGATGAGCTTGTAATTCACGCCTGAATTGAGTTTTCTTGCCGTGTAATAATATGTCTGGTAACACCCGCTGTAGAATATCGAGTTCGGGTCGTACGGAATCCATTTTGACACGGTGTCAAGCCAGATGGTGTCTTGAGGCACCTTGTCTTTCAGGAGATATGCCTTTATCTCATTGTAGCTGTAATTCGACGCCGCGTAATTCTGTGCGAGTTCATTGACATTTCCGACGAACGACTTGGTTATCTTCGCGTAATTGGTGTCGGCGTGGCTGTCAAGCATCATATACACGACGGTGCTGTCTCCCTTGTCACTGTACAAATCCACCTTTGTGTTGCATGACGACATCGCCATCGCAAGCAGCGCAAATATCATCAAATTCAGTTTTCTCATTATGATTGATTTAGAATTTGCAAAATTAAACATTTTTATCATTTCAATGCGAATAATCTTGATTAATTTGCATATTTTTGCAGACGTAAAATCGCAGATATTAATTAAAGGTGTTTCTATGGAAATAAATGACCGCATTTTGTATGAAGATAACCATCTGATTATCGTGAACAAGCTGCCTTCTGAGATAGTGCAGGGCGACAAGACCGGCGATGTCTGCCTCCTTGACGACGTGAAGGCATATATCAAAGAAACGAAAAACAAGCCCGGCGAGGTGTTTGCCGGGTTAGTGCATCGTCTCGACCGTCCGGTGAGCGGGGCGGTGATCTTCGCACGCACCAGCAAGGCGCTCAGCCGCATGACGGTGATGGTCAAAGACCGTAATTTCAACAAGACTTACCTCGCCGTCGTGAAAAACAAGCCTCCGAAAGAAGCAGGTGAGCTGAATGATTACATCGTGAAAAACGAGACGCAGAACAAGTCGTTCATCGTGAAAGAAGGCACGCCGGGCGCGAAACTCGCGACACTGCGCTACCGCGTCATCGGACATTCAGAGAACTATTATCTGCTTGAAGTAGAGTTGCTTACAGGCCGTCACCATCAGATCAGATGCCAGCTCGCTCACATCGGCTGCCCGATAAAAGGCGACCTGAAATACGGCTATCCGCGCTCTAACCCCGATGCCTCGATATGCCTGCATTCTTACAAAATCGGGTTCGAACACCCGACGCTGAAAACCCAAATAACCGTCACCGCCCCGATGCCGAAAGGTATGCCGTGGGACGCGTTCGGAGCAGGTGGTCAGGTAGTTAGTATTTAGGTAAATAGGTAGTTAGTGCTTAGGTAAATAGGTATAATAAAAGTAATAAAAATGAAGAAAACGCTTGCATTAATCGCGATGCTGCTGACATCGGCAATCGCATTTTCACAGCAGTTTGTGAAAATAAATGTTGAAAATCTGAAAGATACAGAAAGATTGTTCGACAACCCGAATCTAAAAATTCATTATTATAATGATAGCTTTGTCATCGCAACAGCGCTTGACGGCTTCAACACCGCTCAGAAGGAAGTTATTGTCTTAGACAACGAAGCGTTTGCCGGCAATGACGCTTATTACATCATTTATTGCGACAAAGAAAACCAGGATTCTTACATTTCAAATGTTAAAGAAAATTTACAAGTCCTTTACGGAAATGACAATCTGCTAATTGTCAAACCTATTGAAGGAATTACGGTGCCGTTCAAGAACGATGGTGTCGTTGCCGTTTTCGACAAGGAGGCGAAACTTCCGGTCGTGACGCGTGACTATCCGGTCATCACCGAGGAGAATCTGGTCATCAGAGAGATGATGAACCAGGTGGACATGGACTCGCTTGAGGCGACGGTACAGTTCCTGCAGGATTACGGCGAACGTATGTTCAATGGCACTCACATAGCGCAGGCGAGAGAGTGGGTCAAGGGTAGGATGGAAGCTCTCGGACTTGAGACTGAGGTTCAGGAATTTCACGTAAATTCCTGGATGGGCAGTGCGACATGCTATAACCTCATTGGCATTCAGCGCGGCACGCTTTACCCCGATACGTATGTCGTCTGTGGAAGCCACTACGATTCATTTTCATACGAATCATATTCTCATTCCGGATTATGTCCGGGTGCCGATGACAACGCGACAGGCACGGCGGCTGTGCTCGAAAGTGCCAGAATATTAACACAATATGAATTTGAGTATTCTATCATTTACTGCGTCTTCTCTGCGGAGGAATGCGGGCTTTACGGAAGCGAGGCCTACGCCGACCGCTGCGCAAGCGAAGGCATGGAGATTCTCGGTTATTTCAACAACGACATGAACGGCTATCTCAATCCGGGCGATGAAATCCACATCGACTGCATATACCCGAACTCCGTCGAGCCGATCGGCGCGTATTACATGAATGTCGGAAGCGTATATTTTCCAGAGATGCAGATCCAGCACGTGAACCTCGACTACGGCGACAGCGACCACACCTCTTTCAACAACGTCGGCTACATGGGCATCTATCCTTTTGAAGATGTGAACCATAAAAGCCCGTACATCCACACCTCGGAAGACCTTATCGGCAACAGCGTCAACAGCTTCGAGATGTCGCAGCGTTACACGCAGATGAACATCGGCTGCCTCACCGAGCTTGCAAACCCGATAAGCGGAGCATCTGTGACAGATCACAACGCACCGTCTGATTTCAATTTTGAAATTTATCCTAATCCTGCGACGGAAATGTTAACAATCATTAACAATTCAAACATCGGGACAGAAGTTGAGATTGTCAACATGGTCGGGCAGGTTGTGAAGAGATTTGAGATTTCCGACAAAAAAGAATTGAATGTCAGTGATTTGGAAAGCGGCGTTTATTTCGTGAAGATGAACGGTGTTTCGATGAAGCTGATAATACGATAAGAAAAAACCCCACCTTTACACGAAAGGCGGGGAAAAACAATATAAAGATTATGAAAAAAATTTCTCCTTTTAAATTTGCGGCAAAGATAACACTTTTTTTTATTCCGCAATATTTTTTTTTGAAAAAAGACGACAAAGATTCACTTCATCAGGAAATCGCTTTCCTGATGAACCAAATCTTTATCTCTCTTCCTTATTCACGGTTTATTTTTTTGCTCCTTCCATGACGAGTTTTCCTTTGTAGTAAAGGTCGCCGTCAACGTAATAAGCTCTGTGATAGACGTGAATTGTGCCTGTTACCGGGCATGTTGCCAGTGTTGGGCATTCTGCTTTGTAGTGAGTTCTTCTCTTTGCGCCTCTTGTATGAGACTGTCTTCGTTTAGGATGTGCCATTTTACACTATTTTTAGTTATTAATTATCTAATTTGTCTTTTAATTGTTTCATCATCTCATTCCAGGCCGTGTTGGTCTCTTCGTCATGTCCGTCGTCGGTGTCTTCGTCAGCGTGATATAACATGTCCAGCACCTCCCTGTTGCATTCGCTTTCATTTTCATGAACGCGGTGAATCGGCAGCGACAATGTTATGTATTCATAAATCAAATCACCCAGGTCGAATTCGCTGTCGTTCTTTGTTATGAAGATGACATCATCGTCTTCATTGTCGTTCGCGGCGTCGTATTTCAGGTAAATCTTCGCCGATCCTTCAATTGGCTGATTGTAGTCATCGCCGCATCTGTCGCACTGGAGGACAACATTCCCTTCGAAATCAAACGCCAGAATGAACATTGTTTCCATTCTTTCGACGTCTAAATGAAGGTTTACGACACCATTCTGCACTTCGGAATAATCTCTTTCACCGAAAAAACTGTCACCGATAACATATTGATAATCAGTATGTCCAAACGGCAAGACAGACAATGGAATCGTATATTTGTTATCTTCTTTTTTCATTATACCAATTCGGGGTGCAAAGATATGAATAATTTTTATTCAATTTAACACAAAAAACATTAATTTTTTAAAGCCTCTTGCAGGATCTCGTCCATTGGTTCGTATATCTGGTAGAAAGACTCATCGCCGAAGATGTTACGTGCGACGTAAGCCTTGAACAGCGGGCCGATGAGCGTCCTTGCTTTTTCTATCTGTCCGTCGGTGCCGGTGATCTTCTTTTTCTTCGCTTCCTTCGTTATGTCGTTGAACATCTTGTCTGTGAATACGAACGTGTCGTTGAATGTTTTGGCATCGCCGTAGTTCAGTATTTCTTCGCGATGTGAGTCGGAGTAGTCGAAGGCGTATTGGAACAATATGCTTGCGTTCACGACTTTGTTGAAGAAATATTCGGTTGAGTCTTGGCGCAGTGCGACATAGACATCGGGCATGATGCCTCCGCCGCCATAGACTATTTTTCCGCATGGTGTAGTATATCTCAGGGAATCAGCGAAATGTATGCTGTCGCTGCTGAACATCTCGCCTGAGGTGTATCTGTCGTAGGCTTCGAAGAGGTATTTCTCCCTGTCGCCGTCGTATGGTTTCTGGATGCAGCGGCCTGTCGGGGTGTAGTAGCGTGCCACGGTGAGGCGCAGTCCGTCGCCGTTGCCGAGGTCGAACTGTTCCTGCACGAGGCCTTTGCCGAAGGAGCGGCGTCCGACGATGGTGCCGCGGTCGTTGTCCTGCAATGCGCCTGCCACTATCTCGCTCGCGCTCGCCGAGCCTTCGTCGATGAGTATGGTGACGGGTGTGTCTTCGAGCATCCCGTTTCTTCTCGCGAAGATGTATTGCCTGTCGCGGTGTTCGCCTTGTGTATAGACTATGAGGCTGCCTTTCGGGAGCATCTCGTCGGCGATGTCAACGGCCTCGCTGAGGTAGCCGCCGCTGTTTCCGCGGAGGTCGAAGATGAGATGTGTCATGCCTTCGCCTTGCAGTTCTTTGACTGCTTTCACGAACTCCTTGTGCGTCGTCGCGATGAATTTAGACAGCTTGAGGTAACCCGTGGTGTCGTCAATCATGTAAGCCACTTCGACGCTGTATGTCGGGATGACATCGCGCGTGATGGTGAAGTCGAGCAGTCCGTCGATGCCGCGGCGATAGATCTTCACATCGGCCTTGGTGCCGCGAGGGCCTTTGAGCATCTTCATCGCCTTGGTATTGGTGATGCCGTTGCCCGCGATGAGGCTGTCGCCGACATATACTATCCTGTCGCCCGCGAGGATTCCGACCTTCTCCGACGGCCCGCCCTTTATAGTGCTGATGATGGTGATAGTGTCACGTTCGATGCGGAACGTCACGCCGATGCCTTCAAAGCTGCCTTGAAGCTCTTCGGTCACTTCTTCGAGGACTTCCGGCTTGAAATATTCGCTGTGCGGGTCCATCCCGTCGATGACGCTTGTGACCGCATCGACCTGCAGTTTCTGGATATCTACAGTGTCAACATATTCATTTTGAAGCAGATAAAACACACTCTCGATGGTGTTCAGGTCACTGCTGCCTCTTATGATGGTTTTCTGGCTGTTGCCGCGTGAGATGACGACGCCCATCAGCACGCCCAAAGCCATCGCGATGGCGAGAAATAACGGTGTCAGATGTTTATGTTTCATCATATCGTCGCGCTGCTCAGTTCAATGTTACTGCAAGTCCGCTTGAAAAGTCCCTGAAGCACTGTCCCCGGACCGACTTCAATCACCTGATTCACGCCGGCGGCGACCATGTTTTCCATGGTCTGTGTCCAGCAGACAGGAGAGGTGAGCTGTTTGATGAGGTTACATTTTATTATCTCCGGGTCATTGACGGCTTGGCCTGTGACATTTTGATATACAGGGCAGATGCCATCTGAGAACTTTGTTTTCTTTATTGCTTCGCCCAGTTCTTCGCGTGCCGGTTCCATGAGCGGACTGTGGAAGGCACCGCCGACATTGAGCGGAAGTGCGCGTTTCGCGCCGGCTTCTTTCATCTTTTCACAGGCGATGCGCACGCCCTCGATGCTGCCTGAGATGACAACTTGTCCCGGACTGTTGTAATTGGCCGGAATCACCACATCGTCTATCGATTCGCATATCGACTTGATTTTCTCGTCATCGAGGTTGATGATGGCCGCCATGGTACCTGGGTTGGCGTCGCAGGCTTTCTGCATCGCCATGGCACGCTGTGCCACGAGACGGAGACCGTCTTCAAACGTCAGGACGCGGTTCGCCACGAGTGCGGAGAACTCTCCGAGTGAATGGCCTGCCACCATGTCAGGACGGAAGTCATCGAGCATCATTGCCAAGATGACCGAATGCAGGAATATTGCAGGCTGCGTGACCTTCGTCTGACGCAGGTCATCGTCGGTGCCTTCAAACATTACATCGGTGATCTTGAATTTCAGTATGTCATTTGCCTTCAGAAACAAATCCTTTGCCTTTGGAAATTTGTCGTACAAGTCCTTGCCCATGCCCACAAACTGGGCACCCTGTCCTGGAAAAACGTATGCTTTCATTGATATATATTAAAAGGTGTGAAACTTAATCTCTTTTCCCGAAAAATCTCAGAAGATAAAGGAAGAGGTTGAGGAAGTCAAGATAAAGATTCAGCGATGCGAAGATGGTGACTTTTGTCATGACCTCGCCGTCGTTGATGCCTGCCTGTCCTATCTCCTTGATTTTCTGCACGTCGTATGCCGTGAGGCCGGTGAATACGATGACGCCGACGATGCTGATGATGTATTCAAGGCGTGCGCTTTGTGTGAACATGTTCACGAGAATCGCGATGATCATGCCGAACAGTGCCATCATCAGTATCGACCCGAGTTTAGTGAGGTCGGCCTTGGTGGTATAGCCCATTATCGCCATGACGCCGAACATTCCGGCCGTGATAATGAACGTCTTGACTATTGATGTGCCTGTATATACAAGGAAGATAGAGCTGAGGCTCATTCCCATCAGGACGGAGTAAAGCACGAAAAGCGACACTGTCTGTCTTGCGTTCAGCTTGTTGGTGCCGAACGACATGATGAGCACGATGATGAACGGTGCGAATGTCACGATCCAGCCGAGTCCCGACAGTGTGGCACTGCCTTTGGCGTTGATGGTGTAAAGTGTCTGGATGAGGCTCTCGCTTGTGCCGAAAAGATAAGCGGTGAGTGCCGTGAGTCCCAATGCCGCAAACATCCATGTGAAGACGTTTGCCATGAAAGTGTTTGATAATGATTTTGTTTCTTGATACATAATTTTAAATTTTATTGTTTTTTAATGTAGGTTTTTCCCGATAAGTTGTAGGAACTCGGCGCGTGTCTCGCTTCTCTCGAAGGCTCCGATGAAGTCGGATGTCGTCGTCACGGAGTTCTGTTTCTGCACGCCTCTCATGCACATGCAGAGGTGTCGTGCCTCTATCACGACAGCCACGCCGAGCGGGTGCAGTGCGTCGTTGATGGCGTTCTTGATCTGTGTCGTCAGGCGTTCCTGCACCTGAAGACGTCTGGAGTAAGCCTCGACCACACGCGCTATCTTGCTCAGTCCGGTGATGTAGCCGTTCGGGATGTAGGCCACGTGTGCCTTGCCGAAGAACGGGATGAGATGATGTTCGCAGAGTGAGAAAAGCTCTATATCCTTGACAATCACCATCTGACGGTAGTCTTCCTTGAAGCGGGCCGAAAGCAGTATCTCCATCGGGTCGTCATCGTAGCCGTGGGTGAGGAACTGCATCGACTTCGCCACGCGCAGAGGAGTCTTCAGCAGGCCCTCCCTGTCGGGGTCTTCGCCAAGAAGACTGAGGATGGCGCGGTAATGCGTCATCAGTTGTTCGGTGCGTTCCGGGTCGAAACGCTCCAGTTTATCATATCCTGAAATCTTATTCATTTTTCGTTTTCTTCACAAGCTGATAAGTCTCGAACACGCTGTATATCAAATAATATGCCAGAAACGTCAGCATGAAATGTTTTGAGTCTTCCTTGAAATTCAACGAGTAAACAAGCAGTATTGCGAGGTAAACGATGAGTTTCACAAAGGTTGAGGCCATGTATGTATTATAAAAGGTGCGTATGTTTTTTTTCTTCGCCTTTTCGCAAAGCTGATATAACGCGAGGCTGACGGCGAAGAATAGGACGACCAACAGCGGCCACCACGCCGTGACGTGTTTCGCTAACAGCAGCGACACGGCACTGACACCGAGTGTCAGCCAGACTAGGGCTGACAGGAATCTTCTGCAATGTTGTGATATTGCCATGACTTATTTTGTTGGTGTCTGGGCCGCTTTTGTGTTCATGTCGCATTTGCCGGTGAAGAACGCGCCTATCTCGATGTAGAGCTGTTTGGTGTAAAGCTCGCCTTCTATGTGCGATGTCGCCTTCATTGATGTCAGTTCCTCGACGTTTATCGTGCCTTTCACGTTGCCTGAAATGTCGGTGTTCTTGCATGTCATCGTGCCTTCCACGATGCCTTGTTGTCCGATCACCACCTTGCCGGCCGATGTCACCGTTCCGATAATCTTTCCGTCGATGCGGATGTCGCCTTGCGCGTCAATGTCGCCTTTGATGGTGGTTCCGTTGCCTATGAGGTTGTTCCTGCCTGTTGTTTCTGTGATGCTTGCCATATTACTTGTTGTTTTTATTCCACCATTCCATATATTCTTCAATGTTCTTTTCCTGATAGAAGATCGGATAGTTGGAGATTGAAACTTCTATTATCTGGTAATCTTCGGCGTTGATGCCTCCGAAAACGTAGTCATTTATAAACAATGCCTTGTGATAATCTTGAGCTTGTTCGAGGTTCTCAAACTTATCGACAGTCAGCATGGCCTGCTCTTTGTTGAGCATCAGGTTTTTGACTGTAAGCTGTAACATTCTGAAGTTGTTTTTGTTGAAGTCGCCGATACGCACCTTGAGCGGGTTGATGCGTACGTTCTTCGTGTTGCATATCACGAGGATATAATGTGCCTCGTCTCTGTTGAATGTGTAAGGCGACTCTTTCTCTTCCACGGTATCTGTCTTCGGGCGTGCGCTCTCGATGTTAAGACCGAGGCTGTACATGTCGTTGGCCTTCAGCAGGACCTCTAACGCATACGGCTTGATGCTGCTCTCAGGATAGTTCTGCACGAGGCGGTAAAGCGCGTATGCCATTGAATCGACGACTTCGATGTAACCGAGTGAGATGGCGTCGAGGAACTCGAAGCGCGGCATGAGGACAGTGTCGTTGGCGTACAGTCCGCGGGCTTTCTCGACGTTCATCCTGACACGCTGGTACTGGCCGTTCTTGTACGCATCGAAGGTCTTGGCGTAGAACTGTTCGGCTTCCGCGCCTTTCTGCGCTTCCTTGAGGAAATACTCCGGGTCAAGGATGATCTTGGCCTGGTTTGAGTCGGGGTATTTGGTGAGGACGCGGTTCTTGTAGTTGTCGGCATCAGCGTTTTCGTTGCGGTTGCTGTGCATCCTGTAGAGATAGAACCATGCTGACACCTCGTTCTCGTTGTCGGGGTAACGGTCCGACAGCTCCGTGTAGGCTTCTATTGAGTGCCCGTAGTCTTTTAGGTCGCTGTAATAGATGAAGCCTATGTTGTTGAGTGCGGTTGAGATCTGTTTGTTGGCGTTGTCCTTGGCTTCCTGCGTGAAAGGAATCTGTTTGAGGTAGAAGCCTCTGTCGAGTTCGGTGTAGCTCGTCGTGTCGGCGGGTTCGTCGCTCAAGCCGTGTTCTTTCATGTATGCCTCACGCTCCTCGTCCGACATCAGCGCGAGTTCTTCCTCCGTGATAGTCTCTTCCTCCTGAATCATGCTTTGCTTGTTGGTGATGAACCAGAAATCTTCCAGAATCCTGCGGCCCCATTTCCTCTGGAACTCGGTCATGCCGCGTGTCTTGGTGGCGGTGTTGTAGAAATACCATGAGCCGTTTTCATCGCCTGTCACCGGTCTGGAGGCGTTGGGGTCCAAGGTGCCGCCAAGCAGCTCGATCTGTTCTTTCGTGGCTTTCTCCTCTTCGAGACGTTTCTGCTCCGCCTTGTAGTCTTCTATCACCTTGTCAATCACTGCATAAAGCTCCAGCGTGTCCATTTCCGAAAGGCGCAGCAGACTGTCCTGAAGCTGGTATGTGGTGAGGTTTCCGACGAGGTCGGTGAGCGTCACAGAGAGGTTGAGGATACTGTCGTAGCCAGGATATGTGCGGTCCATCGACATCACCGCGGTGTCGAAATAAGCTTGTGAAAGCACATACTGTGTGTCGTCGAACAGCATGTTGGCGACTTCGAGTGATGACTTTATCTTCTGTATTGTGTTTGTCGTGCTTTTCGCCACCGAGTTGCGGAGGTATCTGATGGCTTCGTCTCTGTTGCCGTCTTTCAGCATGACGTCGGCCATGGCGTAGTAGATGCGGTCTTGATACTGAAGGTTCTTCGAGTCCTTGAGCATCTTGCGGAGCATCTTCATGACCTCGGTGGTGTCGTTTGTGGCGGAGCATCTTGCGATGTTCATGCGTGACTCAAACGTCATGATGTAGTCGGGGTGTTTCTTGATGACGTTCTGGAACTGCTCAATGGCCTTGTCGTTTTCGTTCTTCTCAGCGTAGATCTGTCCGAGGATGAACATGGCGCGGCTCTTGTCGTATTTGCCTTTTGCGGTGATGACGGCACTCTTGAGATATTTCACTGCTTCGGCGTTCCTGCCTGTCGAGATGTAGAAATCGGCAAGCACGAGGTCGAGGTTGCGCTGCACGTATTTGGGCATTTTCTCTTCCGATGCGTTTGTCACGATGAGCGACTGTAGCAGTCCCTCCGCCTTTTCATACTGTTTTGTCGCGATGTAAGTCTTTGCAAGCCAGAGTGTCGCGGTGTAATGGTCTTTGCTTGTGGGGTAGCTCATCGCGGCGTAGTCGAAGGTGCGCCGTGCCGGGATGTAGTCTTGCTTGTAGAAGTGCGCCTTCGCCATGTCGATGAAGGCGTCGTCGATCCAGCGGACATATTCCTTCCCGTTGAAGCGCATGGAGTGTTTCTGTATGCAGATGGCCGACTTCTCTATGGTGCGGTCGAACTGTGCGTTCTGCGCCATGGCGTTCTCTTTCGTGCCGTAGTTGAAGACAGGCAGCACCTTGGTGTAGTCATCGACGACGCTCGCGCGCAGGGCGTCTTCGCCTTCCTTCACGCTCTGGTTGCCGTTCCACCATACATTATAATGACTTGTCATGTTGTGCCATGCCCTTCTGTTCCATTTGTTTTTCTTTGTCGAACACGACACGAGCAACAATGCCGAAAGCACGGCGACTAAACAGCTGTATATCTTGAAATTCCTTCTCATTTTTCAAATTATGTCTCTGTTCTAACTCAAGAAGTTGAGTTTTATTTTCCGCTTCACTGCGAACCTGCAAAAATAATAAATTAGCTCGAACAAAATGCCTTTTCTCAAAAAAATATAAATAATGTCCTCGCTTTGGAAAAATGTTTGTATTTTTACAACCTGAATAAAAGTCTATTTTTTGATGGAAAATTTTATCGTATCAGCGAGAAAATACAGGCCTTCGACGTTCGAAAGCGTTGTGGGTCAGCAGGCTATAACCTCGACTTTGCAGAATGCGATACGCAACAACACTCTTGCCCAGGCGTTCCTTTTCTGCGGTCCGAGGGGCGTGGGAAAGACCACATGCGCACGCATCATGGCAAAGACAATCAACTGTTTGCACCCGACCGAAGGCATGGAGGCGTGCAACGAGTGCGAGTCGTGCGTGAGTTTCAACAATAACGCGTCATTCAATATTTTCGAACTCGATGCCGCGTCGAACAACAGCGTTGAAGACATCCGTAACCTCATCGATCAGGTGAGAATACCGCCGCAGGTTGGGAAGTATAAAGTGTATATCATAGATGAGGTTCACATGCTTTCATCTGCCGCGTTCAACGCGTTCCTGAAAACGCTTGAAGAACCGCCGGCGTACGCCAAGTTCATCCTTGCCACGACCGAGAAACATAAAATTCTCCCGACAATTCTGTCACGCTGCCAGATTTTCGACTTCAAGCGCATCACTGTTGATGACATTGCGAGACATCTGCAAGGCATCGCTGCGAAAGAAGGCGTCAACGCGGAAGAAGAGGCTCTCAACATCATAGCACAGAAAGCCGACGGCGCACTCCGTGACGCATTGTCGATATTCGACCAGATGGTGAGCTTCTCGGGCAGCAACATCACTTACAAAGATGTCATAACAAACCTCAATGTCCTTGATTATGAATATTATTTCAGGGTTGTTGACAACATTCTGGCAAATGACATCAACTCCATCCTGCTGCTGCTTAACGATGTCGTGAACAAAGGCTTCGACCCACAGAATTTCATACAAGGACTCGCAAGCCATCTGCGCAACCTGCTTCTCGGCAAGGACGCTCGCGTGACAGGACTCATGGAGGTCAGCAGCCAGCTGAAAACGAGATATTCGCAGCAGTCGTCAAAATGCAGTGATGCGTTCCTGCTCAAGGCGTTGGACCTCGCAAACGAGTGTGACATCAATTTCAGAAGCGCCAACAACAAACGGCTTCATCTCGAAATCACACTCCTGAAGATGACACAGTGCTTCTCACAGCCTGTCCAGCAACAAGTGGTTCAGCCTCAACCTGTCCAGCAACAGCAGCCAGCAGCCAAGCCACAGCCTGTCCAGCAACCTCAGCCTGTCCAGCAACCACAGCCTGTCCAGCAACCACAGCCTGTCCAGCAACCTCAGCCTGTCCAGCAACCTCAGCCTGTCCAGCAGCAAGTGGTTCAGCTTCAGCCTATCCAGCAACCTCAGCCTGCAGCCAAGCCACAGCCTGTCGCTTCGGCTCCGGTCGGACGCATGCGTCACGCAGGCACGGTTTCGATTTTAGATGATGACAGGAAAGCCCCCGTCGCGGAGGTTCAGGAGGAGGTAAAAAACGCCCCTTTTACGGTTGAGATGCTGACGGCAGCGTGGAAGGAATTCGTTGACACATACAAAGACAAGTGTCCGGTTTTCGCCGCTGGCATCGGGAAATACACGCCCACGCTCAATGATAACAATGTCATTGATTATCAGATTGACAATATACTCGTGGCAAACGATATGAATAACATGGCGTTGCTGCGCGAACATCTCGCCAAGAGGTTGAATAACAATCAGTTCACTCTTGTGCATCATATTATGGAAAAGCCAGTTGACGTTATTGCATACACCGACAGAAGTAAGTTTGAGAAGATGTTGGAGAGCAATCCCAACGTCCTGACGTTGAAAAACGGCCTGGGCCTTATTGTTGACATATAACGGCGTGTTTTTTGCCGTTGAAATTTTTTGAAGATGGGTTTTAAGAAATGGTTTGGTAAGACATACCTCAAATTGCGCGGCTGGAAAGTCGTCGGCGACATTCCGGAAGACGTGAAGAAATGTCTGATAATAGAGGCTCCTCACACGAGCATCGAGGACTTCATCATCGGGAAGTGTTTTTTCTGGGTGCGTGGGAAAAAGGTGAAGTTCCTTGTAAAGAAGGAGTTTTTTGATAATTTTGTGCTGCGTTGGATCCTGAACAGGACGGGAGGCATTCCCGTTGACAGGAGCCGCGGGAACAACATGGTTGTGAAAACAGCAGCGGTCTTCAAGCAATATGAAGAGCTTTACATCGTTATCTGTCCGGAAGGCACCCGCAAACGCGTCGAACGCTGGAAGCACGGGTTTTATTACATAGCGGAGCTGGCGAAAGTGCCTGTCGTCATGGGGTTCATCGACTTCAAGACCAAGGTGTGCGGCTACGGTCCGATGTTTTACCCTTCCGGAGATTTTGATGTTGACTGGAAGCAGATTGAAGATTTCTACAGAGGAATGCAAGGTAAGGTGAAAGGATATTTTAACCTTGAATAACAAGTTGTTACATATTACATGATGAAATAATGAGTTTGTTCAAAAATTTTAAAAGCAAGTTTAAGGTTGTCATTCTACATGCCGACACGTATGAGGAGAAAGGTCGTTTTCACACCAGCAAGATGAATGTCACACTGTCCATTCTCCTGGCGGTGCTGCTTATCATCGCTGCGACCACTTCTCTGATTTTTTTCACGTCGATACGCGAAATGATCCCAGGCTACACCGATGTCACGCTTGAACGCCGCGTGTATCAGATTGAACGCACCTCCGATTCAATAGAGATGGTGCTGATGCAGAAGGACTTGTATATCAACAATCTCCGCCGTATCATATTCGGTGAGGAGCTTGGCGACGACAGCCTTGCGGCTTATGCGTCGGTAAAAGAAGGTGTGAAGCCGATGCCGAAGATGCGTGACGATAAGTCGGAGAGAGACAGTCTGTTCAGGCTCAGGTATGAGGCCGAGATGATGAAGAACCTCATCGGTGCCGACGATGCCGGTGAAGGAGAGAGTCTCCCGTCGTTCGTCAGCCCGTGCGCGGGCAGGATCGCCGGCCGTTTTGACGCCGGTTCAAAACATTTTGGCATTGATATCGTCTCTCCGTCGAAAACAGCTGTCAACGCCGTCGCCGATGGCGTCATCATCCTTTCCGAAATGACAAAAGATAAAGATAATATCATTGTCATTCAGCATAATAGCAATGTGTTATCGGTCTATAAGCACAACACGTCGCTCATGCATTATGAGGGCGACAACGTGAGTGCCGGCGATGCGATAGCAATCACTGGAGGCATGAAAAATCAGTCGGAGGAAACACATCTTCACCTGGAATTGTGGTTTAAGGGCGAACCGGTCAACCCCGAAGATTATATTTCTTTTGATGGAAAGTGATTTTATATGGCAAATTTTAGTATCTTTGCGCCCAAAAATAAAATATTTAACGAAAATACAAGATGGTAATATTAATAAAGGTTGTTCAACTCATTCTTGCATTGTCTATCCTCGTGATTATCCACGAGTTCGGGCATTTCATAGCCTCCAGAATCTTCGGCGTTAGAGTCGAGAAATTCTATATGTTCTTCGATACGAAATTCTCCATTTTCAGATGTAAAAAGGTAAACGGAAAGTGGAGATTCAAGTTTTTCCGTAAAAACGAGCCTGAGAAATACATCACGACAGAACACATCGACCCTATAACGAATAAGAAATCATACACTTACGAGCCGATAGACCTCTCCACCTTGCCGGAAGACGACTGGCGGAGGGCTGAAGACTCTACGGAGTTCGGTCTCGGCTGGATACCGCTTGGCGGCTACTGCAAGATTGCCGGCATGGTCGATGAGTCGATGGACCAGGCGCAGATGGCACAGGAGCCGCAGCCATGGGAGTTCCGCACGAAACCGGCATGGCAACGCCTCATCATCATGGTCGGCGGAGTGTTCATGAACGTGGTCCTCGCAATGATTCTGTATATCGGACTGACAGCGAGCTACGGTGAGCAGTACCTCTCAACGGCGGAAGTCAACAAAAACGGCATCTCCGTCGATAGCCTCGCCTATTCGTTCGGCCTCCGCGATGGCGATAAAATCATCTCCGTCGATGGGAAATATGTCGAGAATTTCTATAAGATACCATTAGAACTCGTCTTAGACAACACCCAATACATTGAGGTTGAACGTGATGGCGAGAACATGAAGGTTTATTTGCCCGATGACGCAGTGAGAAAAATCCTCAAACATCAGACGTCGTTCATCAGCTACAGGTCGAAGTTCATCGTGTCTGAGGTGATGGAAGGCGGCGCCGCCGAGAAGGCAGGTCTCATGGAAGGCGACAGAATTGTCGGAATCAACGACATCGCGACACCTTATTTTCAGGATTTCAAAAAGGAGATAGTGAATTTCTCAAGTCAGGATGTGAGAATCTCACTTGTAAGAAATTCAGATACAATAACTTGTCAGGTTCATGTACCGGAAAACGGCACAATAGGTGTCGTGACGGCCTTCGACCTGCAGTTTTCGACGAAGGAATACACTTTCTGGCAGGCTGTGCCGCGCGGGTTCTCGAGGACATTCGATGAGATCAGCGATTACTGGAAGCAGGTGAAGCTCATCTTCACCCCGAGCACAGGCGCGTACGAGAGCCTCGGTGGTTTCATCGCCATCGGCAGCATCTTCCCCGACAGCTTCCAATGGGAGCAGTTCTGGCGTCTGACAGCTTTCCTGTCAATCATCTTGGCGGTCATGAACATCCTCCCGATACCCGGTCTCGACGGCGGACACGTGCTGTTCCTGCTGTTTGAGGTGGTGACACGCCGCAAGCTGAGCGACAAGTTCATTGAGAAAGCGACAACAGTGGGTTTCATATTCCTCCTGATCCTTATCATTTACGCCAATGGCAACGATGTCGTCAAACTGTTCCGATGAAGGTGCTATATATTAATAAGGTGTTGAAAACTTGTTGAAAACATTGCGAGGCATACAATAAATAAAATAACGAATCGTTTTTGAAAGGTTAAAAAATTAAGACGTGCGAACATTGAGAAATATATTGCTTGTAGTGGTTGTCGTTGTGATGACCAAGGGATTGCATGCCCAGCAGGCCCCGATGTTCACTAATTACAGCAGTTCATACGCAATGGTCAACCCGGGTTTTTACGGGTTGAGCGATGGTGTGAACATAAACAGCATCTACAGAGACCAATACACAGGATTTAAAGATTATGCCACAGGCACGAGAGTGTCGCCACGCACATTCCTTATCTCCGCCGATCTCCCGATACCCGCCGCGTTAGGTGGCTTCGGCCTTTCGATAGTCAAGGACCAGCTTGGTTTTGAAGACAATATTGGTGTGAATCTCGGTTATTCCTATCATCTCGACCTCGGTGCCGGCACGATGGGTATCGGTCTCGCGTTGAATTTGACAAACAGAGCGGTCGATTTCACGCTTGCCAGACCACTCGTGGATAGCGACCAGGCCATTCCGAACGACAAACAGACCGACATGCTTTTCGATGCTAACCTCGGTGTGTTCTACATGATCCCAGAGACGTTTTACGTGGCGGCGTCTGTGACAAGCCTTTTGGAAACAAAAGGGAAGGTGCTGACGGGAAATGCCACCTCAAGTGCGAGTTTTGTCGGCGACAGGACTTTTTATCTTGTTGCAGGTTATGAATATCAGTTCGTTAACTCGCTGTTCAAGATCAATCCGTTGATGTGTCTGATGAGCGACATCGCAAACACACAGTTCAACGTCGGGTTGAAGGGATGGTATAACGACAAGTTCTGGGTTGGTTTGAATTACCGTTATCAGGAGTCGGTTGCTGTCATGGCAGGATTAAGTATCAAGGGTTTACTGCTTTCGTATGCCTACGACATCAACACAATGGGCATCGGTTTGAAAGGCTCACACGAGGTGTCGTTGAGTTATTGCTTCAAGTTGAATTTGGACAAATCGCCACGCATATACAGGAGCGCAAGGTATTTATAATGTGCGTTGTTGAAAAAAATATGGCGATGTTGGAAAATAACATGTTAAGATAAACGAAAAAAATGCTAATTTTGGCGTTCGAAAAAAATGAGTTTTTGTATAAGGAAAAAATAAAATAACGACTATAAAATGAAGAAATTTTTGTTATTAAGCCTCGTTGCTGTTATCCTCGTTGGATGCACAAGCTCAAATCAGGGTGAATTGGTAGGTGTCAGAAAGAAGTCAAAGCCGTTTTATCAGCCGGATCCATACGGTATGGTGTTTGTCCCGATGGGCAGTTACACCATGGGTGTCGGTGGGCAGGATATTGCCACAACCAATGTCGCACAGGCAAAGACCATCTCGGTATCAGCGTTTTACATGGATGAAACTGAAATCACGAATAACGAATACCGTGAGTTTGTGTATTATGTGAAGGACTCTATCGCACGCACATTGCTCGGCGAAGTTGATCCTGAGAAGTATCTTATCACAGAAAACCGCAAGACAGGTGAAGTCTATGACCCGCCATATCTCAACTGGGACGAGAAAATCGAATGGAGAAGCGACAATCAGGAATATAGGGATGCGCTTGAAGACATGTACATACCGGAAGGCGAGCGTTATTTCGGGAAGAAAGAGATTGACGCAAGAAAGCTTTTCTATGAATATTATTGGATTGACCTTCAGGCGGCTGCGAGAAAAGAGTTCAAGTCTGATGCCGACTTCCACAATGCAGGTTTTGCTAACCGTCCGCAGGGCATGACCGACCGTTCGGTTTATGTGAAGAAGGAAAGCATCAATGTGTATCCTGACACATTGGCATGGATTCACGACTATTCATACTCATTCAACGACCCGTTGACAGAGAAATATTTCTGGCATCAGGCATACGACAACTATCCTGTCGTCGGTGTCAACTGGCATCAGGCACGTGCGTTCTGCATCTGGCGCACCAAGAAACTCAACCAGTATCTTTCAGGTCAGAAGAACACCCCGATGCTCTCGGAGTTCCGTCTCCCGACAGAAGCCGAATGGGAATGGGCCGCACGTGGCGGCAATATCCTCAACCCATATCCGTGGGGCGGTCCGTACGCACGTAACGACAAAGGGTGCCTGCTCGCTAACTATAAGCCACTCCGCGGCAATTACATCGCCGACGGCGGTCTCCGCACACTCATCGTAGGCCACTATCCTTCAAACGACTGGGGTCTCTACGACATGGCTGGTAACGTGGCGGAATGGACAAACAGCGCATACGACCCGGTGTCGTACAACTTCACATGGGACATGAACCCTAACTACACGTACACAGCCAAAGATACAGACGATCCCGTCATGAAGAGGAAAGTCGTCCGCGGCGGTTCATGGAAAGACATTTCATACTACCTTCAGGTCACGACACGCGACTATGAGTATCAGGACACAGCGAAATGCTACATCGGTTTCCGCTGCATCCAGCCTTACCTCGGCAGAAACAAAGGCGATAATCCGAATAAGGCATCAAGAGTTTATTAAAGAAATAAGTAATTAACAGAAATAATAATCAGAAATTTTTAGAATTATGAGTAAATTTTATGAAAAGCGCGGCTATAAGAATTTCATGGCGAAACTCTATGGCATTGGCGCATCAGTCGTTCTTGTAGGTGCTTTGTTTAAACTTACCCACATGCCATTGTTCGGATGGACAGGCGCGGCTAACTTCATGTTGACCCTCGGTCTTCTCACAGAAGCAGTCATCTTCTTCTTCTCAGCATTCGAACCGCCGCATGTCGAACCCGACTGGAGCTTGGTGTTCCCGGAATTTGCATACGCATACCACGGAGTCGAGACAGACCCTTCAAAGAGAACGACATTGACAGGTAATAATAACTCATCAGACAACATCGGCAAGATTCTCGAAGGCGCAAATATCGACCAGGAGGCATTGAAGAAACTCGGTGCCGGCATCAACAAGCTCGGCGAGACAGCAAGCCAGCTCGCAGACCTTTCAGGTGCAGTGGCGGCGACAGGTGAGTACACTAAAGTCATGCGCAAGGCAACTGATTCGGTCGCTGCGTTAGAAGTACAGCTCCAGACAGCAGAGACAGTGGCAGAGACAAGCAAGAAGTTCAACGCCACAATGGCCCAGTATATAGAAAAAGTTAACGCATCAGCAACAACACAGGAAGCTCTCAACCACCAGATGACAGACCTGTCGAAACGTATGGCAGCAATGAACACAGTCTATGGCAACATGCTTTCAGCAATGAACTACAAGGCCTGACCTTTCTTCTACCATTAATTCGTTAACCTAAAAAAAGATAAGAAATGGCAGGATTCAAAGAAACCCCAAGGCAGAAGATGATCTCCATGATGTATCTGGTGCTCACTGCCTTGCTCGCATTGAATGTGTCGGCAGACATCCTCGATGCCTTTGCTATCGTCAACGATGGTTTGGAAAAAACCAACGCCAGCACGGAGGACAAGATTGAAGATTACTACAGGACATTCGAACAACAATACAACAAACAGCCAGAGAAAGTCCAGCAGTATTGGGATAAAGCACAGCTCATCCGCACAAAGACTGATGAGATTATCAACTACATCGAAAACGACATCAAGGTCCCGATGGTCCTCCAGACAGAAAACATCGAGACGGTCGAAATGCTTCTCAATCCGAAAGATGCTGACAAACCTCTCGTAAGAAACGCACAGAAGGCAGACCCCAAGAACCGCCGTGTGTTCTATGAGTTCAACCTCAAAAACATTGACTCGAAAGACAAGTATGATGCGACGACATCATATATGATAGAACAGGGTCATGCAACAGAGCTCAAGAACAAACTCAAAGAATATCGCGAGTTCATCATTAACGCATTGGACGAAGTCGGCATCCACGGCTACGGCCATAACGTCGGTCTTCTCACCGACGAAGACGCAGATGGCAACAAGATAGTCTATACCGATGGAAACGGCTCGGAACTTGATTGGGAACACAAGAATTTTGAAAACATCATTCTCACCGCTGAAATCGCCATTGCAAACAAGATCGTTGGCGAGATTCAGACAACTGAGTATGATGCCATCACAGAGTTGTTCAAGGGTATCGGTGCCACTGACTATAAGTTCAACGCACTTGAGGCGAGAGTGCTTCCAAAGAGTACTTACGTCATCGTCGGCCAAGACTATGAAGCCGAGGTGTTCATCGCAGCACAAGACACAACGACAAAATTCGGTGTCAGATACTCAATGGGTGTCGAGAAATTCCAGAGCACAGGCAATAACGGCACTGTCGCCAACAGTGCAGGTGGCATCGTAAGACTGAAATTCCCGGCAACGAAACCTGGAATGCAGAACTATGCCGGTGTCGTCGAGATGCAAGACCCTGTCACAGGTGAGATTGTGCCTTATCCGTTCTCGGCACGCTACACAGTCGCTCCACCTTCAGCGACAATCGCACCGACACAGATGATGATATTCTATCAAGGTCTTAAGAACCCTATCTCAGTGTCAGCACCTGGTGTCGCCAACGATAAGATCGACGTCACGGTCTCAAACGGTGCCAAACTTACAAGAGGCACGGAAGCCGGGACATACATGGTCGAGGTGCCGGCAGGCGTTAAGACAGTGAAAGTGACAGCCACAGGCAGCATCGACGGCAAGTCGGTTGTCCTCGGCAGCTATGACTTCCGCGTGAAACGCGTTCCAAGCCCTGAAGCTCAGATTGGCGGTGTGTCAAACGGCAAGGTCGCAAAAGACGATGTCCTCGCAGCAGGCGGTATCATTCCTGACATGGGTGACTTCGAGTTCGGCGACTACACGTACAAGATCGTTTCGTTCAAACTTTCCACCTTTATCGGCGGCGACATCAAAGAAGCAGGTACAAACAAAGGTGGCGCTTTCAACGCCGAGACAAGAAAGTTCATTCAGAATGCCAAACACGGACAGAAACTATTCTTCGAAAACATCCAGGCACAAGGTCCGGACGGCGCAACACGTACTTTGAACCCTGTTAATATTGAAATCAAGTAAATTCTGAAATATGAAAAAGATTATTGCAACATTAGCTATCGCGGTCGTGTGTCTCTGCGGCGCACCTAAGATGTCAGCACAGATCCTTGACCAGACTTATACCGATGGCCTCTACCCTGAACAAGGCACAGGCGTGAAGACACCATTGCCGCTGCCAGGCGTGAGAGAAGCTGATGTCATGTGGAAAAAGAGAATCTGGCGCGAGATAGACTTCCGCCAGAAGATGAACCAGGGGTTCTACTACCCGACAGTGAATCATCAGGATTGGAAGAACTTCATCACAATTGTGATGGACGGCCTCAAGGAAGGTAAGATTCAGGCTTACGAAGTTGAACCTACTGATGAACTCCTCACCCCGATTTCATATAACCAGTTCATGGTATCACAGTCAGATACCTCATACAAGACCTTGAGACGTCCATACCCGCCTTACGAGGAATATGACACTGTGATGGTATCACAGTTCGACCCGGCGCAGGTGATGCGTGTCCGCATCAAGGAAGACTGGTATTTCGACAAGCAGAGAAGCCAGCTGATGGTACGCATCATCGCTATCTGCCCCGTGAAGATGAGGGAAATCGAAGGCGGCGAGAAAGCACCTCAGCCTCTCTTCTGGATTCCTTACGAGAGTGCACGCGAAGTGTTCGCATCAGCACCGTATTTCAACCGCTCGAACACGGCATCAAATCTCACCTATGATGATATATTCTGGAAACGTATGTTCGACAGTTATATCTATAAGGAAGAGAACATCCATGACCGTAGCATCCGTGAATATGCCCAAGGCATCGACGCTCTGCTCGAATCAGAACGTATAAAACAGAGTATCATCGACTTTGAACAGAACCTTTGGGATTATTGATTCGGATTTCGGTTTGATGACATAATAAAAACAGCGACGTGGATTGTCCGCGTCGCTGTTTGTTTATGCGTCTTGAGTCTTAATAACGGAATCTTCTGCCGCTCTTTCTTTCCGGACGGTCGTCCTCAAACGACTTCTTTTTCTTCTTTGAGGTCTTGCCATTATTGCCTCTGCCTTCAGAACGACGGCTTTTCCTCGACTCACGGCGCGGCCTGTCGTCAAAGTCATCATGGTGGCGGTCTCTGCGTGAACGCTCCTCATGGAAACTGTCTTTCGTCTTCTCCTCTTTCTTCTTTCTCGACTTGCGCTCTGGCATCTCAAAGTCATCGTCACGGTGTCTGCGTTTGTCGCCTCTCGGTTTGTCACCCTTCCTGTCACCTTTTTCTTTCGGGTCACCGGAGGTGATCTCAACCCTGATGCCTTCACGGTTGTTGTTCGGGTCAGCAAAGCAATCAACGATAAACTGGGCCTTGTCACCGTCAACGGCGACAAAAGAGAAGTTCTCCATCAAGTCGATATGGCCGATGTTGATGTCCTTTGAATGCGTTGCATCGTTGATTTTCCCGATGATGACATTCGGCCTGATGTGGTCTCTCTTGCCAAGTCCGAAGAAAAGACGCACCATGTTGCTGTCATCGTGTTCTTTCTTGGCTTTCTTTTCTTTTTTCTTGCCAGTCTCACTCTCATCGACATTCAGGTCCTTTGCGTCTTTGTAATAATCGAGGAAACGATTGAAATTCAATGCGACGACACGAGTGATAAGCTCTTCACGTGTCAGCCAGTTGAGTTTCTTGAAGACAATAGGGAGGTAGTCGTCGATGTCATCACGTGTGATGTCAACCTTTTCAAGATTGTCGATATGGCGGAAAAGCTGTTTCTCGCAGACCTCTTGTGCTGTCGGGATCAACGCCTTCTCAAGCGGTCGTCCGAGTTGTTTCTCGATAGCCTTTATCTTTGACTTTTCCTTGACATGGACAAGGCTGATGCAGATGCCGGTCTTGTCGGCGCGGCCTGTCCTGCCGCTGCGGTGGACGTATGTGTCGATGTCGTCAGGGAGGTTGTAGTTGATGATATGAGTCAGGTTGTTGACGTCAAGTCCGCGTGCCGCGACGTCGGTAGCGACGAGGATTTGGATGTAACCCTGGCGGAAATGGTTCATGACGAGGTCGCGTGCCGGCTGCGAGAGGTCGCCGTGCAGTGCCGATGCGTTGTAGCCGTCATGGATAAGGTTGTCGGCGACTTCCTGTGTCTCAAGTTTCGTGCGGCAGAAGACAATGCCGTAAATCGACGGATAATAGTCGATGAGCCGTTTCAGTGCGAGGTATCTCTCGCTTGCGCGGATGAGGTAATAGTTGTGGCGCACGTTCGTCGAGCCGGAGTTGCGCTGTCCGATGGAGATCCTCACAGGATCTTTCATGTATTTGCTGAGAATCTTCTCAACTTCAGCCGGCATCGTCGCCGAGAACAGAAGGATGTTCTTCTCGGCCGGCATATATTCGAGAATGGCATCGACATCTTCCTGGAAGCCCATGTCAAGCATCTCATCAGCTTCGTCAAGTATCATCCACCGCACATTGCTGAAGTCAACACGGTTGCGGCGGATCATGTCTTGCAGACGGCCAGGCGTCGCCACGATAATCTGCGGTTTCTTCGCCAAGTCCTTGAACTGCAACTCAATGCTCGCACCGCCATACACCGGCACCACCATAATCTCAGGTATGTATTTGGAATAGCTCTTCAGGTCTTTGGTAATCTGCATGCACAACTCACGTGTCGGGCATAAGATGAGTGCCTGAACACAACGTTTTGATGCGTCGATGTTTTGCAATAACGGCAGTCCGAAAGCAGCCGTCTTGCCAGTGCCAGTCTGTGCAAGTCCAACTAAATCAGTGCGTTGTGATAATAATACAGGTAATACCTGTGCCTGGATTGGCATCGGTTCTTTGAATCCTAATTCATCTATTGCTTTTAGGATTGCAGGGTTTAAATCGAAATCTTGAAACATAGAATATTTTTGAGGCCGCAAAGTTACAAAAATATTTACTATCTTTGCCAGAATTTTTGAAGACGGGATGCGACTGAAACTATACATATTGTTTATATGCCTTTTTTTGTTTTCCTGCTCGCAAAACAAAGATAATGAGAAGTTTACACAGGATGTCGTTGAGACGTGGCCGAAAATTAATGTGGACAGCATTTTCATTAATCTCGACCAACCGACCATCGACAGAAAATATGCTCAGGTTGACAAGGTTTTCAAGAACCTCAAAAAGAAGACGACATTCAACGGGACCGTGCTTTTCGCTGAGAAAGGGCGTGTGGTCTTGAAAAATTCGTATGGAGTCAGAAACCTCCGCACGCGCAAGGGCGAGTTGAATGCCGATGATGTCTTTCAGCTGAGTTCTGTCTCAAAGATGTTCACCGCCGAGGCGATAATGATCCTCCAAAACCGTGGCTTGATTGATTTTGACACTATCATTCAGACGTATATCCCTGAATTCCCGTACGAAGGCATCACGATAAGGATGTTGTTGACGCATCGTTCGGGTCTGCCGCGTTACGAGTTGCTTGCCGATGAGGTGTGGCCTGATTGGAAGATACCTTTTTCCAACGAGGACATGATTGAAAGTTATGTCAAATACAAGCCGGCGAGGTTGTCGCGTCCTGACCGCAAATTCAATTACAGCAATGTGAACTATGCTTTGCTGGCGAGCGTCGTCGAGCGTGTATCGGGTATGCCGTTTGTGGATTTTATGAAAAATGAGATTTTTGAATCTATAGGAATGAAAAAGTCTTTCATCTACGACATGCCGCTTGATGAGAAAGTCTCAGTGTATCTGCCTGATAGCGTCGTCCAAGGTTACTACGTCGGTCGCCGACGTCCGCGACAGGCTCAGAATGAATATCTTAACGGTGTCAAGGGTGATAAGATAATGTTCTCCAATGTTGAAGACATGTATCGTTTCTGGTTGGCGTTGGACTATGGGCTATTGTTGCCTGACACCGTGCAGGCGGAGGCTTTCAAGCCTGGCAGTCCTGTCAAGAAGAAAAAAGATAACTATGGTTTCGGCTGGCGAATCTCAGGGAAACATGAAGGCTGCATCTACCATTACGGTTGGTGGAAAGGCTACCGGTCGTTCTATATCCGCGACAACAAAAACGACCGTGTGCTGATTGTGCTGACCAACACCGACAAGGGGCCTAACTCTGATCAGTTCTGGAAGTTGTTGGCAGACAATACAATATCTCTTGCACCTGCATCCGTCAACATCCATTATCTGGAGTACGAAGAAGGCTTGCGGTTTCCTTGCTCGTCATATCTTGACAGACGATGACTTGTTATTGAACCACTAATTTGTACCCGACGCCATGCACATTCTCAAGGATGACATTGGGGTCGTCGTTGAGTATGTTCCTCAACCTCCCGACATAAACATCCATGTTGCGTGCGCTGAAGTAATTGTCTTCCTTCCACACAATCTTTAATGCGTAAGGCCTTTCGACGACTTTTCCCATGTTCTCACAAAACAGCTGAAGAAGGTCTAACTCCTTGGAAGTCAGTTTGTATTCTTTCCCGAATCTGATCAGTTTCCGCTTGATGGTGTCGAAAATGTACGTGCCAATCTTGAAAGTGTGATGGCTTTTGGCTTCGATGCTCATTCTTTTCAGGATTGACTTGATGCGTAGTGTTAACTCGTTCATGTTGAACGGCTTGGTGATGTAGTCATCGGCACCAAGCTCCAGTCCGCGGATGATGTCAGATTGCAGCGATCTCGCGGTCAGAAAGATGATGGGGATGTACTTGTTGGTGGCGCGAATCTCTTTCACCAAGGCGAAACCATCAATCACTGGCAGCATTATGTCGGTGATAATCAAATCGAAATCGTCTTTTCCGTAGCATGTCAACGCCTCTTGGCCGTCAAAGCACAATGAGCTTGAGTATCCATGGGTTGCAAAATACGACTTCAAAATCATGCCAAGACTCTTGTCGTCTTCGACAATCAGAATGTTAATGTCTTTTTTCATGAGTACAATATTTTTGTCAGACAATTAATGGCAAGGTGACTGTGAAAACAGAACCTTTGCCAAGTTCACTTTCAACCATGATTGTACCGTTTATTCGCTGTAGATTTCTTCTTAGATAATAAAGTCCAATTCCTGTACTATATTGATAACCAGATGTTTTATGGTTAAATCCGTTCTCAAAAATATGTTCCAGATTTTTCTTTTCAATGCCGATGCCGTTGTCCGAAAAACTGATATGAATTTTGTCACCTTTGTTGAACGTATTGACTTTCAGATGCAAAGGCTGCTCCGACTTGTATTTTATCGCGTTTTCAAAAAGCTCACGGAAAGCCGATTCAATATATTCATAATTTCCCCTGACCTTATACCTGTTTGCCATCATGTAAACCGCAATATTGTCAACACCGCAATTTCTGATGACACTGCATAAAATCTCATGAATGTCGCAATTCTGATTTAAATCAACGTCAAAATAATTGTGTTTCAATGCTTTGATGGTGGCATCAATAATGTTTTTCATCCTACGGCACTCGTTGGAAACGATGTCAAGATAGCTGTCGCATTCAAATTCTCCGACTTCATTTGTCCTTATCAAATCACATGCGATGCCAATGGTTGTCAACGGGTTCTTCAGTTCGTGAAAGGCGTTTGTGACGTATTCTAATCTGTCATTTTCCATATCGTTGTTGGTCTTGATTATCTGTGCCAAAATTATGAAATTATTTTTTACACAGTCATATATAGGTTGTTAAATTTTCAATTTTTTACACATTTTTTACAATTTTTTCAATAAAATGCAAAAAATGTAAAAAAAGTTAACTTCGTAATGAAAAATGTTGTACTTTTGCAGCGCGAAACGATGTACATCCATAATTCTCTTCCGAGAATTTACATTGTTCGTAAAAGGTTTCATAAATTTTGGTTTTTGGTTCTGGAGGCCTCTCATGCTCATGAGAGGCCTCTTTTTATGGAAAATTTACTTCCTCAAATTAAAAAAATAGTTGTATCTTCGCAGAAAATTATACATAGGAAATTATGACAGACATTAAGGTTGAACTTGGACAGATTAAAAGTTTTGTATCTGACAATCAATTAGATACATTTAACAAAAAAATCAAAGGCACATTTGACACGGTTTACAGCCGCACCGGAGCCGGCAGCGATTTCCTCGGATGGGTGGATCTTCCTTCGAGCATTACTGACGAATTTATAGCCGACATCAAAGACAAGGCTGCCGAATTACAGAAGAAATCAGAGATTTTCGTCGTCGTCGGCATCGGTGGTTCGTATCTTGGCGCAAGGGCTGTCATAGAATCGCTCGTGAACCATTTTTCACAATTCATGAAATCGGATGCTCCGAAAGTCGTATTTGCAGGCCACACGATGAGCGAGGATTATATGTCAGACCTTCTTCAACTCCTTGATAATAAAGACTATTCAATGACGGTGATTTCAAAGTCGGGAACAACAACGGAGCCTGCCGTGGCGTTCCGCATCCTGAAAAATCACATTGAGAAGAAATATGGCAAGGAAGAGGCGCGCACCCGTATCGTCGCAATCACCGACAAAGCGAAAGGCGCGTTGAAGGTTCTCGCCGACAACGAAGGCTACAAGACTTACGTCGTTCCTGACAACGTCGGCGGACGTTACTCCGTGCTCACACCTGTCGGGCTTCTGCCTATTGCCGTGGCGGGCCTCGACATCGAGCAACTTGTTGCAGGAGCGCAACTCATGGAGAAGTATTGCATTGAAAATCAAGATGAAAACAACGTGGCAGCGAAATATGCAGTGGCACGTCAGGCCCTTTACCATCTTGGAAAAACAAATGAGATCCTCGTGAACTACGAGCCTCGTCTGCAATATTTCAGTGAGTGGTGGAAACAGCTTTACGGCGAAAGCGAAGGAAAAGACGGCAAGGGAATCTTCCCCGCAAGTGTCACATTCACAACGGATTTGCATTCAATGGGTCAATATATACAGGAAGGCGTCCGCAACCTGATGGAGACTGTCATCTCCGTCGAAAACCCCGACAACGATGTCAGAATCCCGAATGACGACACTAATTTAGACCAACTCAACTATATCGCAGGTCGCCGGCTCTCGGAAGTCAACCTCACGGCGGAGAAGGCCACGATCCTCGCCCATGTCGATGGCGGCGTGCCGAATATCCGCATCGTGCTGCCACACATCAACGCCAATGTCATGGGACAACTGATTTATTTCTTCGAAATGGCTTGTGCATTAAGCGGTTACATGCTTGAAGTCAACCCGTTCAACCAACCGGGCGTGGAGGCTTACAAGAAAAACATGTTTGCACTTCTCGGAAAAGCTGGCTACGAGGAACTGAGGGAGAAGTTGTTGGAGGAAAGATGAGAGATTAGAGAAATTCCAATGAATTTGAATTATAACGACATTGAGGTGATGGCGCCGGTGGGGTCTTACGAGGCTCTGTCGGCGGCGATTCAGGCTGGCGCCGGCTCGGTTTATTTCGGCATCGGACGGCTGAACATGCGCTCGAAGTCAACGAAAAACTTCACCCTCGACGACCTTCACGTCATCTCGGAAATATGCCACGAACACGGCGTAAAGAGTTATGTGACAGTGAATACTGTGGTTTTCGACGAGGAAATAGACGAGATGCACGTGCTCCTCGATGCGGTGAAAGCCAACGACATCTCGGCAATAATCGCCTCCGACCAAAGCGTCATACAATACGCCCGCGAAATCGGTGTCGAAGTACATATATCAACGCAATGCAACATCACCAACCTCGAGGCGGTGAAATATTATTCGCAGTTCGCCGATGTGATGGTGACAGCCCGCGAGCTTAACATCAATCAAGTGAAGCATATCACAGAAGAGATTGAGCGTCAGCATATTACAGGACCGAGAGGCGAGTTGGTGAGGATAGAGACGTTCTGCCACGGCGCGTTGTGCATGGCCGTCTCCGGGAAATGTTATCTGAGTCTCGACAACTTCGGGACAAGCGCCAACCGCGGTGCCTGCGTGCAGCCATGCCGTCGCGGCTACGAGGTGACCGACCGCGACAAGGAAATCACTCTGGCGATTGAAAATGAATACATCATGTCGCCGAAAGACCTGTGTACGCTGCCGTTCCTCGACAAACTCCTCGCCGCCGGAGTGAAAGTGCTGAAGATCGAAGGCCGTGGCCGTTCGCCGGAATACACCAAACTCACGGTGAGCGTCTATCGCGACGCCGTTGACGCAATCCGCGAAGGTTCGTTCACGGAAGAGAAAGTCGCAGCGTGGATGGACAGACTGCGCAGCGTCTATAACCGCGACTTCTGGGACGGGTATTACCTCGGCAGGAAAATGGGCGAGTGGACTGAGAAATACGGCTCACAGGCGACAAAGACTAAGATTTTCGTCGGCACGATAACCAACTTCTTCGCGAAGATAAACGTCGCCGAAATAAGAATGGAGACCCACGACCTTAATGTCGGCGACGAAATCATGGTCATCGGCCCGACGACAGGCGTTTATGAAGATACGATAAAAGAAATCCGCGTTGACCTCAAGCCGGTTGAGAAAACCGAGAAAGGTGAACTCTGCTCGATACCGGCACACGACATCGTCAGACGCGGCGACAAAGTTTACAAATTAGTTTCAGGACAAGATGCAACGATTTAATTTACATACACATAGCTTATACTCCGACGGCAAATGCCCGATGGAGGAGACCGTCGAAGAAGCGATAAAACAAGGCCTTCACACCCTCGGATTCTCCGACCATTCCATGGTTCCGTTCGAGAGCAGCGTCTCAATACAAAACGACAAAGTTGACGAATATGTCAACAATCTGAAGAAATTGAAAGCCGAAAACGTCGGCAAAATCACAATTCTGTCTTCGATGGAAATGGAGTTCATCCCCGGCATCGTCACCGACTTCCAGAAGACAAAACGTGACCTTGGCCTCGACTATCTCATTGGTTCCGTGCATCTTGTGGGAACCGACCCCGAACATCTCTGGTTCATCGACGGAAAACACATAGAACCTTACGACGAGGGACTGCGTGATTATTTCGGCGGTGACATCCGCAAAGGTGTCCGCGCTTATTTCGACCAGGAAAACCTGATGATTGAGACCGAGAAGTTCGACATCATCGGACATTTCGACAAAATCAAGATGAACGCCCGCGGCCGTTATTTCCAGGAAGACGAGAAATGGTACCGCGACATGGTTCTGGAAACGCTCGACCTGATCAAACAGCACGACCTTATTGTGGAAATCAACACCCGAGGGCTTTACAAACAGCGTTACAACGGTTTTTATCCGGCCGAGTGGCTGCTGCCTCGCCTGAAGGAGATGAACGTGCCTGTCGTGATTTCGTCAGACGCACACATATATAGTGAGTTGACAAACTGCTTCCAGGAAGCGGAAAACGCCTTGAAATCAGTTGGTTACAAAGAAACGATGTGCTTCGTTAACGGACAATGGGAGAAAATCCCATTGAATTGATAATCAATATAATAAAATGGATGCGTTAATTCTGACATTAGCGGTTTTGCCGGTCATCGTGCTGATGATTTATGTCTATAAAAAGGACAAATACGAAAAAGAACCTTTGGGGATGCTCGTGAAAGCGTTCCTGCTCGGCATACTGTCAATTCCGTTGGCACTATGCTGTGACGAAATCTTTGCGGAGATATTGCCAGGCAAAACAGTGTTTTTCGAGGCTTTTTTCCAGGCCGGAATTCCTGAGGAACTGGCGAAATGGGGCCTTTTCATGTTGTTTATCTGGAAAAACAAGAATTTTGACGAGTTTTTCGACGGCATCGTTTATGCCTGTTTCATCGGTCTCGGCTTCGCCTGTGTTGAAAATATAATGTATGTGTTTGATTCTGAAACATATAGTGATGCGGTTCACACCGGAGTCATGAGGGCTCTGTTGTCTGTCCCTGGTCATTTCCTCTTCGCCGTGATAATGGGCTATTATTTCGGTTTGGCGAAATTCAAGAAAAACGAAAGAAGTAAATTCTTGATATTCAGCATTTTATTCCCAATCATCGCACACGGGCTTTTCGACTATCTGCTGATGCTTTCGAGTGCTTTTTCTGAAAATAATGTTGAATGGCTGGGCGTTTTGCTTCTTGTTTTGTTCATATATCTTGACGTCAAAATGTGGAAGATTTGCCTCCGACACATCGAGAAGTTACAGGAAGAAAGCCGTATTGAGCGCAATAATAATATTTTCCGGAAGATTTTCGGATAAGTTTTTATGTGAATTTTGAAAAATATTAATCAAAAAATAAAAAAATGAAAAGAGTATTTTTAACTATCGCATTGATTATCGGTGCTTTGTGTGTCAAGGCCGATGAAGGTATGTGGTTGCCTTACAACCTCAGCAATCAGAGCTTGTACGAGATGCAGCAGCTTGGCTGCCAGCTCACGGCCGAACAGATTTTCAACCTCAACCAGCCGAGCGTGAAAGACGCCATCGTGCAGTTTGGCGGCGGTTGCACCGGCGAACTCATTTCTCCTGAAGGACTTCTGCTCACCAACCATCACTGCGGGCTGAGCTACGTCCAGCAACATGCCACCGTCGAGCACGACTATCTCACCGACGGTTTCTGGGCGAAGAGCAAGGAAGAGGAACTGCCGAATCCCGGCCTCACAGTGTCGTTTCTCGCCTTCGTGGAAGATGTCACAGTTGCTGTCCTTGAAGGCGTTACCGATGAAGCGACACGCCGCGAGGTCACAGACAAAAACATTGAGAAGATTTGCAAGGAACGCAAGGGCGAGCGTGATGTTGAAGTGGAAGTCGTGGCTTTCTATTCTGGAAATCAATATATTATGTTTGAATATGATGTCTATCGCGATGTGCGTCTCGTGTGCTGCCCGCCTTGGGGCATCGGCAAATACGGCGCCGACACCGACAACTGGACATGGCCTCGCCACAAGGGCGACTTCAACATTTTCCGCGTTTACACCGACAAGGACGGCAAACCGGCAAAATACAGCCCCGACAACATCCCGATGAAGTCGAAGTGGTTCCTGCCTATTAATATTAAAGGTGTGAAACAAGGCGACTATGCGATGATTATGGGTTATCCTGGTTCAACAGACAGATATTCAACATCTTACACTGTAAAAAACATTATTGAGTCGGAAGGTCCGGCGACTATCGACTGCCGCACCACAAAACTCAACGAATACCGCAAGCACATGGATGCCGATCAGGAGGTGTTCATAAAATACGCTTCAAAACAGGCGAGCGTGTCGAATTACTGGAAATATTACATCGGTCAGGTGAAGCAGCTGAAACGTAACCATGTGTATGAGAGACGCTTGGCTCAGGAAGAGGCCTTCAACGAATGGGTCGCCGCCGATGCTGCACGTCAGGCCGAATATGGCGATATGTGGGATGGCATCCAGCGCAAATGGGAGATCATGGATGACATTGAAAAGGCGTTCACTTATCTATATGAAGCCGGCTGGAACGGCGGTGAGGCTGTCGCGTTCTCACGCAGATTCATGAAAATCAACAACTTGATAAATGAAAAAGGCTCAAAGGAAGAGATCGCAAATCTGGCGGAAGGTCTCAAAACCCGCGCCGAGGCGTTCTTCAAAGACTACGACATGCCTCTCGACCGCGATGTCACGGCGGCGTTGCTCAACCTTTACTACAAAGACATCACAAAGTATGTTCCTGACATGATGGAGAAACTCGGCGCGAAAAACGGCGGCGACTTCACGGCATGGGTCGAGGCGGCATTCGAGAAATCGGTGTTCACCGACAAGGCCCGCCTTGAGAAATGGCTTGCGAAACCGAAAAAACTCGACAAGGACCCGATTTATATGTTGGCGATGGGCTTCGTGAGTGAATACAACGATGTCGTCGTCCCGCTCTACATGGAAGCCGCCCTTGCCGGAAACGCCGGAGAACGCCAATACATGAAAGGCCTGATGGAGATGCAGCCGGAACGTAACTTCTATCCGAACGCGAACTTCACCATGCGCCTCACATACGGCACCGTCGAGCCTTACAAAGGCGCGGATGCCGTGAACTACAACTATTACACGACGATGGACGGCGTGATGGCGAAGTACGTCCCGGGCAACTGGGAGTTCGACATCCCACAAGACGTCCGCGACCTTTACGCAGCCCGCGACTACGGCCGCTACGCTGACGAAAACGGAGACCTCATCGTCAACTTCATCACTACCAACGACATAACCGGCGGCAACTCGGGCAGCCCCGTCATCAACGGCAAAGGCGAACTCATCGGCCTCGCCTTCGACGGCAACTGGGAGGCGATGAGCGGCGACATCATGTTCGAGCAGAAAGTGCAGCGCACCATCTGCATGGACGCACGCTACCTCCTCTGGTGCCTCGAAAAAGTCGGCAAGGTACAGAATATCATTGACGAATTAGTGATTGTTGAATAATAGTGATTATTTGTAATTTCAGGTGAAAAAATTAGCGATATTGACAATGCTTTTAGTTTCAGCCGTAACTAATGTTATGGCTGAAACTACTGTGTCCATTGATAGCCAATCATCTGATAGTGCTGCTGACACTACCAAACGTTTCGTCAAGTCAGGGTGGAATCTTGGAATTTTGCCATCGCTGGCATACGACGCAGATAACGGTTTTACGTTTGGCGTTCTCGCAAATGTGTTTGATTATGGGAGTGGTGATGATTATCCGAATTACCGGCAGAGATACAATGTCAAAGCGACACTTTCAACAAAGAGGACCGGAACGTTACGTGTATATTACGACTCCGATTGCGCAATAAAAAATCATAAAATTGCAATTGATTTGTCGTATATAACAGATCCAATAAGTGATTTCTACGGCTTTAATGGGAATCAAAGTGTTTTTAATAAGAAGTGGATAGAGCAGAAGTCATCAGATTATATCACACGTCCGTTTTATATGCGTAAAACGAATATTTTCCGTACCTCATTCGATATCAATGGGAAAATTCATGGCAATTGGAATTGGAATGCCGGTGTGGGTATCCTGAATATTTCAGAAGACCATGTGAAAGATGGTTTTTTCAAAGATTCATACGATACCGTCCCTGATCTCATCGAACTTTATTGGCAGTGGAACATCATCGGTGAGGCGGAGAGAAATGGCGGCTGGCATCCGTTTATTCATGGAGGCTTTGTCTATGACAGCCGCCCTTGCCGCGTCAATCCTCCCAAAGGAATCTATGCCGACTTGTTTCTGACCTATAATGCGGCTTTTGGAAAGTTGAAAGATTATAACAACGTTGTCGTGAATTTCAATTTCATGCATTATGTCACTATCGTGAAAGATTATTTGGTTTTTGCATATCATGTTGGTGGTCAGAATGTTATAATTGGGAATGCGCCATATTACCTTCAAAATTACGAGAATAGATTGTTTGTTGACAAGGATAGATATTATGGTCTCGGTGGCGGTACGACATTGAGGGGCGTGCTGCGAAATAAAATATGGGTGCCTGGCTTCGCGTACGCAAATGTCGAATTTCGAACGGTTTTTTGGAACTTCAAATTGTTTAATCAATATTTCAGTCTGGGGGCAAATCTGTTTTTGGACGCAGGTGTCGCCACCCAAAAATATTATTTAAATGAAAGAGAAATCAAATCTGCTTTCGATGCGCAATACTCTGATTCTCAATCTTGGTTGGCAGAAAGTGGCAGAACATTTGATGAATTTTTCGACTTTGACGCAAATTTGTATAATCCACATTTCAGTGCTGGTCTGGGTATAAAAATAGCCATGAATCACAACTTTGTGCTTTCAGGGGAATGGGGCGTGCCGTTCAACGAGCAAGATAGCAAGTCGATGGCAAATTTCTACCTCGACCTTGGGTATCTTTTCTAAACTTGTTTTTATGAAAATAAAAGACATTCTAAAAAATAAAAAAACGTTTTCGTTCGAGGTCTTCCCTCCGAACCCGCAAACCGTTGACATCAACAACATTTATGGGACAATCGATGCGCTTCAACAGTATCATCCTGATTTCGTGAGTGTTACGTTTAAATCGACCGGCGATTTCGCGCAGAACACCATCAACTTGGCGAGTTACATAAAGAAAAACACCGCCGCCGAACCGTTGGTGCATCTCACTTGTGGGGCCTTGGATGAAAACGATGTCGATAACATCGCTCAAGTTCTTAATAATGAAGGACTTGAAAACATACTCGCTCTTCGCGGCGACCGTCCCGCTGATTTCGACGGCGACTATCTGAAACATTTTCAGCACGCCTCCGAACTGATGGGACACCTGAAGTCGAAATATGACTTCTGCCTTGGCGGCGCGTGCTATCCGGAAGGCCATATCGAATGCTCAAGCCTTTATGAAGATCTTGAAAACATGAAAATCAAACAGGACATGGGCGCGGAATTCTTTGTAACTCAATTGTTTTATGATAATAATTATTATTATCGTCTTATGAGAGCCGCAAAGAAAATCGGTATCACGGTTCCGATAATTCCGGGTATCATGCCGCTCACCTCAACCAAGATGTTCAACAAAATCATGAACATGGCCGGCGCGAGCATCCCGTTTGAGATGCGTGTGCTTTTCGACAAGTTTCAGAACGACAAAATGGCGATGTACGAAATCGGCATCGCCTACAGCGTGAACCAGATTCTCGAACTTCTCGCCAACGACGCCGACGGCATCCACATCTACACGATGAACAATGCGAAAGTCGCAGGCGACATCTACGAGCGAATTAAAAACGTGATAGAAAAAGAATTGAGATGAGAGAGGAGTGAGGAAAGATGAGAGAGGAAAGATGAGAGAGGAAAGAGGAAAGATGAAAGATGAGAGAAAAAACTCGTGCAACTTGTGTTAAAAATTGAAATCTTGAAATATCTCGGCCTGAAAGATGCCAACTCTGTCGATGAATACACCAATTCGTTGATTGACAAGGCTTTGCTTGAAGTTGAACAGCAGTCGTGTTTCAAATACATCTACGAGAAATTCGATGAGCCTCTGCCTTTCATGGAAGACGTTTCAGGTTATCACGATTATCTCGGCGGCTCATCTTTCCTGCTTTGCGCGACCACACTCGGCATTCAGATTGACAGATACTTACAACGTCTGCAACTGAAAGACATGGCATACGCCACGGTCTTCGATGCGACAGCTTCTATTTTTTTGGAAACAAAAGCCGATGAATTTGAAAAGAATTTGAAATTTGGAAATCTCGGTTTCCGTTTCTGCCCTGGATATTCCGGAACGTCATTCATTGACAATCAAGAGATTGCGAGAATGTTAAATGCAGAAAGAATAGGAATCACCTTTCTTGAATCAGGACTGATGGTGCCATTGAAATCGATGGTTGGAATTATTAAAATTGGAGAAAACGTGAAAAAATCCTGCGACGGCTGTGCCGCTGAGGGCGACTGCGGTTTCAGGAGAAACGGAACATATTGTTATGGAAATGCTTGAAAAATTAGGTAAAAAGATAATGATTTTCGACGGCGGCTTCGGCACCGAACTCGAAAAACGCGGCATCATGACGAAATGCCCGGAGATGCTCAACATCACAAATCCGGACGACATCGCCGATATTCACAGAGATTATATCGAAGCCGGCTGCGACTTCATCACGACAAACACATTCGGCGCAAACCGCTGCAAGATGCCTAATGAAGACCGTAAGTCGGTGATAGAGAAAGCAATAGAAAACGCAAAACGTTACCGCACGACACAATATGTGATGATGGACATCGGGCCACTCGGGAAGATGCTCGCTCCGATAGGTGAGCTTCCTTTCGATGACGCTTACGAGGCGTTCAAAGAAATGGTCGTGACGGCCCGCGACCACGTCGATGGCTTCATCCTCGAGACGTTCTCAGATCTGTATGAACTGAAATGCGCACTTCTTGCGGTCAAGGAAAACTCCGACAAACCAGTTTTCACCACGATGACATTCGACAACACCGGCCACACTCTGACAGGCACGTCACCGCATATCATGGCGGAACTCATGTCGAACATGGGAGCCGATGCCGTCGGCGTGAACTGCTCTTTAGGCCCGAAAGAGTTAAAACCGATTGTAAATGAATTTGTTAAGTATTGCGACAAACCGATTATAGTACAGCCGAACCGAGGCATCCCGACGGTGCGTTGCGGGAAAGCGATGTATCAGCTTTCAGCCGAGGCGTTCGCGGATGTGATGAACGAGTTTTATGAGCAGGGCGTCGCTGTCTTGGGCGGCTGCTGCGGCACAAACCCTGAGTTCATCAAGGCGATTGCCGTAAACAAAGACAAACCCGTCGTGAAACGCAATGTCGTCAAAGAAACGATGATATGCTCTGCAACTCAATCAGTTACATTCGACAAAGTGCGTATATGCGGCGAGCGTATCAACCCGACGGGAAAGAAAAAACTCAAGGAAGCCATCATCAACGGCGACTTCGATTATATCCTGAAGGAAGCCATAAAACAAGAGGAAGCTCACGCCGACCTGCTCGATGTGAACCTCGGCGTCCCGAAGACCGACGATGTCGCCAATATGAAACGTGTGGTGATGAAACTCAATGAGATAACTAACCTTCCGCTTCAGATCGACTCGTCGAACGTCAAAGCCATCGAAGCCGGCTGCCGTTATTACAACGGTGTCTGCCTCATCAATTCCGTCAACGGAAACGAGAACTGCATGGATGCCGTCTTCCCGATTGCTCAACGTTATGGTGCTGTTGTTCTTGGACTTACGATGGACGACAACGGAATACCGCAGACAGCGGAGGAACGTTTCGCCATAGCGGAGAGAATAATAAAAGGCGCTGAACGACACGGCATCGCGCGTCACCGCATGATGATCGACACGTTGACACTAACTTGCAGCGCACAGCAGCCGCTCGTGAAAGAGACGCTCCGCGCTTTGAGGATGGTGACCGAAAAACTCGGCGTCAAGACATCACTCGGCGTTTCAAACGTCAGCTTCGGTATGCCAAACCGCGAAGTCATCAACAGCACTTTCCTGACAATGGCACTCGAAAACGGACTCACCATGCCAATCATAAACCCGTGTAACGCAATGATGACCAATGCGATACTCGCATTCAACGCCTTGAGAGGCAACGCCGCCGACTTGGATAATTTCGTAAATAACGCAATTTCAGTTGAACCCTCAACACCTCAAATTCCTCAAACTCCTGACAACCCGAATACCTCAAACTCCTCGTCTCCTCTCCACGATGCGGTGCGCCGCGGACTTCGCGAGCAAAGCGTTGAGATTACAAAGCAACTGCTTGAAAACCAATCTCCTATGAGCATCATCAACGAGATTTTGATTCCTACGTTGAATGAAGTCGGGGCTGATTTTGAGAAACAAATCATCTTCCTTCCGCAGTTGATCTCAGCTTCGGAGTCCTGTAAAGATGCATTCGGCGTCATCAAAGAGAAATTCCAACAGGCTGACAATCAGAAAGGTATCGTGATTTTGGCAACCGTCAAAGGCGACGTCCACGACATCGGGAAGAACATCGTGAAAGTGATTTTCGAGTCGTATGGCTACAAAGTCATCGACCTCGGAAAAGACACGCCGAAGGAGACAATTCTTGAGGCCGTCAGAAAACACAACCCCGACATCGTCGGGCTGAGCGCATTGATGACAACGACGGTGCTTTCCATGGAGGAAACCATTCATTATCTGAAAGATAACAACGTCAAAACCCCGATTTTCGTTGGCGGAGCGGTGCTGAACCAAAACCTCGCCGACGAAATCAAGGCTGATGGTTACACCAAAGACGCGCTTGAATTTGTCGAAACAACAGGAAAATTATTGCAAAACAAACAATAATTATTGTAGTATATTCAATTTTCCATTTTATTTTTGAAAAGAACCCCACATTTTCAAAAATATATGTACTTTTGCAGAGTTTAAAATTTTAGGACAATGGCAACAATAACATTAACTTACGACGGCAGGAGCAGTGTGGCGCGTAAAGCGATTGACAATTTGATGTCACTTGGGGTTTTCTCAATGGAGACCGATGGCGGCTTCAAAAAAAAGAAAAAAAACGAGGAAGAATCGCCTTACGACCCTGAATTTGTAAAGATGATCAAGGAGTCGGAGGCGCAGATTGAGAGAGGAGAATTTGTTGTGATAGATGACGTATCGCATTTATGGGATGTGTTTAAATGATTGATTATGAGACTTGTTATTGACAACAAAGCCCAAGAAGACTTGAGATTTTGGTATGATTCCGGTCAAAGACAGCGAAAAAAGATAGAAGATTTAATCAAAGACATCATGGAGCATCCCACTTGGGGAATCGGGAAACCAGAACAATTGAGACACGATTTGACCGGCAGATGGTCGCGAAGGATTGACCGCAAAAACCGGATAGTTTACAGAGTTAGTGACGACAACACCACAGTTTTTATCTTATCTTTAAGAGGACACTACGAGAAGTAGAGGTCATATCTTCTTCGCTATCAACGGCATCACAATAGTCGCAATCCACATCAAAATCGTCGTTGAAACTAAATTACCCCATTGTTTTCCAAGAAGAATTGTCAGTTCCGGTTTTAACAACTTATTGAAAACGAACACAATAAGAATTGCCGCAATCAGAAACCTCAAAATTTTTCTCCACCATTTCACATCGGTGCTGAACTTGATGAATCTTCTTTCAACAAACCAGCCAGTGACGATTCCGAAGATCGCGCCGCCGTAGAAAAAACTGTCGATTTTCATCTTTTCAGGATCAACGATGATGTTTCCAAGTTCATCATAATCAATAGGATAAGGCTTAAAAATGGTGTAAAGCATAAATAAGACGCAACCGGCAACACCTACTATTAATATATAAACATCTTTTTCAGGATTTTTGTCAATCCATTTGAAAAGGCGGACGGACACCCAGAGCATCAACAGTCCTTCAAGCAGCCCGACGATGACATCTTGCGGCGTATGAACACCGAGGTAATTCCTTGAAAATCCGACAAGTACGATGATTATCGCGCTTAATGCGACGACCCATTTGTGTTTCTTGAAAATCATCGCGATTGAGCCGTAAATCGAAGTGGCCAACTGTGTGTGACCGCTCGGAAACGAGTAGCCCGTGGCGGTGAGTTTGGAGTTCCCGTAAGGCATCACGGCTGCGTCGCGCACCCACGGACGATACACGCAGAACGTGTTTTTCAGGAAATTGTTCAAGATCCCCGCGCCGAAAAGGTTCGTGAGCATGAAATAACCCCAGCGTTTGTTGACGCACAGATAGATGAAAACCATCAGCAGGATGGTGAAATTGCCGATGACAAAGTTTGAGACACCCATGAGGAAAGGCGACAGAACGTCGTCCGTCGCCTCTCTAAATCTCTGTAAAGCAATGAGATAATCTATATCAAACATCACTTGTTCTCCATTAAGAATCTCTCGACTTCGATTCCGGCCATTGCGCCTGTGCCGGCTGCCACGATAGCCTGGCGGTATGTCCGGTCCTGGCAGTCGCCGGCGGCGAAGATGCCCGGGACGTTGGTCGCCGTCGATTTCGGTTTTGTGATGATGTAGCCTTGCTCATCGAGGTCGAGGATGCCCTTGAAGATGTCTGTTGCCGGGATGCGGCCTATCGCCTCGAAGAATCCGTCGATCATGATTTTGCGTTCCTCGCCGGTTTTGTTGTTATATACGATTGCGCCTTGGAGTGAGCTCATGAATCCGTTGACTTCGCCGAAGAGTTCCTTGGTATTGGTGTTCCACAGGACTTCGATTTTCGGGTTTTCGAGAACGCGGTGCTGCATCGCTTTCGAGGCGCGGAGCACGTCGCGGCGCACGATGAGATACACTTTGTTGCAGAGGTTGGCTAAATATGTCGCGTCTTCGCAGGCCGTGTCGCCGCCGCCGACCACCGCCACGTCCTTGCCGCGGTAGAAGTATCCGTCGCATGTGGCGCAGGCCGAGACGCCGCCGCCTTTGAACTGCTCTTCGCTTTCGAGGCCGAGATAACGTGCTGAAGCACCCGTCGCCACCACGATGGTGTCGGCGAGAAGCTCATCGCCGAAATCGGTCTTCACCTTGAAGGGACGTTGTGTGGCATCGACTTCAATGACTGTACCCGGACGCATCTCCGTCCCGAAACGTGCGGCCTGACGGCGGATGTCGTCCATCATCGTATTGGCGTCGGTGCCGTCGGGATAGCCCGGAAAGTTCTCAATCTCAGTGGTTTGCGTGAGTTGACCGCCTGTCAGCGGACCTTCGTATATCACAGTTTTGATGTCGGCGCGGCCTGTGTAGATTGCCGTCGTGTAGCCAGCGGGACCCGAACCGAGGATGAGGCATTGAATGTGTTCCATATAAGTTAAATTTTTCGTAAAAAAAGTCACTCGCAACCGAATGACTTTCAATATTTTGTCGGAGCAGCCCGACTCGAACGGGCGACCGCTTGCACCCCATGCAAGAATGCTAGCCAACTGCACCATGCCCCGATGCTCTAAAAGCGGTGCAAAAATACAAAAGATTTAGATACAAAATGTAAAAATTTAAATTTTAATGAAATATATTTTTCAGTCTTTCACCAGCACCTCACTCGCCTCGCGCCCGTTCCTTCTCACCTCGATGTGCGTCTTGATTCTGTCTTTCAGGCTGTCAACATGGCTGATGATGCCCACCTTGCGCTTTCCGGCGGCGTTGAGATGCTCGAGGGCATCCATCACGGTGTTGAGATGCTCGCCGCTCAAAGTGCCGAAACCCTCGTCGATGAACAGGGTCTCCACCGAGAGACCGTTTCTGTTAAGCCCCGAAAGCGCCAACGCCAACGCCAATGAAACAAGGAAACTCTCGCCGCCCGACAGTGTCCCGACCGGACGGATCGCCCCGTTTTCATAGTCGTCAATGACGGTGAGCGTCAGGTCGCAGCAGTCGAGATGATAACGGTTCGACAGCTGAACGAGGTGCTTGTTCGCGCCAACTAACAGATTCTTAAGCACATAACTCTGGACAATGCGCTGGAATTTCTTGCCGTCGCTGTCACCGAGTTTCTTGTTGAGACCGTCCCATCGCTTGAAGTCGTCCTCGAACTTTTTGCAGTCTTCAAGCTGCCCGCCGATTTCAGCCCGGCGTTTTTCATCGTCAATGAGACGTTGCTCTTCCTTCCCGATGGTGTTGTTTCTGTCATCAACGGCGGCACTCAGCTCCTTGATTCTAACATCCAGAATATCAATGGTTTCTTCTTCCAGAATATCCGGTTTTGTGTTCTGATGCTCTAACAGGTCATTGTTGGCGTTGTCTTTTTCGCCTTTTTTGCGGTTGATGTCATCGTCAACTTTTCTAATCGCATCGCGTTTCAGCCTGATGTCGGAATCCGACAAGGTGTTGAGTTCCGCAATCCGTTTTTCGTCAATGTCTTTGTGCTGCTCTAAGAAATCGTTTATAAATGCCTGACATTCAGCTATTTCTGAATCAGATTCGGCAATTGTTTTCTTTGTCGTCACTGTTTCAGTGTATAGTTCGTTGAGTTTGGTGACGAGGTTTTTGTCGCTGGTAGTCGCCTCGGCGGAAATGGTTTTCCATTCTTTCTGAATTTCAATAATTTTTCCAATCGTCTCTTTTGATAGATTTAAATCATTGATATTCAATTTGATGGTTTTATCAAGCTCTGATTGCTCCGTCAATTTGCTTTGATATGTCAGGGCGTCGTTTTTCAGTTTCTCGATGAAAGACGGTCTGTCGGCGTTCCATTCCGCCTCCCAATTCTGATAAGCGATTTGTTCTTTCGCCTTCGCGAATGCAGTCAGTGCAATGCCAATAAAAACTTTCTGCTGATTGCCGAAATTCTGGATTTTCGTCTTGCACTCGGTGACGGAATTTTCGGCTTTTTTCAGTTCCTCAGAAGCCTTGTCAAGTTCTTTTTGAGTAATTTCATTTTTCTCTCTTTGAATCTCTAACATACTTTGATTCAATGAGTTATAATCAAGAATCTTGTCGGATATTTCTTTTTTTCTGTTGTTTGTTTTATCTAAAAGGTTTTTCAGCAGTTCGCCGACATCAGGCATACTGCTGTCAATTTTACATTTTGAGCAATTGATAATGAATATGTTATGTTTTTCATTGTACGAGTTCCTCAGTCCGCTTAACTCATTTTCTTCTTTTTCGACAGCTATCGCGAGAGCCTTGACGGAAGTCTGTCTTTCATTTTTCGATTTCTCCGCTTGTCTCTTTCTATCTTCCTTTTTAAGCAGTTCATTTTCAAAAGGTTCAAGCATTTTCGCAAATTCTTTGTCTTTGATGATGTCATTGACTTTTTGGCCGCAGACCGGACAGATATCGCCTTTTAACAAATTGTGCCTCAATGCTTTCACGCAGTCATCTGTTGATTGTCTCAGCTTGTCAAGGCGATTTTTCGCTTCTTGATATTCGGTGTCGGCTTTTTCAAAATCAGATTGCAGATTTGTCAAGATTTGTTGATTATCAGACAAATTTCTTTTCGTTTCTGCAATTTTTTGTTCTTTGTTTGCAATTTCAGACCGCTTTTCATTTAGGTTGTCAAGAAGAATAAATATTTCATTTAGAAGATTCAAACCATTTTGAAATCTGTTTTCCTCTGTATGTAAAGCGTTGATATCTATTGCGTTAAGAATTTTCTGCTTTTCATCAATGGCAGATTGTTTTTTCTGGTTTTCATCAAATGCGTTTTGATGTCTCTTTTTCGCCTCTGTCAGACTTTCTTGAAGTTGCGGCAGCTTAACGTTCTCATTTTCAAGTGATTTAGCGTTTTTAATCGCCTCGGCTTCGTTGCTGATGAAACTGCGAAGATTGGAGATTATAGTCTGATGATTTTCAAACATTTGCGTCAAATGAGTTTGCTTTGCGAGAAACTCGTCGATTTCCGCTTTCCGCGTTTTAATCTTGTCAACATTTGCCTTAAGCCACTCAAAATTGCCGAGCAGAATCCTGTAATTTGTTTTGAGATTGTTTAGTTTTTTTGAAGCGTTATCTCGCTTTGAAATATTGAAAATCAATGATTTGTATGTCTCACGAGCCTTTCCTGAAATATCCCAGTCTTCAAGCGTCTTCTTGTCCGATTTGTAAGAATCCGACTCGGTAAATTTGGTCATTTCTGAAAGTTCGTTGATGATGTTTTTAAGTTTGTCTTCTTTTAACTTATTGTTTTTCAGCCAGTTGGATTTGTTTTCTGTTTCTTTCTTCTTTTTCAGATTTTGTTCAATTTCTGCTTTGAGAATGTTTATTTTTGCTTTTGAATCTGTAATATCTTGATTACTAAGAAGTTCTTTCGATTTGCTTTCAATAAGTTTGTTTAAATCTTCGAAAGTTTTCTTTTTTTTGCCGCAGGTTTCAAAAATTCGCTGGCCGATGAGTTTGAATTTCTCGGTTTTTGTAAGTTTTTCAAGGATGTCTGCTTTCTCGTCGTCGGTGCTGAAAAGGAATTTCGTGAACTCTCCCTGGGCGAGCATTGTGGTGCGGCAGAACTGTTCGAATGTCAGTCCGATGAGGCCAACGACGTGTTTTTCAACGTCTTTTGTCTCGGTTTTCTCATTGATTGTCAATGAGTTCTGAACTTTGAGGTTACCATTTGTCTTCCCATACGCGCGGTTGCCTTCCCATCTCGCGACGCAGTTTTTCCCGTCATGGACGAAAGTTAGTTCAGCGAATGCCGAGGCGGTGTTGCGGCGCATGATCTGTTCGACTTTGTCGTACGCGCTGCCGGCAATCTCCACGGCGTCTTTTGTTGAGCGGCTTTTTGAAAAACGCGGCGTCTTGCCGTACAATGCAATGCAGATGGCGTCGAGAATCGTGGTCTTGCCGGCGCCGGTGTCACCGCAGATGAGAAATAAGTCGCTGTCAGACAATGGCTTGCACGAAAAATCAATTGTCGCATCAGCGATTGAGGCAATATTTTTTATGAATAATTTCTGAATTTTCATAATCCTATATATTATAAGGTGTCATTTTCTTTTTCAATCTGCCCGATGATTTCGATGAGCATTTCCTGCTGATTTTCGTCCAAATCTTTGACCTGTTTGGCAATCTCAACTATTTGATTAGCAGTCATTTCTTTTATTTCGTCAAGCGAAAGACTTTGGCTTTCAATGGCTTGAGTGAAATCGTCATCTCTGATCGGATTTATCGAACAATACCTGCATTTATGGCAGTCTTTGTCGCCTAAAGCATTGATAATGCGTTCGTTGATTTCGGCGGCGTTGTCGTTTCTGCCCATTTTGATGTTCAATCTCAAATAGACATCATCATTTCTTACTTTTTCGAGAAGAGGCATGATATTTTCAACAGTTGCACCTTTTGGCTCAAATGAATCTTCTTCCGGCAAAGTGCGAACCGGCCTCAACTCATTGATTGGCAATATTTTAATGTCAGGAATGTCATCATGTTTGTCAATGTTGATAATTGTGACGGAATGTTCGTATTCTTCGTTGAAGGTGATTGCCATCGGCGTGCCGCTGTAGCGTATGCGTTTCCCGCCGCCGACGTATTGCGGATGATGAATGTGACCGAGCGCGATGTAATCGTAATAATCGCCGAGCTGATTGGCGTCGGAATACTCCAAACCGCCTATAATTTCCTGACCGTCAGGGCTTTTCTCAATTTTATGACCTCTCACATTGCTGCCGAAAACCGCCAGATGAGCCGAGAGTATCACAGGCAGGTTCTCGGTGTTCAATTCCTTTGTTTTTTCTTGCAAGGCATTGAAATACAATGCTTGACGATCAGAACCGTCGTCTTCCGAAAGCTGCGGGAAATTTCGTCCGGAAGAGTAGGGGACTGCCGCAATCCAGCCTTTGCCATTTATATTAACAAGGTGTTCCTCGACATTGCTCGAAACGTTACCTATTATGTATATATGGAGCTTGTCCCAAAGCTTTTTGTCGATTTCGAGCCGAGAATAGCTGTCGTGGTTGCCGGCTGTAACAACGATTGTCATTGTATCACATTGATTATGAATGTTTAGCAATTCATCCACGAACATCGTCTGGGTTTCAATATTAGGGGTTGCGACGTGAAAAATATCGCCGCTGACAATCATTGCATCGGGTTTTTCGTTTTTTACGATGCTTGCAATTTGACGCAAAAAGTGAATTTGTTCGTCTTTGCGGTCGAAATCGTATAGTTTTTGTCCGAGATGCCAGTCGCTTGTGTGAAGTATTTTCATGATTTTTTTAAAATGCAAAGGTACTATTAATAATCGGGAATTTCGGATTTTTATTGAAATATAATTTTGAAAAAGACGTTATGAAAAAAATTATTGCAATGCGCATATTATCTGTCATTCTTACTTTTTTGCTTATATTATTCAACTGGGTTTGTTGGCCGCAAACGATGCCTCCGTTGTTGAAAAATCTTAAAAAGTAAGAAACGAACACAGGTGTGAGTTTGTGCCAAAATAAATGCAAAATGGAGATGTCAGCACAGTTTCTTGATCCAAGATTTAATAAAAATACATTAATTTTCCCCATTTTAGCGTGAAATTGGCGTAATTTCCCGTCAGGGAAGCCGCTAAAAAGCGGTCAAAATTGCGTGTTTTTGGCTTTTTTTGGGTCGTATTCAAAGATTTTTATGTCTGCAACGCATTGACAATCAGCGTATAAAAAAATAATTTTAAAAAAATTTCATAAAAGTGTTGACGGTGAAGCAAAAGGCAG
>JAKSNA010000014.1 GCA_024400295.1 Bacteroidales bacterium | reverse complement strand
ACCGTCGTGGGCGCGTCCTGGAAGGGCATCGCCTACATGCGCGGACAGGCGCAGTCAATCAAGAACCCCCGCACTCGCGACCAGGTGGCGCAGCGCGAGAAGCTCAAATTCACCGTGGCGTTCCTCAAGAGGTTCGCCACGTTCATCGCCCTCGGCACATGGTCGGGCAGAGGCTCGAACATGAACGCGGCGGTGGCCTGCAACCTCAAGAACGCCGTCGGCTTCAGCGACGGCTCCGTCGTCATCGACTTCAGCAAGCTCACGCTCAGCAGGGGCAGGCTCGCCAAGGCGATGGCCGCCTCATGCCTCGACGACGGCGGCGACAAGACCATCCGCTGGGAGTGCGCCGGCGGCGGCTCGTACGACCTCGCCGTCGGCGTGGCGGTTAACACCACCACCAACGAGGCGTACATCCAGAAGGGTGAGGACGACATCAGGGACAACGCGGAGATGGTACTTAATCTCCCGGACTCATGGGGCGCGGCACCGGTGGCCTGCTACATCATGTTCCAGTCCGCCGACCTCACATCCGTCTCCGACTCCGTCTATGCGGGCGTCATCGGCGAGTAGCACCGCTGACGACACCGAACAGGGCCGTCCGCCGCACGGCGGACGGCCATTTAATAATCTGTCAAAATTTTAAACACGACTATGTCTGCCCAACAATAACAATAAATCCATCTTATCTTTCTTCCTCTCACATTTGCAACATATTTGCAACACAAAATCATAAAACATTGAAATTCAATGTAGATTATTTTTGAGGAGGTGAAATAATCCCGAAAGCTCCGAATAGTTAATAAATAAGTAAATCAGCGTGGCTCAATGAGTTGCGCTGATTTTTTGTTGTATAATTATTAAGCTATAGGTCAAATTTTTTTCAGCAGATTTTAATCCGGCAACGGGAGTATTAAAATAAAAATGTATTTTTGCAATTTAAAAAAACATGGATTTGTCACATTAATCCGACAAGAAAATGGTCTGAAGAAATGAGAGCAGTATAATAATTTCATCACTCGCCTTTTATCCAAAAAAATCCTCACAGAAAATCATAATAAAAAAGATATTTTCATACCTTTGCAACGCTGTTAACTATGAATTTCGACTAAGGACTTAACGAGACCAAGAGTGACAGCGTAAAACGTTATGAACAGAAATCATCTGAAAATTGCAACTATGAAATACCTCAACAGATTCATTGTCTTTATCTTACTTCTCGGATTATGCAAGATGACATTTGGACAGACATCTCTAACCAGCCCCGACGGACAGATGGAGGTCGTTTTCAGTCTTGAAGACGGCGTGCCTTACTACTCCCTCAACCGCAACGGGAAAGCCGTCGTGCTGCCCTCGAAGATGGGCTTCACCCTCGAATGGCGCGACGACATCGCCCACGCCTTTGAGCTTAAAGACGTGATACACAGCACCTTCGACGAGACATGGGAGCCGGTGTGGGGCGAGGAGGCACGCATCCGCAACCATTACAACGAGATGCTCGTGACATTGGAACAGCCCATCGGTGCCGTCGAGAGCATGGACGGCTCCACACAGAAAAAACCTACCGTGATGCAGATCCGCTTCCGACTCTATGACGACGGCCTCGGCTTCCGCTACGAGTTCCCGATGGAGAACGCCCTCGTTTATTTCTGGCTCACCGAGGAGCTGACAGAGTTCGCCATGACCGGCGACCATACAGCATGGTGGATCCCGGGCGACTACGACACGCAGGAATACAACTACACCGAGTCGAAGCTGTCCGAAATCCGCGGACTCTACAGCGAGGCGCACAAGAACTGCGGGTGGCCTTACACCAACTTCTCGGCCACCGGCGTGCAGACCGCCCTCCAGATGAAGACGCAAGACGGACTGTATCTCAACATACACGAGGCGGCGGTACTCGACTACCCGACCATGAACCTCGACCTCAACGACACCACCTTCGTGTTCCGGGTGCATCTCACACCCGACGCCACCGGCTACAAAGGCCGCCTGCAGACACCATGCCACAGCCCCTGGCGCACGGTGATGGTCTGCGAAAGCGCCACCGACGCGCTGCGCTCACGCCTGATACTCAACCTCAACGACCCCTGCGCCCTCGACGATGTCAGCTGGATCCATCCGGTGAAATACATGGGCGTGTGGTGGGAGATGATCTCCGACAAGAGCAGCTGGTCATACACCAACGACTTCCCGTCGGTGAAGCTCGGCGAAACCGACTACGCCAACGCCAAGCCTCACAGACGACACGCCGCCAACAACGACAACGTGCGCCGCTACATCGACTTCGCAGCCGACAACGGCTTCGACGCACTCCTCATCGAAGGATGGAATGTCGGATGGGAAGACTGGTACGGCAAGGAGAAAGACTTCGTCTTCGACTTCATCACGCCTTACCCCGACTTCGACCTGCCGGCATTGAACAGATACGCCCACGAGAAAGGAATAAGGCTGATAATGCATCACGAGACATCTTCATCCACAATCAATTACGAACGCTGGATGGAGAAGGCTTACAACCTCATGAACCAATACGGCTACGACGCCGTGAAGAGCGGTTACGTCGGGAAGATATTGCCCCACGGCGAGAACCATTACAGCCAGCCGCTCATCAACCACTACCACTACTGCGTCACCGAAGCGGCGAGACATCACATCATGGTGAACGCCCACGAGGCGGTGCGCCCGACGGGGCTGTGCCGCACCTGGCCTAACATGATCGGCAACGAGAGCGCGATGGGCACTGAGTTCCGCGGACGCATCAAAGCGGGACACACCACGATACTGCCTTTCACGAGACTGCAAGGCGGCCCGATGGACTACACGCCGGGCATCTTCGAGACCGACATGGAGAAAAACGCCTTCTGGAACAAAGGCGACCTCATGCGCCACACCATCTGCAACCAGCTCGGACTCTACGTCACGTTCTACTCGCCGCTGCAGATGGCCGCCGATTTCCCCGAACATTATGCGCCATTCATGGACGCCTTCCAGTTTATCAAAGACGTGGCCGTTGACTGGGACACGACGCTTTACCTCATGGCGGAACCCGGTGCGTATATCGTCACCGCACGCAAGCCGAAGGTCGCCACCCTGAACAAGGCCGCCGATGGCGTCGGTGAACTGCCCGACGGCAAGAAAGGCGTCATCTCCAGCGCTACGCGATACGTCTATGCCATTCCGGATTCCATTCAAAGATTTAATGACTCAAATATTAATAGATTTGAACCGCGCGACGTGTGGTATGTCGGCGGCATAACCGATGAGACCGCGCGTGAAGTCAGCGTCAGATTAGATTTTCTTGAGAAAGGCAAGACATACGATGCCGTCATCTATTCCGACGCGAAAGACGCAAACGGTCTGCCCGGCGACAACTACAACCCGCAGGCTTACGTCATCTCGAAGAAAAAAGTGAACTCCAAGACGGTGCTGAAGATGAAGATGGCACCGTGCGGTGGCTTCGCGGTAAGCATCAGAGAGAGGAAATGAAAATGAAGAGACTCTTCTACATATTGATTCTTTTAACTCTTGTCGCTTGCAGCAGAAGCAGGCATTTTGAGATAAAGACTGTCGAGACGAACGAGCCGCGTTTCAGCTGGAACTATGTTTCGGACGCGCAAAACGTGAAGCAGACGAGCTATCGCATCATCGCGGCTTCGACATTGGAGAACGCACGAAACGGCATCGGCGACCTATGGGACTCCGGCGAGGTTTTTTCAGACAAAACGCTTTATATCCCCTACGAAGGAAAAACGCTGCGAAGTCGTGACAAGGTCTTTTGGAAAGTCTTCGCGACACTTTCTTACGAGAGAAACAAGACCGTTTCCATTGAAAGCAATGTCAAATATTCCGAGGTAAGTCTCTTGAAATCAAGTGATTGGAAAGCGGAATGGATTGGACATGAGTTTGATGATGATGTCCTTGCCGGAAAGACAAAACTGGCTGCGCGATATATCAGGAAAGAGTTTGGACTGGCTGATGACATCGCCGAAGCGCGTCTCTATGTCAGCGGCCTCGGTCAGTACAGCGCGTTCATCAACGGCGACGAGGTGGCTGCAGACGAGCTTCTGAAACCTGCATTGTCGGATTATCGCAAACGTGTGTATTTCAACACTTTCGATGTCACGGAGATGTTGAAAAGCGGCGGCAACGCCATCGGTGTCATCCTCGAAGGCGGGCACTACACTGCCATGCGCATCAACACCGACCATCCTGACCAAGACCACACCGACAACACGCTGCATTTCGGCACGCCGAGACTGCTTCTGCAACTTGAGATAACATACAGCGACGGTCACAAAGAACTGATTGTCAGCGATGAAAGCTGGAAAATCACCAACCGCGGGCCGATTCGCACCTCCAACGAATACGACGGTGAGACCTACGACGAGAACTTCGAACTCGGCGACTGGACGCTGCCACATTACTACGACAGCTCGTGGATGGAGGCCGAAACCGTGAAAGCGCCCGACGGCGCACTCACTCCGCAGCCCAACCCTAACATCAAAGTGCAGGACACGCTCACGCCCGTTTCCATCTTCCGCAAAGGCGAAAAATGGGTTCTCGACATGGGGCAGAACATGGTCGGCGTGCTGAAAATCAACGTTTCGGGGCAAAGACCAGGCGACACGATAACGCTGCGCTTCGCCGAGAACCTCTATCCCGACAGCACGATAGACGTCAGGAACCTGCGCGACGCCGAAGCCACCGACCGTTATATCATTTCAAGAAAAACTCCACACTCCACATTCCACACTTCACACTCGTGGAGTCCGATGTTCACATATCACGGCTTCCGTTACGTCGAGATCCAGGGCATCAGGGAGACACCGAAACTTTCTGATTTTCAAGGTCTTGTCTTTTATGATGAGATGTCTGTCACCGGCAGTTTCGAGACATCCGACGAGATTATCAATGCCGTGTATCGCAACGCTTTCTGGGGCATCAGGGGCAACTACAGGAGCATGCCCACCGACTGTCCGCAGCGCGACGAGCGTCTCGGCTGGACCGGCGACCGCGCCACGGGCTGTTACGGCGAGTCGTATATCTTTGACAATCACAGACTTTACGCCAAATGGCTCGACGACGGCGAGGACTGCCAGTTCGAGAACGGCTGTCTCTGCGACGTGTTTCCGCCTTATTGGCGCAACTACACCAACAGCATGACGTGGCCCGGCGCGTTCATCACCGCAGCCGACATGATCCACACACGTTTCGGCGACGACAAGCCGATCCGCGAGCATTATCAGGCCATGAAGAAATGGATCGTCTTCATGAAAAACCGTTTCATGGTCGATGGCATCATGAAACGCGACCAATACGGCGACTGGTGCATGCCGCCGGAGTCGCCGGAGCTGATTCACTCGAAAGACAAGAACCGCAAGACGCGGGCGGAAGTCATCGCGACGCCTTATTATTGTCACCTCTCGAACATCATGGCGAAGTTCGCCGGAATATTGGGTTTCACCGACGATGCCGAGTATTTCAGGAATGAAGTCTCCGCTTCGGCGGAGGCTTACAACGCGAAATATCTGAACCGTCAGATCTGGAGATACGCGAACAACACCGTCACCGCCAACATCCTGCCTTTGTATTTCGGGATGGTGCCTGAAGGCCATGAAGACGATGTGTTCGAGAACCTCGCCGAGCGCACTGAAGACATGCACGACGGCCATGTCTCGACAGGTGTCATCGGCATTCAGTTCCTGATGCGCACCCTCACGGAGCACGGCCGCGGCGACCTCGCCCTGAAGATAGCCACCAACGACACCTATCCGAGCTGGGGCTACATGGTGCGCAACGGTGCCACCACCATCTGGGAGCTGTGGAACGGCAACACCGCCGACCCCGCGATGAACTCCGGCAACCACGTGATGCTCCTCGGCGACCTCATAATCTGGGAATACGAATACCTCGGCGGCATCAGAGCCCTTGAACCCGGTTACAAAAAAATACAACTGAAGCCTTATCCTATTGACGGACTTGACTTTGTGAACTGCTCATACGAATCCGTCTCGGGACGTATAGAAAGCAACTGGCGGCACGACGGAAACCGTTTCGAGTGGGACATCACTATTCCTGCCAATACCGAAGCCGAAGTCTGGATCCCGAGCAAGGACGGACACAAAATCAAGACGTTGGGAAGCGGGAAATACAGATTTTGTACATCATTTTGAAAACTGATGTGATGACTTATAAACGAAAAAAAACTAAATTAATTATAATTAAACTATTGCAACTTAATAATTAACTAATTAACATTCAAAAAGTTATGAAGACTTGTAACAAATTCTTCGCCGAATTGTTCAGCCCTCAATCATCTCTGGCTCTTCATCGTGGCACCGCTCGTCGGCGCCGGTCTCGCTTACAAGGCGATCACCTGCAAATGCAAGAAGTGCCAAAAGTAATCGCACTATAACATGACATTACAAAAATGCGGGGCGACGAAATTCATTCGTCACCCCGCGCCTCTTTTAACTTTAATCTCTTAACTCTAATCTCTTATCTCACAACGACTTTCGTTGCTCTTTCGCCGACTCTCACGACGTAAGCGCCGGCGTTGAGGTTGATGTCGCAGTTCATGACATTGGCGCGTGTCGCCACACAGCGTCCCGCCATGTCGAAAACGCCGATGTTGGCGGCTTCGCCTTCGTAGCGGATCATGCCTTCAAGGCCGCGGACGTTGAGGTTTTCAAGTTCTATCTCGTTTTCTGAAACCGAGTTCCAGTTGATGTAGAACGCCTCGCAGACCGTCGCGCCGTCTTCGGTCTCGTATGAATATCTGTTCCATCTGTTGTAAACCGGAATGGTCATCTCAAGTGGACTATACATCGGCGAGCATCCGAATCTGTTCCATACATAATCGTGGCCGAGGACTTCGCCGGCGGCAACGGCATTGTCATATTCCCATGTCATCAAAGTTGTTTCCTCCCAAACGGAAAGTGAGTCATTCCATCTGAAGTTGTCAACGGTCTCGCGGTTGCCGTTGGCATCGTATGAATAGACAGCCTTGATGTACGGTTCGAGGACTTCGTTCATCCAGTAGTCTTCAACGAGATATTCGCTCACTGTCAGGCCGTCTTCGAGGAAGGTGGCCGTATATCTTTGTGTCTCGACCAATCCTTTTGAATCGACATTGTTGAAATAATGATAGACCTCAATGGCGCCCTGTTCGTTGAAATCCTTAACTATTTTGTCACTGATCACCGGCTCGCCTGTATAATACGAATAGCTTGTATATTCGGAATAATCGCCGTTTGGCATACGGACGTATTCCGTCCTTGAGCTGAGGACCCAGTCGTTTACCTCGTATGAGTCGAAATACCAGCTTTCCATTGCCGTCACGAAGTTGTTCTCGTCGTATTCGTAAACCTCCTTGCCTTCGGTGAAATACCCCGACATTCCCCACATGTCGAACATATACGCGGTGTTGGTGAGCATGTTGTGATTCTCATCGTAAGTCATTTCGTTATAATAAGTCACATTCCACCAGACGCTGTCGGTTGTCTGTTTGTCGAGCTGTTGCCAGAGGACGGCATCGCCGTTTTCGTCGAAAGTGTAAATCTCCTTCCAACCTTCGGTCCACTCGCCGTTCTGCCAATAGAAGCCATAGAGGTTCGGCAATGCTTCGCTTGTCTCATAATCCATGACGGCTTTTTCAGTCGCCTGCATCGGGAAGTCTTCAAATTCCTGATACTGGATCTCTGAATGCACGCGGCCTTTCCAGTCCATCTCGTACTTGTAGCACATCTTTGACCAGACATCGATGTTGGCGATGGAGTCGGCCTGCTGGCTGTAAGACTGGTCTCTCACGGTCTCATTCCTGGAGTTCATCACTTTCTCGATGATTTCCTTCTGTGTTTTTCTCTGTTTGATGGCACGGCCATCCTGTGCCGCGGCCCCGAACGCGAAGCCTGCCAGCAACATCGCAAATAAAAGTTTTTTCATAGATATTAATTTTTAGAGTAGTTTTAAAAATTGACTGTATCTTCTTCTGTTGCCGGCGTTTCGGCTGGTGTCTCTACAACCTCTTCCGCCACCACTTCGGTTTGTGGCCAGAACGGACGTCTCTCCTTCGGGATGCAGAAATACACTATTCCCGCGACGACGATGATGATGCCAAGCCAGAGCAGAATCTTTTTCCAGACCGGCATCTTCTTCTTCGCGAACGGGTCTTTCATCTTCACTATAGGATATTTGGCGATGTGCGTCAGAGTCTCGCCGAAGCGCACGTTGACAAGCACTTTCGCATTGACAGCCCAGCCATTGGCGTTGAGCAGCGGCGAGAGATTGCGTTTGCGGAGCTTGAGCCACGCCTTTATCATGGCAGGGCCGGAGATGACCAACAATATTCCGACAATGGCGATAATCAACTGCCACCAATGAAGTTTCTGGATTGAATCAACCAACAAGGCCAAGGCACCGCCCACAGCGCCGACAGCCACGCCGACCATTGCGAACATGCTCACGTATTTCGTCATGTCGAAAGGCTGTTTCGGTGCGGAAGCGTCGCCGGTGCCTTCCACCTTTGCGGTGAGGTTGCCCATCACCTCGGCGTCTTTGGCCTCCGCATTCTTGTTGATGGTCTTCTCGATGAAGTCACCGAGCTTGCGGTACGGTGTCCAGAACGCCTGGCGCACGCTGATCGGGTTGTCGATGATGCTCGTGACGGTGGCGTCCCAGTCGAGGCCGTCGCGGTCGTAGAAGATGGCGTTCTTGCCCACCCTGATGTTCCCGATGTCGCCGTCGGTGATGACGGCTCCGATGGTCATCTTGGCCGGCTTGCTCTTGCATGTGCAGTCGCAATAGACGATGTACATGTTGCTCAAGCCCGCGCTCGCCGTCTGCTTGCCCATGTCGGTGACTTTGATGCAGAGGTCGCAGCTGCGCTGGTCGATGTAAAGCGTTCCGGCCTGGAAGACGGCTTTCTTGTCGCGCGAATAGAAATCGGAGAACGTCACGAAGTTCTTCAACACCGTGAAGAAGTCTCTGTACAGATGCATGAACTTGTTGATCGTGTCGATGGAGTTGGCTGTCGATTCGAGGGCCTTGTCCTGTGCGACGATTTCAAGAAGGTCGGCCTTGCGGTTGTTGTCGAGCAACGCCTTGGCTGCATCGTAGCCGAGGCCTTCGACGTTGCCGCCTTTCTTCGCCGCCATATAAGCCCTGTAGGCCCCGACTTTCGCCTGCACTGCTTCCCACTGTTCTTCGGTGATGAACTCCGCTTCGGGATATTCGACGTTGAACACCAATGTTTTAAGATTATTGAAAGCGGCTTTCCATGCCGGGTTGATGCCGGCGTTGAGCATGAGTTTCATCTCGGCGTTGACGTGAGTGAGCGGGTATGTTGAGATCTCGTCGTTGCATTCCGAGAGGTTTTTGTTGCTTATCTCGCCGATTTTCGCTGTCGAGACGTCGAGTGCGGTGGTGCTGCCCGCGTCGAAGGCTGCGAGTTTGCAGCGCATGAAGTAGTCGTCGAGTTTCGTCTTGATGGCGTCGATGGCGGCTGTCGCGGCGGCGGTGTTGTCGCCATAGACGAAGATGCTGTCCTTGCCTGCTTCACCGGCCTCTTTCCATGCCGTGAAGTCGGCGAGGTCGGTGTAGAATTTCTCGATATGGTCGGTGTTGACGCCCGGGTCGCCGCTGCGGTCGGTGGCGCTGCCCACCATGCCGGTGATGTTGCCGATGATGCCTTTCAGGTCAGCGTCGTCGGTGGAGTTGGCGGTGATGATGCCGTCGCCGTTGAAGCGTGTCTTGGCGAATATTGCCATACTGTCGGAGACGTCGGCGACAGTGATGATGTCTTTGTCATGGTCGAGGTTCTCGACGATGTTTGAGGCCGAGTCGTAGAGCCGTTTGCCTTCCTCGTTGTCCTGGTTGAAGTCCGAGAGATGGAAGGTGTCCTCGCGTCTCGTCAGCACGTCTGGGTTCTTGACGACGCTTGTCAGCCATTTCGCGGCGGCGATGACTTCATTGACATGGATCTTGCCGTCGCCATTGGTGTCGAGCATCTGCATCGTCTTCTCGTCAATTTCAAGCCCCGTTATCGGGCAGCTCAGCGTTGTCCAGAGTTTCTGGTCGAGTTCGTCAAGGTGTGCGATGTCCTCACCGCAGTCGATGTTGACGCGCGTCACGCCACCTATCGTTGAGAACTTCCAATCGTAGTTTCCGTTTGATTTCATAGTTTTATGAATTAGTTATTTGACTTTTATAAATTCGTAACTGATGTTTTTCCCGATATTCAAAATCGTGTAATAAGCCTCTTGTGCCGCGTCCTCGATGGCGTCAACGCGCAGATATTCAACGTCTTTGAATATGGTGTAGTCGCGGCTGTGCGAATGTCCCTGCAACACAATATCGACGCCGTTTTCGGCAAAAAGGTCCGTCAGGTCGTAGGTCTCCTCCATGGTGAAGTTGCTGGTATGTCCCTGCGACGTGTCTTTTTTGAATAAGTGGGAATGTGTGAATATGATGATGTTCCTGTAGCCTTGCAACGACTTGTCTTCCAGCAGGTTGCCGAGCCATTCGCGCTGGTCGGAGCCGAGTGTGCCGCTCGCCGAGTCGAGGGCGATGAACAGGTCTCTCGCTCCCGACGGAGTGACGACGTCAAACCAGTAAACCGATGTGTTCCAGCGTTTTTTGAACTCATTCCACTGGTCGAAATAAATGTCGTGGTTGCCGAGGGCATGGTACAGCGTCCTGCCGGCGTCGGCGATTGGTTTCACGTGTTTTTCATAAAAATCCCAATTATCCTTTGCGTTGATCTGGTCGCCGAGATGCAGCGCGAAAGGCGCGGCGGCGGTGTCGGCGAGATAGTCGTTCACGAAAATGTCGAGGTTCTTTGTCGAATTGTCAACATGTGTGTCGGATACGACATAGAGTTTATATTCGTCATCATTGACAAAAACGCGGTCGTAGCCGTGCGACTTGTTGTATTGCATCGACTGTTCGAAACGCTGGTCGGGCGAGTCGGAGATGGAGGTGAACATGCCGAGCAGGTCGAGGTTCTTGCTGCATGACGCCATCAGTAAGACGGCTGCAGTGATGCAAGTCAGTTTCAATATCTTTGTCGTAATAGCATTCATTTTCATAATCATTTCAGTTTATAGTTTACTCCGACTTTAAGCCATGCGGCGTAGAAGTTAGCGTCGAGGTGGAACATGCCGGCGGGCTTCAGCGTTCCCTCCGCCACTATGCTGAGGCGTTCCCCTACCCTTGCGCGGCCACCCATCGTGAAAATCGGCTGCCAGACCCTTTCGTATTCAAACTCGCTGTAGTCGGCGCCGATGAAATAAATATCCCACTGGTTGTCGAAGCCCTTGATGCTCACCGCGATGCGGTAAAGCACGTTGAACGGCTCAACGATGTAGTTGTCAACAGAATGCCAGTTGCGTCCCATCGCGTCCATTATTCTGGCGAAGATGCCGGCCTGCACCGAGAAGTGCCGCATCCTGAAACCCGCGCTGCCTGAATACACAAACTCGTAGGCTTTGTTTCTCGAGAATATCCTTGAATGAAGTGTCCCGTCGAGGAAGACCTGTCCGTTCTTGCAGACATCGAAATACGGGGTCACCGTCGCGCCGACAGAATGCACGTCCGACGTAAGTGACTCCAAATCAAGATGAATATCGGTGTTTTCAAGATGCAAGGCACCTTTTATGTCGCCGCCGCTGTGCCATTTCCACGTGGTGTTATATCCGGCAACACCCTGCGCCGTGAAGTCGGCGGAAACTTTGCGTTCCTGTTTTTCCTGCGCGAAAAGCGTCATCTGAAACACACAAAGCAGAGTCAGAAATATGGTTCTCTTCATTCCGAAAAAAATTTACAAGGTGCAAATTTATGAAATTTTGTTTTCCGAAAAAAATATTTCAAAAAAAAACAGGAAGCCCGACGACAAGGCCTACACGCCGCCGGAGAAGTACGAAGACGCAATAGAAATCTGGACGAAGAACACGAAGAAGGACTACAAGAGGTTTAAGTGAGGATTGATAGGCGAAAAAATAATTGAGTGAAATAAATCAAAGAATCATAAACTTTATGATTGATAATAATGTTGCCAATCGATTAATATAGCCTTATGTTTATTAATACTTTTCAGTTACGATAATCAATAAGCACAATTGCCACTACGTTTTTTATTTTTCCACAGTGTAGGTTTATTTGTGGGAAAATGTTATTTTTGCAGGTCAAAAATTTTTGAAAATGAGAAAAACGAAATATAAAGTTGTATCATTATTTTCAGGATGTGGTGGACTGGATTTGGGTATTGTCCAAAGTGGTAATGAGATTATCTGGGCAAATGACAATGATAAAAATGCTGTAGCAACCTATAGGAAAAATATTGGTAATTACATAGTTTGTGACGATATTAGGAATATTGAAGTTTCAGGAATACCAGATTGTGACGTTGTTATTGGAGGATTTCCATGCCAAGGTTTTTCCATGGCGAATTTAAAAAGAAATGTCGATGACGAAAGAAACCAATTGTATAAATCATTTTACAGTGTAGTTAAGATAAAGCAACCTTTGTTTTTTATTGCTGAAAATGTAAAAGGCATTTTAAGTCTTGACAATGGTACTGCAATCAAAAAGATCATTGCAGATTTTAACGAGGCTGGATATAACACTGAAATTCACCTGATTAATATGGCGGATTACGGAGTCCCGCAAATTCGTCAAAGGGTTGTAATAATTGGTCAAAGGAAATCATTGGGCGAAAAAATGTTGTTTGAGTTTCCATCACCAACAAATGGGAAAAGCGACTTCGAGCATCCCTGGGTATCCATAAAAACAGCAATTGAAAAATATCCAGATCCGGATGAGCCTAACGATTATGTCAACCATGTCGGGTCGAAATACAAGGTTGTTTTCAGGAATTTCACTGCTCATAGGCCAACTGATCCGGAAAAGCCGTCACCAACAATACTTGCACGTGGAAATGGGAAAGGTGGTGTTTGCGCGATACCACATTACAATGGGGAAAGGCGTTTGACAGTACGTGAAAGTGCGGCATTACAGACTTTTCCGGATGATTTTTGTTTTGAAGGAACAATAGGGTCATGTTACAGACAAATTGGCAATGCGGTGCCAGTGTTGTTTTCAAATTTTTTGGGGAAAGAGTTAGCGCGTCTTGCTGAAAAAGGGATTGGATTATGAAAGTGGTATCTTTATTCAGCGGGGCTGGAGGTCTTGACCTCGGTTTCATAAACGCCGGACACACCATTGTATGGGCGAATGACAACTATAAAGATGCCGTTGATACATATAAACAAAATATCGGCAATCACATAGTTTATGGAGATATAAGAGATATTGGCACATCTGACATTCCGGATTGCGACATCGTTATAGGTGGATTCCCGTGCCAAGGTTTCTCTGTTGCAAATACAAAACGGCATGAAGATGACGAAAGAAACGTTCTGTATAAAGAGTTGATACGTGTCATTTCAGCAAAAAAACCGAAATTTTTCGTAGCTGAAAACGTAAAAGGTCTATTAAGTATGGGTAAAGGTTCTGTCATTGAAATGATAATCAACGATTTCACCTCATTAGGTTACGTCGTGAAAAAAAAAGTCCTTAACGCCGCCGATTATGGAGTGCCACAGACAAGAGAACGTGTCATCATTGTTGGTGTCAGGAACGATGTTGATTTTGTTTATGAATTCCCACAACCCACACATACAAAAGATGAGTCTAACTTGTTTCTTAAGAGGTGGGTTACAGTAGGAGAGTCTTTGAAAGGCATACCTGATCCGAATACTGACAATTCCCTGCCTAATCATGTATGTTCGAAATACAAGATAAAAATTAGCGGATATATTGGTCACAGAGCTATTGACCCGAACAAACCGGCACCAACAGTCACCGCCAGAGGCGATGATAAAGGTGGTGTTGTTGTCCTTCACCACCCGAACAACCAAAGAAGAATGTCTTGTAGGGAACTTGCTACAGTGCAGAGTTTCCCTATGGATTTTGTTTTTTCTGGCAACACATGTTCCGTATATAGACAAATTGGGAATGCAGTACCACCTTTGTTAAGTTACGCTATCGCCAAACAATTCAAATGAATTAAAACATTATAGATTATGGCATTTTCAAAAGATTTTATACCGAAAAAACCTTTTCAGAATTTCAAATGGAAATGGGCAAGCCTTCAGTGTACTGAAGGATTGAATGATCCAGTAGTTTTATTGGGCGTTTTATTCAGAATGAGAAAACTCGAAAAACTTGGGTTGAAATACAGTTCACCTGAATTTGCCAATGAACTTATTGATTTACACAACGATATACAAAACAAAGGCATAGGCGTTGATTTAAGTTCAAGAACTGGTGAACGCAACTTGATTCGTAACTCTGGACAGTATTGGCGAGCCGTGGGTTTAATAGATAAAGACAGTAGTGGTATAATCCATCTTTCAGATTTTGGAAGAAAAGTCGCAGACAGAACAGTTTCTCAATCGGAATTTGCCGCCATTACAATACAAACCTTAAAACTTCCAAATGAAAATATTCAGAATAAAGCAGAATGTGATGAATGGAAACAACATGGACTTGAAATTTATCCATTAAGATTGCTTCTTGAAATTTCAAGTGATTTATTTAACAAAGGGCTGGAGGCGTTGAGTGTCGATGAACTCGTACATATAGTTATTCCATTGTCTGGGTGTAACGCCAAACTAAATGATTATATTAACTTTATAAGCTGGTATCGTTCTAATGAAATAAACATCAAATATTGGCCAGATTGTATTCCCAATGCCAATGACTTAAGAATTGCCAGAGAATTTCTGCTTTTCCTGTCAAATTATGGCTATCTTAACAAAGGTATTGGTGAAACAAGGATGGAAGAAAGATATTCTTACAATAATGATCTTGATGACGAGATTACAGAAATACTTTCAACGCAAAAAGGCATAACATTGCTATCTGCAATTGACAACATACAAAGCACTGATGTCATTTCTGAAATGGAAAGGATCAGAGTTCAGAAAAGTATGTCAAGGCCAAACCAAGCAAAGTTCAGAAAAACTATCTTGAAGCATTTCGAGAGATGCATAATAACAAATGTTTCCATGCCAGAAGTGCTGGAAGCCGCCCATATCATCCCATTCAAATACAATGGCGAAGACACTGTGGCAAACGGCTTTTGTATGAGAATGGACATCCATCAATTGTTTGATGCCGGACATCTGCGCATCTCCGCAGATGGGAAAGTTGAATTGTCAGGCAGGGCGAGAATGGAATACGGTGCGACAATACCGCCTAAAATAATAATCCCTGATTTTACAAATCGTGATTTTGTAAAATGGAGATGGGACAACTACAACGGAATGTGATTTCTAACACTATCTCTTCCCGGAACATTGTATGTTATACCCGATGTTCAAACCGAAAAACACTTCATTCTCACCATAGTCACCAGTTTTCTTGAAATTATCACTGGTCGTAGGTCTGGAATACGTCGCGACTTTGTTGGTGCAAATGCCAACGCTTATCCCCAAGATGATATTCCTCACGTCCATACCAACGCCGAACCTCACATACGTGCCCGCGATTCTTTGAACAGAATACTGTGTCATGCTTTCATTCGTTGGTCCATTAAACTCCTCCGTCGGAATGGCATGACCGACCCTCAAATCATAATACGGACTCGAAAGCCTGTTTTTGAAATAGCCCCTCATGTTGAGATAAAGCGGCAGGAAACTGCCGAAATCCTTCACCTTGTAATAAGCCGCACCACCACCAAGAGAAAACTTCTTGCTGAACTGATAGACGACGGTCAGACTCGCGTCAAGGCTCTTCATGGCATTGACCAGCTTGTCTTCTGTTATCATCGTTCCGCCGAACTCCGGCCTCACAGCTAAGCCTTCCCTGCGCCTCGACGGAAGACTCAACTCCGTCTCTTCAACCAGCTTGTGTTCGTTAAGCACCGTCTCCGTGCCACTTGCATATTTGATTTTAAAGGCATCGACACGGTTCACAATATAAATCGGACCCTCAGGGTCACCATACAAAGTGTATTTCACCTGCGTCGGATTGACCTCGACGATTTTCGTCTCAATCTCCTCACCGCTCTGCATGATAAGAATGTCTTGGGCAAATGACGTCACCGCCGCAAAAAGAATAGCTGTTATGAATAATAATTTATTCATGTTGTGATTTTATTTTTTCAATTACTGAATGTTGTACCCTATATTCACACCGAAAAACATCTCTATCTTATCTTCCGACTTCAACAGAGAATTGTTCTCATTGTACAGATAATGATTACCAGGATTGTCATAAAAATACATCCTTGAGTGATTCTCGACGATCCCAATGTTCACACCGAAAGAGAAATTCCTGAAATCCAAACCAAAACCGCCACGCAGATACATCCCTTTCATCTCAAAAATGTAATAACATGGCTCATTGTAAGGCTTTATCATGTTGTCTTTAATACAAATGGCGTAACCGGCCCTGACATCATAATAAGGCGTCAGGTTCCTGTCTCTCAAATACCCCCTGAGATTCAGATATATGGGAAGATAACCGCCGAAAACCGTAGTGTGGTTGTAAGAGACGCCGGCACCATACGAAATCTTGTAATTGCGCTGGTACATGAAGTTGAAACTCACATCAAGGTCCTTCGAGGCCTTGCTGTCGGTAATCTTTCCGAGAAAATCGCTGTACACCATAATCCCGCTCACCTCCGGACGGAACAGGAAGCCTCTCATGCGAATTGATGGCCGGACATCCTCTTCTTTAATGCTCTTCTCAGCTTTTTCTGCATTTTCATTGACCGCCATCGGCGATTTTTGATTCAAAACATCCTTGGAGCCATCAGCATATTTTATCATGAATGCATCAGCACGGTTCACAATATAAATCGGACCCTCAGGGTCACCATACAAAGTGTATTTCACCTGCGTCGGATTGACCTCGACGATTTTCGTCTCAATCTCCTCACCGCTCTGCATGATAAGAATGTCTTGTGCGTTGATTATCAATGATGAAAAAACAATAAAGGTGATAAACAGCAATTTCTTCATGACGTTCAGTTTTTGAATTAACGTTGCAAAGATAAGGTTTTTTCGTACATAAATTACGTTTTTGAAAAATTATGGTTTTGTCCCTCGTGAAAAATTAGTATTTTTGCAAAATTAATTTTCAAAGGCAAAAAAATGTACGCACTTTTCAGGAAAGAGATTAGTAACTTCCTAAGTTCACTCATCGGGATAATGGTGGTAGTGGTCTTCCTGCTCATCACCGGACTTTTCCTGTGGGTTTTCAAGAGTGACTTCAACATCATGACATTCGGCTATGCGACGCTCGACAGTCTTTTCATCCTTGCGCCGTGGGTATTTCTGTTCCTCGTGCCGGCCGTCACGATGCGTTCGTTCGCCGAAGAACGCCGCACCGGCACCATTGAGATGCTGCTCACAAAGCCGCTGTCCGACTGGCAGATCGTCGGGGCGAAATACCTTGCCGGCGTCGCCCTCGTGATCCTCGCCCTCATCCCGACATTCATCTATTACATCTCAGTGTCACAGCTCGCGATGCCCGTCGGCAACATCGACCACGGCGGCATCTGGGGTTCATACATCGGACTGTTCTTCCTCAGCGCTACATTCGTCTCGATAGGCATCTTCTGCAGTTCAATCACTAACAATCAGATACTTGCATTCATCCTGTCGGTGTTTCTCTGCGGTTTCTTCTACATCGGCTTCGACCTGATCTACTCGATGGCCCTGTTCGGGAAAATCGACCTCTTCATCCAGCAACTCGGAATGTCGGCGCATTACAGCTCCATGAGCCGCGGCGTCATCGACACTCGTGACCTGCTTTATTTCATCAGCGTGATTGTTTTATTCTTAAGCCTGACAAAACTCACTTTGTCAAGTCGCAAATGGTAGGAGGTGATATGGAGAACAAGAGAAAAAACATCAAGAAAAACGAGATTGTCTCATTGGTTATCACATTGGTAATCATAGTGATGGTTAACGTCATCGGCTCATTTTTATACACACGTTTCGACCTCACTTCCGAGAAACGGTACACACTCTCCGACACGTCGAAAGAGATTCTCAGCAACCTCGACGACTATGTGTATTTCCGCGTTTATCTCGAAGGCGAGTTTCCGGCAGGCTTCAAGAAACTGCGCAAAGAGACGAAAGAGATGCTCGATGAGTTCCGTGCTTATTCAAAATTCATTGATTATGAATTTATTAACCCGTCAGTAAGCAACGACCCGAGTGAACGTGACGAGACATATAAGATTCTTTACCAGAGCGGCCTCAACCCCTACACCGCCACCATGCAGACCAACAACGGCGTGCAGCAGATCATGATATGGCCGGGCGTGTTGGTGAGTTTCCACGAGAGAGAGTTGGCTGTCGATCTGCTGTCAGCACAGTCGGGACAGAGACAGGAGACAATCCTCAACAACTCGTCGCAAGACCTTGAATATAAACTCATAAGCGCGATAAAAGACATCACCGAAGGCAGGTCGTCAACCGTGGCTTTCATCGAAGGACACGGCGAGCTGAACGACGCCGAAGTGTATGACATCGCGAACACCCTCACTAAGAAATACACCTTGAGACGCATCTCGCTGGACGAGAAGATGACCGCGCTGACACACCGCGACTACGACCGCGACAGCAACATCGTCGTCAAGCCGATATACGACGCCGTCGTCATTGCCAAGCCAACGCTGCCGTTTTCCGAAAAGGACAAGTTCATCATCGACCAATATGTCATGTATGGCGGCAAGGTGCTGTGGCTGCTTGACCACGTCAAGGCCGACATGGACAGCCTGAAGAGCGCCGAGTCGATGATGGGCACCACACTCGACGTCAACCTCGATGACCAACTCTTCAAATACGGCGTGCGCCTCAACAACAACCTGCTGCTCGCCTACCCGTGCGCACAGATCGGCCTCGTGACCGGACAGGGTAACAACATGCAAAGCGTGCTGCTGCCGTGGTATTACTTCCCGCTGCTCAACCCGGCGTCACAGCATCCGATAGTGAAAAACCTCGAGGCGGTGAAATCCGACTTCACCGGCTCACTCGAGACAACGACATCGGCACCCGAAATACAGAAGATACCCCTGCTCAAGACATCAGACTACACAAAGATTTCGTCGGCACCTGTCTATATCTCGCTCAACATCCTTAATGAACGCCCCAACGCGCAGATGTTCCCGAAGAAAGGCCAGGTGACAGCATATCTGCTCAACGGAAAATTCAGTTCGCTTTACGAAAACAGACTGCCCGCCGAACTGTTGAGTTCCAATGAGATAGCGTTCAAAAACGAGAGCGTCCCGACCTCGATGATTGTCGTCGCTGACGGCGACATCACCCGAAACCAGCTCGCACAGCTCGATTTCGCGAAGAAAAACAATAAACGCGTCGGTTCGCCGTTACCTTTGGGTTACGACCAATACACGAACAATACATACGGGAACAAACAGTTCATTGAAAATGCAATCAGTTATCTCGTTGATGGCGAAGGACTTATCAGCATCCACTCCCGTGAGTTGAAGATACGTCTCCTTGACATGAACAAGATCAACAGCCTGCAGACGATGTGGCAAACCGTGAACGTCGTGCTGCCAAGCGTTGTGATTGTCTTGTTCGGATTAGTCATGGCATTCATCAGAAAGAAAAAATATAACAAATGAAAAAGAATACCTTATCAATCATCATCGCCGCGTTGTTAGTCATCATCGCCGGCGTTTTCATCTGGAACAACCGTTATTTCACCACCATCCGCGGTGAGGAGGCTGATTTCACCGTTTATGACACGGCGTCCATCACGAAACTTTTCTTCGCCGACAAACGCGACCACCGCGTGTTGCTCGAACGCACCGGAGACGGCTGGATGGTTGATAACCAGTATCAGGCATCACAGCGTCTTGTCAACGACATGCTCACAACACTCAACAGACTGAGAATCAGAATGCCTGTGTCGTTGAAAAAGTCAGACAACGTGATTACAAGAATGGCAAGCAACAACATAAAAGTCGAGGTTTACCAGATAGTGCCGCGCATCAATCTGTTCAACAGAATCAAACTCTTCAAGCACGAGGCGCGCACAAAAGTGTTTTATGTCGGCGATGACACACAGGATAACAACGGCTCATTTGTTCTGAAAGAAGGAGCCGATAAAGCCTATATCGTTCATATACACGGATTTAGAGGTTTCATCAGCTCGCGTTTCTCGGCTAACCCGATTGACTGGCGCGACCATATAGTCTTCAACAGCAAAATGGCTGACATTCAATCCGTTAAACTTGAGATAAACAACGACCCCACAAACAGCTTCATCATCACCGAAAACGGCAGATACCAGTTCAAGATGCAATCTTTAGATGGTAAAGACATTGAATATGATACACTTAGAGTTCTCAATCTGATGTCATCATTCAACGAAGTGCGTTTTGAGTCGTTCCTCACCGATGTCAGCGGTCACCGTCGCGACTCCATCATCAGCTCGCCTTTCCAACAGAGGCTAACAGTCGTGACAAAAGACGGCGTGAGCCGCACGGTCACCACATTCAGGCTGCTGGCAAACGCCGACTTGTATGACTATGACATTGAGGAACTTGACAATCCCGAGATCAGTAAAATCGTCACCGACCCCGACCATCAGTATGCACTCTTGAGCGAAAACAACGAGTTCGTCTTGATTCAGAAATTCGTCTTCGGGAAAATCCTGAAACCGGCTAAATACTACCGGCTTGACAATCATGAACCAGTTAAAGTAATTTCTTACAAGGAGTTAGAGACCGTGGAATCAAAGTAGTATGATTTACGACAAGATAGAAAACCTCGAAAGGTACAAGGGGCTTCCCGACATTTACGAAGGACTTGTGTTCCTTAAAAATGCCACCGCTGACATCGAGATCGGGAAACACCACATCAATAATAACGTGATTGCCAATGTTTCAGAAGTCACGACAGCAGAGACCAATCCTCTTGACTATGAAGCACATAAGGAGCATTTGGATATTCATTTCCCGTTGAACGGAGAAGAACGCATCCTGGTCTGTCAGGTTGAGAATCTCGAGCAATATTCTGAGTACAAGGCCGATACTGACGCAGTTTTCTATAGAAATCCTGATGGCAAAGCCGTGGAGATAACTGTCGGGAAAGGCTATTTTGCCGTGTTGTTCCCGAATGACGGCCATGAGCCATTGCTTTGCACCGGCAAGCCTGAAAAAATGAAAAAAGTTGTCGTCAAAGTGAAAATTTAAGCACAACATTTTGTGAGAATCCTGATTTTCAACAATATAGACACTCTCAACGATGATTTCACGAGTCGTTTCGCAAGTTTCTTGCCGGAATGGAGGAAAGAGCAGATGTTCAGGTATAAATTTCCTAAAGGCAAGATACAGAATGGTTTGGCTTACGTTTTGCTGGTGCGCCTGCTGATTGATGAATGTGGCAGAGAGCACGTTTTGAATAACCTTCCGGAGTTTTCTTATAATGAACACGGCAAGCCTTTCTTGAAAAATTACCAAGATTTGTTTTTCAGCATCAGTCATTGTGGCACAGCAGTGGCGGTAGGTCTTTCAAAACAGCCGTTAGGCATTGACATTGAAGATGTTACAAGATACAAAAAGAACGTCGCCGCATACGTTTCAAACGATGACGAACTGAAAAAAATCAACGGCAGCGAGCATCCGGAGTTTTCATTTATTGAACTGTGGACGAAGAAAGAAGCTGTTTTCAAATACAATGGCACCGGCATAACCGATGACATTAAAAACATCTTGTACAATACTGACTGTCAATTATATACAAAGTTATTCGACAATAAATCCGTTTCCATAGCCACAAAAGAAATTCTTTCCTCTGATGTTTTCAACGGTGTTTTCGTCAAAATCAACGACTTGGATTTCATATAAGTTTTTCGGAAGGAAAGTCGGATCCGGCGTAATTTTCATGTTTTTTTGAATATCTGATTGAATTTTTCCTTATGCAATTTTTTATTGAGATCAGACAATGTTAAATTTTATTAACATTATAATTTTTCAATTAACTATTTGAGACACAGACATTATTTGAATATCTCAAAGAATCTTTGGAAACAGGCCGTATTTCCGGAAATCAAATGTTAAAATTTTATTAAATGCTTATTAACAATTCTTTTTTAGGATTTCTATGATTTTTGTTTTAAAAAACAATGACAATCAATAATTTATCAACACGGCAAAAGATTATCCGTTTTTATTACGGATAAAATTTTGAGTAGTGATAACTTTGCGGTGTCAAAGAAATAAAATAACAGACAAAAAAATTAAAATTATGGGAACACTAAGAAATTCAGTACAATTAATCGGGCGTCCCGGATCAGACCCGGAAATCAAGGTTATCAACAACGAAGGCCGTAAGATGGCGAAGTTCAGGCTTGCCACAAGCGAGAAATACTATAATGAGAAGCACGAGCTTGTGGAGGAGACGCAGTGGCACAACATCGTGTCGTTTGGAAACACGGCGGAAAAAGTCGAGAAACTTGTGAGGAAAGGCAAGCGCATCGCTGTTGAAGGCAGCATCCAGAACGTTCAGTATGAGGACAAAACCGACAAAGCCAAGAAATTCTACACTCAGATCCTGATGGATGAGTTCATGATCATCGATTGGGCAAGTGCCGATGACGAGCAACAATAGTCTCCAATAAATATGTTTTTGTAGCATGAAGGGGCCGTATCAGGACTCTCCATCCGGCCATAAATCTTTGTTTCATAATCATTTTGGTTTGCTGTTAAAAAACACAGGTTTTAGTTTTACATAATCACACAAATATTTGCCCAAGGCGGAATTGTCACTCCAACATTTCATCCTTGTTTTTATGGTGATATGGTCCTGACATGCTAAAAAAGACTATCTTTGCAACGTCAAAAAAATCAAACGTTGAACATGAAAATAGTCTTTTTGGAACCGTTAGGACTTTCGGTGGAAGCCATCGGAAACGCCTGTAAGAATTTGAAGGAACAAGGTCATGATGTGGTGATTTACGCCGACAGAAGACCAGAGCTTAACATAGAACGCGCCGCCGGAGCCGACATCATCGTGGAGAGCAATATGCCGTTGCGCAAGGACTTTCTTGATGCTTGTCAGAATCTGAAGATGCTGTCGATAGCCTTCACCGGTCTTGACCACATCGACATGGACGAATGCAAGCGTCGCAACATCTTGGTGAAGAACGCCGCCGGTTATTCAACGGAAGCCGTCGCGGAGGAGACGATTTGCATGATGATAGGGCTTTACCGTCATGTCATTGAGAACGACAGAATCACGCGCAGCTGCCAAGGTCAGGCCTTACTGCCAGGCCGCGAGATTGCGGGAAAGACCGTCGGCATCATCGGCATGGGTGCCATCGGACAACGTACCGCCGCGTTGGCACAGGCCTTCGGGTGCCGTGTCATCGCTTGGAACCGCACAAAGAAAGAAGTGCCAGGTGTCACTTTCGTCGATAAGGAAACTCTGCTCAAAGAATCAGACATCGTGGCACTGCACATCGCGCTCAACAACGAGACACGCGACTTCCTGACAGCCAAGGACTTCGCCCTGATGAAGAAATCGGCAGTCATCGTCAACGCAGCACGCGGGCCGGTCGTCAATACCAACGACCTCGCCGAAGCACTCAAAAACGGCACCATCGCCGGCGCGGCACTCGACGTCTATGACGGCGAACCACCACTCAAGAGCGACAACCCGCTGCTGACAGCACCGAACACAATGCTGCTGCCACATATAGGTTTCGCCACACACGAGGCATTTGAACTGAGATTGGGCATAGTGGTAAGAAATGTTGAAGAGTTTGTGAAATAACATTTCATGCAACAATTTTGTATGTTTCTTGTTTTATAAACCAAGATATTAACAAATACGAAATGAAAAAATTATTAGCAATCACCGCAATTATGTTTGCCGTGATGACGACATTCGCACAGAAAACGAACATCAGCTACGAGAGTCTTCCCAACGACGCCAAAGATTTTATCAACATCAATTTTCCGGAGACGACCCCTGCTGTCATACTGAAGGATACCGAAGCCTTTGACGTCGAATACGAGGTGAGATTCAATGACGGCATGAAAATAGAATTTAACAAAGACGGCGATTGGGAAGAGATAAAAAACGAAATCAACTGCCTGACTATCGGATTCCTTCCGGAAAACATCGGAAGCTATCTTGAAAACAATCACAACGGATTCTGTGTCAAAGAGATAAAGCGTGAGTTCAAAGGTTTTAAGGTCGAACTGGCCAACGACATCGAAATCATTTTCGACAAAAACGGGAGATTCAAGAGGTACGACGACTAAATTTTATGGATTTTTGCTCGCATTTTGCGGGATGGACATTATATGAACAGCAAGGTTAAAGGCACCATCGCGGGTGTCGTGGCGGCGGTGTGTTACGGCACCAATCCGCTTGGAGCGAAATTTTTATATGCCGACGGCATTAACACAAACACCGTTTTGGCACACCGTTTCGGGATAGCGATGATCATTCTTGGCATCATCATGCTTGTCAAGAAGATGTCGTTTAAAATCACTAAAAAGGAATTTGGAATTTTAGCGTCGCTCGGGGCTTTGTTCGCCGTGTCGTCGATGACGTTGTATTCCAGTTTCCTGCACATGGACGCGGGCATCGCCTCGACGCTGCTTTTCGTCTATCCGATGATGGTCGCGCTCATCATGACGATATGTTTCAAGGAGAAGTTGACTTGGGTGACGGTGACTTCCATACTCCTGGCATTCGCCGGCATCTTCATGCTCAACGGTGCCAACGGCAAAGGGACACTCAACGCTATCGGTGTGATTTTGGTGATGGTGTCATCGCTGACATACGCCGTTTACATAGTGATTATCAACAGGACACAAATAAAAATGTCGTCTGTCAAGCTGACGTTTTACGTGCTTCTGTTCTGCGTCTCGTGCATCATAATACACTCGTTCTTCAGACCTGAGACGCATCTCATGCTATTGACGACACCTCGCCAATACGGTTTTGCCTTGATGCTCGCCATTGTCCCGTCGATTACAGCATTGGTACTCATGGCGGTATCAATCCGCAACATAGGCTCGACACCGTCGGCAATCCTCGGCGCCCTTGAACCGTTGACAGCCGTCATGATAGGCATCTTCGTGTTCAAGGAGGCTTTCACGCTTCGACTTGCCGGCGGCATCGTTCTGATTCTTTCAGGGGTTCTGCTGATTATTCTTGGCAAGAAGAGTAATTCTTCTCAGCAAAACTCCAATTGACAATGTGCCAGAACTCTTTAAGATAATCAGCTCTTACATTCTGATAATCAAGATAATAGGCATGTTCCCAAACATCACAGCACAGCAGCGGACAGACGTGTTCAAACACGAGAGGGTTCTTGGCATTCTCGGTGCGCATTATCGACAATGAGCCTTTGTCGTCGCTGACGAGCCAGGTCCAGCCGGAGCCGAAGAGCGACACGCTCTGCTTGGTGAAGCTTTCCTTGAAGTCGTCGAATCCGCCGAAGTCGCGCTCGATGGCCTTCATCAGCTTGCCCGACGGTTTCGTTTTTGACTTGCTTGCCGGAGTGAGACAGTTCCAATAGAAAGTGTGGTTCCACACTTGCGCCGCGTTGTTGAAGACTGCGCCATCAGAATTTCTCACGATTCCTTCAAGGTTCATCTTTTCAAACTGAGTATTGACAATCAATGCGTTGAGGTTCTTCACGTATGCGGCATGATGTTTCCCGTGGTGAAACTCGAGGGTCTTTTTAGAGATATGCGGCTCCAGCGCATCGTTTTGGTAAGGTAGTTTTGGTAGTTCAAACATAGCTTTGTTGTTTTTTGCAACAGTAAAACAACAAAAGAATGGTTTTGTTCGAGATGAGTTTTTAAATCTATACTTTAAAATCAGTAGATTTTCCCCAACCACAAATCAGTCAGAAATTCTCTTACAGGGATGATTTCTATGTTTTCTTTACGGCGACGGTACTTGTCGAGCGAAACAATGATAAGTCGAGCCTGTGGATAGTCGTCACTGAATGATTTCAAGCCTCTCATTTGAAAATCTTTCACTTCGGTAGAAGATTTTATTTCAATTGCAACATCGGCATCGCCCAAGACAGCATCAACCTCAATGCCTGAATTTGTACGCCAATAAGAAATCACGTTATCATATTGATTATAACCGAAATACGCCACAAGTTCCTGCATTATGAAATGTTCTAAAGCATGACCATATTCAGGCGATCCCTGTTGGAGATGGCTTCTTTTCAACAAATAGTTTGTGACACCCACATCAAAAAGATAAAATTTCGGAGCCTGTATGAGCCTTCGTTTCATGACCTTGGTGTAAGCAGGTATCATAAAACCAAACAAAGTGTCAATTAGAATCTCAAAATACGCCTTGGCTGTCACAGCACTTACACCGCAGTCAGAGGCCACATTATTATAGACAAGCATCTCACCGCTCGTCAATGCCGCGGCATCAAGAAAACGGGTGAATGACTGAAGGTTACGCACCAAAGCCTCCTCAACAATCTCCGTCTGCAAATAATTGCCCACATATCCGCTAAGGCGACGCGTGGCATCTGAAACGAGATAATGTCGTGGCAACATGCCGTTGTTCAAAGCCCTGTCCAAGTCAAAATCAGGAATCTCGGCACTCACCAACGGATAGAATGTGTTCCTCAAAGCACGCCCACCAAGAAGATTCACACCACTCCTGCGCAATTTCCTTGCGCTCGACCCCGTGAGAATAAAGCGCAAACCCCTGTTTACTATGAGCCAATGGACTTCGTCAAGCAAAACAGGAAGTTTCTGAATTTCATCTATTATGACGAGTTCTCCATCATGTCCATCCTGCAACTCTTCACGAAGCAGCCAAGGTCTCCGGCTAAAACGCTCAAATTCATCGCTTTTCAAAAGGTCGTAATATCTTACATCAGGAAACAATTCTTTCAACAATGTAGTTTTTCCTGTTTGACGTGCACCAAAAAAGAAAACACTCTCATTTTCAGCATCTTGCAATTTAAAAATTCTTTCTATCATAAAGTTGTACTTTATTTTAACCGGTTAAACTAAAGTTTGACTTCGCAAAAATACAATTTTTTAATTATTACTATCCGCTGCTTTGAAAAATTTTATAAAATTTTCAACTTGTTTATTATTTTGGGCGAAATTGATAAAAAAACACATTGATTTCGCCCGAAAAATTGATATATCGGGCGAAACCGATAAAAAATTTCATCGATTTCGCCCGAAAAACGTATTTGTATGGCGAAATTGAATATTTTTGCAGCCTAAAAAATCGACTTATAGATCAAAAATGATTTATCATAAAATTAAATGGCTGAACTTTAAAACGATTATATTTGGTCTCACATTATCGTTAATAATTCTGGTTTCGTTTTTCCTATATTCTTCAAGGTTTTACCCTTTGTTGAATTCCGACGATGCACTTAACATCCTAATGGCACATTATTACAGACTGCCGGATGATTTTTATTGCTGGGGACAGGATAGAGGTGGCACATTAATACCATTATTAAGCCAGATATTCATTAAATTATTCGGATGTTCCGCCTTGATTGCTGTTTCTTTGTCGAATTATCTCGTACTTATTTTGGGCTATATTGGACTCTCAAGTCTCATAAAATCAAGGTATTACAAAATTATTTTTGCAATAATCTGGTTCCTGCCGTTTCAGAGATTTGTAGATATTACAAGATTCCCGATAGGAGTTGAGTATAGCATTATAGGTGCCGCCATCTATCTTATAAACAAACTTGATACTGACAGAAACGCATTTGGTAATACCAAAAGAAAGATTTTACTTGCGCTCATCATTCTATTGTTCATTATAAGCATTTGGGTATCAGACCTTTCCATGGTGACAATTGTAATCTTACTATCCGTGCTTATATTGTATCACTATATTGAATTTAAGTCTATAAAAATTGACAAAACAGTAATAATTTATGCCATTGTTGGACTTGTATCGTGTCTTCTTTTCATAAAATACGCCAAATCCTTTGCCATTGTCAAAACACACAATTATCTTGAAATCAATGGACTGACTCAGATTAAGGATGCACTGCTAATTCTAAAAGACACTTTTGCTGACGTTCTGTTTTTGGAACACAATGAAGTGTCAGTAAGTGTATATATGTATTTTGCAATAGTTTTTTTTGTATATTTTGCCATTGCTATATTGAGAGAGAAAAACATTAAACACATGCTTTCAAATAAATGGATTGTCTTTTTCCTTATTGATACTGTTGCGATTTTGGGCGTCATAATGCTATCATCATGGGTCTTGGCAAATAATATGGGACGATGGTATTTTGTAGCAACTTATATCTCCCTGTCAATGACGGTGGTGTTGATTCTTGATAATTTTGAGAAATGCATGAAACCGCTTCGGTACGGCATTTTAGTTTTGGTGACAATTGGTGCCGTAAGTCCCGTGCTTAATATGAAATATGTTTATCCCAAACGACTCACCCCTATGGCTGAAGTTGTCGGTGAATTTCAACAATTAGGTGAAATAGGCGTAATTGGAGAATTTTGGAACTCTTATCGTACATCATGCCCCGCCCCTGATATCATAGTTGCAACTCCACATGACAAAAGCAATGTGAGAAACTACAAATTGACTGAAATGGTCTTCGAAAAAAATGATATTTATGTCATAAGAGATATGTGGCTGTCAGAATTTCCGGATACCTTGAATCAATTTGGGCATGTTTTGATAAAAAGCGGAATGCCATTCAGAATTGGTGATTGTGATGTTTGTAAATATGATAAAGTTAATTAGATGTCTTCAATATAATCCTGACAAATCAGATTTTACTGATTTTGTATTCGTATCATTGATTTTCATGGTAGATAATTTTGAAATCCAACAATCGTTTTGAAAACATTTCGGGCGAAACCGATAAAAAATTTCATCGATTTCGCCCGAAAAACGTATTTGTATGGCGAAATTGAATATTTTTGCAGGCCGTCTGTTGCACAAAACATTATCACAATGGACGACTTGTTTAATTGATTATCAACTTTTTAATATATGCTCAAAAACATCCTATTCGTCTTCCTCGGCGGCGGCTTCGGCTGCACGGCACGTTACCTGGTCTCCATGCTCCTGTCGAAATGCAAAGACTGCCTCGGCGGTTTTCCCATCCACACAATGACCGCCAACTTCCTCGGTTGTCTCTGCATCGGACTGATTATCGGCTACTTAAGCAAAAACCCGAACAACACCATACAACTGCTGCTCATCACAGGGTTCTGCGGCGGATTCACCACCTTTTCGACATTTTCCTCCGAAATACTTAAACTGTTCCAAGGCGGACAACCCGCGATGGCACTGCTCTACATGGGAATCTCACTTGTGATATGCCTCGCCGCAACTCTCGTCGGCACACTGATAATGAAATAGTTCTATTTCACCGCTTCTCCTATCTCTTTGCCGAGACTGTACAATCTTTCTATGTCTTCGGCTTTGATCGGGGCGCCTTTCACCTCGACGTTCTCGCCGATGACGTTCCACTTGCAGCTCTCGGCTGTCTCCTTCAAGACCTTCAAGCCGCCACCGCTCCATGTCGCGCCGCCGAACAAACCATAAATTTTGTTCTGCGGTTTGAACTCGGCGAGTTCGTGGAGAAGTAACGTCATGTTCGGGAAGATACTGCCGTAATGCGAGCAGGCACCGAGCACGACACCTTTGTATTTCCAGATGTCACTGATAATGAATGAGGTTTCTGTCTTTGAAACGTCATAAACCTTAATATCCTTAACGCCGGCTTCCGCCACTCCTCGTGCGATGATGTCGGCCATGCGCCCCGTGTTGCCGTACATCGAGCCATAGACGATGACGGCGCCTTCCCTGCTGTCGTGCTTGCTCCATGCCACGTAACGGTCGAGAACCCAGGCGAGGTTCGTCCTCCAGACCAGACCATGCGCCGGTGCTATCATCTTGATATCCAACGGCCCGACTTTCTGAATCGCCTTCAATGCTGAAACCGCGACCTTGCCGACGATGTTGGCGTAGTAACGGCGCATGTCGTCTTCGTAGAAGTCAAGGTTCGCCTCGTCGTCGAAGATGCAGCCGTTCAACGCGCCGAAGCCGCCGAAAGCATCGTTGGAGAAGACGATCTTGGTGGTCTGTTCGTATGTCACCATCGACTCCGGCCAGTGGCACATCGGGGTGGTGAAGAACTGAAACGTGTGTTTCCCGGTGTTCAGCGTCTCGCCGTCGGCGACGATTTTCTTGTTCGCGATCGGACCGTAATAATTCTCCAACGGCCCGAAAGTCTTGGCGTTGCCGATGACCGTCACTTCCGGCCACTCTCTGATGACGGCGCCGACGGAACCGCTGTGGTCAGGCTCGTCGTGGTTCACCACGAGATAATCGACTTTCCGGTCGCCGATGATGTTCCTGATCTGGCAGAGATACTGCGCCATGAACCCCGACTCGACAGGATCGATGAGCGTAACATGTTCGTCAACAATAAGATACGAGTTATATGAAACGCCATTCGGCAGTTCCATGTGGTTTTCAAAAAGTTCCGTGCGGCGGTCGTTGACACCGACATAAAAAATGTTTTCAGCTAAATTGATATTCATTTTGTTATTTTCTATTCTTTTCTGTCAAAGGCTTCCTTGCCATGCTTGCAAATCGGACAGATGAAGTCGTCAGGCAGCGGGTCGCCCTCATAGACATAACCGCAGATGCGGCACACCCAACAGCCTTTCTTAACCTCTTTTTTCGGCTTGATGTTTTTCTGATAATAGTCGTAAGTAACAGAATCGTTATCGTTAAATAATTGAGTATCAATAATATCAGCAACAAACATCGTATGAGTTCCAAGGTCGATGGTATTAACCACGTGACAAGCATAATATGCGTTGATGTATTTCGGAAGATACAAGACGTTGTTCACCGCACGGAGTTCCTCCTTGCAGTCGGCGAATTTATCAACGTTTCTTCCTGACTGAAAGCCAAAATGCCTGAACACCTCAAACGGGGTCTCGGTGGTCAGCACATTGACGTTAAACACGCACGAGTCAAGAATGAGGTCGTGCGTGTGGTTGTTTTTGTTCACGACAATCGAGAGACGAAGCGGGTTGTCCGTCACCTGCTGCACCGTGTTGATTATGCAGCCGTTGTCTTCGTTGTCGTAGTTTGTCGTCAGGACATACAAACCATATCCAATTTTGAAAAGGGCTTTTGTGTCCATAATGCATTGATTTACTTATTCTTTTGAAAATTGATCTTTGCCTACGCCGCATACCGGGCAGCTCCAGTCTTCAGGCAATTTCTCAAAAGGTGTTCCTGGTGCGATACCGTTGTCCGGATCGCCGATTTGCGGGTCATAAACGTAACCGCAGACATCACATACGTACTTTTCCATAATTTTAAATTTTAAATGTTTTCACTTGTATCAACATCTTTTGAGTTAAAAAGTTTGCAAAGTTAATCAATATTTTGAATACCTTACACAACTTTCTTCATTGTTGATAACTTGTTAAAAAACATTGCGATCGTATCGTAAAAAGTCGTACTTTTGCAGCCCGAATTTAATTTACATATTTAATAATAAAAAAATGAATTACGAAGAAAGAGATGGCAAACGTCAGCACGTTGCCAGAAAGAAAACTGCCGAGGTGAGAAGATTCAGTGACGAGAGATTAGAGCAGTTTGAGAGAGAAAAATCTCGCCGTGAGGGCGATGATTTCACAGATGACAGAAGGTCGGAGAGAAGACCTTCGGGAGAAAGACGCAGCTTTGGCCGTCGTGATGATGACCGTGGCGAACGCAGAGGCTTCGGACGTCGTGATGATGACCGTGGCGAACGCAGAGGCTTCGGACGTCGCGATGATGACCGCGACGAACGCAGACCATTTGGACGTCGCGATGATGACCGTGGTGAACGCAGATCATTCGGACGTCGCGATGACGACCGCGGTGAACGCAGATCATTTGGCCGTCGCGATGATGACCGTGGCGAACGCAGAGGCTTCGGACGCCGCGATGACGACCGCGGCGAACGCAGAGGCTTCGGACGCCGCGATGACGACCGCGGAGAACGCAGAGGCTTCGGACGCCGTGATGACGACCGCGGTGAACGCAGAGGCTTCGGACGCCACGATGACGACCGTCGTGGTGGCCGCAAAGGTTTCAGAAGAGAGAAAGACCCGGAATTCGACCGTCCGAAAGCGACAGGCGAGATCCGTCTCAACAAATATCTCGCCGACTCAGGCGTGTGTTCACGTCGTGAGGCTGACGACCTCATCCTCGCCGGCGCAGTATCAGTGAACGGTGAAGTGGTGACAGAACTCGGCACCAAGGTGAAGACCACCGACAAGGTGACTTACGGCGGACAGACATTGAACCGTGAGAAGCTGCGTTACGTGCTTCTCAACAAGCCGAAAGGAGTCATCACCACATCAGACGACCCGTATGAACGTCACACCGTGATGGAACTCGTCGAAGGCGCGTGCGAGGAACGCATCTACCCTGTGGGACGCCTCGACCGTAACACCCTCGGCCTGCTGCTCCTCACCAACGACGGCGATCTCGCCAAGACACTGACACACCCAAGCCATGAAGTGGAGAAACTCTACCACGTGGTGCTCGACAAGCCTTTGTCACAAGAGGATTTCGAAAAGATCCAGAACGGCATCGTGCTCGAAGACGGACCGATACAAGTTGACAAGATCGACTACGTCGTCGATGACCCGACAATGCATGAGGTCGGAGTGCAGATCCACTCAGGCCGTAACCACATCGTGCGCCGCATATTCGAAAGCCTCGGCTATGAAATCATGAAACTCGACAGAGTCATGCTCGCAGGCCTTACAAAACACAACCTGCCTCGCGGCCAGTGGAGATTCCTCACAAGCGCCGAGATAAGCATGCTCAAACGCATCGAATAGTGTTGAGAGTGAAGTGTTGAGAGTGAAGTTTGAAGTTAAACGACTCCACTCTCAACCCTCAAAACTAAAAACTAAGTAACGAACTCCAAACATGAAAAAAAGCCTGTCACTGATACTGTTCGTCATCGCGTCGCTTTGCATGAATGCCGGAGTCACCGACACAATCAAGGTGATGCAATATAACCTGCTCAACTACGGCAACTACACAGACTACTGCCCGCAGGACATCAACAATGTCAGCGACAAAAACCGATACATCAGGACCATCCTCACTGCCTATTACCCCGACATCTTCACAGTATGCGAGATGGGCAAGGCTGCAAACCTTCCAAGTGACTTTGTAAACAACAACCTGAACATCAACGGCATAACATATTGGAAAGCCTCATCAGGCTCAAACACCAGCAACTCTTACCTCACAAACGCCGCATTCTACAACTCCGAAAAGATGGTGCTTCGGAAACATTCCCTGGCGCAAACTTACATCCGCGACGTTGACATCTACAGCTTTTATCTGAAAAACGACCTGCTCGCTTCCGGCGACACCGTCAACTTAGTGTGCATCATAGCACACCTCAAGGCTGGCTATGGCAGCGACAACGAGGACAAACGCCATACGATGTGCCGCAACATAATGAATAACATCAACAACTCGTACAGAAACTGCAACGTGCTGATAATGGGCGATTTCAACCTCTATTCTTCCGCGGAAGCCGCCTACCAGACACTCACTGACAAAAACTCATACCCTACGACATATTTCATTGATCCTGTCTATCCTTACGGCGTCGGTGAATGGAACGGCAACCCCGACTACGCTGAATATCACACGCAATCCGTTGACCGTCAAGGCAACGGCTGCCGTTCAGGAGGAGGCTTGGACGACCGCTTCGACTTCATCATGATGTCGCAGAACATCTACGGCGGCACCGATAAAGTGCAGTATATCAACGGCTCGTACCACGCCATCGGACAAGACGGAAACCGTTTCAACCAAAGCATCAACTCGCCGGAAAACCAAGATGTGCCGGCAGATGTCGCCAACGCGCTTTTCAACAACTCCGACCACCTTCCCGTGAAGATGGAGCTGCTCGTCACACAAAACACCGATGTTGAAGAACTTGACGATAACAAGCTTTGTTTCGACATCTATCCTAATCCTGCAAAAGAAAAAATCAACATAAGGTTTTTCCAGAACAACCACGGAAAAGCCGACATCCGCCTCTTCAATTCATTGGGGCAGACCGTATATGTAAACACGTTTCCCGTTGACGAAGGCGTCGAAGAGACTGTCATCCCAATCAGTAATCTTCATGAAGGTGTTTATTTCCTGAAGATTACAAACAGCGACGGGAAGAAGGAGGTGGTCAAGGTGGTTTTAGGAGTTTAAGGTGGTTAGGAGAACCGCGTAGCGGTTCCACATCCGTAGGGTTTTGGTTTGGGTTTGGGTTTTGGTTTAAAAATTAATAAAATCATTAAACGATAAATTATGTTTCAAAAAATTATCAGAGGTTGTGTGAATTTCATGCAGAGGTATCTGCCGGAGCCGTTCATCTTCGCCATCATCCTGACATTCGTGGCAGTTGTCATAGCAATGCCAGTCTGTCATCAGAGCATCATTGAAGTCGTTGCCAACTGGGGCGGCGGCGTGTGGAACCTTCTCGGTTTCTCGATGCAGATGGCTCTCATCCTCGTCACCGGCGCCACGCTCGCGGCGGCTCCCGCCATCAAGAGAGGCATCAGCAGGTTGGCATCGATGCCCAAGACACCTGCCGGCGCGATAGCCTTGGTGACAGGCATCTCAGCCATCGCGTGCTGGCTCAACTGGGGCTTCGGCCTCATCGTGGGCGTCATCTTCGCCAAGGAGATTGCCAAGAAACTGCGTAGCGTCGATTACCGCCTGCTCATCGCCTCGGCGTACAGCGGCTTCGTGGTGTGGCATGCCGGCATCTCCGGCTCCATCCCGCTCAAGATGGCCTCCGACCTCAACGACCTCGTCAAGGCCACTAACGGCGTAGTGACAGAGACGCTGCCCATCTCACAGACTATCCTCGACCCGCATAACATCATCATGGTCGCCATCGTCATCATGGCTCTCGTCATCGTCAACGCCATGATGCACCCGAAGGAAGGCATCATCGCCATCGACCCGTCGCTGCTCAAGGAAGATGAAGTGGTTGACAACGTCAAGCCCTCGACACCGGCAGAGAAACTCGAACACAGCAAGGTGCTGAGCATCCTTCTCGCCGTCCTCGGCTTCACCTACCTCATCGTGAGCCTGTTCATCAAAGGAGGCTCTTTCGACCTCGGCGCGGTGATACTGCTGTTCCTCTTCCTCGGCGTGATATTACACAAGACACCCATCGCCTACGTGCGTGCCTTCACCAAGTCGGTGGGCGGCGCGGCCGGCATAGTGCTGCAGTTCCCGTTCTACGCCGGCATCATGGGCATCATCACCGGCGTCGGCGAGTCGGGCATCTGCCTCGGCACCGTGACAAGCGAGGCGTTCGTGAACATCTCCACGCCGACGACATACCCGCTGTTCACCTTCCTCTGCGCCGCGATACTCAACATGTTCGTGCCGTCAGGCGGCGGCCACTGGGCGATACAGGCTCCTATCATGTTCGCAGCAGGTGCCACCCTCGGCGTGGACCACGGTCTCACCGGCATGGCGATAGCGTGGGGCGACGCGTGGACCAACCTCATACAGCCGTTCTGGGCACTGCCCGCACTGGCAATAGCAAAACTCAACGCGAAAGACATCATGGGCTTCTGCCTCATCGACCTCGTGGTGTCGGGAATAATTATATGCGCAGGACTGCTTATTTGGGCGGTGTGATAGTCATTAGCCATTAGTTGTTAGTCATTAGTCATTAGATGTTGGGGTATTAGTAAATAGGGAAACAATAAAACTTGTGTTATTTAAACTTGTGTAACTTGTGTTAACATTATGATTTCAAAGGAGACGATAGCAAAGATTGTTGACACCGCGCGTATCGAGGACGTGGTGGGCGACTTCGTGTCGTTGCGCCGGCGTGGTTCCAACCTCATCGGGGTGTGCCCTTTCCACAAGGAGAAGACACCGTCGTTCAACGTCAATCCGGCACGTAACATCTTCAAGTGCTTCGGCTGCGGCAAGGCCGGCGACGCCGTGCGTTTCATCATGGAACACGAGCGTTACACTTATCCCGAAGCTCTCCGTTATCTCGCCAAGAAATACGGCATCACCATCGAGGAGAAGGAGCAGACAGCAGAAGAGATTATGGCGCAGAACGAACGCGAACGGATGTTCAACGCCAACACTTTCGCACAGAAATATTTCTCGGAGACACTCATGAATGACGACGAGGGTCGTTCCGTCGGACTCGAGTATTTCCGCGAACGCGGCTTCCGCGACGCCATAATACAGAAATTCCAACTTGGCTACTGCCCCGCCAGCGGACACGCCTTCGCCGACTACGCCGCACAACACGGATATTCAAACGACATCATCACCAAAGTGGGACTCTGCGGCTCGTACGAAAACCGCATCTACGACCGCTACTACGGACGCGTCATCTTCCCGATACACAACCTCACCGGAAAAGTCATCGGATTCGGCGGACGCATACTGTCGAAAGAGAAGACCAAGGCGAAATACGTGAACTCGCCTGAATCAGAGATTTACAACAAAAGCCAGACACTGTACGGCATCTTTTTCGCCAAGAACGAGATAAGCCGCCTGGACAACTGCATCCTCGTCGAAGGCTACGCCGACGTGCTGTCGATGCATCAGTCCGGCATCGAGAACGTGGTGGCAAGCTCCGGCACCTCGCTGACAACCGAACAGATACGTCTCATCAGCCGTTACACCAAGAACGTGACAATGCTGTACGACGGCGACAACGCCGGCCTGCATGCCGCTCTCCGAGGCACCAACATGATCCTCGAAGAAGGCATGAACGTGCGCGTCGTGGTGCTGCCTCCCGACGACGACCCCGACACCTTCGTCCAAAACAACCCCATAGAATACGTCACCAAGTTCCTGGCCGACAACGCCAAAGACTTCATCAGTTTCAAGACCAACCTCCTTCTGAAAGACGCCAACAACGACCCCATCAAGAAGGCGGGTGTCATAAAAGACATCGTCGAGACCATCGCCGTCATCCCCGACGCAATTTATCGCGCCACTTATATCAAGGAATGCAGCCGAATGCTCGAAGTCGCCGAACAGACGCTGATGAACGAGCTGAACAAAATACTGCGTGCGAAATACCGCAAGAGCCTCGGACAGGCCGCCGCGCCGGAACAAAACGAGCCGGTCCAGACCGAACCGGCTGTGCAGACTTACAACACCGCGCAGCAACAGTCCGTGCAGCCTGTGACACCCGTCGGCTACTACCAGGAACGCGAACTCGTGAAACTGCTCCTGACACACGGCAGCGACACCGTTGACATCGACTATAAAGACGAAAACGGCAACGATGAACCTTACAGCGTCACCGTCGCGTCACTCATCATCGATGACCTGAAAAACGACGGACTGCTGTTCACCGACCCAGTCAACAAGCTGATCTTCGACGCTTTCGACCGCGGTCTGGACGACGGCGTCCTTCCGACCGCCCAGACTTTTACGTCGCACGAGAACCAGGAGGTTGCTGTCTTGGCCGCCGACCTGTTGAGCACACCGTACCGCCTCGACGACTGGCAGCGTCACCGCATAGTGGTGAAGAGCGAAGAAGAAATCCTGAAACAATATGTCCTGTCATCAGTTTTGAGGTTCAAGGACATGATTATCGAAGAGCGCCGCGCCGCCGTGGTGAAAGAGATTCAGGAATCGACCGACGCCGACGAGCAGCTCATCCTTCTACAGAAAAAGAAAAAACTCGACGACATCAGGAAGAGAATCAACAGAGACCTGGGAATCGTTATCGCGAAGTGAAAATAACGGCGTCTTATTTATCGGCAGTAAATAAAAATGACCGATTTTATTTATCAGCAATAAAAATCAATTCATTTCCTTTTTGCAAAGATACACAACATTCCTGAACCGGACTTTAAAAATGTCCTCCCTGTTCATGGATGAATTCATCATACAAGTAGTTAGCACTCTGAAAGTACAGACCGCTCTCTATGTTTGACAATGCCGAATACGTGCGTGAACGGTAAAACCTATCAAAAGCTTCACGCATTGTCAAGCCTTGTTCCTCCATTAGTCTCGTCACCAGATCACGCGTCAGCGATTCTATCATATACGTTTCTTTTATCATAATCTTTTTAAAAATGTCAGTGACTTTTCTGTTGCAAACAAATATTGAACAGTAATAAAATTAAATTTTATCATTTCAAGAAATTGCCCTTTAGTAATAATGCCATCTTCCAATCGACGAATTTGGTATCCTACAGTGTCATCTGCAATCGGGCCGATAACAACATCATAATCGTGAGTCTGCACACTGCTTTTGTTGCTGCGATTAAGCATGATGAAGTCGGCCCATTTCATAGTATATTCGTGACAGTCAAAACGTAACACCTTCAATTTGTCAGCATCACTGTCATCAAAACTGAATGAGTAAACCTGAACACCTCCTGTTCCGTATTGAACGAATTTACGCTGTGCCTGTCGTTTTGCTATCTCAAATGACGGTGTAAGGTAGAACCCCATTCCGAAATCCTTCCCAATACGACTCTTTTTCAAATCAACAGCGGTGAAACTCTCATTCGTGCCATGGTATAAGATCATGCGATATTCCCTCCCATGCGTTTGCAATAAATTTTCAAATCATCAACCACCTCATCTAAAGGCAAGGTGTGTTCTACATCATAAAATTCATCAACAAAATCCATACCCTTATAATCCTGCAGATATATGTAAGCCTGCTGGACGCTCATATCATTCGCAACGGCAAATTTAGTGATTAACATTATCATATAGTTAATCTTGTCTATCATAGTCTTACTCATTCTTTGAATTTTTTGCAAAGATACGCAACATTTCCAAAACAAACCACAAGTTTTTTTTAACACAAGCTGCACAAGTTTTTTTTAACACAAGTTGCACAAGTTTTATTGTTTCCCCATTTACTAAAAACTAACGACTAAAAACTAAAAACTAAAAAAAGCGTCCCCTTCCGAGGACGCTTTTCTCATATAACGCTAATCGTTATTTATTTGACAACGCTGATGCGTTTCACGGTTGTGCCGTTTTCAGTTGTGACGCTGACCATATAGATACCAGCCTCAAATGCGCTCATGTCAATCATTGTCTGGTCACCGCTGACTGTCTCGTTCATCATGACCTGACCCAATGCGTTGGCAACTCTGATCTGCTGCATTGCTGCTGCCTTGATGTAGAGGTTGCCTGTTGTCGGGTTAGGATAGATGCCTTCGACGACGTCGTTTTCTTCAACGTCTGTGATTGTGATGTCAACTGTAACCATTTCTGATTCGCAGTATGCATAGACTGCAACCACGCCGTAGGTGTATGAACCAGGGTTGTTGGTGCGGTCGTCGGTGTACACCATATCTGCTGTCTCACCGATGAACACGCCGTCACGATAGACCTTGAAGCTTTCGGCTGATGCGTCGGCGCAGGCCCATGTGAGTTCGACTGTGCAATTGCCTTCGGCATCAAACTCGTAGTCTGCTGCGAGGTTGTTGACCGGTGTGCAATCGTTCTCAACATTGACTGTTGCGAAGACTGGGCATGACATTGCGTACCATGTTGTGTCGAGGACACCAAATTCTGGGTTGCCGAATGCGAGTCTTGCCATGTATTCATGTTCGCCTTCTGCGACATTTTCATCAACCATCTGCTGAACCTTGACCGGTTCTGGTGTGATGAGTTCGCCGTCGCGGAAGATCATTGCGCCGAGGAAGTCGCCTTCGATTGGTGCATCGCCGCTGACGAGACCGCGGATCATCCATGTGTATGCGAGGCCGTAGTCACCTGCATGCTCCCATGTCGAGCCGTCGAGTGACAGGAAGTCGCTGTTAGGTTCGCCGACATAGTCGCAACCGCTCATCGGGTAAGCGATGTCTGGAGTGTGGAAGCAGAGCCACAGATCCTGTGTCGCATCGATGGTGACAGGTGTTGTCAATGTGATGTCGTGCCATGCAAGGTCGCCAGGGAGGTATTCTGTTGCCGCTGAGACGAGTGTGCTTGCTGTTGGTGTGCTGCCGACATAGACTTCAGCTGTGTAGTCACCGCTGTATGTCCAGCCGTAGTCGCCGTCAACATCTGTGAAGATGCCGAGTTGTGTCAGGCTCTGTCCTGCGTAAGCTGCGAGGTCAGCTGCCGGGTACTTGATGCCCCACCACACTTCGCCGCCGCCTGTGCCGACGCCGCCTGCGAATGTCTCTGTGCAGTACTGGAGGTATTCGTCATCGCGGTTAGCCTTGCCGTCTGCGTTGACCATTGAGATGTCGTCAAGGCACATGATGAACTGGTCTGAGCAGTTGAAGTGGCGGATTGCGATCCATGCTGCCTGACCTGCGTATTCGCTGAGGTCGCATGTGTATTCGTACCATGCACCTTCACGTGAACCGTCGGTTGCGCGTGGGCCCTTGAAGCCTGTCTTGGCTGTCAGTGTCCACTCGGCGATTGTCGTGAAGTCTGAAGCGCTTGTGTTGCCGCTTGTTGAGATGGCGACACCGAAGTGCTCGGCTGCGTAGTTCTCATCCTGTGCGCATGCCCAGAAGCTGAGCATTGAGCTTGCGCCGATGTTGTACTGCTGTGGTGTCACGAAGAAGTCGTTAGGTGTGAGAGCTGCCCATGTTGCGTTGCAGTATGACTCGCCCATCACGTGGCCTGCGCCGCTGTGTGATGTGACTGCCAATGTGCTGTGGTTGGCAGCTTCGTTGCTGTGGTACCACATGTGACCGTCGCCGTCAGCGTCGATGTTTGTCCAGCCTTCGAGGTCGCTGTCGAATGAGAATGCGAACTCGTCGCCTGAGCCACCACCGCCAGGAAGTGTCCATGTGAGTGTCACGTCGTTGCCTTCAGCTTCACCGGCAAAGTTCTTCACACCCGGCTTGAAGTTGTCGCATGAATAGTATGTGAATGTCGTTGTCTTCCATTCGCTCATGCCTGTTGCATAGACTGAAGCGACTGAGACTTCATATTCCTGACCTTCAACGAGGTTGTCTGTGTCGAGCTGGAACCAGTTGCCTGTTGCCTGACCTGCGATGACGCCGTCGAGCATGACGATGCTGTACAAAGCTGAACGGTCTTTTGAACCTGTTGTGGACAGCGAGAAGTCGTCTGCATCGAGGAAGTAATTGTCATAGCAGTCGAAGTGACGGACTGCAATCCACACTTCCTTGCCTGCGTATGCGCTGAGGTCGGCTGTGTATTCTATCCATGCCGACTGGGCACGTGAACCGCCGCGCACTTTGTCGTTGCCTTTGGCTGTTTTTTGTCCGATAGTCCATTGGGCGATTGTGACGAAGTCAGCTTCGTTTGTGTTGCTGCCTTCTGAGATGGCGACACCGAAGTGTTCGGCTGCGTAGCTTGCATCCTGACCGCATGCCCAGATTGAGAACTCTGATGTGCCACATATTCTGTATTTCTGAGGTGACACGATGTAGTTGTCTGGATAGAGGACACCGAAGTTGTTGTCGTATGACTGTGAGAACACGAAGTCTGCCGAACCGTCATGGCCTGGAACACTCGACAATACTGTTGATGCCTGCCTCCAGTCGAAGCCGTCACCATCAGCGTCGATGCTTGTCCAGCCTTGGAAACCGGTTTCAAAGTCAAAGAAGAACTCGTCACCTTCGCCTGGTGTCGGGATGTCGCCGCCGATGTTGTCCCACATCACCCAGCCTGTCGCTGAAGCGAAGAGACCCTCTGCCGGAGCGATCATCTCGTTCAATGTGATGTTGTATGACTTGTCTTCGAAGATTTCGACATCTTCTGTTGTCACTGTTGCATAGCCAGCCTTTGCGATTTCCATTGTGTAGTAACCGCTGCGGAACTCTGGGAATGACACGATGCCTGCTGCATCTGCTGTGCCTTCGATGATGAGGTCTTCAACCATGTTGGTGAACTTCACTGTTGCGCCTTCTGCGCTCTGGCCGTTGTTGCAAACGACTGTTACGTCAACTGCAACCACCATGCCTTTTTCGAGTGTATTAGACCATGTGATCTCTGACTCGCCGTCGCCAACAGGTGCAGGAGGAACCGGAGCGCCTGCGTGTGGGAAGCAGAGACCGCATGATTCAACGAAGCTGCAGACGAAGCTTGCCTGAGCTGTGGCAAGGTTAACGGTGTAGAGGTCATCGTTAGATGCATCTGAATATGCCCAATAGCAAACGCCTGTTTCATAATCGATGGCTGCTGACTGCACGTAAGCAGGTGTACGGCCCGTGTTGCCGACATAAGTCATTGAAGCATTGGTCTTGTCAACCATGTAGAGGTCACCTGTGGTGAATGCCATAGCATAGAGCTGGCCGTTGAGGTCGCAAACAAGACCTGCAACAGCTGATACGTTGCTCATGGTGCCGACTGCAGTGTACGCGCCTGTGGCGAGGTCGATGGTGTACAATGTGTTTCCAGATGTTGAAGAACCGTACATGGTGTTAGTGGTGTAGTCATAAGCCAATTCGCGGATGCCTTCACCAACGTAAACGCTTGTAAGTATCGCACCTGTTGCAGGGTCGATGGTGACGAAATTGCCTGATGAATCGTAACCGTAGATGACACCGTCAACGATTTCACCAGCATAGAGTGATGTATTTGCGTTCAACAATGTTGCGCCAAGCGGGTTGTCGATATCCATCACGCAGAGACCGCTCGGAATGGCATAGCCATACGTGTTGTCAACATAAGCTGTCGAGCCACGGAACACGTTGCTCATGGTGCCGTTGTATGCCGGAGACTGACCAGGACGACGGCCTGTGACATCGATGCTTGCATCTGTTACAGGAACCGCAGGACGTGAGACGCCGCTCGCGTTGGCCTGTGCTCTGTTGCCTTCGTATGTTGCTGAAACACCCCACTGATAGACACCGGCCGGCAATGATGACCACTGTGCGTCAATGTATGTCGTGTCAGTTGTCGAGTAGATTGGCATCATCTCGTCTGTGAGGACGTTCTTACGATAGACGTTGTAGCTCTGGAATGAGCGGTTGTCGGCTGTCTCCATCTTGGCGCCGCCTGTTGCGAGTGTCACGTCGTCAACATCGAGGTAGAACATGTCTGAAACGTTGAAGTGACGGATTGCGACCCACACTTCCTGGCCTGCGTATGCGCTGAGGTTGGCTGTGTATTCAATCCATTCGCTCTGGTCGCGTGTGCCGCGGACTGCCGCCTTGTTGTCGGCCGACTTGAATGCTCTGCCGCCCTTTGAACCGATTGTCCATTCAGCGACTGTAGTGAATTCTGCTGCTGTCGCGCCGCCTGTTGAGACTTCAACGCTGAAGTGTTCGGCTGCGTAGCTGGCATCCTGGCCACATGCCCAGAGTTTCACCTGTGCACCTGCCTGGCAAGCGAGCTTGCTCGGACTGACCAAGTAGTTGTCAGGATAGAGGACACCGTATGTGTTGTCGTATGACTGTGATAATACGAAGTCTGCCGAGCCTTCGTGACCGGCCACACCTGACAAGAATGTTGAAGCCTGTCTCCAGCCGTAGCCGTCGCCGTCAGCGTCGAGTGATGTCCAGCCCTGGAAGCCGTCTTCAAAGTCGTATGTCGTACCGCCGACAACCGGTGGAGTTGGTACTGTCTTTTCGTACAATGTCACATAGTCAACATAGATGCAGTCGTCGTTGCTGTTCACCGAGCTGTCCTTGGTGTAAGCCCACTTGTATGTGTGTGTGCCTGCCTCGACTGTGTATTCCTTCTTCGTCCAGCTGCCGGCGCCTGATGTGTTGAACTTCTCAACGCCGTCGATGTAGAAGAAGAACTTGTCGTAGTTGCTCTCGCATGATGGCTTCACATAGAACGACATCTTAGCCTCGTAAGGGACATCAACTGTCATCTCGATGGCGCCTGTTGAGCTTGAAACGTTGGTGTTGCTGCTCTTGATGCAGTATGTGCCTTCGTAAGGAGCGTTGTTCGTGATCTCCCAGCCGTATGAACCGACCTGGTTCCAGCCTTCCGGCATCTCGCCGTCGTGCTCGAAGTCTTCGATGAGTGTTGCAGGGTTCCAATCCCAGTAAACGTTCACTGTGTTGTTCTCGAGTTCCTCTGCCACAACTGAACCAGGTGCCTTGAAGAATTCTCTGACGATGAATGTCAGGCCATCGACTGTGGACTCGTAAGCGACATTGACTTCATCAAGTGCTGTCTCCTGATAGCCGTCCATCAATACGACAGGAATGTAACTGCCTTCATAGACATCGCCTGTGAATGTGCCGTCGTTGGCTGACGTGAATGTGAATGTCTGCTCGAAGCCGAATGCGTCTGTGCCGATGAACTTGACTTCCGCACCCGCGATAGGTGTGATGCTGTCCTGCTCATACACTGCGCCGGCGACGTGGCCGAAGCCTGTCATCTCAACCTCGATGTCGTTGCTGTATGCTGATTCGCCTTCGTCATAGACCGCTGTCACGTTGAGTGTGTGCGGGCCGTATTCGAGGCCTTCAACTGCATATTCGCTTTCGGTGATGAGTGCTTCGTTGACCTTCATTTCGTCAACATAGACGTTGTAGCCGCGGAATGAACGGTTCATCTCCCACGAAAGCATTGCTGCGTCACCCGGATAGAGGTATGATGTCGCGACTTCCAACACTGCCGGTGCGTTGAGGACTGTGGTGAAGCCGATGATCTCACCCATTGTCACGCCGCTGTCGTTGCGCTCGTTCACCTGCATGAAGTATGTGGTGTTCGGGAGAAGGTCGTTGATTGTCACCGAGTTTGTAAGATTGCTTGTCCAGTCGATGAGGACATCCTGCGGAGGATACTGTGAGCCTACGAGGACCTGCATCTCCTTGGTGTAGTTGCCGAGCGTCCAGCTTGCCGCGACAGGAACTTCGACATTTGTCATGCCGTCTGTCGGGTTGATGATGACCGCCTGTTCAGGAGCCGGAGCAGCCGTGGCGTTGATGTGTGTCGTGAACGACTCTGTGGCCTGTGCCACGAGGTAGTATGTACCTGCCGGGACGAACATGCCTGCACCCGGTTCTGGGTCGCCGCCTTCGGCTGTAATACTCAGATTGTCAATCTTGATGTAGAACTGATCACAGTCGTGGTGACGGAAGACCACGCGGACGGTTGTGCCGGCATAGTCGGAGAGGTCAAGGGAACGCTCCAAGAACGCATACGCGTTTGAGTTGTCTGGAGTGTCGGTGAAGAGTAACACGAAGTCGCTGATTTCGGTCGAACCGTTAGGAGCAACAAGCACTTCGTATGTGTCAGGCCATTGAGGATCCTGAGAAGCGGCCATCCATGAGAGGGTGATGGTTGCACCTGCAGGAAGCTCGAACTCCGGAGTAAGGATATAGTTGTCCGCATGGAGTGCACCAGTGCCACTCTTGTATGACCGTGACAAAATGCAGTGTGACGACTCGACACCAAGATTGCTGGACCAGCCCTCTGACGTTCCGGTGAGCCAGTCGTTGTTGTCGCCGTCGGCATCGATGGAGACCCAGCCTGTGTGGTCGTCGAGGAAGTCTTCGAAGTCGCATGAGAATATTGATGAGCCGCCGCGTGCGATTTCTCCCTTCGAACCTGTTGAGAGTTCAACGTCGTCAACATCGAGGAAATACTCGTCCGAGCAGTTGAAGTGGCGGACTGCAATCCACACTTCCTTGCCTGCGTATGCGCTGAGGTCAGCTGTGTATTGCTTCCATGTTGACTGGGCACGTGAACCGCCGCGCACCTTGTCGTTGCCCTTGGCTGTCCTCTGTCCGATAGTCCATTCAGCCACTGTCACGAAGTCTGCCGCGCTTGCACCGGCTTCAGAGACCTCGATGCTGAAATGTTCTGCACAATAGCTTGCATCCTGGCCGCACGCCCAGATTGAGAACACTGATGTTCCACAAATCGCATACTTCTGCGGTGAAACAAGGTAGTTGTTCGGGTACAAGACACCGTGTGTGTTGTCGTATGACTGTGAGAGCACGAAGTCTGCCGAACCGTTATGGCCGTAGCCACTTGACAACATTGTTGATGCCAGTTTCCAGCCGTAGCCGTCGCCGTCAGCGTCGAGTGATGTCCAGCCGTTGAGGCCGTTCTCGAAGTCTTCAGTGAAGGTGTCGCCTTGGATCGGCTTATTCATTGAGAATGTGTTGTGTGCCATCGGGCCGGCCTCGCCGTTGAAGTCCTCTGCATAGAGGGCGACCTTGCCGTTTGCTGCTGCGCCGACGTTTGCGTCGAGCATCACGTCGCTTGCGAATGTGAGTTTATAGACAGCGTCTGCACCGTCTGAAGCCTCACCCGGGAGGTTGTAGTTGTGATAAACACCTGTTGGCGTGTCGGTGTAACCGACAGGATTTGCAACGACTGTGGCTGTCTCCACGACATCGCCCTCGACCGGGTCGTAGGCTGTTGCTGTCATGGTGAACTGTTTCACAGTCCTGCTGTCATTGTACATGAATGAGAGTGTGCCTTCAACGAGACCTGTCGCTGCTGCGTCGCCTGTTGTGACTGCGAAGCTTGCAGGTGTGGTGAAAGGAACTGCCGTGCCGTCGAATGTGAAGTAGTCGTTTTCCATTTCCATCGCTGTGACGTTATAGACACCGCCTCCGACTTCAACTGTCACAGGCTCCATCCATGCGCCGTTCGGGCGAACGCCGAGGTCTGTAGGAGTGACTGCAAGGTCTGTAGGTTCCGGGTCGCCACCTTCGACGGTGATGCTCATATTGTCGATTCCGAGCATATAGCAGTCACTGCTCTGGTGGTGGAATACCACGCGGACTGTTGTTCCGGCGTATGCAGAGAGGTCGGCTGTGCGTTCCGTCCAAGGAGAGGCAGCTTCACCGCTGTAGATTGACACGAAGTCGCTGATTTCGGTTGAACCGTTAGGAGCAATCATCACTTCATACCAGTCTGGATAGCTTGAATCCTGTGACAGTTCAAACCATGAAAGTGTTACAGTGCTATTGGCTGGGAAAACAACCTCAGGTGAAAGGAGGTAGTTGTCGGCATTTCTCGCACCAACGTAGTTTTCGTATGACTGTGAGATGAGGCAGTTTGAACCATCAACACCCCATCCCCCGGTGCCGTAGGCTTCAGTATCGGTGAACCAGCCATAACCGTCGCCGTCGTTGTCGATGTCGATCCAGCAGTCTTTCTCATCGAGGAAGTTCTCGAAGTCGTTGACATACGGGAAGGTTGTGATAGAATCGCATTCAACAGGTTCTGGTTGTTCCACTTCATATACTTCAACATCGTCAATGATGAAATTCATCTTGTCATAGCTGTCGTAGTGGCGGAATGCCACGCGGACGGTCTGTCCGATGTAGGCGTTGAGGTCAGCTGTCAACTGAGTCCATGATGCAGGTGATGTTCCTTGATAGAGCTGTGTTGTGAAGTCGTCTGGCTGGTCGCCTGTTGTGGAGACATAGACGCCGTAGTTTTCTTTGTAGGAAGTCGAAGCACCTTTAACTTTCCAAGCCAATGTAACTTCGTCTAAACCACTCGGAATTGTGATTTCAGGGCTGATGAGCCAGTTATCCGGATTGAGTGAAGAAGTTGCGCTGCTCCATGAAACAGACTGTGCGCCATTTCCTGTATTACCGGCAGCGAGTTGCCATGTATAGCCATCGCCGTCTTCATCGTAGTTGCCCCAGCAGTCAAGACCGTTTTCGAAGCTCTCAGCAAACGGGAAGCCGTAACTTGAGCAGTCAAAGGCAGTCTCAATGCCGAGGTTGTCTATAACAATCCAGTATTGGGCGTTATCCTGATGATGGAAGACCACGCGGACTGTTGTCCCGGCGTATGCTGAGATGTCGGCTGTGCGCTGTGCCCAGCTTGTAGGACCGTCCTCGCTGTAAACTGACACGAAGTCGCTGATTTCGGTTGAGCCGTTAGGGGCAATCATCACTTCGTAGTAGTCAGGCCAGTTTGAGCCACCTGTTGCCATTGCATACCATGAGAGCATCACCAAGTAGCCGGCAGGAAGTTCGAACTCTGGAGAGAGAAGGTAGTTGTCGGCATCAAGATCAGTGCCTACTCCTGCTTCATCGTCATAATTATATGACTTGGAGACAAGGCCTGTAGAATAGTTGTAACCGTTGAACGCACCGCTTTGTGCTGTTCCTGTGAGCCAATCCTCACCGTCGCCGTCGTTGTCGATGGAGACCCAGCAGTCTTTCTCATTGAGGAAGTTCTCAAAATCGTTGAAGTAAGGGAATGTCGAGATGACATCGCATGTAACAGCAGGTTCATCGCTTGTCGTGTTGGCAACAATCATCCAAGGCTGGATGTTGAAAGAGCCAAGGGCGGTGATAGGATTCCATTCGCCCTGGAAGTACATCATGCAGCAGTCTGTGCTTGTGAGAACCTCATTGCTGTAGCTGGCAGGATAATCAGGATCGGTAGCACCTACTGCAACCCACAGAGCCTTGGTGTGGTCGATTTCCACGACGGCGCTGTAAATCGGCAGGTTGACCCATGCTTCAACTTCTGCTACTTCGTAGTCATGCGTGTAGAGAAGGTCCGCGGGAACGGCAGCGGCAGGGTCGCCGTCATAGATTTTGAGGGTGTAGGTAGCAGCCCTATAAGCGAAGAAGTCAACAGAGGTGACGAAATTGTCATCAGCTGTGTACATGCTCGGGCGGAAAGCAGCAGCCCATTCCATGTAAGTTCCACCACCAACACCTATTGAGCCGTCAAAAGCTCCATTGCAGTAGGTAAGCTCGGAATCACCTTTCGTGGTTCTCGCACTGTTTGTGTTTGCCGGCGCCTTCACGGCACTCAGCACGGCCTCGGTCTTCACGTCTTTAGACGGAGTAACTCCGGGGATCTTCACCCTGTTCTGTTGTGCGTACATGAACGTACCCATCAACAGTGCCAAGGCAGTTAATAAAACTTTTTTCATTTTCGAAAAATTTAGTTAATAAATATGTTAATTATCTGATTTTTCAACATTTATTAAGGAGCGTCACCTGTTACGGTGACGTTCCTTATTATAATAGGTGTTCGATTACCTTGCGACGCTGATGCGTTTTGCGCTGACGCCGTTTTCAGTAACGATATTGACAATGTACATGCCTGCACCGAACTGGCTCATGTCAATTGTCATTGTGTCGGCGTTGACGTTCTGGTTATAGACTGTCTGGCCGAGTGAGTTGACGATTGTGATCTGTCTCATGCCGAGGGCTTCGATGCGGACATCGCCCTTTGTCGGGTTAGGATAGATGCGTGTTGTCGCGTCGAGTTCATTGACGCTTGAGCTGACGTATTCGACGACGACCATGTCTGACTCGCCGCATTCTGCCACAGCGCGGACGCCGTACCAGCAGCTGCCGTTGAAGCCGTCGGTGTAGCTTGTCTCTGTTGCTGTGCCGATTTCAACGAGGTCGTAGGCTGATGTGCCGCGATATACCTTGTAGCTTTCGGCCATGCCATTCCATGTGAGTTGGACGCCGTCTTCAGCTTCCACGACTGCGAGGTTTGCAGGAGCCGAGACCATACCGGCTGTGAAGTCAACGTTTTCGCCGCATGACATGTTGTAGTCGCCGTCAACCTTGACAACCGTGAAGTTGTGTTCTTCAGTGTCGCCCATTGTCAGGGTGTATGTTGTCTGGCTGAGTGCCACGCATTCGATGAATTCGCCATCGAGGAAGAGAGCCCATGTGTTAGGTTCGATTGTCGGGCTGGTCGGGCCTGGTGTCGGGCCTGAGCCTGCTTCGATGTATGCGCGTACTTGGAATGTGTTGGACAAACCTGCTGACGCGAGATCCATCCATGACACGTTGTCCGTTGACACCCAGCGGCCGTTAGGGTCACCGGTGTTGGCGCAGACAGCTGCCGGATATGTCGCCATGCTTGCGTTATGGAAGATAATCCAGACATTCTGTGCAGGGTCAAGTTCGACCGGTGTGTCGAATGTGAACTCCTGGAACATTGATGAGCCTGTGAATGTGACGTTCACCTGGCCGAGTGCTGGGCCGGCTGGGGCTGATGTGCCGCCCTGGTAGATGGCTGCGTCACCGTTCATTGCCATATAGTCGTATGCTGACACTGCTGTGAGCTTGTTGCCCTCGTATGAGCCGGCAGGAAGCATGATGCCCCACCAGAACTCGCCGCCGCCTGTGCCGATAGCATCCTCATTCGCGAGGTCGTTGTCGTAACCGTACCAGTTGCCTTCGCGGTTGCCGTTGAGGACGACGACGTCGCTGATGTTCTTGCAGTCGTTGCTTGCGATAGCCATCTTAGGCTGTGCGCTCTTGCCGCCGCTGATTGTGAGGTCTGTGGCGTCGTTGCCGTTGCCGCCGAGATAAATGTGGAATGTGTATGTCTTTCCGCCTTCGAATGTGTAATCATCATAACGTCCGCCGATTGTGCCGTTTCCTGAAGCGATCCAGATGCGGTCGTATGGTGTCGGGTTGGTGATGCACCAGTCGTATGTGCCTGCCGGGATCGTGAGGCTCACGCTGTTGCCGCAGACCATGTTCGATGTCGAGCAGTTGCCGTCGGCGTTGGCCGGGATCTTGTGGCTGAACTGGTCGTAGATGCCTTCGTTGCCTGAGCAGTTCATGCTGAGTGCGCCAGTTTCAGGAATTGTCGTGCCATAGAGTGAATGTGTGTTGTCGAGCAACATCTGGTAGCCTGAGCCGTCTCCCCATACATCGTCGGCTTGGAGGACGATTGTGACATCACCTGTCGGTGGCGGCACCGGTGCGCCTGAAATCTGGAGGCGTGCGTCGTCAACGTTGAGGTAGAACATGTCTGTGCAGTTGAAGTGACGGATGGCGACATAGACTTCCTGACCTGCGTAGCTGCTGAGGTCAACGGTCTTCTGGTACCAGCTGCCTTCGCGTGTGCCCTTGCCGTCCTTCGACATATAGGCGCCTGCGCCGGCTGTTTCCTTGGCTGTCATTGTCCATTCGGCAATCGTGGTGAAGTCTGATGCGCTTGTGTTGCCGTTTGTTGAGATGGCGACGCCGTAGTGTTCACCTGCATAGTCCGGATCCTGAGCGCATGCCCAGAAGCTGAACTCTGAACCTGTGGTGATCTTCACTCGTGGTGACACGAGGTAGTTGTCAGGTGTGAGAGGACCAACTGAACCTGAGTAGCTTTCTGACGTGATGCAGTCAGCACCGCCGTGTGCCGGGATGAGGTAACCTGCCATCAGCACTGATGCCGGTGTCCAGTTGTGGCCGTCGCCGTCAGCGTCGATTGTCGTCCAGCCTGTCGGGATTGCGCCTGTCTCGAATTCCTCGAAGAATTCGTCACCTTCGCCCGGTGTCGGAGGCACGTCAGCGCCCCATGTGAATGTGACATCCATGCAGTTGGCGTTGGCTGTAAGCTCGTCAATGCCTGAATCGAAGTTGTCGCATGAGCTGTATGTGAAGTTGGCTGTCTCCCATGCGCTGACACCTGTTGTGTAAACTGCTGCGACCTTCACCTGGTATGTCTCACCGTCTGTGAGGTTGTCGGTTGGGAGGATCATGTAATTTCCTTCGACTTGGCCGAGGCCGATGCCGTCGAGCATCACGAGGTAACCCTCGACTGAACGTGTAGGTGCCGCCCAGTGTGCGTAGCCTGTGCTTGACACTGCGAGGTTATTGACTGTGTTGAAGTTTTCCTGAAGGACAACCTGGTAGTCGGCGTCGCCCCAGAACTCGACTGTATCAACGTATGGTGTGAAGCCGGCGAGTTCGACGTTGACTGCGTACTTACCCATGCGGAAGTCTTCGAATGTGTAGAGACCTGTTGAGTCGAGTTCCACGTCATAGACGAGTCCGAGGTAGTCTTCGCTCACGTTTGTCAATGTGGCGTGTGCGCCTCTCACGTCGTCGTTGCTGTTTGTCATGACGTTGAGGTTGAGTGCCATGTCCATGTTCTTCGGCAGGTAGTTAGACCATGTGATCGGTGTCACAGGTGAATCTGATCCTGCTTCGTACGTGAAGGTCGTCTTAGGAATGTAGTTTTGAACGACTGTATTAGCTGTTCCACTATTGCGATAAATGCTGCCGCCATCTACAGCTGCACTGTAGTAATATACTGAGCTGTAACCTGCTGAAGTAGTGCACAAGAAGGCGATGGCCAGATTGCCGCCGTTGTAAGTGTAAGGCGTGGCAAAGTCAATAATCAGACAATCGTCCGTAAGTGAAATATTGCCGTTGAAGATATTGGTTGCGGAATTGAAGTCGATGAACTGGCTCATCGTCTCACTCTCCACTTCTGTCATATAACCTGCATAAGTAGGACCCGAAATATTTTGTATGTTATAGGCCTGTGCAGGATTGGTATAGAACTTCATGCTTGTGATCTCGCCGCCTACCATATCAGCAAGCTGGCTTGCCGGCACGACGAATTGTGCAGCAGAACCTTGAGTATCACCATAATAAGTATATACAGGGGTGAACTTCTGCGTATCTGTTGCGTCAGCATAGATTGTGAGTTCTTCTGCTGCACGTGACGGGTTGTGGTTGCCGCCGTAAGTGACCTGTACGCCGTACTGATAGACGCCTGTCTCCATGTTGCCCCAGTTGAAGTCAACGTAAGCTGTGTCGTAGCATGTCGGGTTGATGACCTCTGCCACCGGTTCTTCGACAGGACCGTTGACGTTGAGGGTCTGCTGGCGATACACTGTGTAGTACTGGAGTGAGCGGCCGCCCTTTCCTGGTGCCGGTGCGTTGAGCATCTCGACGTCATCGACGCACATCATGAACTGGTCTGAGCAGTTGAAGTGGCGGATTGCGATCCATGCCTGCTGGCCTGCGTATGCGCTGAGGTCAACTGTATATTGATACCATACGCCTTCGCGTGTGTTCTCGCCGCGCACCTTGGCTTTTGCCTCGGCCTTTCTGAATGTCCTGTCGCCCTTTGCTGTGAGTGTCCATTCAGCGACTGTCGTGAAGTCGGCTGCGCTTGTGTTGTCTGCTGTCGAGACAGCGACGCCGAAGTGCTCTGCCGGGTAGTTGACATCCTGTGCACATGCCCAGAATGTGAACACTGACGAGCCGCCGATGTTGTATTTCTCAGGTGTCACCATGTAGTCGTCCGGTGTGAGTGCCAACCATGATGCGTTGCAGTATGACTCGCCCATCACGTGGCCGAGGCCTGTGTGTGATGTGACTGCCATTGTGCTGTGGCTGTCGGCTTCTGAGCTGTGGTACCACACGTGGCCGTCGCCGTCGTTGTCGATGTTCGTCCAGCCTTCGAGGTCGTTCTCGAAGCCGAAGAAGAACTCGTCGCCTGCGCCGCCAGGGCCTGGCATTGAGCCGAGCGACCATGACACTTTCGCCATTGTCTCGTCAATCTCTTCCGCTACGACTGCGGCTGCCGGGTTGTAGTTCTCGTGGATAATGAAGTCTGTTGTCGTCGTCGCATCGTATGTGACAACAATTTCAGCTTTCACGCTTGCGAACTCCGGATGGCTGGTCTTTGCGGTGTATGTACCGGCCTTCAGTTCTGTGTAGTAGTAACCTGAAGCGTTTGTCGTTGCTGTATATTCGACGTCATCGCCGAACTCATCCTGGCCGTTGAACATGACTGTGATGTCTTCGAGAGGTGTGACACCGTCGAGGTCATAGACAATACCGTTGGCGTAACCGTTGCCTGAAACCTGGACTGTTGCGATGTTCGAGTATGCCGACTCGCCTTCTGAATGGACTGCTGTCACTGCGAAGTTGTAGCCTTCCATATTATATGTGAGACCTGAGACGGTATATTTCTTTTCAACGATAAGTTCGTCATTGACTTTCACATCATTATTATAGAGGTTGAAGCCGAGGAACTCACGTGTATTCTTTGCGCCGCCGCAGACGAATGTTGTCTTAGGGATGAAGTTGCGCTGTGTAGGTGTGATTGCGCTGAGTGAGCTGTAGCTGTAACCCTGCACTGATGCACCGCTTACGGTTGTACCGTAGAATGAGCATGACTTATATGTACCGATGACTGTGTTGTTGACACCGACGAGGAGGTTACCGCCTCCGTATTCAAATGGTGTGTCGAATGTGACGACCATCTCTGTGCCTGTGCCGTTGAGCGAGCCTTCATAAACGATTGTGGCGTTTTCAGGTTCTGTGAAAGCTGAGACTGTTGTGCCTGGGACTTCCATCATATAGACCACGAAGTGTGCCGGATCCCATGCTGCTGATGCAGGTGTTGAGAGGTAGAACTTCATGCTTGTGATTTCACCGCCTTCCATCTCCGCGAGCATCTCTGCCGGATAGACGATGTTGCATTTCAGGTAAGCGTCTGTGTAAAGGCCATAGACCGGGACGTAGCTGTCTGTCGCTGTGCCGTCGCTCACTGTGATCTCACCTTCGAAACCGCCGCCTGCGCCGCCCTTCCATTCGAGCTGGACGTCGTCGCCCTCGAAGATTGTGTAGTCGTCAGCCACGAGGTTTGTAGGTGTCGGGACTGCGACTGTGAAAGCGAACTTCGCGCTGCTCATCACTTCACCGTTGGTGCCGCGTGCGTCAACGCGCCAGAAGTACTGTGTCGCTGGCAGAAGCTCTGTGAGTGTGTAGCTTGTTGCGAGGTCTGTTGTCCAGTCAACAACCACTGATGATTCCTCCGGGAGGTTGTAAACTGTATTGACAAGGAGTCTGTATTCGACAACACCTTCTTCCGGAAGTGTCCATGTGAGTGTTGCAGGAGCAACGACTTCCATTGCGCCGTTTTCAGGTGCAACGAGCACAGGGGCTTCTGTGAGCGGAGGGAAGTCTGCGAGCTGCACAAAGAGGCCGAAATCACTTGCTGATTCAGCGATGAGGTAGTATGTGCCGGCCTGGAGTGTCACATTTTCAAATGTTGCACCTTCCATGAGAGCGTTGTCAGCTTTCGGCTGTGCCACATTGTAGAGTGCGATGTGACCTGCTGTGACCATTGCATTGAACTTTCTGGCCTCTGCCAATGTGAATGTATAGACAGCGTCCTTGCCACCCTCAACTGCGTTAGGCAGGTTGTAGTTGTGGTGAAGTGCTGAAAAGTCAGGTGCAAAGCTCATTGTATCTGCAGTGATTGTCTGTGCGAATTCAACCACATCCGGCTGTGCTGCCGTGTAGAAGTCGGCGTTGATTGTTGCGCCGACTGTCTCTCTTGAACCTGTGTAGTTGACATTAAGCAAGCTCTGGAATTCGCCCGTGGCGCCTGCTGCCGGTTTGATCTCGACATCGACACCTTCCTTGTAGCCAAGTTCATAGTTGCTGAGCATTGTTGTGTTGTCGAACTTATCAGCATACGTTGCGTAGCTTGTTGAAACCGTTGCGCCGTTTGCGAATGTGTTGTAAACGTTGACGTATGTCGGTTCCATCCATGCGTTGTTCGGCATTTCGACGGCCAATGTCTCTGGAGTGACGGTAACTGCCGCGGCTGCTGTTGTGATGTCGAATCTGACGACGCTTCTGTTTACGTCAGAGGCAGTATAAGCGGTCGAGCCAGATGTAGGATCTGTAACATCGATTGCAGCACTGTCTCTGTATCTAACCAAAGCTCTTAAAGTTTCTCCTGCGAAGGTGACGCTTGCCACGCCGGATGAATAATTGCCTGTCACGTCTGCGAAGCAAACGACCAAGTTCATGGCGTCATCATACTCGAATGGCGTGTCGAGTGTGAATGTGACAGCCTGTGCGGTTGACACACCGTTGTTGATTGTTCCGGTGGCCACGAGGTCTTCTGCCGACATCGGCACCCAGTCTGTCATACTTTCGAAAGCGTTCTTTTCAACGTTCTTCATGTAAATCTGGACGTTGCGCGAGCAGCTTGTTGAGTTCTTGAGCCACATCGTCAATGAATTGATTGTACCTCCCGTACCGATCTCCTCAGCGGTGTAAATCTGCTGACTGAATGAGTAGTTGTAGTACGAGTACACTGGAAAGTTAGTACTGGTGCTTGTCCCCGCAGGGTCACCAATCGTAACTTCATCTGCCTTCAGCAGGCTTGTGCTGCCGAAGATTGCTAACATTAAGAATAAAATAAGTTTTTTACTCATAATTTTAATGAATTTGTTAATAATAAGTTAATTATCTATATAAGTCTTGCCGCATGACGGCATTATCTTATCACATTTTAAATCATTATATATCAAGCACATACGCTCACCCAAAACCACATACATTCTTTTACGCATAATAACTTGCAAATGTACATGGTTTTTTGATAAGTTTGACTATTTTTTTTCAAAAAATCATCAACATTTATGCTATTTATACTGATTCTAAATTAGCCGACGTGAATGTTGTCGTTCACGAGCTTCATTATCTTATCGGTATCGTTGCCGAGTTCGGCTCTCAGGTTGGCATCATTGAAGTCTCTGAGGTATTTGATGAGGTAGTCGATGATGTTTTCGGAGAACACGCCCTTGGCTGTGTATATCTCGCGGTCTTTCTCGAGTTCTTCCGCAGCCCTGACGCATGAGTCGGGGAGTTGTTCGAGTGCTGCCGCGACGTTTTTGTTCTTGTCGTCATGGATATTGACGCCGAGGCCGACGTAGGTCTTTTCGGCCACTGCGAGTGCGTCGGGGCATTCCATGCCGTAGCGTGCCGCGGCGCAGAGTGCTGCCATGAGGAGATACATGTCGGCGCATCCGTCGGAGGCGCGCCACTCGAACGTCTGCTTGTCGCTGAAGTCGCGGCCGGAGTTCTTCTCAAGCGGGTTGCAGTTGGCGACCATGTCTTTTCCGTTGTTAATCCATCCGAGCGGTACTCTCACGAGGGCGCTTCTGTTGGAGAACGACCAGCAGAGTGATGTAGGTGCTTCCTGATGAGGGACGAGACGCATGAACGACAGCGGGTTCGGGTTGCCGAATGCCGGCAGTGACGTGCCTGCCATCATGTAACCCGCGATGGCTTTCTTGGCCACGTCGGTGAGTTCGCCGTTCTTCACCATCATCGACTTGCCGTTCTTGGTGAACTTGCAGTGCACATGGAGTCCGCTGCCGGCCTTGCCCACGGTAATCTTAGGCGCGAGTGTGAACGTGACGCCGTACTGGTAGGCGAGCTGCCTCATGATCCACTTGGCGATGACGAGCTGGTCGGCTGCGTCCTCGATGTTCGTCGGGAGGAATTCTATTTCGTTCTGTTCATAGACTTTGCCGTCGTGGGTGAAGTTGCCGACTTCCGAGTGTCCGTACTTGATGAGTCCGCCGGCCTGTGCGATGAGGCGCATGGCCTCGACGCGGAACTCGGTGAACTTGTTGAACGGTGCGCTTTCGTGGTAGCCTCTCTGGTCGGGCACCTCATATACGCCTTCGTCTTCGGCGATGATGTAGTACTCGAGTTCGCCCATGGTCTCCATCGTCATGCCCGTGGTCTTCTGGAAGACGCTGTGGGCCTTGCGGAGGATGTACTCCGGTGAGCTCTCGAACGGCTCGCCGTCGCGGTTGTAGAACGAGCAGAGGATGTCAACAGTGGGGATCTCCGTGAAAGGATTGCGGAACGCCGTCTTGAATTTCGGCACCACATAAAGGTCTGACTTACCTGCCTCGATGAACGGGAAGAGGCTTGAGCCGTCAACGCGTTCGCCGGCCGACAGGATGCTGTCCAAATGTTCTGCGCTGTGGATGACGAAGTTCAGGGTCTTGAGCTTGCCGTCCCAGCCGCAATAATGGAAATTGACAAATTCAACTTCATTTTCTTCACAATAGCGGATGATGTCCGCCTTCGTGAACTCCGCCGCCGGTTTCTGAAGATAACGCACCAGCAGATTCGGGTTCATTTGAATTCTTGAGTCCATGATTTTTATAAAATTTTTATTAAAAAAATATTAACATTTCACGCCTAATTTAGCGGTGACAAAACTATACAAAATATTTATATGAAAAACATTTTTTTCAACAATTTATCAACAATTATTTTGGAAGCCCTATATTAATATAAGGTGTATCTGAATATTTCATTTCGCAGAGGTTTCAATCATGACAATCAAATTTATTTTTCGCTGCAACTATGTTTTTTTGGATAGTTATAGCGAAAAATAAAATATCAACGGGAACCAAAGCTTCCCTTATTGAAAGACGGGTATTTACTGGCAAGCTTCTTTGCTTTTTTGTTGAAACTCGGCGTCTGCTCGAAGTCAATCATATTGTTTCAAGTATTTCGGCTATTGTATGACCTTTTTTTGTGCCGTTCATTATTTTCTTTGCCTCTTCACGTGAATTTCTCATCTCAGCAAGAATGATTTCTTTGTCAACAGATTCTGTTCCCGTTGTTTTTGTCTGCTTGACTTCCGTAACAGTAAGACAATCAAGTGTTCTGATGAAATTTATGGCAAGCCTTGCATTTGGATTGCTGTTGTCATAAGTTATTTTTACAGTGCTATTCATGGACTATATTATTTTTTTCAATTGCAAAAAAACAAATATTTTATGATTTGACACTATTTTCTTCTTCACTCTCAAAACTTCACTCTCAAAACTCCACTCTCAAACTTCACTCTCAAAACTCCACT
>JAKSNA010000013.1 GCA_024400295.1 Bacteroidales bacterium | reverse complement strand
TCCTCTTTTAACTCTCCTCTTTTAACTCTCCTCTTTTAACTCTCCTCTTTTAACTTCTAACTATAACATCCCACCATCCTTCCGCGGTCTTGTCCCACGAGAAATCATCTCTCCTGATTCGTCCTTTCTCTATCAACGACTTACGGACATTTTCATCCTGAATCGCAACCATCGCATTCGCAATCGACTCAATATCAAACGGATTGACGAGCAGAGCGGCATCGGCTGCGACTTCCGGCATTGATGTGACATTTGACGTTATCACCGGCACATCGCAGCGGTACGCCTCGATGATCGGGATGCCAAATCCTTCAAAATAAGACACATAGACAGAAGCGAAGGCCGCCGCCGTGACTTTGTTGAGTTCACTCATCTGCAAATGCCCGACAAAGACCACATCGTCCTTGTATTTCATCGAGTTATACGCATTCTGTATCGACTCCGTCCACCAGCGTTTTTCGCCGACAACAAGCAATTTCATTTCAGACTTCGTTCTCTCCTTGAAGATGTCGAAAGCCGGAAACAGACGTGCTAAGTTTTTTCTCGGATGAAGCGAGCCGACAAACATAAAATACTGATTACCAGATGTATATTTATCTCTGACCAACGTTTTCACTTCTTCAGGAATCGGCTTGAAGCCCTCGTTCGCGCCATTATAGACGACATGAATCTTCTCCGGGCTCACTTTATAATTTTCAACAATATCCTGTTTTGAAAACTCCGAAACGGTGATAATCTTATCAGCTTTTTTAGCATATTTCGGGAAGAATTTCTTGTAGTGCCACAACGCCAGTCTCGGGAAATCCTGCGGAAAATGTTCAAAGTTAATGTCATGAAACACAGCTATTTGCCGAACTTTTGACCGAAGCGACAGATAGGCGTCTGTTGAGAGATACACGTCGGGGTTTATCTTGCGTAGAGCGTTTTTAACTGCAATCTCAAAATAGATTATGTAAAGAAACGGGTGCCGCGCCTGCGGGAAAAGCACGACAGGCTTCACGTTATCCGCAAAGATAAAACTCGGATCCGGCTTCCTGTCGAAAAGAAAATAAAACTCAACCTCCGGATGCGCCTTGACAATGCGACTTAATGCCTCATACGCAACCCATCCTATTCCTTCAAGTTTGTTACTCAACAACAAACGTGTGTTTACGGCTATCTTCAAAACAAAAACTTTTGTTGCAAAGATAGGCATTTTTTCAAAAGGAACGACAGGATTTTCAGGAATTTTTCACTCCCGAAAATCCTGTTTTTTGCACTAATTAAACAGCATGTAGCACGGCACGACGCCGACTGTGAATTTACTCAGCAGCTCGCCGTCTTTTGAAAAACGTTCGACATCGCCGTTTTGCACGTAATTTTTCGCATTTGTCACATATACGTCACCGTTTTCGGGGTCAACGGCAACATTGTAAAACACGCGTCCATCTGCCGCAATAAACGGATTATCAGGAGTTTGTGCCGCATCAACCGACATCTTGTAAACATTCAGATTGTTATATCCGCCATTCAGATAATACAGGTTCTCCCCCGCCCCGTCGATGGCGAGTCCGTCGGGGTAATCGGTTCCTGCATTGAAGTAGTATAAAGGTTTGACAACCTCACGAGTGACAGGATCGATGCGGACCAAAGCCGGATCCTGTTCCCCCGGATTGTAGCCGCCGCTGCAAAGCACCCAGATGTCATCGTTTTTATCAACAACCATCGCGTTGGGCTCCTGCGGGACATCAATGGTTTCGACAAGTGTATTCGTCTTCATATCAATCACTTGCACCGAATTATTTGATGAATTAGGTACATAATAATTCGACCAGTTTGAAACGAAAAGCTCGTCGCCGACTCTCACCATCGCCTCCGTTGAATTGCCAGTCTCAATAAACTGTATGTGTTCCATCTTTTCAAGGTCAATCAGCCAAAGGCCATCGCGTTGAAGGTCAGACACATACGCCGTGCCGTCACCTACCGAGAAAATGTTTCGCGGCGATGTAAAGCCTTCGAGTTTCGCCTGAAACTTCAAGGTTTCCGCATCAACTTTATAGATGTACTTGCTGCCGTTCACAACGATGTAAAGACTTCCGTTGTAAAGTGCCAACGACTGTCCGACATCGCCGATTGGCGAGCCGTTCGCCTTGAAAAACAAGTTGTTACCAACCGTATCAGCCTCCTTGTCATAATAAGAAAGCGATGAATTAGCGTAAGTGAAAGTGCCTTCATTGAGAATGAAAACGCCTTTTGTCTCACTTGAAATCGGCGTCACTGGTGCTGTGACATCTTGGGGGTTTTCTTTTTTGCACGAAGCGGTTGCAATCATCAGTATTGCAACGATGATAAAATGTAGTTTCTTCATAGTTTAAAATTTAAGCTGACCTCATAACTCCTGCCAGGCATAGCGCGCCATAAAATTGCCTGATAGTCCTTATCAGTCAAGTTGTTAATTTTCAATTCAATATCTAATTTCCAAAAATGTTTTCCCATCGAAACATGATGCAATGCATAAGGCATCAGCCTGAAACCATAAAACTCATTGTCGTTCATCGAAGTCTTTCTCTCTCCAGTGTATTCCAGTGTGTAAGACAGACTCCAGCCTCTCCAACTGACGTCAGCGAAGGCGTTTGCGTGATGCAACGGAATATAAATCAATTGTTTATCGTTCTCATCGGTAGTATGGCTGTAAACATAATTCCCTGAAACCGAGAAGTTCCAACGCTCGAGTTTGTAATTCAGCTTCAGATGAATCTCCGCGCCGTATGCCGTCACCGTCGAGACGTTTTCAGGCACCCAATAACGGTAGCTCGTCGGCTTCCACTGAATCCAGTCCGACACCTGAGAATAATACGCCCCCACCTGGCTTTCAACGGAGAGGCGTTCAAACGCGCGTGTGAAATTCAGGTTTCCGTCAACGGTCTTTCCATCCTCAGGCTTGAGATCAGGGTTGCCGCCCGGGTTCCAATAGAGGTCGTTCAGACTCGGGTTTCTGTAGTTATGGCTGTAACCCGCACTGATTTTCAATCCATTAAGATAAATGAATGAATATGAAACCGTCGCCGTAGGGAAAAAGCCAACCGACTTGCCGTCAACGATGTCGTTACGCAAAGTGGCGCGTAATCCGATGTTTCTCAACACGTTGCCGTTCAACGCCGCGTATGTCGAGAACACATCGCGTTTCTTCACGCCGTCATAGTCATTCGACTTCACCTGCTCATGGTCCCACTGAATCTTAGCATTTATCTTCCACGAGCGGAACAGATTCTGCTCGACATCTGCGATTTGGTGAAAGACATTCGCGGTATTCTTCGAGTCGGTCGTAGTCACCGGAGTACCGATGTCGGTGAACGTATTCAACACATAATGTTGATTTTCAAAGAAATACGATGACTTAACCTCTATTTTTCCGGTATTCCAATAATTTTTGAACGAGATATAATTCCGCGAGAAATCATTGTCGGTATATTCAACAGTGTTGTCGTTTCCGACATTCGGCATGATTTGCGGGCAGTTACGATGGCTTTTTTGGTTCCACGACACAATGGTTATCAACGAGTTACCGAAGCACCACTGATATTCAGGCATCATGCCGTAATCGGTATAATCCGCGTTTTTCTGTTTCATCTTCTGATGCGGAATGACACCTATGTTATTATAGGTAAAGTCATTGTCGCTTGACGCGCGGTAAGCTTTAACCCTCAGCAGATGGTTTGCCCATGAGTAACCTAAGGTGGCGTAAGTGCCGAGGGTGTTAAAGCTGCCGTATGTTTGTTTCAGATTAACTATCAATCCTTTACAGAAATATTCATCATTAGAGATACTGACCACTCCGCCGAGTCCGCCGTTGTTGGTCGATGTGCCGCTGCCCCATTTCAACGAGATCTGGTCGGTCATGAAGACTGGTATCGTGCTGAAATCGACCTGACCGAGTGACGGTGCGTTGAGCTGGAAACCGTTCCACAGCACGAGGGTGTGACTTGCCGTTGTGCCTCTGAATGAAGCAGTTGCGATGCCGCCGGGGCCGTAAGTCTTGATGAAGACAGGGCTGTGTTGTATCAGGAGCTGCGACATCGGCACAGAGCTGAGACGGTTTATGACAGAGGTGTCCATCCGGCGCCCCATCGTTGTCTCAAGCTCGTTGCTCCTTATCGCAACAGCCTTGACCTCAACGCTTTGCAGCATGATGGTATCCTGCGCCGAAGCGAAAAACGCCATCGCGAAAAACATAAGCAATATCAGACACTTTCTCATATCCACGTTCAAAAGTTTGCTCGGGAAAGATGTCATCGAAGGGATTCCACGACTGACTCTTGTCCCGAAAGTCATTGTTTGTCTTTGATTTATGGCAGGTCTTCTGACTTACTCCTTACGTTTGCGTCTTCCCATTCATTGAGGATGAACAGTGACTGTTGCAAACGCTGCGAGAGCTTACAGCAGCGGGAACTGTCCGGGATTCTCACCCGATTCCCTATTGAGTCCTTCCGGACACCAAAATCGCCGCAAAAATAGTGTTTTTTTTTACACGGCAAGATTTTTTTGAAAATATTTTTTAAATGAATAGTTTTTGTAATTTTGCAACGAAAATTTACAAACTTTACAAACTTTATAACTTTACAAACTTTATAACTTCACAGTTTCATGGACTTGATAAACTTCAAAGAAATAGTCAGTGCGTTCATTGTGATGTTCGCCATCATTGACATCTTGGGGTCGATACCGATCTTCATCAACATTAAGGCTCAGAATCAGACGATTAAGGCGTGGCAGGCGGCATTGGTCGCCTTGATTTTCTTCGTCGCGTTCTTCTATGCCGGCAACGGGCTGCTCAACCTTTTCAGCGTTGATGCGCCGTCGTTTGCGGTGGCGGGTTCGTTTGTGATTTTCATCTTGGCGTTGGAGATGATTCTCGGGATAGAGATTATCAAGAACGACGCCACGAGCGGCGGTGCGTCAATCGTGCCGATTGCATTCCCTCTCATCGCGGGGCCAGGTGCGCTGACGACACTGCTTTCGCTGCGCGCGGAGTATGCCGACATCAACATCATGATTGCATTGATAGCCAATATCATAATCGACTATTTCGTGCTTCGCTCCGTCGATAAAATACAACGTTTAATCGGCGGCAACTTCGTGGTAATACTCAGGAAATTCTTCGGCGTGATTCTCTTGGCAATCGCGGTGAAGCTCTTCGCCTCGAACCTCTCTATCGTCATCTCCGGACTCGCAAGGTAAATCAGAAGCCAATCATCAAGCCGGCGACACCGACTGTCAATCCGAGCAATATGCTTATTCCTTTCGACAGGAAGAACGCTTTCCTCGACTCGGCGAGAAGTGGCAATGCGCCGTGTCCGTCCTGAACAATCGAACTCGCCAGCAAAATGCTCAACGGGATGCTTCCCTGCATGAACAGCAACACAAAGACAAGATGCGGCCCCGACTGCGGAATGATTCCAATAAGCAACGCCGCCGCAAGGACAATGTACGGATTCTTTGTCACAAGTCCATGTATATCAACAAAATGATTGATAATCGTCAGGCCCACTATGACAGCGAGCGTCCATAAGACAATCTTCGGAAGATGCACCTTGATGACATGCTCCCACAAATGCTCTTCAAGGAAATGCTCGTCAGCCACAACAACTATCACCATGATTATCAAGAACATCGCGATAAGCGTATAACGAATCCAGTCAGCCTCGCCGCCATGATCATGATGATGCCCCAAACATTCGTGCGATTCGTGCAATTCGTGTGATTCGTGGTGACTCTCTTCGTGTAATTCGTGGTGACATCCTTCGTGCGATTCGTGTAATTCGTGGTGTTCAACACCGAACGACTCGACGACCGACTCTTCGCTCTGTCCTCCCATCAACATGTTAAGTTGGTGTTGCCCGTCGATGACGCCGCTGAGAATCAACGCCAGAATCGTCACGCACATCGTCATCAGCAAGGCGCGGACGAACGTCAGATTCCTGAAATTCTCCCTGACGGAGTGATGGTGGTCGCACACTTCGCATTTCTCGTCTTCATGATGATGTCCGTGGTGATGGCAGACATCGTGCCCTTCGTGTAACGGGAACGATTTCTCCGTCAGTCCGACGAATTTGTTTTTCATCGTTGACTGCAGGATTCCGCCTACGACTATTGCCAGCACAAACAAAATCGCCGTGATTAACAACGCTTTACCTGGGAAAAGCGAGAACATGAAAAACGACTCGTCACCTGCCGTCGCGACAAGTGTCGCCATCAGCGCGGGGAAGTTCACCACGCGGTGGATGTAAAGCGAGACGATGGTGTAGGTGCCGAGACAGCCAGGTATCACGCCCATCACCGCGCCGATTATTATCTGGATCCACGGCGAGGTCTGAAGCCTCTTAGACCACAAGCCGCCGGTCTTCACGTTTATAAACTCAATTATCATCATCATTCCGAGAACGAACGCCGTGATGATAAGCACTTGCTGCAGAATAAGATAAATAGAATGTAAAGTCATTGTTTAATTTCTGACATCGTTTCCCCAGAGAAGTTTGCTCCTCACAGTTCCGAAGAAATCACGGTAAGGCATTTTCACGATATTGAAAAAGAAATCCGCCTTTTTAATTTCAAATTCAAAAGTCCTGTCAACGAGCCTGATGCGTGAGTCGAGGCCGAGGGCATATTTCTCGCAGCGTCCGTTCACCTTGATTTTCACCCTGCTGTCGTCAGAGATGATGACAGGCCTCATGCTCAGGTTGTGCGCGGCTATCGGTGTTATCACGAAGCTGGTGACGTCAGGCGCGACTATCGGGCCGCCGGCGGACAACGAATACGCCGTCGAGCCGGTCGGCGTCGAAAGCAGGACGCCGTCGCCCCAGTACTTGTTGAGAAGCCGTTCGCCGACAAAGACCTGAACCTCAATCAGGCTGTCGTATGAGCGGTGCTGTATGCTCACCTCGTTAAGCCCGTAGTTGATCCCGTCGAAAAGCGCCTCGTTGTCAACGATTTCGACCATTGTCCGGTGTTCGACCTCATAATTCCCGGCAAGGATGTTCGACACGGCGTTCAGCGTCTCGTCCGACGACACGCTTGAGAGGAAGCCGAGGCGTCCCATGTTGATTCCGAAGACGGGGATGCCGCTGTCACGGACCAGAGGCACGCAGTCGAGGACGGTACCGTCACCGCCGAGGGAGAACACCATGTCGGCATTGCCTTTCAGTTGTTCGTAGCCGTTGAAAATATGATATTTAACATTTCCGTCAAGACATTGCACCACAGTGTCGAGGAACGGACCGTAAACAGAAATCTCCGCTCCGGCTCCATGCAGGATGCCGATGACTTCCCTCAAAAGCCCTTCGCTTTCAGCGCGTAATGTCTTTCCGTAGAGTGCTATCTTCATCACAAAACCACAAATATTATATTATTGCAGAGACGCGCCGCGGCGCGTCTCCACATTCTCTCATCTCTTATCTTTCCTCTCTCCTCAGGTATTCGTCGATGGCGCGCGCGGCGTTCTTGCCCGCGCCCATGGCGAGGATCACCGTCGCTGCGCCTGTCACCGCGTCGCCGCCGGCATAGACACCATGACGTGACGTGAGAGCGTCTTCGTTGACGATGATGCCGCCGTGGTCGTTGACCTCAAGGCCCTTTGTCGTGTCTTTGATCAACGGGTTCGGTGACGTGCCGAGAGCCATGATGACAGTGTCGCATTCGAGCGTGAACTCGCTGCCCGGCACTTCGATGGGACGGCGGCGGCCCTTCGCATCGGGTTCGCCGAGTTCCATGCGGATGCATTCGATGCCTGTCACGAAGCCGTTCTTCGGATCACGCGGGTTTTCAGGGTTGTTGTATCCGAGGATCTTGGTCGGGTTGTTCAAGAGCCTGAAGACAACGCCTTCCTCCTCTGCGTGTTCCACTTCTTCGCGACGTGCCGGAAGTTCCGCCATCGAGCGGCGATACACTATCGTGACCTCAGCGCCGAGACGGAGAGCCGTGCGTGCCGCGTCCATGGCGACGTTGCCTCCACCGACGACGACGACCTTGCCGCCCTTCATGATCGGGGTGTCAACGACATCGCGGTAAGCCTTCATGAGGTTGGAACGCGTGAGGAACTCATTGGCTGAATACACGCCCTTGAACGCCTCGCCTTCGATGCCCATGAACTTCGGAAGTCCCGCGCCCGAGCCGACGAACACCGCCTCATAGCCCTGCTCGAAGAGTTCGTCGATAGTCAGGGTCTTGCCGATGACGACGTTTGTCTCAACGTCAACGCCGAGGGCCTTGAGACCTTCCACTTCCTTAGCGACTATGGCCTTCGGGAGACGGAACTCCGGGATGCCGTAAACCAGCACGCCGCCCGCCGTGTGAAGTGCCTCGAACACCGAGACCTTATAGCCTTTCTTCGCGAGGTCGCCGGCGCATGTCAGACCTGACGGGCCTGAACCGACGACAGCCACCTTATGGCCGTTCTGTGCCGGCATCACAGGCTGTTCCTTGCTGTTGGCGTTGTGCCAGTCGGCGACGAAACGCTCAAGACGGCCTATGCCGACAGGCTCGAACTTGACGCCGAGAGTGCATTTGCTCTCGCACTGCGACTCCTGCGGGCAGACACGACCGCACACCGCCGGAAGCGATGATGACTTGGAAATCACCTGATATGCACCTTCGAAATCACTCTCCTTGATATGGGCTATGAACTCTGGTATCGAAATGTTCACCGGACAGCCGCTCACACACGGACTGTTCTTGCAGTTCAGGCACCGCTGCGCCTCTTCAACCGCAATCTGCATGGTGTAACCGAGTGTCACCTCGCTGAAATTATGTGCTCTGACCTTCGGATCCTGCGAAGGCATCTCATGTTTCTTGGGATTTATTGCCATGATATTCATTCCTCCTTAAGCATTTTTGTAGAGATTACATGTGGCTTCATGCGCATGACGCTCGAAGTCGAAATACATTCTGCCACGTGACATGGCTTCGTCGAAGTCGACCTCATAGCCGTTGAAGTCGGGGCCGTCAACGCAGGCGAACTTCGTGACTTTCTTTCCGTTCTGGTTTAGGGTGAGACGGCAGCCGCCGCACATGCCCGTGCCGTCGATCATGATTGGGTTCATCGACACCGTGACCGGGATGTTGAATGGTTTGACCGTGGCGACCACGAACTTCATCATGATGCCGGGGCCTATGGTGATGACTTCATCGAATGTCTCGCCGGCCTCAAGCAGTTCCTTGAGCGGCACGGTGACGTTGCCGTGACGGCCGTATGAGCCGTCGTCCGTCATCATGATGACTCTGTCGGAGCACGCTCTGAACTCGTCTTCAAGAATTACGAGGTTCTTGTCGCGGAAGCCGATGATGCTTGTGACGTTGGCGCCAAGACGGTGGAACTCTTCGGCGACCGGCAGTGCGATGGCGTTACCCACGCCGCCGCCGACGATGCACACTCTCTTCTTGCCTTCGGTCTCCGTGGCTCTTCCGAGCGGGCCTACAAAGTCCTGGATGTACTCGCCCTCCTTCTTGTGGTTGAGCTGTTCCGTCGTGCTTCCCACAATCTGGAAAATGATCTTCACTGTTCCTTCTTCCTTGTTGCAGCCTGCCACAGTCAACGGGATGCGTTCGCCTTCCCCGCTGACGCGGAGGATGATGAACTGTCCAGGCAGAGCCTTCTTTGCTACCATCGGAGCCTCAATCTCCATCTGTGTAACAGTCGGATTAAGCTCCTTTTTCCTTACGATTTTATACATATTTGCGTTTTTTATTTTGTTAACAAACTCAACAATTTGACGGGTGCAAAGGTATAAAAATATTTGATAGCTGTAATTTATTTTTTTATCATTTCGGCTATATGTGTTCCGCGGGCAAAAGCACCAGCCGGAGTGTTACATTCCCGATTTGTCATTTCGCTGGAATACAAACAGTGAAGACGCACCGCAGTGCGTATCAAAAACCAGATGCGCCGACATCCATGCAACCATTCCGCCATAAAAAACGGAAGGTTTAAATTGATTATCTGACAATTGAACTTGATTTTTCAAAAATCATCAAAAAATAATCATCATTTTATGATGAAATTTAAAAAAATTGTATTTTTGCATTGTAAAATAATTGATTAGATGAGGAACAACCCATTCATAACAAACGGATACACATCTCCAGAATATTTCTGTGACCGGCAACGCGAGACGGAAGCCATCACAAGGATTCTGACCAACGGAAACAACATTGCGCTGATTTCACCGCGCCGAATCGGGAAGACAGATTTGCTGCACCATTGCTTCACTCAACCTGAGATTCAGAAGGAGTATCATACCTTCATCATCGACATATATCCGACCAATTCGATGTGCGAATTCATCAACGTTTTCGGCAAAGCCGTTTTAGACGAGCTGAAATCGAAAGGCCGCAAGGCATGGACAAATTTCATTCAGGCGGTGTCGTCATTACGTCCCGAAATCACATACGATGCCGCAGGGCAGCCTTCATGGAGCGTTTCAATCGGCAGCATCACCAACCCTGTCACCACTTTAGACGAAATATTCGATTATCTGAATCATGCTGAAAAACCGTGTCTGGTGGCCATTGACGAATTCCAGCAGATAACGCGTTACGCCGACTCGACCAATGTCGAAGCCATGCTCCGCACTTACATACAGCGGTGCGGCAACGCCAACTTCGTGTTTTCCGGCTCACAGCGTCATTTGATGGGAGCCATGTTCACATCTCCTGCGCGGCCGTTTTATCAGTCGGTGAACATCATAAACCTCCCTCCTATTTCTTTGGAGAAATATACCGAATTCGCCACAAGGCATTTTGAGGCAGCAGGCAAAGAGCTTGATAGCGAAGTTGTAAGAACAGTTTACGAACAATTCGACGGCATCACCGCATACCTGCAGCGCATCATGAACATGCTGTTCACGCTGACAGCGGCTGGCGAAAAATGCACCGTATCGATGATAGACACGGCCATCAGCGATCTGCTTGACTTCTCATCCGATACTTACGAATCGCTGCTTTATCAGATGCCTGAAAAGCAGAAGGAAGTGTTCGTCGCCATCGTCGCCGAAGGCAATGTGAAGAACATTTCAGGCAGCACTTTCGTCAAGAAGCACAAGCTCACCTCGGCGAGTTCTGTCCTTTCCGCTGTCAAAGGCCTTTTGGAAAAGGATTTCATCACACAGGAGAGGAACGTTTATTCAGTCTATGACAAATTTTTCGCCCTTTGGCTGAAACGAGGGATCTGACATCCTTGGAATACAAACAGTTGAGACGCATTGCAATGCGTCTCAAACCGAAAAAACTCCCTGCTGCCTCTTTTTTTCCTTGACAAGGCATGTTAAATTCTAAGAACTACCGCACCGGGCGCACCGTGAACCCATAGTCCCGATAGTTGCTGTCCCGCGGAAACACATCGCTCGAATCGAAGTACACGTAATACGCGCCGTAGGGAAAGGACGAGTAGAGCGAACTCGACCAGTAGAGGCCGTCGGAACCCGCACCGTTGAGGCTCGTGCCATGGCGGCGGCCGGCAGCCGGAAGGAAGATGAACTTGTCGGCTTCCTTTAAGCTGATGAATTTACGGCCTGCAACATTGCCGACGGTTGTCCAAACATTGTAGGTGTTATCGTACAACTCCTGCCACTCGGCACTTGTCGGAGTGCGCCAGCCACCGCCCCAGCTCACGTTAGCCGCGTCGTCCTCGAGGTCGAGAACCGTCTTGTTGTCAACTGTGCCGTAATTCGAATATATGTTGTACTTGGTGAGGTTGTCCCCACTGCCGTTGCACCACTTGTAGGTGCTCCAGTCGTAATCGTCCTTTGTCTCCGTCTCTCCCCAGGCGAAGTAGTCGCCGTAGTCCTCAGGACTGTCCGCGCCCACGTTGCACGTGGCCCACAAGAGGCCGCTCGGGAGGCCGAGGTCAACGTATGCGTGGTTGCCCGTGCCACCTCCGCCTGTATTACCGCCACCACCTGTGCCACCGCCGCTCGGCTCTGCATTGTCCTTCTTACACGACACGCACAGCGCCATCGCCATGCACACCATCACTGTCGCTAATGTTTTTAATTGTCTTTTCATCTTTTAAATCCCTTAATTCGTGTCGGGTACAACTTTTTGGTTATTAACTTATTTTAATTTTTCAAGCCGCAAATGTATAAAATTTTCTTCATAAACCACACCAGCACACCATATTATTTTGTATAATGTCTTTATACACTTTCCCGGAGTTATTTTTCTCCCGAAAATTGCGCGGATTGACGCCGATACATTACCGTGCACCAGCCACTTTCAGACTTTATGAACTTTCAAACCTTACAGACTAAAAATCCTTTTCCGTCAGAAACGTCCGCAGATGGATGTGCGTTATCCCGTTGCAATCGCTTTTCGTGAGAAGCGGGTTCATCGAGATCACGTATTTCGGATAGTTGTCTTTTATGAAGCCGAGGCTGCCGAACTCGCGCTTGCGGGTCTCGTCCGCCGCAATAAGATACGATGCCTGGACGTAAATCAGTTTTCCGTTTGGTTTTGAACATACAAAATCTATTTCACCAGACGGCAGCTTGCCGACTTTCACCGTGTATCCGAGCCTCACAAGTTGCTGGAACACAATATTTTCAACAACTTTCTCAATATCGTTTTCACGTGTTCCGCCAGACAACGTGTTGCGCAGTCCGTGGTCTTCAAAATAAAATTTGTCGTTGTTTTCAAAAAGACGCTTACCGTGAATGTCAAATCTGTTCACCTTTTTGATCATATACGCCTCGCAAAGATATGAGATGTAATTCATTATCACTGTTGAAGTTACTGATTCTTTCTGCGATTTCATGAATTTCGAAATGCTGTTTGCCGACACAAGCTGTCCCGTGTTGTCGGCTAAAAAACGCACCAAATTCTCCAAAAACTGAACGTTTCTGATTTCATGACGCATTATCACATCTTTGAGCAATACAGTGTTGTAAATATCTGAATGATATTCTCTTACATCATCTTCCTCAAGCCCCATCTTCACAAGTCCCGGAAGTCCGCCGTATTTCATGTATTTTGCAAGTGAATCATCATCATTCTGAAGGTTGTGAAACTGTAAAAATTCGAGATAACTCAACGGCTGAATGTAAATTTCCTTATACCTTCCCCCGATTATTGTGGTCAAATCGGAACTCAACATCTTGGCGTTGCTGCCGGTTATAATAATGTCGGTGTTTTTTTCCGTGCGGTAACTTCTAATGCTTCTCTCAAAGCCTTCAATGTCTTGAACCTCATCGATGAGAATGAAATTATGCTTGCTTTTATCAAAGCGTTCTTCAATGAAATCGTTTAAATCATTGTAATTCTTTATGTTATCAAATTCACGTTTTTCCTTGTCAATGAAGATGACATTGTTTCCGCTGTCGGACATTTTCTGATTGCGAACAATCTGCAACATGCAGCTCTTCCCCACCCTGCGCTGCCCGACAAGGACTATAATTGTCTCTTTACCAATGTATTTTTCAATTTTATCAAGATAAGACTGTCTGACAATTTCACCCATATTTCTTTTATACTTTGAATTTTGGGCAAAAATACAAAAAATTTCTTTTATACTTTAAACTTTTTGCAAAAACTCAAAATATTTCCTTTATAAAAGAAATTACGCGATTATTTTGATATTTCGCCTCTATAAGGATAATTTCCGAAATGCTTTCCCGATATTTTTTGAAATGTCGCTCGCAATCAGCGACTCCATCCCGTTTTCGGAGGCCGCGATGTCGCCTGCCATACCGTGGAGATAGACACCGAGCAAAGCCGCCTCTTCAGGTGTATATCGTTGAGCCACAAGCGATAATATGATTCCGGTCAAGACATCGCCGCTTCCGGCGGTCGCCATTCCGGGATTGCCGGTAGTGTTGAAGAAACACGCGCCCGTAGGGAAAGTGACGGCAGTGTTCGCGCCTTTAAGCACGATTATCAAGTTGTATTTGCACGACATTTCCCGCTGAAGCTCAAGACGTTGCAGCGAGTTTTCCGTTTTCCCGAACAGCCGTTCAAACTCTTTCGGGTGAGGTGTCATTATCGTTCTCTCCGGCAGGAACGCGAGCCACGTCTTGTTTTCCGAAATGATGTTCAAGGCATCGGCGTCAAGCACCACCGGCACTTTCGTTTCCTGAATCAGGCGTTTCAAAGCGTTTGCCGTTTCGGGACGTTTTCCAAGTCCAGGCCCCGCTGCTATCGCCGTATAGTTAAGCAAATCAGGGAGTTGCGAGAAACAATCTTCCGATTCATCAACGTTCATCATCGCTTCAGGAAGATAAACCTGCAAAGGAAGCGTCGCCGACTTCGGCAGATGTGCGGTCAGCAGTCCGACACCGCTTCTCAGGCACGACTCCGCTGCCAGCAACGCGGCTCCGGTCTTTCCCGTCGAGCCGGCGATGAGCAGCGCGTGACCGTAAGTGCCTTTGTGTGAATGTTTTCCGCGGCGGTGGACCAACGGTTTCACGATTTCGCTTTCCGTAAGGAAATTGACGCTTTCCACTTTTTCCACGTAATCGGGATGAATCTTTATGTCGAGGACTTCCCAGTTTCCCACGAAAGGCTCGTTTTCAGGCAGCAGAAACGCCAATTTCGGGAACTGGAACGACAAAGTGTAATCCGGCCGGAATGTGTATTTAGATGTCGAGAAACCGTCACCGTTCAAGCCAGATGCAATGTCGATGGCCATCCTAACCGCTTGATTGTTATTGAGATGCTCAACCATCTCCGCGGCAAGTCCTTCAAGCGGACGTGTCAGCCCGGAGCCGAACATCGCATCAATGACCACATCGGAATCTGATATTTCCGGGAAATCATTTTTTGAAGAAACACCATGAATCACCGAAGGATTCAGAGATTTCAACCTTTCATAATTGACCTGGCAGTCGTGGCTCATTTTTTCGCCTACATGGACGAGAAACACCTCCACATCATAATGTTTTTGGCAGAAAAGTCGTCCCAGCACGAAGCCATCGCCGCCGTTGTTGCCCATTCCGCAGAAGATCTTCACCTCAGTTTCTGTCTGATGACTCAGCTTGTTTTCAATCCAGCCGAACGCCGTCGCAGCGGCGCGTTCCATCAGGTCAACAGACGTAATCGGTTCATTTTCAATCGTAAAGGCATCAGCTTCACGGGCGTTCTTTATTGTCGGTATCTTCATGACTCAAAATTTTGCAAATTTAAACAAATAATCAAATATCACTTCTTATTTCTCACTTCTTTTTCGTAATTTTGCGCCCATGAAAAAGACAAAGAAACAACCCGAAATAATTGAAGACGTCACGATTATCGATGCCGGCGCCGAAGGCATGAGCATCGCTAAACCTGACGAGAAAGTGGTGTTCATCCCTTTCGGAGCACCCGGCGACATCGTTGATTTACAAGTGTTTAAAAAGAAATCAAACTGCTTCGACGGCAAGATTCTGAATATCAAGAGGCCATCCGACAAACGCGTTGAGCCTGTGTGTCGGCACTTCGGTCTCTGCGGCGGCTGCAAATGGCAACACCTTGACTATCAATGGCAGCTGTTTTACAAGCAGAAACAAGTCAAAGACAACTTCGACCGCATCGCCAAAATCGAATATCCTGAAATAAGTCCGATTCTCGGCTGCGAGAAACAGTTTTTCTACCGCAACAAGCTGGAATACAGTTTCTCGAACCGCAAATGGCTCACCGACGGCGCACCCGCCGGCACCTACACCGAAGAGGACTGCAAAGGCTTCGGCTATCATCTTCCGAACCTGTTCGACCGCGTCATTGACATCGAACATTGCTATCTTCAAGCCGACCCGTCGAACGACATCCGCTTGTTTATCAAGGATTTCACGATGAGGCACAAGCTGTCGTACCACAACGTCCGCGCACATGAAGGCACGATGCGCAACGTGGTGATCCGCTGCAACGGCAAGGGCGAGTTCATGGTCATCATCGTCATCAACGAGGAGAACGACATCGTGCGCAACGAGCTGATTCCGGCGTTGTCGACGAAGTTCCCGCAAATCGTCTCCTTGATGCTCGTCATCAACTCGAAGTTCAACGACATGATTTCTGATCTGCCGTTCGAGTGTCTGAAAGGCGAGCCGTATCTCATTGAGACGATGCGGTCGCCGCGACCGGGCTTTGACGATTTAAAGTTCCGTGTCGGGCCGGTCTCGTTCTTCCAGACCAATGTCTATCAGGCGGAAAGGCTTTACAAGGCGGCCTTCGACCTCGCCGACGTGAAAGGCGACGAGCTGATGTACGACCTCTACACCGGCACGGGCACCATCGCACTTTATTTCTCGCGTTTCGTGAAGCATGTCGTCGGCATTGAATATGTCGAGGAAGCCATCGAAGACGCGAAGATAAACGAGAGTTTCAACAACATCTCCAACGCCGAGTTCTATGCCGGCGACATGGCGAAAGTGCTCACCGACGAGTTCATCGCCGAACACGGCAGACCCGACTTCATCGTCACCGACCCGCCGCGTGCCGGAATGGCCGACAAAGTCATCGAACAGCTGAAAAAGATAAAGGCAAGGAAGATTGTTTACGTCAGTTGCAACCCAGCCACGCAGGCCCGCGACCTACAGCTTTTAGACGAGTTCTATTCCGTCAGGGCGGTGCAGCCTGTCGATATGTTCCCGCACACGCAACACGTTGAAAATGTGGTGTTGTTAGAGTTGAGGGTGAAGTTTTGAAAGTGAAGTTTTGAGAGTGAAGTTTTGAGAGTGGAGTTTATGAAGCAAAAAAGACCGCAGGAAACATCGTGCGGTCTTTTTTAATTTAACACTGTCTGACAGTTGGTCAGCCTTTGACAGTCCTGGACACCACTTTCGGTTGAGCTTCGTCTTCCATATCCTGCATATATCGCGGATGGTATTTCCCAACGGGAATGTCTTTGAAGATAAATTCATTGGCAAGCCGCGCCGCCTTGATATGGTCTGTGGCAGCCGTCTCTATGGCAGCCACGGCCACATCGATGAGCGCACCAAGCAACCCGCCTGAGGTGTTGTTGCCCGTATAGTCAAGCGTGAGGTTGCAGGTCCTCTCAAAAAGCACCTCGTTGGTGGTTGTGGATTTCACGATGTAAGTTATCTTCGTATTGATGCCTGTGACCACTTTCTTCCACGAGTCTATCACCGGGAACACCACGGCGTCGGCGCCGAAATACTCCTTGAACTGTCCCAACGGCGCGTCGATGAAAAGCTCCGCGTCGTATGCGCTCTCATTGCGAAGCACATCCATCGCCATGAGGGGAGGTAACACATAATATCCCGCTTCCGCCAACGGCTCGCTCACCGAGGTGAAAAACAGGTCTTTCGCCTCTACATTCGTCGTATTGTTGATCGGAGGCATTATCAGCAGCACCACAGGCTTCTCCTCGTACAGCTTGGCGTACTGCATCCCCTTTGTTCTCGTTGTGCCGCATGATGTTACGGCAAGTGTGACAAACGCCAGCACTATGACATATAATGATTTCCTCATGACTAATCTTGGTGTTTGATACGTTTGATAATCGGTTCGATGAATCTCTTCGCCTCAGGGTAATATTCAATCTCGCGTTCCAACAACTCTACGCCGTATTCGACATAGTCCGTCCTGACAATCGCAGCTTTCTGCTTGTCGGTGGCAGTCTCGGCAAACACCTTTACGGCATCGGGGTTGAGGAGCATATAGCCATATTCGGCACATATCCCTGGTGGCGGCACCATGCGCTCTCCGCCCGGCGTGTTAATCATCTTTTCGTATGTCACGAAAAGACCGCATAACGCTTCAGGCGACTGCGACTTGTAATGTCTGTATGCGTATTCCTCATACTTTGACGTGTCGTTTGCCCTGCCGCCCCAACTGTAAAGCGACTGGTTAGTGGTACAGGATCCCAATGCCAGAACTGACAGAACAAACGCAAGCGTCAAGAAACTTCTTCTCATAACTCGATTATTTTTGCCTCATTGCCAGACACGAATATCGTCTTTGACAGCACTTCGCTGCCGTTCATCACAACCTTAATCTCGTGTTTGCCAGGCTCTAAAGCGATTGTGTTCTGCGTAGTCTGTTTTATCTTTCTGTCGGTCCTGTACTTTTTCAGTTTGACGGCGTTGATGTCATAACTTTGGTCATCGACAGTAACATTCAGCGGCACTTCTTTTTCAGCGACGAAAGAGAGTCCGCACTTATTTTCCAAACCCGATGAATATGAATATGTTCCGACGCCACAGCTGGAAAGGAACATTGTCACAATTGCAATTACAAAAAATTTCTTCATGGCTTAATCATTTAAAATGTAATATTTTTCAAGAAGTTTCTCTCTGTCAAGACTTTCGCCCTCATATTTGCACAGGGAAATTTCATTTTCAGGTTTTGTGTCAGGCAATGTCGCAACTACTGTCACGGTTCCGATTTTCTTGCCAGGGAGTTCGACATTCATTCCCGACTGTGGGTTCTTGACTATTTTGCCTTTTGAATAGACGTTGAATTTGTCACCAGCCGTCAAGCCTTGTGACGCGCCGCCGGAGATGATGTAGTTGCCATCTTCGTCAATGTCAAGGATATACGAGCGCCACGGGCTGTCGGTGCATTCGTTGATTATGTTTTCAACGAGTTGTGAAAGAGCCGCCGAAATGGCCTTGTCGCTGAGGGTGGCATCATAGCCGGCTGTTCCGCCAATGCCCATCACCTCCTTCGTCGTCGTCTCGGCAAGACCTTTGGCTTCGCCGGAATAGATGATGAGACCTGACGACACTTCAACGATTCTGATGCTCACGCCAGCCTCGACAACTTGAGTCTTTGTCGATGAAAAAACTTTTTGCTGTCCTTCGTTTTTCCTTCCAAACTCTGTGATTGAGCCGAGGATGATATAGTCAGCACCGATTTTCTGCATGTCGGCACCAGCTTCCTTGACCAAAACGTCAAGGTCTTCCCTTTCAAGAAGTATGAACTTGCCCGACTGCTGCAGCTTCGCCGACAAGATATCAAGGCCTTGCTTACGCATCGGATCGTTGGCCTTGTCATAAAACACGCCCTTGCCGTACTGCGTCTCATTGGAAAATCTGCCAATGGCCACCTTCCTCTTGATTGTTTTTTTCTCTATGTCTTTTTTAGCAGAAGTCTGCTGTATTTCAACGATTTCCGCTGTTTTCACCTTTTGGGATTGCCCGAACGATGGCATCGCGACCAATGCCGCAATTGCAAATAACAATACTTTTTTCATACGTTTAAAATTTTAATTAAATCGCCGCAAAGATAACATTTTTCCGAATACACAACAAAAAGATTTGTCATCTGATCATTTCCAACATCTCATCCAAATCAACGCTTTCACCTTTGACGGTAAACATCGCCTGTTCATAGTATTTCAGTCGCGAATTATAATGGTTTTCGACATATTGCCTTAATTCTTCCTCTGTCTTTCCATTAATCAGCGGGCGTTTCCGCCTTGCGGTAAGGAGTCTGTTGGCAGCCGTCGCCGGGCTTATTCTTACGAAAATCGTTGTGCCGTTCTCATTCATCCACTGCATGTTATCGAAGAAGCAAGGCGTGCCGCCGCCTGTCGAGACTACTACATTATGAAGCTCACCGGTTTTCCTCAAAATATCCGACTCGAACTTCCGGAAATAATCTTCTCCGTACTTGTCGAAGAAATCCTGCACGGAGATGTGATACTTCTCCTCGAACATGTCATCGGTGTCAAACGCCTGATAGCCAAGCCTATTGGCGAGCCTTCGTGAAATCGACGACTTGCCCGAGCACATGTAACCTATAATATAAATCCTGTCTGGAATCATGACAATTCATTACTCGTGGGGCACACTTCCTATTAAAAAACAGCTGCAAAAATACGAGTTTTTCAATTATATCCGACGTTAAAAAATGTCAAAAAAAGCGTCCGCCGGAATCTGGCGGACGCTTTAAATCACAATCTGTTAAGAATGATTATTTCCACTGACCGTTGATTGTCACTGTTGTGCCGGCTGCTCCATTTTCAACAGTTCCTTTGGTGACGTTGATGAGATAAATGTTATCATTATACTGAGTCATGATAACGAAATTGTAATCATCATGGCTGGCCTCGCATGAAACCTCATGGAATTTTTCAACTTCTGTTGCATTTTCAAATGCGTCCATCTTTTCCATTTCTGTTGTGATAGCTCCGAATTCCACGCCTTCAAGTGTTTTGAGAACAGCTCCTTCGACTGGAACAATCTTAGCTTTGACTTCCTTGGCGTTTGATTTCCATTCAAGACCGAACTGTTCAAGGCCTGTACCAGGTGTGCCACCTGCTCTGACCCATTCCAGATCATTGACTTCGAGTGAAGGTTCAACAATTGTGATGTTGACTTTTGCTGTTGCAGTCTTATCGCTATTTGTCGAGATTGTTTCTTCAATTGTCAGAAGACCGGCAGGATAATATGCTGTTTTTGTAATTGCCTCATCGTGAAGTGTTAACAATTCATCGAAGACGACTGTTGTATCACTTAATGTTACATTATTAAAGACAACTTTATGTCTGATTGATTTGAGAAGGTCATTTGAATCTGTTGCGATTGCTCTGATTTCATATCTCATCACATCACCAGAAATGATTTCTGTGTCTTGATAGATATAGCCTTCTGCGTTCACAAATTCAATTGTAGGAAGTTTCGGTTGTTCAGGTGTTACCGGTTCATCTTTTTTCTTTGAGCAGCTGATAATGAGAAGCATGCTCAGTGCACACATAAGCGCCAATGTTAATTTCTTCATTTTTTTTAATTTTTTAAAGTTAATATTACGTTAAAAATTTGGATGCAAAGATATACTATTTTATAATAGATAATACATTTTTATTTATTTTCTGCCTTTTTGCATCTGTGTCTGTTGTTTCTGCATCTCCTCAAGCCGTTTCTGGAAATTGGATTTCTTCACTGGTTTGAGTTTTGCCTTTTCTATCTGCTTGCGCAGTTTGTCGTCATCGAGGAACACTTTGAACAGGTACATTTGCAGGAACGTTATGATATTCACCAACATATAGTAGTAGCTGAGGCCTGCCGAATAGCTGTTGAACAGTCCGAGGAACATGATCGGCATAATGTAAAGCATCAGTTTCATGCCCGGCATCGGTTGAGTCTGCATCGCAGCCGTCTGTTTCTGGTTGATATACGTGTAGAGAATCGTGGTCACTGTCATCAGCAGAGTGAACAAGCTGACATGGTCGCCGTAGAACGGGATGTTAAACGGGAGGTCAAGGATGCTGTCGTATGTTGAGAGGTCGTCGGCCCAGAGGAATGGCTGTTGGCGAAGCTCAATACTTGAAGGGAAGAATCTGAAGATAGCCCACAAGATCGGGAGTTGCAGCAGCATCGGCAGACAGCCTGATGTCGGGCTTGCACCCGCCTTCTTATACAGATCCATCACGGCCTGCTGTTTCTTCATCGCATCTTCCTGCTTAGGATATTTCGCGTTTATCTCGTCTATTTCCGGTTTCAGCACGCGCATCTTCGCGGTTGAGAGATATGATTTATATGCGAACGGCATCAGCAACAGTTTGATTATTATAGTCAAAACGAGAATCACGATGCCATAGTTCCAGCCATAACTTCCGAGCCAGTTAAAGACATTGACGACAAGATAACGGTTGATCCATCCAACGAGCTTACCGCCGAGCGGGATCTGCTTGCTCAGGTCGAGACCATACGAGTCCATGATCTTCAAGCTGTTAGGACCAAGATACATCTGCATCTGGATTGTGTTGTTGCTCTCAAATCCGTTAAGTGGCATATCGACACTTGCGTACATCGTCTTCAGATAACGCGGATTCTTCGACTTAAAATCAGTCTTCATGCCTATGAGTGCTCCGTTGAAATTATCCTTCGATATGAGGGCGTAGCTGAAGAAACGCTGTTTGAACGACAACCACTTGAGGTTTGAGTTGAGGTTTTTCTCGCCGTCCTTCTCGCCTCCCCTGTCGCCGCTCAACGACTCGACGTCATCGTTCGTATATTTGTAATAGACATTGGAGCCGTTATAGCGGTCAACGGCCTTTTCCAATTTCAAAAGGTCAACATACCAATTGAGTGTCACGTAGTTGGTATTCGCCGCAATGACATTCTTCATATTGACAGTCCTGATGTCAAAATCAAGCATGTACTCGTCCGGCTTGACCGTATAGGTAAATTCGATATACTGGTCAGGATTGATTTCGCCTTCCGTGTCGGTCATCGCGCGGAAGCTGATGGTCAAAGGCTTGTCGCCGACAACGATTGAATCGTCGCCATCATAAACCACGTTATTAATATAAGGTGTAAAATAGAGGTCTTGTGAGTTTATCGGCAGGTTTGAAGCGAAAAATTCGAGATTGAATTTGGTTGTATTCTTGTCGAAATCAATGAGCGGCAGTGAATCGTAAGTCTGATAGTCCTTTAAATTGACTTCTTTCACGAACGCGCCTTTTGACGACAGTCTCAACTTAATCACGTCATTTTCAATGACATATTCCTTCGATTCGCCTGAAGCCGCCGATGCGAACACACCGAAATCATTACGCAGCTGGCTGTTGTCATCGACGTTGCCAATGACAGAGGCCTTCGCCGCCGCTTCCGCCGCAGCGGCCTGCTGTTCCCTGACGAAACGTATTGAATCTTGGATGTAGCGTATTCTCTGTTCGCGATAAATCGAATCCTGGACGTGTTGCAGACGTGCCCTCTCTTCCTTTGACGGAGTCATCCACACTGTCCAACCCACGAAAATACCGATAATAAGGATGATTCCTATTACTGAGTTTTTATTCATCTGTTACTTGTTGTTTTCTTCTTGATACTTTAACATAGCCTTGACAAATCCGACGAAGAGCGGGTGCGGATTAGCGACAGTGCTCTTATATTCCGGATGATACTGAACGCCGACAAACCACGGATGGTCTTCAATCTCCACGGCTTCAACGAGTTGTGTCGTCGGGTTGACACCAGCCATCTTCATGCCGTGTTTCACGAAGTCATTCATGTAATTGTTATTGAACTCATAACGGTGGCGGTGACGTTCAGAAATGTCCAGCGTGCCGTAAAGTCCGGCAAGCTTCGAGTCGGCGTCAAGATGGCAAGGATACGCGCCAAGCCGCATCGTGTGCCCCATGTTCACTATCGTTTTCTGTTCCGACATGATGTCGATGACAGGATTCTTCGTGTCGGGGTTCATCTCACGTGAGCATGCATCGCTGAGGCCCAACACGTTACGTGCGAACTCTACGACGGCGCACTGCATTCCGAGACAGATGCCGAGGAACGGGACTTTATTCGTCCTCGCATACTCAATCGCCACTATTTTACCTTCTATACCGCGGCTTCCGAAACCAGGAGCCACAAGGATGCCATCAACACCGGCGAGAAGATCTGCTGCCGTCTCTTTCGTAACTTTCTCAGAATGAACGCTCTTTATATGAACCTTGGTCTCATTGGAGACACCACCGTGGATAAACGCCTCGCGGATTGACTTGTAAGCGTCGGTGAGCTCGACATATTTTCCGACAAGAGCCACAGTGACATCACGTTTCGGGTTGTGAAGATGTTCAAGGAACCTCTGCCATTTTTCAATGTGAAGTTCAGCCGGCATTTCCATGTTGAGTTTACGGAACACTTCCCTGTCAAGACCTTCCTCTCTCATTAGCATTGGAACGTCGTATATTGAAGGCGCGTCGATGCATTCGATGACCGCTGTCTTCGCCACGTTGCAGAACAGCGCGATCTTCGCCTTTATCGACTCGGTGAGATGCTTTTCGCAACGGCAGACGATAATGTCAGGCTGCACGCCCTGTTCCTGTAACTCCTTGACCGAATGCTGAGTGGGTTTGGTCTTAAGTTCCTGAGCCGCCGAAAGGAACGGCACCAAGGTGAGATGAATGTTGACGCAGTCGCTGCCGAGTTCCCATTTCAGCTGTCGTATCGCCTCGATGAACGGCAATGACTCGATGTCGCCGACAACGCCGCCGATTTCGGTGATGACGAAATCGTACTTGCCAGTATGTCCGAGAAGCTGGATGCAACGTTTTATCTCATCTGTGATATGAGGCACAACCTGAACCGTCGAGCCGAGATATTCGCCCTTTCGCTCCTTTGTTATCACGTTTTGGTATATCCTACCGGTGGTGATATTGTTCGCCTGTGACGTCGGAGTGCCTGAAAAGCGCTCATAATGTCCGAGGTCAAGGTCGGTCTCCGCACCATCCTCGGTGACGTAGCACTCACCGTGTTCGTAAGGATTCAATGTTCCAGGATCGACATTGATGTATGGATCAAGCTTCTGATTAGCAACGGTATAGCCGCGTCCTTGAAGAAGTTTCGCCAAAGATGAGGCAATAATTCCTTTTCCGAGAGAGGACGTAACACCTCCCGTCACGAAAATATATTTGGTCTTTTTCATCGAAAAAATATTAGTTTTTACATTTGTTTATGAAAGTTGCAAAATTACAAAAAAAAACATTTACCTTTGCATTGTTTTACGATTTTTAAAAATAATAACTTCTCAACTGAAAAACATGGAATTTAAGATAAGGGCAAGTTATCCCAACTATTATATGATGCACCTCTTTGCCAACTGCGACGGTGACATCAGCGAGAATATTTTCGCCGTTGAAAACAGGCCTGCGGGCAACAAACCCGGGACGGTCATTTACCGTCTTGACGGCGATGAGGCGGAACACGAGATTGCGCCGAGATGGTACGACATATATTATCTGCTGTCGAGCGACGACAAAAGACAAAGCGAGCATTTCCTCCGGCTTCTGATAAAGGAACGAGATGGCGACAAGAGCGTCTGCGCCGAGTTAAAAACCCTTAGGAATCAATTACATAACAAAATCAAGAAATACGTTGATGACAACCCGTTGCACGATGACATTCACATCGTGACAACGCTCAGCGACCCCGATTTGCACTCTGAGCAGATTGTCAGCAACAAAGGCAAGATGCTGCTTGCGCTCACGAAGGAATGCTACGCCGTCCCTGATTTCTGCATCTTGACCTCAAAGGCGTTCTGCCTCGAAAATCAAGAGGAACTACTGCACAAAGCTATAAGAAACCTTGAAATCATGACACAAAGCAAGCTCGGTGACGACAAGAATCCGCTTGTCTTCGCCATGCGCAGCGCCATGCCTCAATACATACCCGGACTCATGCCGACACTGCTGAATATCGGCATGAACCGCACAGCCCACAAGGCACTTGTCAGAAAACACGGCGCCAACATGGCCAACCGCATATACATCAACAACTTAGGCAATATGTTCGACATGCTCGGCATCATTGACAAAAGCGCAGTTGACGAGAACAATCTTTCTTGTGAAGAGCAAAACGAACGCATCGCATGGATGGAATCACAGGTTGTTGAGCATGAAAACGGCGACAGCCGTCTCCTCGACGACTGTTTCTATCAAGTGTTGAGGTTCACTTATTACGTAAGAGATTTCTACTTGAATAACAAACAGTTAGTCATGACATTCATGCGTGGGAAGCAGGCGTATCCATCGCTTATCCTTCACAAGATGGTATGGACTATCGGCAACGACAGCTCCTGCCCCGGCGTCCTTTACAGCCGGCACAGCAACACCGGCATCGGGCGTCAGATCGAGACATACCCTGACATTTTCGGTGAGGAGATTATGACAGGCAACATCTCGGCCACGAACTGGAGTTACATCGACAGGAAAGACATCAAGGAGCTGTTCCCCGCCGTCTATCACTTCGACCCGCTTTTGGAGAACCTCGAAAGGAAATTCAAATCACCGGTGACCATCGAATTCGGAATCGAAACAATCCCTGGCAAGGCGAGCCTGTTTGCCGTCCTTCAACTGAACAAATCGGAGCTGACAGGACGCGCCGCCCTCATGTCGTCAATAGAGATGCTTCTCAACAGGAAGATTTCGGAGATGACGTTTGAAGATTACAAGATATTGAAAGACAATGACTTTATTGATAACAAGCGGCTGTCGATAATCGAGAAGAAAGACATCATCGAACTGATAAGGCCGTATCATCTGAGGCAGCTTTTCTCCGACACCATCGACGACAAAGCCTTCAAGGACCTGACGTTCTTCGGCAAAGGCATCAATGTTTTGCCGAGGACCGCGACGACCGCAAAGATTTGTTTCACAGCCTTGGAGGCGACGGAAATGAAAAAGGAAGGGCATCCTGTCTGCATCTGCAAGCAGAGGTTCACGCCCGAAGACACAATAACGCTCAACGAAGTTGATGCCATCATGAGCCTCACCCCCGCCGCCATCCACGTCGTGACAGCCTGCCGCGGATATGGCATTCCAGCCTTCCTCAATCTCGGCAACTTCGGGATGGCATTGGAAAACAACACATTAAGAAACAGCGAGGGGACAGAGCTGAGATCCGGCGACTGGATCACGCTTTCGAGCAAGAGAAGGTCGATTTACGAGGGGCGAGCCACATTCAAGCCAGCGAGGTTCAGGAAATACCTCAATGGCGAAGACGTGACCCTCAACGAGGAAGACAGCAAGGTCTTCGCAGAACTCAAACTCGCCTACACAATTTACCAAGACATCATCAATTCAAGTCATGTCAATTTCATCACCGACATCGACTCACTTGCGCGTCTTATCAGCTACGACCTGAATGCTAATCCGCAGAAAGCCAAAGATGTCGTAAACACTTGGTATTCATTGAATCCAGAGCTATACCAGACACAAGTGCTTGAAAGCAAGATGGGGTCGCATCTCGAGCAGTCGCGCGTTTTCGACCTGCTCGACGGAGAGAAGAAGGTGGATTTCTTCAAAAGTATAATCCACAAATGCAAGAAGATGAATATCAGTGGGTTAGATGCCGGTTCCTTTATGCTCGGAAGGTTTGTGGCAAAGCCGTTGCCGAAAGCTTTCTGGGAGACTTTCAGTCCCGAAGAGATTGCCTTCATCTTGAACGAATATGTTCTTTACGAGAAGTATCTTGCTGTCCTTCAAGAAGTTGGCGAGACGAAGCTGATGAGGGCACACAAGCAGATTATCTCGCGGGACCTTCAGCAAATCGAGCTGAACAACCTCACGCTTGACACCTTCGTGCCTCTCATGATGACCGAGACCAACTGGGACGAAGTCGAAACACAAGCCAATCGGCTGAACAACAAGCAAGACAACACCTTGTATTTCATCAGGAATCTTTCGAGACCGATAGAGCTGGTATTCGACATGAGCCGTCCTTGGGTAAAAGAAAAAGTTGAAGAACTGTCAAGATTGTGAATCTCTCCAAGTCATTCTCCGTCATAGACTTGCATGAGGCTTGCCCTTGAATGCACACGGAGTTTCTTGAGGGCTTTGTCCTTCACTTGTCGGACTCTTTCACGAGTCATGTCAAGCATGTAACCTATTTCCTCGAGGGTGCATCCCGAACTGGAGTCAAGGCCGAAGTAAAGGTTGAGGATTGTGCGTTCCTTCTCCGTTAGGGTCTGCAAAGAGCGCTGAATGACAGCGATTTCCGACTCACGGCTGATGCCCTCGTCTGTATCCGTGGCGTTGTCAGAGACGAATGTATCAATGAACGAAAGGTCGTCGTCATCAGATACAGGAGCATCCATTGACACCTCGCGCGTGTTGATTTTCATCACCGCCTCTATCTTCTCTACGGGCATATCCAATTCGTCCGCGATTTCCTTTATTGTCGGTTTGCGCTGGTACAGCTGTTCGAGCGACGAAGCCACTTTTTTCACACGGGCGAGCAGCCCGACCTGGTTCAAAGGCAGACGCACCGTCCTCGACTGTTCAGCCACAGCCTGAAGGATAGACTGGCGTATCCACCACACTGCGTATGAGATAAATTTAAAGCCCTTGGTCTCATCAAAACGTTGAGCAGCCTTTATCAACCCCACATTGCCTTCGTTGATCAAATCGGCCAAGCTAAGTCCCTGATTCTGATACTGTTTTGCGACAGACACGACGAATCTGAGGTTTGCGCTCACCAAACGGTCAAGCGCGGCCTGATCGCCCATCCTAATCTTCTGCGCAAGTATAACTTCCTCGTCAGGCGACACCATCTCAACTTTTGCGATGTCAGCCAGATACCTGTCAAGCGCACCCTGTTCACGATTAGTAATTGATTTTGAAATCTTTAACTGTCTCATTTTTAGTCGTTTTAATAATCTTTATACTATTCAAACAATTTCCATTCATAAATGTTTACCGTCAATTACGATAAAACTCATAAGTTGTAAGCCACTTGCCATCGATGTCGGTGCATTCGATGCGCACCTTGCCGTTTCTGCCGCCGTTTATGGCCTTATTGAAATCTTTCTCATTCGTCACTTTCATGTTATTGACCGACAATATGACAAAATCGTCACTGATGCCTTTTTTCTTCATGATGCCATCTTTCACCTCCACTATTTTAAGGCCGTAATTCACACCGAGTTTGCTTTGGAGCGCCGGCGACAGTGGCTGAAGCACTATCCCAAGAGCCTCGTTGTAGAAACTATCATTGTCATTCAAGACATCGATATTTCCATGTCTGTTCATCAAGGTCACATTTCTGTCAATTCTGTCACCACCACGTGACAATTTGACTTTTACGTTGTCACCCGGACGATATTGCCCGATGACACCAATGAGCTGAGAATATGTATCAACAGCTATATCATTGATAGACAATATTATATCTCCCACTTTAACACCAGCCTTTTCTGCGCCGCCGCCATTTTCGACACCCATCACGATGACACCTGACAAAACGTCAAGACCTTCTTTCTCTGCTATTTCCTCGGTCACTTCGGCAACAGACACCCCGAGATAGGCACGCTGCAACGCACCGAATTGGAGAAAATCACCCACAACTTTCTTGGCAATATTTGAAGGTATCGCAAACGAATAGCCCTCATAACTGCCTGTGCGTGAAGCTATTGCAGCATTAATTCCTATCAAATTACCTTCCAAATCAACCAACGCTCCACCGCTATTACCCGGATTCACCGCGGCATCAGTCTGAATGAACGACTCTATTGTTCCATCTCCTAAAATATTGATATTACGCGCCTTAGCACTCACGATACCAGCTGTCACCGTTGAAGTGAGGTTGAAAGGGTTACCAACCGCCAGCGCCCATTCTCCCACACGCACCTTGTCGGAGTCGCCGAAAGTGAGACATTCAAGATCTTTTGCATCAACCTTTATCAAAGCAATATCCGTAGCAGGGTCTTTGCCAATCAACGTCGCCTGACGTTTGTGTTTGTCATTGAAAGTCACCTCGATAGAACTCGCGCCATCCACAACATGGTTATTTGTCACGATGTAACCGTCAGGAGAAATGACAACACCAGATCCATAGCCATCTGCCACATTTTCAGGAATTTGCATTTTCCCTCCATATAACTGTTCCAACAACGGGCCAAAGAAATCATAATAACTGTTTCCCTTTGTAACTATTTTAGTATGAATATGAACGACAGCATTCACAGACTTCTCCGCTGCATAAACAAAATCACTGTTTTCATTCTCTGAAGGAGTAAAAGCCACTTTGCCAAATAATGAATTTACGCAATCATCTTCACTATCAGCAACTTGAGTAATTATTGACTTTTCAAGATCTTTTTGATTCTTAAACGTAACAGCTGTCATTACCGCCATCGCGGTGAGGGCAAGAGACAGCACACCAATTATAAAATTAGTCCTTTTCATTTTTAATAATTTATTTGAACTTGTTTAAAATTCTTTATGATTATTGGTCACATTAAAAAATTATTGCTATTTTTACATCAAATTTCTTGCCAAAGTTCACTCTTGGTGATTAAAAGTCATTTTTAATGAATAACATTGATACTCACAAAGTTAAATTCAGCAAATATCATGGTGCAGGCAATGATTTTGTTATGGTAAACGCATCAAGTGTGCCATTTGTTGCATCAGACGAAGAAATTTTTCGTATTTGTCATCGCCGCACTGGCATTGGAGCCGACGGTTTGATTGTCGTCATGCCATCCGACAGATACGATTTCAGGATGAAATATTACAACTGCGACGGGCACGAAAGTACTTTCTGTGGCAACGGCGGCCGTTGTGTCGCGGCTTTCGCATTTGAGGAGAAAATTGCATCGGAACATATTGTATATGAAGCCATTGACGGAATACACGAGGCTTTTGTGAATAAGATTTCCGAAAACGAATTTGTTGTTTCACTCTCAATGCGTGATGTCGAGACTTACAAACTCGATGACAACAGTTTGTTAATCGACACAGGATCACCGCATTATGTCACCAAAGTGAAAAACCTGAAAAATTACGATGTCGTAAAAAACGGTTCAGCCATAAGGTATGACAAGAAAATCTCCGCCGATGGTGTCAATGTTGATTTCATCGAACTCATTGATGGTCAATATAATATCAGGACATACGAGCGCGGTGTCGAAGACGAGACACTGGCTTGCGGGACGGGTGTGACAGCCTCTGCCATCGCCGCCTCACTCTGGTACGGCGGAAACGACATCAACATCAAGACTACACTGGCAACTCTCAACGTGAAATTTCAGAAGGAAGACGACACCTTTATTAATATAGTCTTAACCGGACCGGCCACCCATGTCTGCGATGGTTATTATTTTATTTAAAGACAATGTTTCTGGAGAACGACAACATATCATTGCGCACAGCAGAGCCATACGATGCCGAGGTCATTTACCGTTGGGAAAACGACAGGGACATTTGGCGTGTCAGCGAGACACTCGCACCCTACTCCATGCATCAAATAGAGCAGTTCCTGTTGAATAACAACGACTTGACATCCGAGAAACAGCTTCGTATGATAATTGAGAGAAATGATGACAAGACTCCTATCGGCTGCATTGACATCTATGATTATGACCAGTTTAACGAGCGTGCCGGCATCGGGATTCTGATTGACGAAAGATTCAGAAACCGTGGTTTCGCAAGGCAATCTGTCGAAATTCTGATTGATTATTGTTTCAAAACATTGATACTCAACCAGATTTACATCTTGACATCCATTGACAACACCCAAAGCATCAAGCTTTTCGAATCAGTCGGCTTTCAGAAATGCGGTTTGAGGAAGCAATGGCTTAAAACCCCATGCGGTTTCACGGATCAACTTGAATATCAACTGATTAATACAAGTCACAAATAATTTCAAGATCAAATGCCATGAGACAAAGACGAAAACCAAAAGCATTGTTTCTTACAATTATTGCAGTGGCCACAGCAATAGCAGCATCGCTATTCGTAATTTCATACAAATGCATCTGGGGCAAAAACGTCGAGACATCAGAGGGAAAAGACGTATCGTTATTCATCGCGACAGGTTCTGATTTTCAAGCAGTTGAAGACAGTTTATGCTCAAACTGCCATATCATCCAGCCTGCGTCTTTCAAATTTCTCGCAAAACGTCTAAACTATGTCGAACACATCAAACCAGGGCATTACATTGTCAAGGACGGAATGTCAAACATTCAGCTAATCAACATTTTACGCTTCGGCAAACAAACGCCGGTCAAAGTTATATTCAACAACATCAGGACGGTTGAGCAGCTTGCCGGAAAGATAAGCTCCGAAATCGAAGCTGACTCCTTGTCAATTCTAAATGAGTTGAGAAACGACAGCAGCCTGATGGCGAATGGGTTCAACCAATATAATTACGCAAGTGTCTTTATACCAAACACATACGAATTTTATTGGAACACTGATGCGAAAGGATTTCTGAACAGAATGAAACGCGAATACAAGATATTTTGGAATGAGTCGAGGCTGCAAAAGGCCAGAAGTAAAAGTCTCACGCCACTGGAAGTCAGCACATTAGCGTCAATAGTTGACAAAGAAACGTCAAAAACGTCAGAGATGAGGACCATTGCCGGCGTTTATCTTAACAGACTGAAAAAGAAAAGATTGCTGCAAGCCGACCCGACTTTGGTTTTCGCCATCGGCGACTACGGAATCCACCGTGTTCTCAATGTTCACAAAGAGATCGACTCACCATACAACACATACAAACACCTTGGGTTGCCGCCCGGACCAATCTGCATTCCATCAATCGCGGCAATCGATGCCGTCTTGAATGCGGAAGACCACAAATATTTATATTTTTGCGCAAAAGACGACCTGTCGGGTTATCATGTTTTTGCAAAGACACTTGACGAACACAACGCTAACGCGGAAAGATACAGAAGAGCACTGAATAAAAACAGAATTTACAAATGAAAGCTTTTAAGGCATACGACATCAGAGGTGTCTGGGGCACCGATTTAGACGAAACCATTGCATACAGAATCGGTTATTTTTTACCAGATGTATTGAATACCAAGACGTTCTTGGTCGGATACGACATGCGTCTTTCATCAGAAACGGCGTTCCAGCAACTTACCAAAGGCTTGAACGACAGAGGCGTTGATGTTGATAACATCGGGCTTTCAACAACACCACTTATATACTGGGCGACAGCGAGATTCGGCTATGAGGCGTCAGTCATGATTACGGCATCGCACAACCCATCAAACCACAACGGTTTCAAAATCAGCACGAAAGACGCAAAGCCAGTTGGTTATGACACCGGCCTGAGCAAGCTTGAGAGACTCGTTGAGTCAGACTTACCGACACCGGTTTCAAACAAGAGAGGCACGACAAAAGACATTGATATATATTCGAAATACATTGATTTTCAGAGGAAGTTCCTTGGCAACCTTGATAACATCCGTGTCGCCGTTGACTGCAGCAATGGTGCTTCGTGTCTTTTCATAAAAAAACTTCTTGGCGACACACCTTTTTATATTAATGACATCCTTGACGGAAGGTTTCCGGGGCATGAGCCAAACCCGTTGGAAGCCTGCAACCAAGTTCAGATCAAGGAAACGGTATTGAAAAACAAATGTGACATCGGGCTTCTCTTTGACGGAGATGCCGACCGCATAACTTTCATTGACGAGAAAGGCCAATTCATATCACCGGATTTGATGATTGCATTCTTGGGCAATTATTTCTTCGGCGAAAAACATCAGAAAGGCGTTGTGCTTCAAGACATCAGGTCATCGAGAGCCATACAGGAATATCTCGGAAGTCTTTATGACGCCGAGGTCGAGACATGGCGCGTCGGCAGGGCTTACGCCGCCTTGAAGCTGAGAGAATTGGACGGATGTTTCGGCGGAGAACTCGCCGGACATTACTATTTCCGCGACTTCTACTACTCCGATTCAGGAATCATGGCAGCATTGTTAGTCCTGCGGCTTCTGTCGAGATTCAAGTCGGAAGACAAGACGATGTCACAGATTATCAGCGAGATATCAAGCTATCACAATTCCGGAGAAATCAATTTCACGATTGAGGACAAACAAATTGCGATGGATGCAGTACGTGAGCATTTCATCAATGATGAGAAGCCGGAACGATTCCTTGACTTCGACGGATACCGTCTTGATTACAAAGACTGGTGGCTAAACATAAGACCTTCAAACACAGAGCCTTACTTGAGATTTTTGGCAGAGGCGAAATCAAAGGAAAAACTTGATGAGATTGTCAGTACCGTCACCGACATCATCAATTCAAAAATAAAATAACATGAAACGGTTTTTTTTATCAATATTATTGATTTTCAGCATGTTCGCAGCAACAGCGAATGAACATGACGAATTGTTGATAAAAGCCTCATTCAAGGCAGCCAACAATCATACTGTTGATACAACACGCAATAGAACCAAAAGAAACATCGCCATTGTCGGAGGAACAATTGGCGGATTATATGCAGCATCAATGACTGGGTTGTATTTCGCTTGGTACGCCGACTACCCGCAATCAAGTTTTCATTTCATTGATGACAACGGCGAGTGGCTGCAGATGGACAAGATGGGTCACGCCACAACATCGTATTTTGTCGGAATGATTGGTTATGAAGCATTTAAGGCAGCCGGAATGAAAGAGAAGAATGCCATCTGGATTGGCGGGTCGCTTGGTTTCGCATTCCTTACAACCGTTGAGGTTTTCGATGGCTTCTCACAAGGATGGGGTTTTTCGTTGGGCGATATGGCTGCCAACGCATTGGGAGCAGGACTATTCATTGGACAGCAGTTTCTGTGGCACGAGCAAAGGCTGTCGCTTAAATATTCTTTTCATCAGACAGAATACGCCAACCATCGTCCCGACCTGCTCGGCAAAAACATTGCCGAGAACTTGATTAAAGATTATAATGGCATAACCATTTGGTTATCATGTAATTTCAAGTCATTGTTTCTAAAAAATGAAAGCAAATTTCCCGCATGGCTCAACATCGCATTCGGATACGGCGCTGACGGAATGACCGGAGGTTATGTGAACTCCGCATCACATAACGGCCGCCCCATTCCGGAATACCAACGGGCAAGACAATTTTATCTTTCCCTTGACATTGATTTGACGAGAATACCGACAAACAATAAATTTTTGAAATATACGTTAAAAGTCTTGAGTTTCATAAAAATACCAATGCCGACACTTGAATATAACACGAGCAAAGGATTTACAGGTCACTGGTTGTATTTTTAACAAATTGATAATTAGTAATTTATAAGAAAAATTTATATGAAAAGATTTTTTTATTTAACAAGTTTGTTTACGCTACTCTTTTTGGTCAGTTGCGGTCCGGATCCAGAGAAATCAAGAATGTATTTCAACAAGGGAATTGATTATCATTACGCCACCATGCATGACAAAGCAATTGAATATTTCGAGAAGGCAATAAAAACCGACAGGAACAACTATGAAGCTTATTACTATCTTGGCTGCTCATATTTCGACAGCAACAGGAAAGATGATGCGAAAAACTGCTGGTTGAAGTCAATCGAAATCAAGCCTGATTACGCTGACGGATACTTCAGCATCGGTCTGTTATACAAAATGGACGACGACCGTGAGATGTCTTGTTATTATTTCAAGCAGGCAGAGAAATTCGGGCGCAACAGCATGGAAGATTACACCAAGTTCTGCGACTGAACAACTTATCGCTCCAACTCAACGCCCTCAAGTTCGGGGGCGTTGTAGTCTTCAGCCTCATGATTATCAATGGATATGACGTTGCCTTCAGGGTCATACGTAATCCATTTCCCGATTTTAACCCCATCCTTATATTCGCCTTCAAATTGAGGCTCGCCAGTTCTGTAATATGACACCCAATGTCCGTTCAGGATGCCATCGGAATAATTCTCCGAAAGTATCATAACACCTTCATTCTCATCAAAATAGTGCCATTCGCCATCACGTTTTTTGTTTTTGTAAAAACCATTTGCAACGACTTTCCCGTTTTCTGAATAAATCTCAGTCACGGCATCTATTCCGTTTTCGGCAAAAACATTTTTTGCCTGCAGCGAGCCGGTTTCAGTATAATAGAAGAACTCCCCTACAGGAAATCCATTTTTGAATGTCCCTTTGCTTTTTATCTTTCCATTGTCGTGATATTCAATCCATTGACCTTGGCGACGGCCCTGTTTATCTGTCTTGTTCTGAGAAAAAACAGCGTTTGAAAGCAACATTAAAACTGCGAGAAAATATATTCTTTTCATCATTCAAAATTTTTGCAAAAATATAGAGAAATAACGTATTTTTGCAAAAATTTGTTGTGTATGGCCGAATATTCTTCAATTCTGCTTGAAAAAGCTGTAGATGAGCTTGCAAAGCTCCCTGGAGTTGGCAGGAAAACCGCATTGAGGTTAGCGTTGCATCTTCTTGGCGAGGACAAAATTGCCACCGACATGCTTTCACAGGCACTTTTGAATATGCGGAACAATATTGTTCTATGCAAACGCTGTTATAACATCAGCGATGAAGAAGAATGTTCCATCTGTTCTAATCCGAAGAGAGACAACGAGTTACTCTGTGTTGTTGCCGACATGCGCGATGTCATGGCAATAGAGCGGACGAGTTCATTCAACGGGGTTTACCATGTTCTCGGCGGTGTCATTGACCCAATCAACGGCATCTCGCCCAACGATTTGAGAATAAAGGAATTGGTTGACAGAAGCATTAAAGAAAATTTCAGGGAGATCATATTGGCGTTGCCAGCCACGATAGAAGGTGACACCACCAACTATTACATTTTCAAGATGTTAAAACATTTCGAAGGTCAGATTTCAGTTATAGCCAAGGGGATTTCGGTGGGCGATGCGCTCGAGTTCGCCGATGAGGTCACGCTTGGAAGGTCTATTGCAAATAGGGTGCCGTTCGACAAATGACCGTCTAATCGTTTTCGGCAAACTCATCAAAAAGATTCAGTTGGTTCTCGCAGAGATACAATTCCTCAGGGACGCCATACTCATAATGCGAGATAAAACGTTCTATATTCTTCTTTATCAATTTGATAGGAGTAGTCTTGCGTGCCTTGCAATAATTTGTCAGCGACTTATATTGTCCATGTGACAATTTAAAAGACACGGCATGATACTTGTAACTGCGATGTTTGCGTTTTTTATTGGTTTTATTCATGGGGGTAATTGTTTGAAAACAAATGCTTTAAATCATGGAACGGCCGGAACCCGACCGTTCCATGATATTTGTCACATCATTTTTCGGGCTTCATCGAGCATCATCTGAGCGAGGCGGTCGGCCTCCGCCTCCGATTTACCCTCAGAGTAAACCCTGATAATCGGTTCGGTATTTGACTTGCGGAGGTGCACCCATCCGTCAGCGAAATCAATCTTCACGCCATCAATGGTCGTGACCTTCTCGTTTTTGAACTTCTCTGCCATCTTAACCAAAATTCCATCGACATCAGTCGCCGGAGTGAGCTGAATCTTGTTTTTCGACATGTAATACAAAGGAAACTTCTTCTTCAGTTCCGACACAGTGCATTTATTTTCAACAAGATACGTCAGGAAAAGCCCGACACCGACGAGAGCGTCACGTCCGTAGTGTATTTCAGGATAGATAACGCCTCCATTGCCTTCTCCACCGATGACAGCACCGACTTCTTTCATCTTGGCTACGACATTGACTTCGCCGACAGCCGCCGGAGAGTACTGTCCGCCTGCTGCGTTTGTCACGTCACGCAACGCGCGTGTTGACGACAAGTTAGAGACCGTATTACCTTTTTTGTGTTCCAAGATATAGGAAGCGACGGTCACGAGTGTGTATTCCTCGCCATACATTTCACCGTTTTCGTTGATGAATGCGAGGCGGTCAACGTCAGGGTCAACGACGATGCCGAGGTCCGCGCCACATTCCTTCACTTTAGCGCAAGTCTCCACGAGATTCACCGCGAGCGGTTCAGGATTGTGTGCAAACTCTCCTGTCACCTCACAGTTGAGTTCAACGACATCTTTCACGCCTAACTTCCTGAGTAACATTGGGATGGCAATTCCGCCTGTTGAGTTTACACCATCGACGACGACCTTCAGATTTGCCTTTTCAATGACTTCTTTTCTCACTAAAGGCAGTTTGCAGACCATATCAGCATGGCGTTCCATCCAGCCTTCCGCCAAAGTGTAAGAGCCGATTTCATCAATTGGAGAGAACTCATATTCGTCCTTCGCGGCTTTGTCGAGAAGCCATTTCCCATCGGCCGCGTCAATAAACTCGCCTTTATTATCAAGGAGTTTCAATGCATTCCATTCCTTTGGGTTATGCGATGCCGTGAGTATCACGCCGCCGTCAGCCTTAAGTTCAGTAACGGCGATTTCTGTTGTAGGTGTAGTGCTCAGACCTATATCAATGACATCGGCGCCCATCGCCTGAAGGTTGCCGCAAACGAGCTGGTTCACCATCGTGCCAGAAAGACGGCCGTCGCGTCCTACAACAATGCGCGGACGCTTGACACCGCTTCTGCGTATCAGGCAAATGAATGATGATGTGAGTTTTACAATGTCTATTGGAGTCAATCCATCGTCCGGTTTTCCGCCAATCGTGCCACGGAATCCAGAAATTGATTTAATTAATGGCATAGTCTTTTTATTTAAAATTTTGCGCAAAATTATTAAATATTTAGTACTTTTGCAAAAATTTTTTCTAAAATCAAAATGGCGTTTGAGGATGACAACTTCATGGATGACGAGTTCGATGTGAATGAACTTGTTGATCGTTTCGAGTCGATGATAAAACAGGATAAGTCGTGTTATTTCGATGCCGATGAGCTCAACGTCATCTTGGAACATTATCTGCAGCACGACAACATCAAGAAAGCGAATATTGCAGCCGACATAGCTCTTAAGTTCCATCCCGACAACCCGATGATTCAGATTATCAAGGCGAAACAGCTTCTCGCGAACTCACATGCTCAGGAAGCCTTGTCAACATTGAAAAACGCTACAGTTGACAAGGAAGACGCCGACTACCAAATCACTTTAGGTTCTTGTTATTCAGACCTCGGCGAAAGCAAAAAAGCCATCAACGCATACATGAAAGCCGTAAAGGCCTTTGACTATAAGGAATGTGAAGATTTGTTCAACTTCATCGCCATAGAATACGAGAATCTCGGTGACATTAACAAGGCACTTGAGTTTTTCATCAAAGGTCTGAACAGAAGCATTGATCTGGACAATCAATATTTTGAGATAAGGAATTGTTATTCAATGCTTAACAGGATGGACGATGCCATTGACTTCTTCAAAAATGAAATCGACTTGAATCCGTACAGTGTGGAGGCTTGGATGGCACTCAGCAACTGTTACATCAGACTGAACAGGCTTGACGATGCGATTGAGCAACTCGAATACGTCCTCGCCATTGACCCGCACAACAAGAAGGCTTACAATGACATCGCCACGGCATACAACGAGACAGGAAGATTCAAAGAGACACTCGTCATCGTGGACGAAGCGACGCGTTACAACGCCGAGACACCACTTCTCTTATGCCTAAACGGTGAGGCCTGCGCGAAACTCGGCGACCCAGCCGAAGCGATGAGATGTTATAAAAAAGCCATGAAACTCGACGAAAACCTTCCCGAGGCTTACGCAGGAATCGGGTTCATCTTGAGCGACGAAAACAATCCGCAATCGGCGATAAAATTCCTCAAACACGCACACACACTCGCACCGAACAATACTGATTACATGTTTGTTCTTGCTGAGGAATACAACAAACTTAACGATTATGACAAGTCGATAAAGATTGTTCTTGACATCATTGACATCGATCCATACGATGAGAACGCATACATCGCCTTGATGGAATGTTACGTCCTGAAAGACGACCCTGAAAACGCTTTTGTTGCGATAAACCGCGGACTCGACACATTAGGAAACAACGCCCCCTTGCTTTACAGGAAAGCGTTCCTACATTTCGCGGAAAACGAAAATGAATCAGGACTTCTGACACTTGAAATAGCATTGAATCTGGATTACGATGGACATATCGAGTTCTTGAACTTTGACGCAGAAAACCTGACAAACAACGAATCAGTCATGGAATTAATTGAGGAGTACAGAATTAAGAATAAGAACAACACAATCAACTAATTATGAATCAATTTATCAGTAATTTCCTAAAAGGACTTGGAATCGGCTCGGCCAATGTCATCCCAGGCGTGTCGGGCGGAACAATAGCACTCATCACCGGTATTTTCGAGCGCTTGATCAACTCACTGAAATCGTTCAACCTGACAGCTCTGAGACTGCTTTTCACCGGGAAATTCAAGGAGTTCGCCCAACACACCGACCTCAAGTTTCTCTGTTCCGTCGGCATCGGCATAGTCGTTGCGATATTTACAATCGCTAGAATCTTCGATTTCCTGTTCAAGAACTACCCTATTTACCTGTGGTCGTTTTTCTTCGGAATGATTTTAACGTCAATATATTACGTCGGGAAAACCGTTGAAAAATGGGATTGGAAAGCCATCGTTTCATTCATCATTGGAACGACAATTGCAGTGCTTATCGCTTTCGGTACACCGGCGAAAGAAAACAGCAACTTCTTCTATCTGATAATCTGCGGAGCCGTCGCGACATGTTCCATGATTCTCCCGGGACTTTCCGGGTCGTTTGTACTTGTCCTTATGGGCAACTACCAACTTGTTATGATTCAGGCTGTTAACAACCTTGACTTCAGCGTTTTGATACCCGTCGCCATCGGCGCGGTGGCAGGGCTTTTGGCTTTTGCGCACCTTCTTGCATGGATTTACAAGAACTACCGCGACATAACAATATCGCTACTCACAGGCTTCATCCTTGGCTCCATGCCAATCATCTGGCCTTGGAAAAACGAGGTTATAACATATTTCGGCAACGAGTCGAAAGTAACTGGTTATGAATATTTCAAGCCGGAATTTGACATTCATTTCGCCACAGCCATTGTGATTTTACTGATTGGCGCCGCCATCATTGTCTTAACCGAAAAAATGGCAGCAAAGAAAGACAACAAATGAGATCTTACGGATTGATCGGTCATCCTTTAAAGCATTCATATTCAAAGGATTATTTTGAAAATAAATTCAGAAGCAATTGTCTGGATTGTAAATTCGACAATTTTGACATCGAAAGTCTTGACATGCTGGAGAACATTATCGACTCAAATCCGGAACTGCAAGGATTCACCGTCACACATCCATACAAGAACGAAATAATCGGGCATCTTGATTTCATTGATGAGAATGCTGAAAAAATCGGGGCGGTAAACGCCGTGAAAATAGATTCAGACAGAAAATTGCATGGTTTCAACACGGATTACATTGGTTTTCAAGAGCTTCTGAAAGATGCAATATCAGAAAAAGAAATCAGCAGAGCCATAGTCTGCGGGACTGGAGGTGCATCGAAGGCCGTTCAGTACACACTAAAAAAAATGAATATTGATTATCAAACTGTTACAAGACATTCAAACACAGAAGAAAATCTGACATACACTCAGTTAAAAGCCATCGGTTTCCATGACAACGAGCTGATTATCAACGCCACTCCACTTGGGATGCATCCAAACGTCAACGAATGCGCGGACATTCCGTATGACACAATCAACTCATCGAACGTTTTGATAGACTTGATTTACAATCCCGGAGAGACATTATTTTTAAAGAAAGGTGCAACAAGAGGCGCGAGCACATATAACGGATTGAAAATGTTACACATACAAGCAGACGCAGCTTGGAGCATTTGGAACAAAGAACAACAAATATGAGCCACATCAATCAAATAGCAAGGGAATTCAACGTAAGCGAAAGAGTAGCCGAGAACGTCATAAAGCTTCTAAGTGAAGGCGCGACCGTGCCATTCATCGCACGTTATCGCAAGGAGATGACAAACACGATGGACGAGGAGACAGTCGCCGACATAAAGAAACGCATCGAACAGCTTGACGAGTTGGACAAACGCAAGGAATTTGTGCTGAAGTCAATTTCCGAACAGGAGAAACTTACACCTGAACTTGAAAAGCAGATCAACGAGGCGCAGACGATGCAAGACGTTGAGGATCTGTATCTTCCGTACAAGCCGAAGCGCAGGACGAGGGCTGAGATAGCACGTCAGAAAGGACTTGAGCCGCTCGCAAAACTCATCATGTCGCAAAACAGCGACGACGTGAACAGTCTCGCAAAACGCTATATTAATAAGGAGAAAGATGTCAACAACGAAGAAGAAGCTTTGAAAGGTGCGTGCGACATCATGGCGGAATGGGTGTCGGAAAGCATAAAGGGACGCAACAAAATCCGTGACATCTATCACAAGAGCGGCATCATAAAATCATCGTTGGTGAAAGGCAAAGAAGCCGAGGCTCAGACATATAAGCAGTATTTCGACTTCAGCGAGCCGATTTCCAAGGCGGCGTCACACAGGATTCTGGCGTTGTTCCGAGCCGAGGAAGAAGGTCTGCTCAGGGTCAAACTCAACATCAATGATGAAGACGCGCTGAAGACTTTGGACAACATTTTCCTGAAGGGCGACAATGCCAGTACCGACCTGGTCCAGGATGCCATCGACGATGCATGGAAGCGTCTTCTCGAACCGTCGCTTGAGACCGAGATACGGGCGTTGTACAAACAGAAGGCCGACGAGGTCGCGGTGAAAGTTTTCGCCGAGAACCTGCGGCAACTTCTGCTTGCTGCTCCTTTAGGTCAGAAACGCGTCCTCGCCCTTGACCCTGGCTTCCGCACGGGCTGCAAAGTGGTGATTCTCAACGAATACGGCGCATTGATTCACAATGAGACCATCTACCCTCACCCACCGCAAAACGAGACACACGCCGCAGCCGCGAAGATAAGATACCTCGTCCAAGCGTATAAAGTCGAGGTCATCGCCATCGGCAACGGCACTGCGGGGCGCGAGACAGAAGACTTCATCAAGAGCATAAAGTTCGACCGCGACATCACCGCCGTCATGGTGAACGAGAGCGGGGCCTCCGTTTATTCCGCGAGCAAGGTCGCACGCGACGAGTTCCCCGAATACGACATCACGGTGCGCGGCGCGGTGAGCATAGGCCGCCGTCTGATGGACCCGCTGGCCGAACTCGTGAAAATAGACCCGAAGTCAATAGGAGTCGGTCAATATCAGCACGACGTGAACCAGAAGATGCTTGGTGACGAGCTCGGCAATGTCGTCGAGAGCTGCGTGAACGCCGTCGGCGTCGAGCTGAACTCCGCCAGCGAGCAGCTCCTGTCGTACGTCAGCGGCGTCGGCCCGCAACTTGCAAATTCAATAGTGAAATTCAGAAATGACAACGGAGGCTTCAAGAGCAGAAAACAGCTACTTGATGTTCCGCGACTGGGCAGCAAAGCCTTCGAGCAATGCGCGGGATTCCTGAGGATTCACGGCGCGGCGCAACCACTAGATGACAGCGCAGTGCACCCGGAGAGTTACCACATCGTCGAGAAAATGGCATCAAAGCTCAATGTCAAAGTCAGTGAACTGATCGGCAACAAAGAGCTTATCGCGAAAATAAACCCGAAAGAGTTCATCGAGAAAGAATTTGGAATCGAGACAATAAACGACATCATCTCCGAACTCGAGAAACCCGGCCGTGACCCGAGAAAATCGTTCGAGACTTTTGAATTCGACAAGAATATACGCACAATCAACGACTTACGACAAGGAATGCAACTCGTTGGCATTGTCACAAATGTCACGGCATTCGGATGCTTCGTCGATGTCGGAGTGCATCAGGACGGATTGGTTCACATCAGCCAGATGTCGAGCAAATTCATCAGCGACCCAAACCAGGTCGTGAAGCTGAACCAGAAGGTCAGAGTGACCGTGACCGAAGTCGATGTCGCGAGGAAAAGAATAAGTCTTTCGATGAAATAAAACGGCATGTTTTCCGTTAAGGCAAAAGGAAATAAAATCATACTCATGAAGAAAATTTTATTTATTGTATTATTCACCATATTCGCAGGCATTTCAAACAATACCAAAGCACAGTTGTTTCAAGGAGAAGCATTTGTCGGATTGAACATCTGTCAGGTTGACGGCGACCAGATGATGGGATTTTTCAAAAAGGGCGTGCATGCCGGTGTCGGCGTGATAACCCCCGTCTTCAAAAAGAACAATTTCAGCATGGAGCTGTCGCTTGAAGTGTTGTTCAACCAAAAAGGCGCGTTGCAAGGCAAGAAATATAACGATGGCGAGACCATCATTTGGTTTGGCGAGGAGACAAAGGTGACAGGTGAATACAACATGAGCCTGAATTACGGCGAGGTGCCGTTGATTTTATATTTCACAGACAAGAAATTCGCTTCGGTTGGCGTCGGCGCATCATACGCACGACTGATGAGCATCAAAGAATATGCGCATGGAAAAGAAAGTCCGATAACGTTGTATAGCGGAGAATACACTCGCGATGAGTTCAACATAATCGCCGACGTCAAGATACGCATCTGGAAACGTCTGAAACTCGGGGCACGCTATTCATACTCCATCAACCCGATTGGGACTCGTTCATGGCCGAACATCGAAGGCAAGATACTGGGGCCTTTCAACCAGCACAACAACCTTTTCACATTCAGGCTGACATACGTTTTCAACGAGAATCTTGAAGATTTAATACGCGAAGAGTATCATTATAAAGGAGATAACCCACGTTACGTGGAGAAAGCCAACGAGAAAGCCCTCAGAAAGGCACAAAGAAAAGAAGCGAGAGAAGAAAGAAAAAACAGAAAAAATTAGCAAAATCCACGTAACAATTATTTAATTCAAGCATCTTTTCTCACAAGATTTTTGTTACCTTTGCAAAAAATTTGAAGATGATTCAGGCTAACGGAATTTATAAATCTTTTGGCAAGGTTGAAGTTATCAAAGGCATTGATTTCCAGATTGATAACGGGGAGATTGTCACCATCGTCGGTGCGTCAGGCGCAGGCAAGACCACCCTTCTCCAAATCATCGGGACGCTCGAAAAAGCCGACAAAGGTGATGTTGTTTTTGACGGCACGAGTATCAATGGAATGAATCAGAAAACACTGGCAGCTTTCCGTAACAGAAACATAGGCTTCGTTTTTCAGTTCCATCATCTGCTGCCGGAATTCACCGCATTGGAAAACATCTGCATCCCGGCATTCATCGCAGGCAAACCTCAAAAAGAAGCACACGAGAAAGCATTTCAACTCCTTGAATACTTGAAACTTACAGACAGAGCAAACCACAAGCCGTCAATGCTTTCAGGCGGAGAACAGCAGCGAATCGCCGTGGCAAGAGCACTGATAAACGACCCTGCAGTCATACTCGCCGACGAACCATCAGGCAACCTGGACTCACAAAACGCAAAAGAACTTCATGAGTTATTCTTCAAGTTGAGAGAAAAAACAGGACAAACTTTTGTCATCGTGACACACAACAACGATCTGGCGAAAATGGCAGACAGAATACTCACGATAAAAGACGGAAAAATTGACAAAAATTAAATTACCATAGTTGATATTATATGAATAAATTGATTAAAGCAATAGTTTTATATATTTTCATGACTTTTTGTTTTACAAATAATTACATCATTGCACAAGAACAAACACAGACATATCAATCTGTAATGACTTCGGGCGACAACGAGTTTGCAAACAAAAACTTCATAAAGGCGAAAACTTGTTACCAAGAGGCTCTGCGCCTGAAACCCGATGACACCAATGCGAGAAAAAAGCTTGACAAAACCCTTCAAGCCATTCGTGAAGAAAGCAGAAAAGAAGAGAAATTCTTTGAATATATCGACAAAGCTGATGAATATTACAAGAACGGCGAATTGGGCAATGCACTTGTTGAATACAATAACGCATTGAATATCAAATCAGATGATGAGTATGCGCAGAATCAGAAAGCAACAATTTCAAAAGTTCTTCAGGATGAAAAGGAAAAGTTAGACACATTCGACGCGAAAATAGCACTTGGCGACAAACTTCTGAAAGAAGAGAAACTTGCGGAAGCCGTCATGCAATATGAGTCGGCCTTGAAACTTTATCCGAGCAACAACGCAGCCAAGGCAAAACTCAAGGAAGCCAAAGACAAAAATGACGCATATATTCTCAAAGTATCTGAATATGAAAGATTTAAGGCACTTGGTCACGAATATGAGCTGCGAAAAAAATATTCCGACGCAATCGGATATTATCAACAGGCACTGGATATTTTCCCAGAAGACACAGAAATTACGGCGATAATTTCCACACTACAGTCAAAGAAAAATATCGCAGACAGCTACGAAACGAAGATAAGAGAGGCCGACGCACTCTATGAGGATCAGTCATATAACGAGGCGAAACTCGCCTATCAAGCAGCTTTGGCCGTGATTCCAGATGATTCTTACTCACAAGGCATGATTGCAAGAATTGATGAGATTGTGAACAGTGCCGATTATCTCAACATTCAGAAAGCCAAGGCAAAATTAGACAATGATTTTGCCGCATTAATCAGCAAAGGTGCCAATGCTGAAGGATTTGGCAATTTCGAACTCGCGATTTCATACTATGACCATGCTTTGGAGCTGAAGCCGGGCAACCATGAGGCTGTTTCCAAAAAAGAAGAGGCACAGAGAAGTCTTCTCCGTCAGCAACAACTTGCCAAAGAGCAGGAAAGGCTTGCCGCGATTGAGGCCGAGAAACAACGCAAAGCCACAATTCAAAACATGATTGACATTGGCAATCAGCAGCTTGCCGATAAAAAATATGCCGAATCGGAACAGACATTCAATGAACTTCTGACTTTTGACCCAAACAACGCGACTGCTTTGGCACAGCTGAAAGTCATTGAAGGTTTTTATGAAGAGATACAACTTCAGAAAGCGGAGAATTACAGAATCGCCATGAATGCAGGAAGCCAGGCGATGACTGCGGAGAATTTTCAGGAAGCGGTGAAACAGTTTAACATAGCTTTAGCCAACAAGCCAGGCGATGAAACTGCCTCACAGCAGCTTGCTGCCGCACAACAGTTAGAAGACCTCAGGCTGTCAGCGCTGCAAAACGAATATAACTCATTCATCGCCAAAGCAGATGCGCAATTCCAAGGCAAAAATTACGACAAGGCAATTGACTTCTATACGAAAGCAATCAACTTAAACACAGGCAACCCCTACCCTTCTGACAAAGTGAAAGAAATCAACGAGATTCTGATTGCCAACAAACTTGCAAATCTGGTTTCGGAGCCGACATCCATCACATCCAACCAAGCACAGCGTTTCACATTTGAACCAATAGATGTCACGACACGCAGGAACAATTACCTTTTGATCAAAGCAAGAAATCTCGGAACAGAAAGACACACCATGTACGTATCATTCGGTTCAGCAAACGGAAAGAATGGCGGTTTCACAGTGTCAGTTCCTGAAAATCAAGATATTAACGATTTCATCATCCGAATCGGGTCTCAATACAAGTGGTTTAGCGAAGACAACACATGGATTGAGATAAGTCCGGAAAACGGTGACATTGAAGTCATCTCGATGGAAATAAGTAAGAGTAATTAACAACAAAACACAATAAAATGGAAAAGACGGATTCTCGTTATCAATTGTATATCAACATCTTGAAAGAAGAATTAGTTCCAGCGATGGGATGTACAGAGCCTATTTGTCTTGCATACGCGGCAGCGAAGGCACGTGAAGTGTTAGGTACGATGCCAGATCGCGTGGAAGTGCTTGCAAGCGGCAACATAATCAAAAATGTAAAAAGCGTTATTGTTCCTAACACCAACGGAATGAAGGGAATACAAGCGGCGGCGGCAGTCGGAATTGTTGCAGGAGATGCAAGCAAAGCCCTTGAAGTCATCGCCAACGTAACACCAGAACAGAAGAAAGAGACAGAAGACTTTCTCAAAGCAATTCCGATTAAGGTCAAACACGTTGACACGACCGAACAGCTTGACGTGACAATCGTCGCTTTCAAGGGCGAGCATCGCGCTGAAGTGAGAATTTCAGGGTTTCACACCAACATCGTCCGCATTCAGAAAGACGAGAAAATACTTTTCCAGTGCGAGTCAATCAGCAAGCCGAGCAAGAAACTCACCGACAGAAGTTGTCTGAGCATAAGAGGCATTGTCGATTTTGCAGACAGCGTTGATATTACTGATATTAAAGAAGTTATCGGTACACAGTTAAAGTACAACAGAAAGATTTCCGACGAAGGTTTGAAGAACAACTGGGGAGCAAACATCGGTAGCACCCTGCTGAAAAACTGCGGTTGTGATGTCATGACGAAGGCGAGGGCGAGAGCGGCGGCAGGTTCAGACGCGAGAATGAACGGCTGCGAGCTTCCCGTCATCATCAATTCCGGGAGTGGCAATCAGGGACTCACTGTTTCTATGCCTGTTGCGACTTATGCAGAAGAATATAACATTGATGATGACAGACTTTACCGCGCCCTTGTTGTCTCAAATCTCACCGCAATTCACCAGAAGACGCGCATCGGCAGGCTTTCCGCCTATTGCGGGGCCGTGAGCGCAGGATGTGCCGCCGGATGCGGAATCGCATACCTTCTCGGCGAGCCTGTTGAAGTCATCGAGCACACCCTTATCAACTCTGTATCAACAATTTCCGGAATAATCTGCGATGGAGCAAAGTCTTCTTGTGCAGCCAAAATCGCCGCTTCCGTCGAGGCTGGAATCATGGGCTACAAAATGTGCAAAGACGGCAACAACCTTGAATCCGGCGACGGCATCATCGGCACTGATGCCGAAGACACGATAAAGAACGTCGGACTGCTCGGGAGCATCGGAATGAGAAGCACCGACACAGAGATTATTGATATTATGACAAAGTAACAGCTTATAAATCAATTCTCTGAACATCTGTCACACCGTGCAGGTCACGTAATTTACGAATCAGTTGCTCGAGAAGATTTACACTTGATATCTGTACCACAAAACGGCCTTCATAAAGACCGTTTTGTGTTTTCATATTGGCATCTAATATGTTGATTTCCATTTGTTTCATCACATCGGTAATATCGCTCAGCATCCCGAAGTTATCCTTGGCGGTTATTTTCAAGGCAGCCCTCGAACTGTCACCCCCCATCCAATCGACATCAACGACACGATAAGGATAGCGTTTCCTTAAAGCCTTGGCATTTGAGCAGTCGTTTCTGTGAATTGTCAAAGTGCCGGCGACACTCAGAAATCCAAACACATCATCACCTTTTATCGGATTGCAACATCCCGCCATCTTGACGGCAAGGCCCTTGATATTAGCCCCGATGTTTATTGTATCATTCTTATTTTCAACGGTTTTGTCTTTTTTGGCCTCGTCATCCACCCTATCCTGATGAACATCTTTCGCGTCATCAATCAAAGTCAGGATATAGGCTTTCGTGTCAGCGAGGTCAATCTGTTCCGTAGCTATTTTATGATAAAACTCAATTCCAGACTCGCAATCATAATAACTCAGCAATTCGTTGAAAATCTTATCATTAAATGTGATTTTCCAGTTTTTCAGTTTCCGGTGGAACATGGCGCTACCGAGTTCAGCCTCTTTCATCTCAAGATCTTTGAGATAACGTCTGATCTTTGACCTTGACTTTTCCGTTGTGACATAATTCAGCCAATCGGCCTTTGGCACCTGTTTCTTACTTGTCTGAATCTCAACACGATCGCCGTTATTAAGCTCAAATCTTATCGGCTGCATCTTCCCGTTCACACGGGCACCGATGCAATGGCTGCCTACCTGAGTATGAACCTCAAATGCGAAATCAAGAATTGTAGAGCCTACAGGAAGCTGTTTGACATCGCCTTGAGGCGTGATAATGAATATCTTATCAGTCTTTCCCTTTTTTGCGCGGCTGTCGTCAAGAGGATTATTATCATTACGTCCGTCGGCATTCTCCATGATTTCACGGATCTGGTTAAGCCACTCATCAGCTGTCTGACGTTTGTCATTTCCGCTTTTATAGAGCCAATGAGAGGCTGTGCCTTTCTCGGCATTATCATCCATGCGTTGCGTGCGGATTTGGACTTCAACCCAGTAGTCGCCGTACTTCACCGTGGTGTGCAACGACTCGTATCCAGAGGCCTTAGGCGTTGTAATCCAATCTCTCAGACGTTTCGGATTGGGTTGGTACAAGTCTGTGACAATGGAATATACTTTCCAGCAATCCGCTTTTTCATCAGCCCTCTTTGAGTTATTTATGATAATCCTGACCGCAAACAAGTCGTAAACCTGTTCAAAAGGAACATCCTGAGCTTTCATTTTCGCAAAAATCGACGGGATTGACTTTGTGCGCCATTTGATATTCGCATCAATGCCTTCCTCAACAAGACCTTTCCGAACAGGTTTGAGAAAATCAGCCATATTTTCTTCCTGACGCACACGCGAGATACTGATTTTTTCTTTAATCTGCTGATATTCAACAGGATTCTCATACATCATCACCGATTCTTCAAAAATCTTCTTGATGTTATACAATCCAAGTCGATGAACTATGGGAATGACTATATATTTCAGCTGATCAAAGAATCTGGATAATCGTTTTCTATACACAAGACCTTGATTATCAGTCATATCATCAACATCATCAAGATGTCGGCAACTGTCAATGCTGTGGGCGATGATAAGCATCACAACGCGGATGTCATCGATGATTGAAAGGAAGAGTTTACGGAAAGTGTCTGACTGTGTTGATATATGAGTCATATCCAGAGCCATCGCTTTCTCCAAATCATTGAGTATCAGCGCGACTCTGTCACCAAATTGGCATTTGATCTGGTCTATGGTAACATCAGTGTATCTTGTTATGTTATGAAGGAGTGCGCTGACGACAGTCTTGCTTTTCATTCCCAGCTCGGAATATGCAATTTGAGCGACTTCGAGGCAATGCAGCAGCAAGGGGCGTCCTGAATCCATAAGAACGTCAGCGTATTTCTCGCGGCAAAGGTCGAATGCCCTTGAAATATAATCAATTTCATCTCGAGTCATCGTCTGGCTAACCGACTGAATCAGAGTCTTATAAGCCTTTTCGACATCCAATCTATCCTGTTCTGAAAATGTTCCCGACTTCATTGTATTTTCGCTAAAAGATGACGATTTATCAAACAATCGTAATAAGGTTTAAGTTCATCAAACGTGCCTGATTTCACTGCGCACCTGCCCTTATAATGGGTTATCCATGCACAAGTTTCCGCCTGCTCCTTCGTATGTCCGCACACCTCAATCAACGTATCTATCACATAATCAAAGGTATTCACGTCATCATTCAGCAAGATGAGATTTTTTTCATCATCAATCAACTCTTCTGCTACACTGTCGCATTGATGTTTTTCCTTATTCATACCAAAAATTAAAGTGCAAATATACGATTTTATTGTTAAATGAACTATCTTTGCACCGTTTTTTAAAAGATTATTAAACCACAATTGCAATAACAGAAGATTATATCCGTTTGGATGACGATGAACAATAAATTCCTGAAAAACATAATATTCTTGCTCTTTATCAATCTTTTGATAAAGCCATTTTGGATTTTGGGCATCGACGCCGCCGTACAAAACACTGTCGGCGACACATCATACGGGCTGTATCTTGCCATCACACAATTCTCATACCTCTTTTATATAATACTTGATTTGGGACTGACGAATTTCAACAGCAGAAACATCGCGCAGAATAACCAACTGCTTGCGAAGCATTTCGTCGGCATCTCGCAGGCGAAAATAATCCTCACCTTACTGTATTTCATTGTCATTTTCCTTGTCGGATGGCTTATTGGCTACAGGGGAGAACAGATGAAGATTCTGGCTATCGTCGGATTAAATCAAGTACTGCTGTCATTCATTTTATATGTCAGGTCCAATATTTCAGCACTGCTTCTTTTCAAGACCGACAGCATGTTATCGGTACTCGACCGAATACTGATGATATTGATTTGCAGCTTCTTACTTTGGTCAGGATTGTTTCCGAGAGAAAATTTCAACATATACTGGTACATTTATTCGCAAACATTCTCATACGTTGTGACATTGGCCATTGCGGTTGCAATCGTATTGAAGCACACCGGCAAACTTACAATAAGAATCAACATTCCGTTTGTGATCATGATTATCAAGAAGAGCCTTCCGTACGCCCTTTTGGTACTGTTGATGAGTTTTTACAACAGGTTGGAGCCTGTTTTGATTGAAAGGATTCTGCCGGAAGACATTTCCGCGACACAAACCGGAATTTACGCACGTGCATATCGTCTCTTTGATGCCGGAAACAACATTTCGTATTTGTTCTCGGTAATACTGCTTCCGCTTTTTGCAGCCGTGATCAAAGAGAAAGGAGATCTGCAAGGGCTTGTGAAACAATCATTTAGCATAATGTCATCCATGACTTGCATCATTGCGGTCTTATGCATATTCTTCAGCAGTAACTTCATGGAAATGTTTTATCCTCAACAAGAAGGTGAATTGCTTGAAGTTTTCCAATACAGAATAGCAGAATCATCAAAGATTTTGATCATATTGATGGGCAGTTTCGTCTCAATATCAATCACATACATTTTCGGGACACTGCTTACGGCAAACGGCAATCTGCGGCAATTGAACATCGTTGCGGCATGTGGTGTAATCATCAATCTCACATTGAATTTCATCTTTATCCCGAAATTCAAAGCTGTCGGCGCCGCTTTCACAAGTCTGTGCGTGCAATTCACAACATGTGCGATTCAATTTTTCATCGCGAAAAAAACATTCAACTTGCGTTTAGGCAATTCATTCTGGTTCAGATTGTTAGCGTTTATTTTAGCAACAGCCGCATCGACTTATCTGATTTCTTTAAAAACCGAACGATGGCTTGTAGGATTTGGAATATCTTTTGCAGTCTGCGTGCTGTTAGCATTCATAACCAGAATGTTAGACTACAGAGAGATTAAAGAACTCATCGCATCATCCATGAAAAACATAAAAAAATAATCATCTGTTCTTAAAACGTATCGGTTTTTTCACTATTTTTGGCGATTGTTAATCGGCTGACATTTGTATGTTTTAAAACATTTACGATAGCATATTAATACGTTATAAATCAATAATATAAAGAAAGTAACACATTAAATAATTTTTTAACTAAATAAATTTATGGACAAATATTTTGACAACACTTCATTAGTGAAAGTGATCAGCAAATGGAAAAAGCACATCATTATCATAACGGTTGCAGCCGCCATCATCGGCGCCGTGTTTTCAAGTTCATATTTCATCACGCCGATGTACAAATCAGAAGCCTTGTTATATCCAGACAATATTTGGGCCTTTTCAGATGAGACATTCACAGAACAGATGTTGCAAGTCATTCAGTCGCAGGACATAATTGACAGCGTCATCAATGATTTCAACCTCGACGAGCATTATGAGATTGACAAAGATTACAAATATTACAAGACAGCGCTTTACAACGAATACAGAACCAACGTTAGCATTTCAAGGACACCTTACGATGCCGTGAAAATAAGCGTAAAAGACAAAGATCCGGAAATAGCATGTGCGATGGTGAACGACATCATCAGACTTTATGACTTGAAAGTCAGAAGCCTCCAGAAACTCAAACATTTGGAATATGTCGACCAATTCAAGGCTGAAATTGCAAATTACGACAGGTACATTGATTCATTGAAAGACAGACTCAATGAAATTGCATCGAACTATGGGATCATAAGCGTTCCAGAACAAACGAAAGAAATTACGAGAGCCATTGCAAACGGCAACTCATCGCGCGTCGCCGAACTAAAGGAAAATCTTGAAACATACGGGCCGGAAGTAATAGATATAAACGACAAACTTCTTGCAGAGAGCGAAGTTTACAGTGAAGTAAGAGAAGAATACGAACAGTACATCAGAAAATATCAAGCCAATCTCACCCACTCAAATATCATTTCATCACCATATCCGTCAGACAAGAAGTCATATCCTGTCCGCTGGATTATTGTGGTTCTGTGTGCGTTGTCTGCATGCATACTTTCAACACTTGTAATTTACGCCATTGAACACAACAGGACAAGCTCCAAATAATGTTTTCAGATAAGGTCAAGACAACAAGCAAATTATATCTGATTGCGGCGATATTCGTCGCAATTGGCATGTATTTTTTTATAAAAAAAGACACGCTCGCAATCTTTTCGCTGCCGCTTCTGTTTGGCGTATTGCTTTCGTTCATCTATTCGATGGATAAAGTATTGTTATTCACTGCATTTATCACTCCGCTATCTGTCGTAATAAATCTTACCGACTCGGGATTGGCGGTGTCAATACCGGCAGAGCCATTGCTGGCATGTATGCTTTTTCTATTCATAATCAAGTTGATATACGAACGAAAATACGACAGAAAAATCGCGAGACACCCTATATCCATAGTGATATATCTGATGTTTATCTGGATGATTTTCACCACGATAACAAGTGAAATGCCTTTGGTTTCAATCAAATACATCGTTTCAAGGATGTGGTTTGTCATCCCTGCGTATTTCATGTGCGCCATGCTTTTCAAAAAGCCTCAGAACATCAACAAGTTCATTTGGTTATACGTCGCCAGTCTGTGCATTGTTGTGATATATACAATCATCAACCATTCGATGAACGGATTTAGCGGGAAATCGGCCCACTGGGTGATGACGCCGTTTTACAACGACCACACCGCATACGGAGCAGCTTTGGCAATTTACATTGTGTTTTGCATCGCATACATTTTCATGCCAAAAACAAGCAGAACAAAAAAGATAGCTATCGTATTGATTTCGTGTCTGTTACTCACAGCCTTGGTTTTGTCATTCTGCCGTGCTTCCTGGATAAGCATAATTGCGGCAATAGGCGTGCTGGTTTGCGTATTGCTGAAAATCAAGTTTAAATACATTGCAGCAACCGTTGTTGTTTTAGTTGGATTGTTCCTGACATTCCAACAGCAAATTTTTGATGCACTTGAGCGCAACGACCAAGACGCGTCAGGGAATCTTGTGGAAAACATACAGTCAATCACAAACATATCAACAGACGCATCAAACCTTGAGCGGCTAAACCGTTGGAACTCAGCATTCAGGCTATTCGAGGAGAGGCCATTTTTCGGCTGGGGACCGGGTACGTACCAGTTCGTGTATGCTCCTTTCCAAGAGTCAAGAAATAAGACAATAATAACAACCAACGAGGGAGACGGAGGCAATGCCCATAGCGAATATATAGGCGCATTGGCTGAAATGGGTGTATTTGGTTCATTATTAGTCATTTCACTTGTTGCTGTAATGATTTATTCTGGACTTACAACATACAAGAGAGCCAAAAACAAAGAATCAAAAGTGATAGTTTTAGCTTCGACTTTAGCACTGATTGGGTATTTCGTGCATGGAATACTCAACAACTTCCTTGACACAGACAAACTTGCCGTTCCGGTATGGAGTTGTATGGCGATAATAACAGCAATCGACACCTACCATGCCGACAAAGAGGAATATTATTCCGAGTAAAATCTAATTAACTTTCTGTAAATCAACTAAATCAATATCAAACACGACTGTTGAGTTGGCCGGAAGTTCGTCGTCTATCGCCACCTCGCCAAATGCGATTCTTGACGGGACAATGATTGTCGCCCTTCCACCCTTTCTCATATATGAAACCGCTTCTTCTATTCCAGGAACCATTTCACCATTCCCATATACAAACTGCAACGGATCACCGCCAAAGCTCGTTTCGATGAGTTTATCATCGAGATTATATAGATTATAATGAATTGACACCAAATCACCATTTTCCACAAGATCACCTGTACCACGTTGTATTTCAAGATAATACAAACCAGATGAAGTCGGCTCAACTCTAACATCATGATTTTTTACAAATTCGGAAATTCTTTGTGGTTCCTCTTCGAGACGTTTCATGGCTTCAGCGTTTTCAATATCTCTCAAGAGTTTCTGTTCCTCCTCATATTCGTTAATTGTCATAATATCAATCATTTCCACATCAAGACGCAAAGATGTGTATGGAGGAATATTATCTTCAAAGCCCACGCTGTCAAAAGCCAACGAAGATGGAATCACAAAACTTCCATTTCCGCCTTCGGGGACGAGACGCATCGCCTCGTCAAAACCGATTCCGAGAGCCTGATCACCGCAGCGGACGGCAACAGGTTCGTCATCAGACAAATCAATTATTGTATCATTTTCCAAAGACAGCAATCGGAAGCGAACCTTCAATATATCACCTTCGACTGCAAGTCTTTTATTTTTACCATTGATATTCAATACAATAAGTCCATCACTCGTGACAATATTATTTTTTGAAAAGTATGCTGAGAGATTTTTCTCATCGTTGATTTTTCGATTAGAGATTTCTTCCATTCTCTCAATCTCCATCTGTTCAGCAGTGATAATTTCAACAAGATGAATATCAACATAAACCGGCATACCTTGTGTAAAATATTCAGGCAAAGATTTCATGCCGTAAGTCTTAAGACAAAGAGAATCAATGACAAAAGCGACAGTCGCAGAGTCACCGACATGCATATTCAACAAAGCTGCCATAATATCTCCGACAAAGAATGGTTTCATCAACTCATAACGCATCGGACGGCCATATTCCTTATTTGTAGAGAAACCAAGCGAATCGCCATAGTACTGATTCACCTCAACCGAGACATAATCACCAATTTTCGGTTTATCAGATTGATTATTAACGCGGTGAAATTTCATATACGTTCCATCCTCCAATTTCTCAAACCCGTTGAAAGCCGGATTCTTACATGAAGAAATGAAGAGTATTAAAACACCTATTAATATATATGGCAGCTTTATTTTCATGATTTATTATTTAAAATCGACTAATTCAACTTCAAAAACGAGGTTTGAATACGGCTGAATGAGTCCGCCGGCGCCTCTGTCACCGTAGCCAAGATACCATGGAATATAAAGGACACCTTTTTCGCCCTTTGACATCAACGCGATGCCTTCGTCCCAACCAGGAATAACATAGCCAACGCCCAAAGGGAATTCGATAGGCTCGCCTCTCTCTACGGAAGAATCGAACACCGTTCCATCAAGGAGCTTTCCTGTGTAATGAACCTTAACCATGTTCTCCTTAACAGGCATTTCACCGTTTCCATCTTTGGTCATAAGATAATAAAGCCCTGATGCTGTAGGAGTTACAGTTATATCATTTGTCGTCAAATATTCCTGTAATTCAGCTTCAGCTTGAGCGGTCTTCTCTGGATCCTTGGCTTTCATTGTCTCAATCATTTTGTTGACATATTCGCTTTCAGCATAAAAATCATTGACTTTAATGTCAAATCTCATGACATCAGTGCTTTTAAATTCTTTAGGAAGAGTTGGAGCACCAAAAACATACATGAATGTCGAGTCAATGTTCACGATGAAAGAGGCAGAATCGCCCTTGTGCATCATCGCAAGACCTTCCATAAAGTCACTTGGGAACTGAGGTTCAGCCATTTTGAGGATATTCTTGGAATTAGGAATGATGACCGTTGTGTCATTTACATTGCAAGCCAATGTAACTTCAACTAAATCACCGACTTGTGGCAGTTCGCCCTCGTTTTGCACATAGAATTGATAATCAAGACCGTTTTCTGTTGTTTTGTAGCCAGGATATTGGCTTTTATTGCCGCAGCTGGTCACGATTGCAAGCATCAATAAAGATGCAACTGTTAATAATGATAATTTTTTCATGATAGTTTATTTATTAAAAATCAATTAGTTACAATATTTTTATCTTATATATCAATGTTGCTCTCGGTGGGACTTTATTGCCGTCACCTATCAATCCGTGCGCAAGATGCGATGGAATGACAATCTCAGCCACATCACCATGACGCATAAATGACACAGCTTCTTCAAGTCCACTTTCCACACCACCTTTACTGACGGTAAACGTCCTGATTCCATCTTGTTTTGAAGAATACAACACATCGCCCGTCAACAGACGCACCTCATATTCAATTGAAATCATTTCATTTCGTTTGATTTGCAGGCCTCTGCCATGATTCAGAATGCAATAAGCCAACCCGGTACCGGTACGTTCAAAATTCAAGCCACGTCGCTCGATATAATCATTTATATCTTCACTTTCTTTAGCAACCAAATACCTGTTGGCTTTTTCGACACTTTCCTTTTGTTGTTGATAGTCAACAATTTGAGTTGCACTACCATTATCTTCACCCCCATTGCAAGCCGACAGCATCAAAGAAATCAGGAAAAATAATACAATATAATGTGGCGATTTAATTTTCATCGTTAAGCAAATCTTTATATTCAGGTAAAACACTAATAAACTTCTCAATTGCTTGATTTATAGCACAATCCATTATCCCGCCAGCCGCATTTGTATGACCTCCGCCGTCAAAATGCTTTTTAGCCAATTCATGAACAGAAAAAGAGCCTTTCGATCTGAACGAAAATCTTATAATCCCTTGCCGTTCTGTTATAAGTACTGACATTTTCACATTGTCTATCATCAATGGGTAATTCACAACTCCTTCAGTATCACCAACTTGATAAGAAAATGACTCCAAATCAGATTTTGTCAAATAGATATAAGCGGTGTTATATTCATGTAAAATCGTCATTCTGTTACTGATACAGAAACCAAGTAACCGCAAGCGATTTTCAGAAGAAGTGTTATATATCTTATTGTGTATCAACGGATAATTGACAGTTGGTGTTATCAGTTTACTACAAATCTCAAATGTTTCAGGATTATAAATTGAATGTGCAAAAGACCCTGTATCTGTCATAATGCCAACAAGCAGACTTGTAGCAATATCATCGTCCAAATATTTATCAAATCCCTGTGACTGAATAAGTTGCGCAACAAGTTCAGATGTACTCGAAGTCTCAACTTCAGAAACAAATCTGACAAACTGCGAAAAATCAGCGTCACGATGATGGTCAATCAAAAGTTTAGGAGTTTTCTTACAATGGCATAAATCATTGTGCATCAATCCAGTACGTGCAGGCGAATTGAAATCCAAATAACAAATCAAATCAGCATTATTCAAATATTCAACACCTTCTTCAGCATTTTTGTCATACAAAAGAATCTGGTTAATTCCTGGCATCCACGACAGAAACGAAGGATAATCATTAGGAATAATCACTTTTGCATCTATCCCAAATTTCAAGAGGAAAAAATAGAAAGCCAACGATGATCCGACCGCATCACCGTCAGGATTGACATGCGATACTATAACCACCTTGCCATACTGTTTTATAAAACTATCGAATTCGTTGAAAAACAATTCTTTAGACATATTCATTCTCGAATCTTACATGGTGCAAAAATAATCAAAATATGCTTATCAACGACACATTCTTGATAATATTTACAATTAAAAACATTAATATAGCATTACTTACGTGATTCAAAAACTTCAAAAGTTTTGTCCCCATAAATCATTATAAGTTTCTCTGCGGTCTCATTATGGCTTTCCAAGACACGTTTCGCATTATCATCACATTGATTTTCATTCACATACGAATTATTTTCCTGATCAGTATCATTATTAACAGGGAAATCCAGAACATTATCAATCACTTCATTGACATATTCATTGTTATTTTGCTTTGCTTGCACAACATTATCTGTATTGTCTATGTGTGTCATAGGCTTCTTTCCAAGAATAATCCAGTCGAAACTATATTCTGGGAAAACCTGCTTCAGTTTTATTAAAAAATCCAAACTTGGTTTATTCCTGCCATTTAACAAATGAGAAACATTTGATGGCTGAATTTCCATGAGTTCGGCAAATTGCGATGCTGTCAGATTTTTCGACCGTAGAATTTGCGCCAGTCTGTCCTTAATTGATTCCATATACATGCATTCAAATTTTTTAATTTTCAATCCGTTTTGGATTACAAAAGTAAACATTATTTTCTTACAAATGTTAATTTTTTAAAATTTATTTTTGTAACATCCGTAGGAAATTATTATTTATTAAATATTTACTTTTAAAAGTATTTTTAACTGATTTCATATCAATATTTTATATTAAAAACAAGCTGTAATAAATATTATACCTAAATTTCTTATATATATGAAGTGTTTATTTATAAATTACTTATTATTATACTATTTATGAATGACTTATACTATTTTTTGCATCTTTTTAACAATCTTTTTACTTGTAAATTTTATACTATTTGATTTATAATTGTAATTATTATTTTACAAATTTATTTATTTCTTGTTATCAATGACTTACAATTATTTAATTTACTTTTGTAACTTATACAAAATTTAGCACTCATTGAAATTTTACATTTTAAAAATCGAATTAGAACGCATATTTAGTCACCAAAGGCCTTTAATACACTCCAATTTTTAACACGCTTAAATCGCCTAAAAACGCCTTTATTCAGCATCCCCACCCTATTACGATTTTTTAATGCAATTTTTATCAATCCCAAAAAATGATATAAAAAATTGGACTACTTTTGCAGAAAAAATATATGGGCGAAAAACACATCCAAAAACTAATCTCTGAAGGAGAACACCAAATGCTGGATTTCAAATTTGAGATATCAGATTGCAAGAAAATCGCAAGATCGCTCGTTGCTTTTGCAAATACTGACGGCGGACGCCTTTTAGTTGGTGTAAAAGATAACGGTGTCATCTCTGGAATAAGATCAGACGAAGAAAAACACATGATTGAGACATCAGCTCAGATGTATTGCAAACCAGCCGTTAAATATACAGCCAAAGAATGGAATATCAATGGCAAGATTGTATTGGAAGTGATTATACCCAAAAGTCAGAGCATCAAACATAAGGCCCCAGACCACAACAATATATATAAGGTGTATATTCGCGTCAAGGACGAGAACATCATAGCAAACAATATTTTAGTCAAGGTGTGGAATCGGGAAAAAGACAAAAATAACGTTAATATAACTTTCTCAAAGGAAGAAAAACTGCTTCTGCAATGCTTAAATGAACATAAAAATCTAAGTTTTGAAGAATTTTTGGGGATGTCACAGTTAAAGAGAAAGATTGCTGAAGATATTTTGGTCAATTTTATTCTCATAGGACTGGTTAAAATCAATATGACGGAGAAGACAATTTCATTTTCTTATAGCGATTTGGCGTAATTTTATTCTGTTCTTTGGTTAAAAACCATTCAAAAAAAGTCTATTTTCCATCTGTTTTGCGTCCATTTTACCAGAATATCTGTCTGCAACGCATTGACAATCAGCGTATAAAAAATAATTTTAAAAAAATTTCATAAAA
>JAKSNA010000012.1 GCA_024400295.1 Bacteroidales bacterium | reverse complement strand
TTCCGGTTTTCTTCCAATTACTTCTTGCATGACATGTTGTTTTTCCGCCGCAAAAATAATAATTATTTCCTTTCGTGGACAAATTTTTTACAAAAAAATGTCCACGAAACGTGTTTTAGATGCTTTCGTGGACGAATTTTTTATAAAATAGTGTCCACGAAACGTGTTTTAGATGCTTTCGTGGACAAATTTTTTCTATAACGCCGCTGCGATTTTCCTGATTTTGTTAAGGCGTGCGGTGAGTTTCGGGTTTTTCCTTGCCACATCCATTTCGTATTTGGCCTGCATTCTGACGAGAAATTCAGCATCAATGTCCAAGGCTTTCCCTATCAGAAGCGCATAGTCTGTCGTCATGGCGCGTTTCCCGTTGAGGACTTCGTTCAGCACGGAATAAGAAATTCCTGTCGTTTCCGCCAATTTACGTTGCGAAATGCCGCGATATTCAACCTCGTCTTTTACAACCTCTCCAGGATGTGTCGGGATGAAAGGCGTGAGGTTGTTGGCAATCATTTCGTCTGCTATTCCTTCGATGTGTGTCTTCATTTTTATCTATAAATCATCGCCGTTGGCTTGATTACGCAAATTATCGTAATACATCAAAATTTTGTATTTTCCATAATTCTCATTTATCATAAACCAAACTGAATTTTTTGAAAATTTCTCTATATAGTGAGATAAATAATCAACGAAAACTTCTAATTTTTCATTGTCATTCAAATCATCAATATTTTTATCGTTTCCATATTTGTTATATACAAGGCTCTGCATCTCTTTTATAATTGTTATTGAATCTATGGCTTGGTCAATCTGATAGAATGATGCTTCAAATCTTTTATTGTTGACACTCATTTCGTGAGATATATCTTCTTGTTCTGATATTTCATATTCTTTTAAAGAAATGTATCTTTGGTTATTACCAAATTGTTGACATAACCTATTAAAACGAATTTTAATATCTGTTTCGCTCGTAGAATAAGTGTCTTCAACCATTATACGATAAACTTTGTTGTTGTTTGTAACAACGTGAATACGAACATCATAACCATTAAATTCCCCTTCCAAGTAATCAAGATTGTTGTTGTAATAATACCCTTTGTTAATTAGATTTTGCACCATTTCTCTCTTAGTACCATCAATTGGAATACCAAGAAACTTTGTAACTGTTGAAGTTATTTGAGTTTGTGCATTAACGAGAATAGAGAGGCTAAACAACGCAGTGACCGCTAATAATTTTTTTATTTTCATTACAAACATTTTTGTTTCCAAGTCCCATAGAAACATTTTTATTCAACAAAAGAAGCGTGGCACTGTATGCCATATTGCAGATGAAGGTCGTAGGAAAAACCCGAAAACACAAACATGGAACAACAGCCCACGCAATATTGCGTGAAACCGTTATGAAACCTTGTGTTTTCAAATGAAAATTTCCTACGTTTTCATCTACAAGATAAGCATAACGCTTCTATAATATACTACGATTGGCTAACCAATCAAGCCGCAAAAGTAATAATTTTTCCTGAAGCCTGCGATTTTTTCTGAAAAAATATTACTTTTGCAAAAAATTCAGAAAAAAATGGAAGCAACGGTTTTTAATCCGATTCAGGTTCACCTGCTTAAGATGTTTGCCCTTGACAACACCCAAAGAGGCCTCGCTGAGCTTAAAGATGTGCTTTATCGCCATTATTCTTCACAGATGAAAACACAACTTGAGGAAATGTGGCAATCCGGGGAGCTTGACCAAGAACGGCTTGATGAAATTGACAAAATGGATTTGCATAAGCTGAAATAAAGATTATGAGAATTGTTTTGGATACCAACTGTTTGGTTCAGATTATTTCACCACATAGCAAATTTCATGATGTTTGGTTGTCACTTGCGGAAGGCAGAAATGTCTTGTGCGTCTCAAATGAGATAATCGACGAATATGTTGAAATTCTGGAAAGATTGTTTAATCACAATTTTGCGGAAATCGTTGTAAAAACCGTAGTCAATAGTCCTTTTGTGGAGTTTTACAATCCTTTTTATAAATTTGAATTGATAAAAACCGATCCTGATGACAATAAATTCGTTGACTGTGCCATTGCTGCAAATGCTCGGTATATTGTAAGTAATGACCGTCACTATGACGTGCTCCGAACAGTCAGTTTTCCTCATGTTGAAGTACTGTCTTTGATTGACTTTACAAAGATGATAAAATAGTTTCGTTTGGTTTGCGTTTTTTAAAAACCACCGCTTTCACTTATAAAACCTCATCTCGTCGATGTATTTATAAAGCTTTTTCCTGAAGCTGAAGCGCACGCGACATCAATTTCACCACATCCTTCAGTTCATTGTAATGGTCAAGCTGCCGCTTGTTTATGGCGTAACCCTTTATGACATATTGCTTTAGAATATCTTTAGCCCATCTCCTGAACTCAACGCCTTCGCGACTTTTCACACGAAAACCGACCGACATAATCATGTCCAAATTGTAATATTCAATTTCTTGAGATTGAATGTAACCTTCAACACGACCGTAATTCTTGGGTGTCGCAAATTTTGCGACTACCGGTTCTCCTTCAAGCTCCTCCTTTAAGGCATTGTTAATATGCTTCGCAATAGTTTTGTAATCTCTTCCAAATAACACTGCCATTTGGCTGCGATTTAGCCAAACCGTCTCATCTTTGAACTTGACTTCCAATTCAACACTTCCATCCCTGCTTGTGTATGTCAGGGTCGAAGAGTCGTTATGCTTGTCATTTCTTTGTATTTCAATATTTTGGCTTTGAAAAAAGATAGATTTGTTGTTGTTTTCCATATCAAAAAAATTAAAGATTTCGTCTGCAAAAATAAATAATTTTCCTGACCTGGAATCGCCACTTTCAACTTTATAAACTTTCAACTTTATGAACTTTACAAACTTTTTACTTATAAAACCCCATCTCGTCGATGTATTTATAAACCTTTCAAGATGGCGTGACCGTTTTCAAAACCTCACATAAGCCTTGCGGTTAAGCGAAGATGCTTTTCAAACTACAAAAGATCGGTGACGTTGCACGACAGGAAATCTTCCAACGATATTCCGCCGGTTCCTATGATGTAGGAGTGCACCGGATTGAACGCCTTCGCAAATTCCGCCATTCCTGTGTTCGACCATCTGCGCCCGGATTTCACCTCCAACGCAATGCAACCTTCGTCGGCGAGGACGACAAAATCCACCTCTTTGTCTCTGTTTCGCCAATAAAAAACATGATAATCATTCTCTTCCGCCTGCGAAACAAGGTGTGCGCCCACGGAGCTCTCGACCCAACGTCCCCAAAGTTCCGGGTCTTTACGCGACGAATCGAAGTTCTGCCGCTGAAAGGCGGAGAGCAAAGCATTGTTGAAAACCTGGAATTTAGGAATCGAATTATACTTCCTCGCTTCATCATAAGCATATTTCTGCAGTCCGCAAAGCATCTGACACTCCTCCAGAATGTTCAGGTATGAAGCGGCTGTCGTGACATTGCCGGCATCCTGCAACTGCCCGACCACCTTTGTCAGAGAGAGAAGCTCCGCCGAGTATTTGCAGCCTATCATGAAAAGCTGCCTCATCAGCGCCGGCTTGTATATGTTGCTTGTCATGACAACGTCTTTTTCAATCGCCGGTTTCACGATGCTGTCTTTGACATAGCGTTTCCACCTTTGTTCGTCGCCGACATATCTCGCCGCTCCCGGGTAACCGCCGAAATAGATGTATTGCTCGATGCCGAAACCGAAAGCCTGCCTCATTTCCTGAAACGACCAATGCCCCATCCTGACAAGCTCGAAACGTCCCGCCAACGACTCCTTCAGCCCGCTCATCAGCATCAAGCGGCTGCTTCCGAGAAGCACAACCTTGATGTTCAACCGGCGGCTCGTGTCCCAATCCCATTCCAACTTGACCTGCTCGCTCCAATTTTCTATTTTCTGTATCTCGTCAATCACTAACAGATATTCTTTACTCTGGCTAATATTCATGTTTGCACGCACCGACTCCCAGACATTATGTATCCACTTCAAGTCGTTTTTTCCGACCGCGTCAGCACTTACGGAGACATAAGGAATAACCGTATCACGAAGCACCTGCTGTATCAATGTTGATTTTCCGACTTGTCGCGGTCCGACCAACACCTGAATTGCACATCTCGGCTCTTCTATACGGCGTTTTATTATCTCGCAATGATTGCGTATAAATTCCATACTATCAATTGTTTAACAAATAACAATTTCTACAAAAGTCGAAAACAAAATGTTCAAAAGTTCAAGACAAAATGTTTAAAAGTCAAAAACAAAATGTTCAAATCATACTGCAAAAGTAATAATTTTTCACACAGCCTGCGATTTTTTCTGAAAAAATTTTCCTGACCCGGAATCGCCACTTTCAAACTTTATGAACTTTCAACTTTATAAACTTTACAAACTTTTCACTTATAAAACCTCATCTCGTCAATGTATTTATAAACCTTTTCCGGAACGAAATACCTCACGTCACGGCCTTCCGAAATGGCTTTCCTGATGAATGTCGATGAGACCTCGATCTCCGGCGCGTCGATGACCCTTACCGACGGATGATTGACCAACTCATTGGTATTGTATCCTTTGCGCGGATAGACGAGTAGATGGTAATACTCCAGAATCACTTCGTAGTTCTTCCATTTGGTGAATCTCTCGATGTTATCCATCCCGCAGATCAGGTGAAAGTCATAGCTCGGGTAACGCTCGTGGAGCTTCGCCAGCGTGTCGATAGTGTATGACGGCTTCGGCATGTAAAACTCGATGTCGCAGACCTGAAATCGCTCGTCGCCTTCGACGGCAAGTTCCACCATGCGCAGCCGGTGCCGGTCGTCGAGCAGCGTCTTCTTGTCCTTGAACGGATTCTGCGGCGAAACCACAAACCAGACCTCGTCCACATCACCGTATTCTGCCAGATAGTTGGCGAGCATCAGATGACCGTTGTGAACCGGGTTGAACGAACCGAAGAAAAGGCCGACCTTTCTCATAGTTTGGAGTTTTGAGAGTTGAGAGTGGAGTTTTGAGAGTTGAGAGTGGAGTTTTGAGAGTTGAGAGTGGAGTTCCCAACTTCACTCTCAACTCTCAACACTTAACACTATAAAATATTAAACAGCTGTTCCTTGATTTTTTCGAGTTCGTCTTTCATCTTGACCACAAGTCGTTGGATGTCAGCGTCGTTGGCTTTCGAACCGAGGGTGTTGATTTCGCGTCCCATCTCCTGCGCGATGAAACCGAGTTTCTTGCCGGCGCCTTCCTCGTCGATGCTTTCCATGAAGTAGTCGCAGTGCTTGCGGAGACGCACCTTCTCTTCGGTGATGTCTAATTTCTCAAGATAGAAGATGAGCTCCTGCTCGAAACGGTTTTCGTCGTACCCACCGGAGGCCAGCTCCTGAAGGTTTTTCTGGAGTTTCCCTTTGATGATCTCGTGACGGTTTTTCTCAAACGGCTCAACCTCAGCGAGATAGCCGAGAATCAGCTCGACGCGCTTGACCAGATCTTTCTTGAGAATAATGCCTTCTTTCGCCCTGAAATCGTCTGTCATCTCCAGCGCCTGAACCAATGTCTCCATGATTTTCGCAAGAAATTCATCATCATAATCCTGTACCGGAGCGACGAAGATTCCGGGCATCCTGAAGACGATGGAAGCCACGTCTTTTGCTTCAGGAATGTTGTATTCCTTTGATATTGAATTGATTTGCTCAAAATAAGATGCAACGACCTCTTTCTCAATATGTGTGTTCTGCGCGACATCGGTGTTTGTGATGGTAATCGTGGCATCGACTTTACCTCTTTGCAGAACCGCCGCTATTTCATTGCGGTAGTCAAATTCGCTTGCCTTAAGTTCTTGCGGAAGTTTCAAGGAGAGGTCTAACTGCTTGCTGTTCAACGTCTTTATTTCAACACAGATGTTATTGGTATTATAAAGTTGCTCGGCCTTGCCGTAGCCTGTCATCGAATGAATCATATCTGAAAAATTTTCGCAAAAATATTAAATTTTCTTGTGCATAAGGTAAAAAATATTTTCAAAAATTAGCCTTTGATTTGAAAAAATACTTAATTTTGCGGTCATAAATTAAAAATAATTTTTAAAAAATTACAATCATGGCAGAAGAAAAAATGACTTCTCAGTATGCGATGGAGTTGGAGGCTAAATACGGCGCTCACAACTATCATCCGCTTCCGGTAGTCCTCGCGAAAGGCAAAGGCGCCAAGGTGTGGGACGTTGAAGGAAAAGAATATTTCGACTTTTTATCAGCTTATTCGGCTGTTAACCAGGGACATTGCCACCCGGCGATCATCAAGGCGATGACCGACCAGGCGGAGAGACTGACTTTAAGCTCGCGTGCTTTCTACAACGACGCTCTCGGTCCGTGGGAGAAATATGTGACGGAATATTTCGGCTACGACAAGGTGCTGCCGATGAACACAGGCGCCGAGGCCGACGAGACGGCTCTGAAGCTCGCACGCCGCTGGGGCACCGTCTGCAAGGGCATCCCGAATGACGAGACATGCATCGTGTGCTGCGAAGGCAACTTCCACGGCCGCACAATCACCATCATCACCATGTCGAACGACCCCGACTCGTACGCGAACTACGGCCCTCTGACACCTGGTTTCATCCGCATCCCTTACAACGACCCGGACGCTTTGGAGCAGGTCCTCGCGAAAGACGGCAAGAAGATCGCCGCTTTCCTCGTCGAACCTATTCAAGGTGAGGCCGGCGTGTATGTCCCGGATGAAGGCTACCTCAAGAAATGCTACGACATCTGCAAGAAATACAACGTGTTGTTCATGGCCGACGAGGTTCAGTGCGGTATCGCCCGCACGGGCAAGATGCTCGCCTGTGACCACGAAGGCGTCCGTCCTGACGTGCTGATTCTCGGCAAGGCTCTCGGCGGCGGCGTGGTGCCGGTATCGGCAGTCCTCGCCGACGACTACATCATGATGAACATCAAACCGGGCGAACACGGCTCGACATTCGGCGGCAACCCTGTCGCGGCAAGAGTGTCGATGGCAGCCCTCCAGGTCATCAAAGACGAAGGCCTCATGGAAAAAGCCGATTACCTCGGAAAGATCTTCCGTGAGGAAATCATGAAGATCAAACACCCGATGATTCAGAAGGTTCGTGGTAAAGGCTTGCTCAACGCAGTGATTATCAAGCCTATGAACGGTAAGGAAGCATGGGACGTCTGTCTCAAGATGCGCGACAATGGCCTGCTGGCAAAACCGACGCACCAGCACATCATCCGCTTCGCTCCGCCTCTCGTGATCAGCGAAGACGAACTCCGTCAGGCCATTGAAATCATCAAGAAATCGATAATGGAGTTCTAAAGTCGATAATTTTTCAAACAAAAGGTGCACCGAGACTTGTAGTTTTAGTGCACCTTTTTTTGTTACTGTCCGATAAAACTTTTTTGAGGGCGAAAAATAAGGGCTGATTCCCGTTTGGAAATTCAGCCCTTTGTGTTATTTTACTGTACTACAAAAATCAAAAATAACATGGGGAAAGTACAGATTTTTTCGGACAACCGCTATACGGTCAGGTGAAAAAATTGCTTGACAAGTCAAAAATCCTCCAAATCAGGCGTTCACGTCCGCGGCCACCAACGACTCCTTCATGCTCAAGCCGGAGACCCTGAACAAGGGGGTCATAATGGCGATGGACCGAGCGTACATCGACTACGAGAAGTTCGGGCATCACGCGTGCATCGTCACCTACGTGGACGAAGAGAAACGCAAACTCATATTCCTGCTCTCCAACGACACGGACCTCGACCTGCTTACAGTGATGCAGCACGACGGCCACTATGACCTGAACTTGACGACCCGCTACGCCAACCATGCCGACCCGCATCTTGTCGAGCCGATAAAGGAGAGGACGCCGCGGTTCTGAAAAAGAAAAAAACGGGTTTCCGTGGTGGGGTCCCGCTATTTGAAGAGATCTGGATGTGTGATGGTATTGGCAAATTGCAGGATTAGCTTGTCGTCCTCTTCAAGCATTGTTCTATTAAATCCTTGCCGTCTTTCGCCTCGAACACTCTTCCCGCCTTCAGGTCGTCAGGAGACCTGTAGAAACTGTTCTTCTTTGTTTTTTACATCTTCGACTCTCATGTAAGATACTGATCTGATGATATTTGTAAGAAACTGTGCGTCTTTGTTTCTCTCATCATAGTGTACCGTCATTGTAACCATTGTGTTATTTTTTTATTTTGACGCCGCAAAGATGCACTTTATTTCTAAAACGTGCGCCAGTTGCATGACTTTTTTATCCGGCGGAGCAGGAGGATGCCAATGAAGTTGAAGGCGACGGCGGTTTCCCGCACCTGTCGGAGAGGATGTCGTTGATGAGTTGGTTCGCGTCCATGTTTTTTGTGGTTTTCCATTTTTTTAATTTTTTTGTTGTATGTTAAAAAAAAGATGTATTTTTGCACCAACGATTCTGCGGATTCGTTGATTCAGGAGCCGATGATTGATTTCATTGGCTTTCTGCTTTATATAGCACACGTATTTTCTTGTCCTTACGAATCCAAACTTCTTTGATGTTTTCCCCACGTACTACTCTACTGAGAATGCTCCGATACATATACCCATCGGTCAATCCACAATCCTCAATAATAATTCTGTCGGATTGCTTCAATCCGTGATTGCACATATTACGGAATGAGCTTTTGGGGTTCTTTCCTGTAAATCCCTCGTGTTCGTACCAAACATTTCCCACTTTGAAATCAGGGCATTTGCCGTAGTATTTCGTGCCTTCCAAGCTGCCGTAGATATTGTCATAGTCAGGACAGTTTTCCGGAGAGTCGAACTTGGGCGTGATGACCACCTGCTCGCCTCTCTTCGCAAAATCCATCGCTGTTTTTTCAATACGCTTGTAGTCGTCGGTGGATTTGTCAATAATAGCGTAGGTTTCTAATTTCCATCCATTCTTGTACTCTTTTACTGTTTCCTTTGTCAGTTTTTGAGCGCGTTCCATACATTTCTTAATGGCACGGCATGCCCTGCATTTCTCGTTATTTGAATCGTAACTGAGTTTGTACTCGCAGTTTCCGCACCCTTTCGGCAGGTACGGATGTTTCGGCGGGAAGATCTTCTCCTGCTTGCCGGGGTTGAAGCGGAAGATTTTGCCTTTGTTGGTGCCGTCCTTCCCTATCTGTGTGGTGGCTTTCTCACCGGCTTTGACGGCTTCATCGGAGTCGCTTTCTGGGTACTTGCCTTTGCGCACCTGCACGGCGTTGCGGTCACACGGAGCGACAGAAAAATATACAAAAAAACAAACAAGCTGCGAAAGTAAGATTCCAAACTTCCGCAGCTTGTTTTTGATATTGACGCGCGTTAACGCTTGACAATCTTTCTCACAACGTTGTTGCCATGATTGTCGGAAATCCTCACGAAGTAAAGTCCGCTTTCAAGTCTCTCGACATCGATTTCATTTCTGTTCTCGACAGACAAGACCTGCTGCCCGATAGCGTTGAAAATTGTAACGTTTTGAATGTCAGGGTTCTTGATGAATAACGTATTGTTCATCGGATTTGGATAGACCTCAACCGATGACAACGGGTTTTCATTTATGCCGGAGATCAACTGCTCGTCTATCTTCACAGTGATTGTCTGCTCTCCGCCCGACGTGATGACGCTTATGCTTGTCTCGACGTAACCTTTGACGATAAGGACGAGTTCGGCGGTAATCTTCATCGACAATCCAGGCTGGAGGGTGTAGGGGAGACTGACCGGATTTGTGCTCACGCTTGTATGGATGTTGAGGTAGTCGGTGTTGTTTTCGACAACATCATTCACGGTGATAGCCGTGTTGGTGTTGTTTGTCACGTTGAATATCGCGAATTGCTGTCCTTCATCTATCACGACCTCATCAACGTCGAAGGTGAGCAGTAAGCTTTCGTGCTCCTCCATTGTGAAATGGTGAGGGTCGAGCTCGCCGAACACCGGCTGCTGGTATCTGTGTCCCGACTCATCGGCGCCGAAAACGTAATAATCTATTTCTGAAAGTCCTTGATAACCTTTGATATAGCCGACATATTCGTCAGGGTTGCCGGTTGCTGTCATGTGTGCGGTCTGGTATTCACCGCCGTCGATGCTGTAATATATTAATAAGGAGTCTTGTTTCAGATCCTGTCCGCTGTATGCGATGAACTTGCTTGTGATGGCGATTGAGTCCTGCCACTGCTGTTCGCCGAAGACGACATCGCGATGGTCAACGAAAAGCATGTCGAAGTCCATGACACCGCGTGTGCGGCAGTGGAGAGCGTCGGTGTTTTCCCAACCTATCGACCAGTCGTTGTTTTCGAAGCCAAGGATTTCATAGCCTGGCATTGCTTCCTGATAAACAGCGAGTGCCTGTTGGTTGTATGAAGCGTTTTCTCCGAGCGGGACGAATACCTTATTATTGAGAATCAAGCTGTTGGTATAAGGGGCGAGTGTGTAGCCGCCAGGTTCCTGAACGCGATACACGTGGTAAGGATAGCCCCAGCAGCAGTTTGTTGTTGCGAAATATTCGGCAACTTGCTCGTAGAGTGCATATTGCGGGTTGCTTTGCGGAAGCTGTGCAATCAAGATCTTGTCGGGTGCGAGGTATTTGCCCCAGCAGTCAACGTGCGCGATGTAGTCGCCTTGCGGGTCGATGGTGATGTGATACGGGTCGATGCCGAGGTAGTCGCGCATTTTGTTGCGGACGTTTGTCTCGTTGTAGCCGTTTTCCTGGACGACGAGTTCGTCGGAGACACCGTGGCCGCGGCCGTCTTCCATCATGTTGCCGCCTGTGTGCTGAAGGTTCATGCCGTACATCGGGATGTTCCAGTAGTTCGCGAAGACGCCGGAGACGTTGTCGTCGTTCGGGCGCGGGCGGTTATAGACGTTGTCAACGATGGCAGGCTCGCGGCCTTCGAAGATGTACCACGGACCGTAGTCGCGCACCCAATATGAATCTGTCGGGGCGTTCACAAAAACGCAGTTGTCCATGTTGACGCCGTTGCTCTGGTATTCAGCTCTCGCTGAGTTCTCGTAACCGCTTGACACAACGGTGATTAAGGTGCAGTCTTCAGCCAATTCCTTCACGACCGTATAAGGTATTCCGAGAGGATAACGGATTAATACCGCCTGCATCGGCTCAAATTCCGCAACGAAACGCGGCTCTCCCGCCGGCGGGTCGGTCTCAACAAAATTCAAACTTTTGACAGGTGTGTTCATCTCTTCTTCCGAAAGATAGTGAAGTTTTCTCCAGTCAGGTTTCTTCACCTCTTGCGCATTAGCCGAAAAATTTGAGCATAATGCAATGACAGTCAATAGACTAAACAAATATTTTTTCATCATTAAATTTTATAAATTGAGGTGCAAATATACTCTTTTTTGTAAAATATAGCGGATTTTTGTTCGTTAATTCTTTGAAATTTTTGTATTTTTGCAAACTATTTTAATTTCAAGATGAAAAAGACTTTGATTTTCGCCTTGCCGTTAATGTTAGCAGGCTGTTCTTTTATTGAAAATATCACAAACAAAGATAAGAAGATTGATAATAAAAATATTGATAATGAAGTCGTTGTAGAATATGACGATAAAGCCGACACAATTATCATAAGTAATCCCAATCTTCTGAATGACACGATTGATGTCGTTGAGACGGATGATGTCATGATTATTGACTCTGTTGACAGGAGTCTTCCCGACAGTGTTCAGATGCGCATTCAGGAGCTTTTCGATGCCGACAATTCCGGCGAGGGCATCGTGAATGAGTCTGAAGTGATGCTGGAAATGATTGACACTCTGCAGATTATCCCGTATTTTGATGAAAGCAAGGCGAATTCATGCAATTATCCCAAAGGTTATGTCCCGACGTTTCCAGACAGTATCTATGCGAAGCGCATTGAAGATTTGAACCGTGAGACGACGATGGAGTTGGTTTTTAACAAACATGTCAAGTCGTTCATTGATGTGTATGCCGTTCAGAAAAGAGACAAGACGGCGCGAATGTTAGGTCTTGCCGATGTGTATTTCCCGATGTTTGAGCAATGTCTCGACAAGCACAATATGCCATTGGAACTCAAGTACTTGGCTGTTGTTGAGTCGGCGTTGAATCCGACAGCTGGCTCTCATGCCGGCGCGAAGGGGCTTTGGCAGTTCATGTACGGGACAGGCAAGGTCTATAAGCTTAATTCGACTACGATGGTTGAAGACCGTTTCGACCCGTTGAAATCGACGGAGGCGGCATGTCAACACCTTCAGGATTTGTATGACACTTTCGGCGATTGGTTCCTTGCTCTTGCGGCGTACAACTCTGGTGCGGGCAACGTGCGCAAGGCTATAAAGCGGGCTGGCGGCATCAAGAACTATTGGGCGATATGGCCTTTCCTGCCGCGTGAGACACGTGGCTATGTGCCGGCTTTCATCGCGGTGAATTACATCATGAATTATCCCGATGAACACAACATCTGCCCGCTCGACCCGGGTATCATGAAGGATGGCATTGACACTGTCACTGTTCATCAACCGCTTCATTTTGAGCAACTTAACGAGATGCTCGGCATTCCGATGGCAGATCTGAAATTCTTTAACCCTCAATATAAGCAACAGATTATTCCGGCTTCCGACAAGAAACCGTACCTGCTCAGCATTCCGGAGGAATATGTCGAGGCGTATATCGAAAACGAAAAGGCACTTTATGAGTTCAAGACGAAACGCGGCATTGACAAGGAAAAGATGCAGGAGGAAATCAAGAAAATATCCGACAGAAGCGTCCATATCGTGAAAAGCGGTGAGAACCTCGGCAGTATCGCGAAGAAATACCATGTCAGCGTGAGCCAGATCCAGAAATGGAATAATATGAGAAACACCACCATCTACCCGAACCAGAAACTGGTGGTCTATCCTTCAGGTGCACCGATGGCACAGGCCGGCAACGCAGCTCCTGTAGAACGCTCGACGACACAACAGGTTCATGTCGTGAAGTCAGGCGAGACTCTCGGCAAAATCGCATCAAAATATAAATGTTCTGTCACCGACATCAAGAAATGGAACAACTTGAAATCCACAACGATAAAAGTAGGGCAGAAGCTGAAAGTCTATCCGCCAGAAGGTTCAGGCAGTTCATCCTCAACCACTTCAACAGGCAGTACCCAGACCTACACGGTCAAGTCGGGCGATACGCTTTGGGAAATAGCTAAGAAATTCAATACGTCTGTCGATAAAATCAAAAAGACAAACAACCTCAAGAGCAATAACCTGAGTGTCGGACAAAAACTCAAGATTGTGAGATGACTTTTGAGGCTGTTTGACAGGTTTTATCAGAATCTGATGCTGTAAATCATTGATTCCAATTGTTTTAGGAAATCTCTTTTTTCCTTGTTCGGATAGTAAACAAACCCTTCGACGGTGATGAGTTTGTTGCGTTCAGGGTTTACAATCGTATATGAGACAAATGGTCCTGCCATGAACTCCTTGTGTATGTTCCACATTCCACGCATCTCAACGGCGTAACCTGCCGGAAAGTCGGGCAAAACCGTAAATACAGGCGGGACAAATTCCAGTTCAGTGATCATATAGCTTCCGTCGGTCGGTCCGGAAATGTATTTCTTAACAATGGAGTCGCGTACCTGCACGAGACGCGTCTCGCTTAAATCTGATTCGTTTTTGTATGGTAACTCATAGATTATCAGATTCATAAGCAGCTCTTTCGTCTCCGCGTCCTTCGTGATGCTCATGTAGTTGTTCCTGTCAACACTGATGCAGAAGTCTTTTGGCACAACCATTGAGAAACCGAAAGTGTTTTTCACCTTGTTCATGGCATCAGTGTTGGCGTTAGGCCTGAAGAAATTCATGAAACGCTGACGCTCATTCTCATCGAAAAAGGTTTTTAGCTTATCTTTTTGTGAATCAAAGACTTTAATCCATGTCTCGGCGTCTTTTGCCTTAATCTTCATTGCATATTGCGGCGATGACATCCAGTCGTTTTCCGACTCAATCACAGGATTCGGCAATTCAGAATTTATTTCCGCAATGATGAGATTACGGTGTTTCTTGAACATATCGTTAAGTGCTGACATATTGATATTCACCACTTTATATGTTTTTTCGGGCTGTGGCAAACCATATTGCTCCATCTCGAAATATCCGCGAACCGCCTCACCGATGCTGCCGTTCCATTGCTCTTCGTTTTGCGTCACCAAAAGAATCTCCGAACTGCCGCCGACAGAGCGGTCTTTCCGCTGCTGAACGGTTTTTTCAGAACATGACACAAACATTGCCGATAATGCAAAAACTAATGTTAACACTCTGATTATCTTCATATTTATAAAAATTTTATTGGCTGCAAAATTAGTAAATTATGTTTTTGTTTTTCATCATAACGAGAAAATTTCAAAAAACTTATTGGCAATAAAATTATTTGGCGAAAAAATGCTATTTTTGCACCATTATTATGAATCATGGAGAATCAAGGAATTTCTGTTTCGGCAAAATCTTCTTCAAACATTGCAATCGTAAAATATTGGGGTAAACATGGCGACCAACTGCCTAACAACCCATCGGTGAGTTTTACGTTAAATAATTGTTTTACATATACTTATATTAGGTATGACAAAGAAAATGCAAGTGGTTTGCAATTTTTGTTTGAAGGGAAGGAATCGCCGAAATTCAAGGAGAAAATAAACAAATATCTTGAGGAGCATTTGGATTTGTTCCATTTTTCGGCTGATGTTGTCAATCATCTGACGGTTGAAAGCAGCAATTCTTTTCCGCATTCTTCAGGAATCGCATCGAGTGCTTCCTCGATGAGTGCGCTCGTGCTTTGCCTTCTGAAACTTGAAAAGGTCTTGGAACATGACACCGCACCGGTTGACCTCCGTCGCGCGTCGATGTTGTCGCGTCTGGCATCGGGGAGCGCGGCGCGTTCTGTCTATCCTGTGATGGCTCTGTGGGGTGAAACTTCTTCATTCAAAGGCAGTTCCGACGAATTTGCGGTGCCTCTCGCCGATATTGTCGCTCCTGTTTTCAAGACATATCACGACACGATTCTCATCGTTTCAAACAAAGAGAAAAGCGTTTCGAGCAGAGCGGGTCACGCGTTGATGGACGGGCATCCGATGGCTGAACAGCGTTATGCAACAGCACGTTACAACACAAGTCGGCTTATCGGTGCGCTTAAAAACGGTAATCTGGAAACATTTATTGACATCGCCGAGTCGGAGGCGATTCAGTTGCACGAACTGATGGCGACATCAAATCCGGCATACAGATTGGTTGAACCTAACACGTTGAAAATCACAGAGGAAATAGGCAAATTCAGATATAAGAAGAAAGTTCCGGTCTGCTTCACGCTCGATGCCGGGCCGAATGTCCATCTTCTATATCCTGATGAATTTAAAAATCAAGTCGCCGCTTTCGTTGAAGAAAAGTTGAAATATTATTGCATTGAAAATCAATATATTGACGACTTTGTAAAAATTTTTTAACATTATAAATTTTTGTTTTTAATGGGGAATGTTATAAAAAATTACTACGGGAAAGTAATTCTTTTTGGTGAATATTCAATGATTTATGGGTCATCAGCGCTTCTGATACCCTTATATACCGGTTCGTCGCATTGGGATTTCATCTGGCGGAATCCCGGAAAACGCAACTATGCCTCCAACAGAAGTCTTAACGTATTTTACAATTATCTCAAAGATAATGAACGTTTTAGCGAATATATTGACGTGGCGAGATTTAAGACCGAGTTGAAAAAGGGGCTTTTCCTCGACTCAAGCATTCCGTCGGGATACGGTGTAGGAAGCTCCGGCGCACTGACAGCCGCGGTCTATGACCGTTTTCGCATCGGCGAGATAGAAGACCCGATGGAATTGAAAAGATTTCTTGCCGATATGGAGAATTGTTTCCACGGGAACAGTTCCGGTCTCGACCCGCTTCAGTGTTTCTACGGCAAGCCTTTCATCCTTGACGAAGATAAAAAAATCAATATCCTCGATGAGAATTTCCTCCCGGAAAATGTTCATATCTTCTTGATTGACAGTAATATAAAGTCCGACACAAAGTCATTGGTCAATCATTTCAATGAAAAGCGTAAAGATCCACGTTATCTGAAGGCATACGAAGAACTGTATCTCCCGTACGTCGGACGCTGCATCAACTCATTGGTGGCCGGTGAAGCAGAGGAGTTCTTTGATAATTTGTCTAAACTGTCTTATTATCAGACGATTATGTTTGAGCCGATGGTGACAGAGAAAATGATGCCTTTGTTCTTTGTGAAAAGAGACGTAGCTCATTTCCAGATAAAACTGTGCGGTTCAGGCGGCGGCGGTTACTTCCTCGGATTCTCCGATGAAAAAGACGCAACCGAACACTACATGGTGCAGAAAGGTTATCCGATAAGTTGGATTATTTAACTCAAGATCAATAATATACAATATTGATTTCAGGATACTGTTTCCTTAACGACTCAATGTCTTTTTTCTTGACCTTTGAATTGAACGCCTTGATGTGTTTCAACGTTGTGGTGTTCATTATCGGTGAAAGCGTCTTGACAGGCGTGTTGGCTATGTTCAGCTCTTCAAGTTTCTTGCAATTTGTCAAGGCTTTGATGTTCTTGACGCTTGTGTTGGCGATGTTAAGAACTTTAAGTTTAGGCATGTTTTCAACAACACTGATGTCGGTGACTATAGTGTTTTCTATTGATAATGAAGTTACTGTGGTTATTCCGCCCAGAACTGTGATGTCATCAATTGCGTTTCCGCTGACATCTAAAACTTCAAGCAGTCTCATGTTTGCAAGCGGACTGAGGTCTGTCAGCTGATTGTCTTTGACAACGAGTTTCTTGATGAAATGCAGTCTCGAAACAGGCTCCAAACTCGAAACCATTGTGTTTGAACGCACTTCAATCTCTGTTATGTCAGCGAGTCTCTGCAACTGTTCGGCTGTCGGATTCGCATCAACACTCACATATTCCTTGAGGATGTCTCTCCATGAGTTGTCGAGCGTGTTCCACCAGCTGCGGAGTCGTTCTGTCTGGTAAATCACTGTGACTTGTGGTTGTGCGACTTTCAGGTTATACACTGTCTCGGGTGTTATCTTGCTGTTTTCCGCGTAAATCATCGAGAGGTTCGACATGTTTTGCAATGGTGAAAGGTCGGAAATGAGAGTGTTTTCAATGTTGAGTTCCTGGAGGTTTGTAAGGTCGTCAAGTGGCTGCAGACTCTGGATCTTGGTGTTTTTCATCTCAAGATGTTTGATGTTGAGCAATCCGCGAAGTGGCTCAATGTCAATTATTTTAGTGTTGCTCAAAACCAATTTCTCAAGGCTTGTGAGTCTGTTGATTGGTGTTGCGTCTTGTATCGCCGCGTCAACTTCAAGCGATTTTATCTGAATCAGGCTGTGAAGCTCCTCCGGCGTTGGGTTGATGTCGATGCTTGTCTGTTTGGTCAGGGCTGTCTTCCAATAGACAGGGAGATCATCCCACCATTTCCTTAGTGTTTCGGTCTCAAAGATGACCATGACTTTGTTGTTGGCTTTGGAAAACTCCGACGCTTTTTTAGAGTCGATATTTGTGTTGTCGCAATAAATTCTGATGAGTTGTGGGAGGTCTTTCAAAGGCATGATGTCGGCGACTTTTGTGTTGCTGCATTGTATCTCATTGAGTTTGTGCATGTTGCTTAAAGGGGACAAATCTGTGACTTGCGTGTAGTCCATGTTTATGCCTTGAAGATTCTCGAGGTGTGCGATAGGTGTGAGGTCACTGATGCCTGTGCCGCTCAGATTCAAGTTATGCATGGTCGGCGCGAGATACACGGAATCCAAAGTCATGACTTGTGTCCCCGAAATGTCAAGATGTGTGAGTTGCGTGCAGTAATTCAATGGTTTGATGTCGGCAGTCTGCACACCGGCTATCGAAAGGTTTGTCAGCATGGTGAAGCATTCAACTGTTTCGATGTCTTTAATCGGAATGTTGTCGGCTCTCAAGACGAGCATCTCACTGTTGTATTTGAGGCTTGAAATGTCATCTATTTCTGTGTTGCTGATATTTAAGTTCTTGATTTTGTTAAGATTTCTGATCGGGCTAACATCAAAGATATCTGTGTTTGAGCAGTCGAGATTTGTGATTTCCGACATTTCCTGCAATGGGTCAAGGCTGTGAATTTCGGTGTTGTAGCTGACATCCACTTCGGTTGTCTTCGACAGTGACGACAGCTTCGAATACACGACGTTCATGTCGGCTGCGATTGTGTGCTCAATCAGCATGTCATCGGCGTAGGTGCTTATCACGATTGAGTCCTTGTAGATGTGGCTCAGATTTTTCATTTCGATGGTGTCGAAGAGGAAGTTGTTTTCGCCTAAATACTGTTTCCATGCAAGTGGCATCTTGTTCCACCAATTTCTAAGTTCTTCATTTTCATTGGGTTTGGTGGTGTAGATGCTTGCAATCTTAAGTTCTTTCTTGAAATGGTCGAGGTTAATTTCCATGAAGCGTTTGCGTCTGTCGTTCACGGTGTCGCCCGAAATATTATGCCCGTTCATCGTCCTCATTGTGGTGACGAAGAAATATGTCTCGTTGTTTTCGTTGGTTTTCACCTCAATGTTTTCGACATTCAATGAAAACGTTATGTCTTTGAAAAAGAAGTCGATGTCTTTCAGATATGCCTGAATGTCCTTGTTGATAGCGGTCCTACGATGCTCATCAAGGTCGTCTTCGATTTGGACCTTGTCATCTTTGAAAATCTTGAGGTAACTTTCGCGGAAAATGATGTCTTTCTCTTGTGTCGTATTCTCCGGGTCTCCGATGAAAGAAAATGTGTCTTCAAGATATTTGACCATCATTTTAATCTGGTCTTTGTATTCGTTGACATTGTTATTGGCATGGCTGTTTTTCTTTTGTGCCGAAATGTTTACGCACAGAAATGCAGCTGTCAAAAAAAACAGGAACTTCTTCATTATTTTGTCTGCTGAATTGAAGGTTGGTAAATTTTCAATAAAGTTTGTCTTTCTTCTTCATTGATATACATGAGGTTAGATATCAGCCAGCCTGAGTTGTAACCGGCGCGGTTGAACCATGACACTTCAAAGTACCAGTTGTTGATCTGCAAGACGTGGAATTTCACGCTTTCAACGTGGTCGAATTTCAGATTACCTTTTTTTATTTCATAGAAAAATAGAGTGAGATAATCTGGCTGATAATCTGTAGATGCGTAGTAATCAATGATTTGTGGGTCATTAAAGGCCTTATAGATATTCATGAAGTCAAGTTCATGACTCATTGGATGAAGGAAGTGTTTTTCTTTTTCCGCGAGTTCGCCTTGCGGGAAATATTGTTGGAACTCGTTGAAGAACACGTTGGAAATCACCCATTTGGAGCCGAGACCTTCTTTTTCTATCGCCATAATCAGGCTGACGTCAACGGTATTTCCTTTCCAGATGAATTTGGCTGAAACCTCTGAATACCATTTTCCGCCAAGGAACTGAAAGAACTGGCTGTTGTTTTTGGTGAGGTCATCGACGAAAAAGTCGCGGAGACTGCCTGCCGTTCTTGGGTTTTCCATGTCGAACAACAACGGCAGGACGGTCTTGCGCTTCGCTGCATTGTGGTAATCGGGACTTTTCGGGTCAATCTTGGTGCCATATTGGTCCTCTTCGTAGTTGAAACGGCTGATGAACTGACTCATCTGCTTCGTCATCGTGTAAAGCTCGGTCTCATCCATCTGGAAGTCGCCAAGGCTTCCGCTAATCACTTGTGCATCAATGTTAAAGCACAGAAACGTGATTAATACAAATCCAAAAAATCTCGAAAACGCATTCATTATTTCAAAGCTGTTTCTTTAACTCTCATATCGCCGAGCATGACATCCCAGAAGCCGATGAGACGGCCACCGATCTGTGTCTCTTTGCGTTTCACATAGACTGTGATGTCTTTCTTTGTGGTGTCCTGATAAACGAGCCTGCCTTCAGCGTCGTAGCCTTTGAAAGTCTGGAACACTGTGATGACACCGACGTAAGTTCCGTCTGGCTGACGTTGTAAATCAGACACATACTGTATCTTGTACCAGTCAATCTCAACGCGGTCGTAGTTGAGACGCATCAATCTTTCGAGGTACTGACGCACCTTGTAATATTCAATCTTTGTCTTTGCAAGTGATGAGACACCGATTTCGGCGTCTGGCGCGAACAGCTCTTCAGCACGGTCGATGACTCTGTTGGCTTCGCTCCACGGTGTGTCTTTAGAACCGACGATTTTCACGTATTTCGACAGGTCGCGGACTTTTTCAAGTGCGAGACTGTCGATGTCGTGTTTGCGCTCGGGGCTTAATTCCGGTTCTTGTGCGAATGACTGGTAACCTGTCAATGCGAAAAATGCAAATGCTAATGCGAATAATATCTTTTTCATGTCTTTATTTCTTAATGATTAATTCTAATTCAGTGATTTTGCCGTTTTCCATCTTGATGTTGTTGACCTTGGCGCCGGCTTTTTTCTGGTCCTTCACGTAGTTGAGGTATTGCTCGGCTGTCGTCGGACGGTCGTAGTCGCCGTATTTGTTGATGAGGATGAGGACCGGGACATCAGGTGAACTGAAAAGCCCGAGGGCTTCCCTGATCAAGCTGTTGGCTGCGTTGATGTCGCGTGCTCCGGCGATTCTGTTGAGGTATTCGTCAATGTTTGTTTTCGGCTTGTTCATCTCTTCCATCTCCCTGAGTCTTCTCTCTTCAGCGATGCGCTGCTCTTCGGCGATGCGTGCCATCTCTTCCTTGCATGCTGTGACAGCCGCCTGTGCCCTGTCTATCATTTCCACAACTTCTGGATTTTTTTTCGAGAAATCTACTTCCTTGATCTGGTCAAGGCGTGCCTGCTGCTCGTCACAACTCCATTCAGTCGTGCCATCAATGATTGCTGTGAGGTCAGTCTTGGCCTGCTCGACTCTTGCTTTGTACTCTTTCTTTGACATTTTTCCTGATGATTTACAACTTGTTGCGCCAACAAGAGTCACGAGCGTAACCATTGCAATAACCAGAATGTTCTTAATGGTTTTTTTCATTTTAGATAAAAATTTAACGTTATAAATCTTGTATTTTTATTACCAAAAAACAAACTTGCAAAGATAATGTTTTTTTGTGGTTGAAAACGTAAATAATTCAAGAATATTTTGCAATTTTGGGACCGAAATGAAACATTACAACATACCGATATTTCTGCCGGAACTCGCATGCCCTTACAGATGCGTTTATTGCAACCAATTTAGTATTACAGGTAAACAAAATCTTCCTGATATTCAAGATGTTAAAAATATTATTGAAAGACATTTATTAACATTTTCGTCAGAAAAAAGGTTCGTGGAAGTCGCGTTCTTCGGTGGAAATTTCACCGGACTGCCCGTACAAATGCAGGACGATTTCTTGAAAATTGTGCAGCCGTACCTCGAAAACGGCCTCGTTGACGGCATCAGATGCAGCACCCGACCAGATTATATCGACGAAAAACGCGTCAGAATCCTGAAAAGTCTCGGGATGAGGAACATTGAACTCGGTGCGCAGACGACCAACGATGAGATATTGCTGAAATGTGGACGCGGACATACTTTCAAAGATATTGAAATAGCTTCGCAAATAATTAACAATGAAGGAATTACACTCGGACTTCAAATGATGCTCGGACTGCCTTTCGACACTTTTGAGAATGATATGCGGACTGCCCGCGACATTGTCAGACTTGGAGCCAAGGAAACGCGCATCTATCCTTGCATTGTGGTGAAAGACACGGAGTTAGAACGTCTTTATCGTAAAGGTGAATACGTCCCGCTTTCGCTTGACGAGGCCGCCAGTCAAAGTGCGAAAATCTATGAGTTCTTTGAAAATAATGGCTTGAAAGTTTTGCGAGTCGGACTTCATACTTCCGAAGATCTTGATAATCAGGCGTATGTTGCAGGGCCGTATCACGCAAATTTTGCCGATATGGTCTTCTCGAAAATCTGGGGTGACAAAATTGAGTCCGCAATCGAAAATGTTGGAAAATCAACAAATTCCCATTCCGATAACTTGAAGGTAGAAAAAATCAGTAACTCATCTGTTGTGATTGAAGTCGCTGAAAACCAAATGCCGCACGCAGTCGGTTACAAGGGAGAAAATAAGAAAAGACTTGAAACACTTTATAAATCAGTAATTTACAAGGCTATTAAGACTTTATTTCCGGCGGCGCAGACTACTATAATCGCAAGTGCGACAATGCCCGCCGAGGCGCGTGAAAAACTTGAAACTCTCGGAAATGTGGTCTGGCTCGAACCTTCGGACTTGGCCTATCCGTCAATCTCATCGCACCCCGACATCTTCTTTTTCTGTGATAATGAAAGAGACTGTAAATCAATTGTTTGCGCACCAAATACGCCAACCGCATGGCTTGAAAAAATAAACCGCCCTATTATTAAAGGTGATAAGCCTGTCGGCGTCAAATATCCTGAAACTGTTCATTATAATGCCGTCGGAATTGACAATATTCTGATTCATAATTTACAATTTTCTGATGAAAAATTGTGGAAGAAATCTTTGCAAATAAATGTAAATCAAGGATATACGCGTTGCAATCTTTTGGCGTTAAATTCTATGAATTATATCACTTCTGACTTGGGAATAAAGAAGACGCTTGAAAAACATGGTTTCAATGTCTTTTATGTTGATCCTCAACAGATTATATTACCCGGGCAGAAATATGGATTTTTTCCTGGCTGCTGTGGGCTTCTTGGCGACAGTGTGGTTGTCTGCGGTTCGCTGAATTATCTGAAGGAATGCAAGGAACTGAAGAAGTTTATCAGACGTAACAAAATGAAAATCATTGAATTATATAACGGTGAACTTGTCGATGTCGGAAGTTTGTTTTTTTTAAGTAATTAAAAACTTGTGTAACTTGTGTTAAAAACCCGTGTAACTTGCGTTAAAAACTTGTGTAATTTTGCGCCCATGAAAAAAATCGAGCTTTTATCTCCTGCAAAAAACCTTGAAGTCGGTGTCGCGGCTATCAATCACGGTGCTGATGCTGTCTATATCGGCGGCCCTGATTTCGGCGCCCGCGAGAAAGTCGGCAACAGCATCGAAGACATCGAAAAACTGTGCCGTCATGCCGCCATTTTCGACGCGAAAGTTTATGTCACACTCAATACTTTGTTGTATGATAATGAGTTAGAACAGGCACGCAAGATGGCGTGGGACTGCTGGAACGCCGGCGTTGACGCGCTCATCGTGCAGGACATGGCACTTCTTCAGATGGCAGACATGCCGCCGGTTGCGTTTCACGCCTCGACGCAGTGTCATAACATTTCCGCCGAAAAAGTGAAGTTCCTCGAAGATGTAGGTTTTTCGCAGGTTGTGCTTGCGAGGGAATTGAATATCAATGAAATAAAATACATTCGCTCAAAGACGACGGTGCCTTTGGAGTTCTTTGTTCACGGTGCGTTGTGCGTCAGTTACAGCGGTCAGTGCTATCTGAGCCACGTCATCGGGCGTCGGTCGGCAAACCGCGGGGCTTGTGCGCAACCGTGCCGGCTCGCCTGGAATCTCGAAGATGAAGACGGACATACATTAATTAATAACAGGCACCTGCTTTCACTTCGCGACCTTAACAATTCCGGAAATCTTGAAGAGCTCATTGATGCCGGAATTACATCGTTTAAAATCGAAGGTCGTCTCAAAGACGCTGATTATGTGAAGAATACGACGGCTTTTTATCGTCGTGAAATAGATAGTATTATTGAAAGACGCTCCGATCTGGAGCGTTCTTCGCACGGCATCTCGACTCCGGCTTTCGAGCCGAATCTTGAGAAGTCGTTCAATCGCGGCTTCACCGATTATTTCGTCCACGGACGCCAGAAAAACATTGACGCGCCTTTCACACCGAAGTCGATGGGTGAATGCGTCGGGACGATAGAGCGAATCAATGGCAATAAGTTGATTATCAATAGTAATGTTGAATTTCACAACGGCGACGGTCTCTGTTTTCTTGACAAAAATAACGAACTCCAAGGTTTCAACGTGAACGGCGTTGATGTCGCGCCTCAGTCATTCAGAAGAAAAGAAAACAGTCTGTTGGTCACTCCGTCGCGTCTGTTCAAGTCAATTCAGCCGCACGTCAGGCTTTTCCGAAATTTTGACATCGCCTGGCAGAAAGCTGTCGAAAATTCAACCGGACAACGTAAGGACAAAATCAGTTTGCGGCTCACCGAAAAAGAAGATGGAATAGAGTTGTTTGTCGCACATCAATATCTTGAAAATCAGGAAGTAAGCGTGTCTTTGCCATTGGTTTTGTCGCAGGCGAATAACCCGGAAAAGGCTATGGACACAATCCGAACAAAGCTCTCGCAGTGGGGCGACACGAAGTTTGTTGTCGAAAATATTGAGGTTGACTTCAGCTGGCCGTATTTCATTCCAGCTTCGGCACTCGGTGAGCTGAAACGACAGCTTGTGGTGAAGCTTGAAGACGCTTTGGTTGAGAAACATCAGCAGAGCAGAGAGGTCAGACAGGCTCCTAAAAATGAAATTCCATATCCAGAGGAATCGCTCACATATTCCGGCAACGTGATAAACTCGGAATCGCGGCGGTTCTATGAAAATCATGGCGTTGTGGAGATTTCCGACGGCTTGGAGAAGACGCTTCCGGAAGGTGATGTCGTGGTTATGACGACCAAACATTGCATCCGTTACGCCAACGGGATGTGTTCAAAGGAAACCGGGAAACCGGCTCTACCTTTATATATCAGCAACGACAGAGGCCATTTCCGCCTTGACTTTGACTGCAGGAATTGCAGGATGAAGGTGGTTTGTGAAAACTCAAAAAGTTCTAACAATCAATAAAAAGGTCATCTAATGTCACGTCGTTTTGTATCGCTGATGAATAGGCGTTGTTTTTGAGACCGTATGTTGTCACCATGGTGAGGTGGAGTGCCTTTCTCGTCTTGGTTTTCATACGGAAAAGTTCCATTCTGTCTATCATTTCATCGCTGTATTTTTTCGTGATTGTATATTCGTTGATCGAATATTTCATTTCGCATAGATTGATGACTTGGTCGCGGCGGTCAATGACGAGGTCAATCTGGCCGCCATCGTATTCATCGTTTTTAGGGCAATACCACGAGAAAGTGTCTGTAAGTACGCCGCTGATTCCTAACTTGTTCTTAATCTGTGAGATATGATGCAGGCAGAGTTGTTCAAAAGCATATCCACTCCACACTCGGCGTTCCGACGAGTCAACCATATTTGTCCAAAGATGCTCGTCATTGTGTTTGCCATCGGCAATGAATTTGTGGTGGAACAATGTGAAAAAGTCCGTAAGTTGGAAAATGGTATCTCGTTCCTTTTTTTCAAAAGGCTTGTATTTTCTGACGAAATCACAATCGCATAGATCGTTTAGGACTTTTGTTAAAGAGCCACCATCATTGATATTCAATGATTTAATAATTTCACTACGAGTCAGGCCGTTCGATTTTGTTTCGAGTAATCCGATTATTTTTTCATACAATGTGGAATCTTTGAAAAGCGAACGGAAGAGAAATTTGTATTCGTCTTTTAATTCTGCGTTTTCTGAAAACATTATATCATCTACGTTTTGCGCAAGACTGCGTCCCTTTTGAAGCATTTTCAAATAATAAGGCACACCTCCGAAAATCATGTAAGCCTCGGAAATCTGATAGCGGCTCCAGACAATTCCCCTTGATTTTAAATAAGTTTCGGTTTCATAAAGATTGAACATCGACAGTTTTATTTTTCTTGTAACGCGGTTGTAAAGTCCGCCTTTGCTGCCGAAAATGTTGGAAATCATCCATGTCGTTGCCGAACCACAGATAATCAATTTGATATTTGGACGTGCTGATGCGTAACTGTTCCAGAATAGTTCAAAAGCTTTCAGAAACCTTGAACGGGCTGTGTCGAACCAAGGCAATTCATCAAGGAATATTATGATTTTTTCTTTGTCAAGTGTTGATATATAATGTTTTAGCTGGTCGAATGCGTCAAACCAGTTGTCAACAGTTGGGTAGGGGGTTTTAGAATAATCGCAAAGCTGCTTATGGAAAACCGCAAGCTGTTCGTTTTTTGTCCCTTCGTAAATTCCGGTGGCATAAAAATCAAAATTGTCATCGCAATAGTTCCTTACGAGAAATGTCTTGCCAACCCTGCGGCGACCATATACCGCAATCAATTCAGCTTCATGCGATTCGAAGCAGTTTTTCAGTGTTTCCTGCTCTTTTTTTCTTCCGAAAATGTTTTCCATCGTGGATTATTTTTTGCTGCAAATATACAAAAAAATATACTTACCGCCATGTTTCAAGAAAAAATATTCGCGCTAACTATGTTTTTAAAACCACTTACCGCCATATTTCAAGAAAAAATACTCGCGCTAACTATGTTTTCAAAACCACTTACCGCCGCGTTTTAAGAAAAATACTCGCGCTAACTGTGTTTTTCAAAACCACTTACCGCCACATTTCAAGTAAAAATATTCGCTGTAACTAATGTAATATTTTTTTCCCGCACTTGATAAAATTGTGTATTTTTGCACCTTATAATTAATGGAAACAAAATTTTTGGATTATATGTTCAGAACTAACACTTGCGGTGAACTTCGCATGGCAAACGTGGGCCAGGAAGTCACTTTGAGCGGATGGGTGCAGCGTGTGCGCGACAAGGGCGCACTGGTCTGGATCGACCTCCGCGACCGTTACGGAATAACACAACTCTTTCTGCAAGAAGGAGTTACATCAGCTGAAACTTTGAAGACCGCCCGCGAAATCGGACGCGAATACGTCGTCCAGGCGAAAGGCATCGTGGTTGAACGCGAGTCGAAGAACCCGAAGAACCCGACAGGCGACATCGAGATAAAAGTTGACAGCCTCAACATCCTCACAACCTCCAAGGTGCCGCCTTTCACCATTGAAGACCAGTCGGACGGCGGCGACGACATCCGCATGAAATACCGTTACCTCGACCTCCGCCGCAACCCCGTCAAGAATAACATCATCCTCCGCCACAATATGGCCCAGGAGGTGCGTAAATATCTGTCGGGCAACGACTTCCTTGAAATCGAGACACCTTGCCTCATCAAGTCAACGCCGGAAGGCGCCCGCGACTTCGTCGTCCCGTCGAGGATGAACCCGGGCGAGTTCTACGCCCTCCCGCAGTCACCGCAGCAGTTCAAGCAGCTGCTCATGGTCTCCGGCTTCGACCGTTACTTCCAGATCGTGCGCTGCTTCCGCGATGAGGACCTCCGCGCCGACCGCCAGCCAGAGTTCACGCAGATCGACTGCGAGATGTCGTTCGCCGAGCAGGAAGACGTCATCAACATGTTCGAGGGTCTCGCGAAACATCTCTTCAAGACCATCAAAGGCATCGAGTTCGGTGACTTCCCGCGCATGACATGGCACGACGCGATGAAATATTACGGCAGCGACAAGCCGGACATCCGTTTCGGCATGAGGTTCGTCGAACTCAACGACGTCGCCAAAGGCCACGGATTCCCGGTGTTCGACGAGGCGGAACTCGTCGTCGCCATCAACGCCGAGGGCTGCGCGAACTACACGCGCAAGCAGACCGACGCTCTGACAGACTTCGTGAAACGTCCGCAGGTCGGGGCGAAAGGTCTTGTCTATGTGAAATACAACGAAGACGGCTCGATAAAGTCGTCTGTAGATAAATTTTATATACCTGAAATCTTGAAGACGTGGCTCGACAAGTGCGGCGCGAAACCTGGCGACATGCTTCTCGTCATGAGCGGCAAGGCGATGCCGGTGAGGGTGCAGATGAACGCGCTCCGTCTTGAGATGGGCAACCAGCTCGGACTCCGCGACCCGTATAACTATAAACCATTGTGGGTCATCGACTTCCCGCTTCTCGAATGGGACGAGGAGACACAGCGTTACTATGCGATGCACCATCCGTTCACGGCTCCGAAACCGGAAGACGAATATCTTCTCGAGCAGCCGGAACGCTGGGGCGACATCCGCGCCAACGCATACGACATCGTGCTCAACGGCGTCGAGGTCGGCGGCGGCTCGGTGCGTATCCACGACAAGAACCTCCAGAGGAAGATGTTCCACACCCTCGGCTTCACCGACGAGAAGGCGCAGGAGCAGTTCGGCTTCCTGATGAACGCCTTTGAATATGGCGCGCCGCCTCACGCAGGCCTCGCCTTCGGCTTCGACCGCCTCTGCTCGCTCTTCGGCGGCCAGGACAGCATCCGCGACTTCATCGCATTCCCGAAGAACAACCAGGGCCGCGATGTCATGGCGGAGTCGCCGTCAACCATCTCGCAGGAACAGCTGGATGAACTGCAGATCAAGGTGGATGTGAAATAATTGACTGATATGTATAGACGTGGCACGCTGCGTCTATACTTTACAAACAGAAACAGCTCTTGCGACAAACAGAAATTGTTTTTATTTTTGCACCTGAAAACAACAATAGATATGCTTAAAGACAGAGTTCCTTATTGGATCGACCTTGCCGATTATGACATAGAGACTGCTGAAACCTTATATAACGGTGGACGCTGGCTCTATGTAGCATTCATGTGCCATCAGGCTATTGAGAAAACTCTGAAAGCGTATTGGTGTGATACATTGCATACCGACCCTACTTTTATCCACAATCTGATTCGGCTTGCGGAAGATACTGGACTTGAAAAGGAAATGACAGACGCACAATTGGATACAATAGAAACCCTTGTGCCAATGAACATACAAGCTCGCTATCCAGAGTACAAAGAACAGTTGGCACAGATGTTGTCAAAAGAAAAGTGCAGAACAATTATAGATGAAACCAAACAATTGCAGCAATGGATAAAGAACAAGTTATCGGACTCGTCAAAAGATACAAGCAAATCATAACTCCTCGCTTTGATGGAAATTTCAAAGTGTATCTGTTTGGTTCCTACAGCAAAGGCTGTGCCAGGCCGGAAAGTGACATTGATGTGGCCGTCATTGTGCCGTCTTTCGGTGATAATTGGTGGGTGTGGACGAGAGGTCTTTGGCATGATGTCCGCCAAGTGAGTTCATTGATTGAGCCTGTATTGATGGAGGAAAACAGCCATTCCCCGCTTTATGATGATGTCATGCGGACAGGAATGTTGGTGTGATTTTATCTGTAAAAGCTCGTTCTTCTCAAAAATCCTAAAATGCAGTCTTGAAAGTTGATATAAACTAACTTTAATTTTATTTACATTTAATATGAAATACATTTTTAAAGCGTCGCAAACCATCTTCAAAATCATTGAGATTGAAGCTGATAATGAGGAAAAAGCTGCCGAGAATGCTCAACAAATGTTAGAAGAAGGTGAAATTCATTTTGATGATGAACCTTGGCTGGAAATGGAAACTAATATTAAACGTATCTAAAATAAACAATTCCATAAATAAAATAGCATTTAAACAATGAAACGCTTATTAGTATTAACCGGTGGCGGCGACTGCCCGGGCTTGAACGCCGTGATTCGCGCCATCGTGAAGAGGGCCTCGCAGGAAAAAGACTGGGAAGTGCTCGGAAGCATCCAGGCCTTCAACGGCGTGCTGTGGACCCCACAGGAGATTGTGAAACTGACGCCGGAAGCCGTGCGCGGCATCCATTTCCGCGGCGGCACGATAATTGAGACGACAAACAAAGGCGGCCCGTTCTCGTGGCCGGTGAAGAGAAACGACGGCACGTGGGAGGTCGTTGACCGCTCCGACGAGATGATACAGCGGCTCGAATACATGGGTGTTGACTGCGTCATCAACATTGGCGGCGACGGCTCGCAGCGCATCTCGCAGAAACTCTTCGAGAAAGGCCTGAACATCATCGGCGTGCCGAAGACCATCGACAACGATCTCTCGATGACCGACTGCACCTTCGGCTTCCAGACCGCCGTCCAGATCGCGACGGAGGCCGTAGATAAGCTCGTGACGACTTCGGCGAGTCACAACCGCGTGTTCGTGCTTGAAGTCATGGGCCGTGATGCCGGCTGGATTGCGTTGAACGCGGCGGTGGCCGGCGGCGCCGAGGTGTGCCTCATCCCGGAATTCCCGTACGACATCAACATTGTGAAGGAACGTCTTGAAAGCCGTTTCGTCAACGACCGCGGCTCCGCCATCGTCGTCATCAGCGAAGGCGCGAAGCCGAAAGACGGACAGCAAATATTTGAAGTGAGCAAGGAGGTCGGATACGAGAACGTGAGGCTCGGCGGCATCGGCGTGAAATTCATCGAACAGATGAAAGCCGCCGGTTTCCAGCACGATATGCGTGAGACGACACTCGGTCACCTGCAACGCGGCGGCGTGCCGGTGGCCTACGACCGCGTGCTTGCGTCGCAGTTCGGCGTGAAGGCGTTCGAGATGGTGCTCAACAAGGAATACGGCAACATGGTGGCGTATCGTCACCCGAATGTCATCAGCGTGCCGATCAAAGACGCCGTGGCGAAGATGAACTTCGTGCAGCCCGACTGCGACCTGGTCAGGGCCGCTAAAGGACTGGGAATCTCATTTGGAGTTTAGAACTACAGGATATTCATCCGGTTCGCGTCTTGCTTCAGGAAGACGAAAATCATCATCGTGAACATCAGGAGGCTTGAGCCTCCGTAACTCAAGAATGGCAATGGGATGCCGATGACAGGCACAAGTCCTATTGTCATTCCTATATTAATGGCGAAGTGGAAGAAGAAGATGCAGGCGATGCCGTAGCCGTAAATCCTGCTGAAAGGCGAGCGTTGTCGTTCGGCCAACACGATGATCCTCAACATTAAAGCGAGATACAGACATATCAAGGCGAAACATCCCACGAAGCCGCTTTCCTCCCCGATGGTGCAGAAGATGAAGTCGGTGTGCTGTTCCGGGACGTAGTTGTATTTCGTCATCGTGCCTTGCAGGTAGCCTTTGCCGAGGAATCCGCCGGAGCCGATGGCTATCTTCGACTGGTTGAGGTTGTAACCCACGCCCTTAGTGTCTTGCTCAAGTCCTAAGATGATGTTGATGCGCGTCTGCTGATGTGGCTTCAGGATATGATGAAACGCGAAATCGACGGAGAAGATGAACGCGATTGCCGCAACAAGAATCGTGGAGACAATGATAATGTTCTTCTTTGTCCTGTCTATGAGCCAGAGTAAAATACCGTAGATTACTGCGGTGCCGGCCATGACGTACCATTTTGAGAAACAGAGGGTCAGCACGAAAAGAATGACAGCGATCACGCCGGTGATGAGCAGCTTACCGCCCATTCCTTCACGGTAAAGGACGAGCAGAAACGTGAGGAAGACGAGAGCGGAGCCTGCGTCGCCCTGCGCCAGGACGAGGAGCATGGGCAACATCACGATGCAATAGGCGGTGACCTGCGTCCTGCGGATTCTTGTGTCGGTGTCGATTTTGCCGAGGAAATGCGCGAGGGCGAGAGCCGTGCCGAACTTCGCGAACTCCGATGGCTGGAACGATAGCGGACCGAGCTGTATCCATGACGTCGAACCTGAAATCTTGGAGCCGACAAGCAACACGGCTATGAGCGAAAATATCGATAGCCCGTAGATCAGATATGCAAAAGCATTGAAAAATTTTGCGTCAATGAGAAGGATGAGGAACCCGACAACAAGGCTGATGCCGATGAAAAGCAGCTGCTTGCCGTAGTTCTGCGACATGTCGTAGATGGCAGGGTGACTCTCGTTGTAGGCAGCTGCATAGATGCTGAGAAGCCCGACAATGACAAGAGCTAAATATATGAGTAACAGCCAGATGTCAATTTTACCTATTATTGTTTTGCTTCTCATATTAATAATCGTTTGAACAAATTCTATTTTCCACCCATTTGCGCTTGACGCTGCCTTTTATGTATTTTTCCATCATCAGAGATGCGATAGGCGCCGCCCAAGTCGAGCCGAAGCCGGCATTTTCAACAATCACGGCGATGGCGATCTGCGGGTTGTCGGCGGGGGCGAAACCCATGAAGATGGAATGGTCCGGCCCGTGCGGGTTCTCGGCCGTGCCGGTCTTGCCGCACACGCTGACGCTGTCGATACGCGACATTCTGGCGGTCCCGTATTCACCTTCAAAGACTTTCTCCATCCCGATTTTTACGTCTCTGAAATGTCTGCGGTCGATGGGGATGACGTGTCTCGTCGTGAAGTTTGAATCGACGGTGTGTGTGCTGTCGGCGAAGGCTCTGATGTAATGCGGAGTGTAGAAGAAGCCTTCGTTGCCGATTGCCGCCGCGATGTTCGCGAGTTGGAGAGGCGTCACTAAAATCTCACCCTGCCCGATGCTGAGCGAACGCACCGTCATGGCGTTCCATTTCCCGCGATAGACCTTGTCGTAATATTTGCTTGTCGGGATGTTGCCTGAAGTGGTAAACGGTATGTCGGTGTCTAAGGTGTGTCCGAGTCCGAAACTTGTGACAATGTCGTACCAATATTCGTATGCTTCTTTTGTGTCGTTGAACTTCGGCGAGTTCAGGAAGTTGCTGAAAGCGTGCCAGAAATACGGATTGCAGGAGTTCTCTATTGCATCGTGAAGTCTCGCTGGCGAATGATGGTAGTGGGTGCATCTTATCGGAACGCTTTCCGGCCCGTCGCACGGATATTCCGTGCCGTTGCTGATGACCCCGCTCTGCAACGCTATCAGCCCATTGATCATCTTGAACGTGGATCCTGGAGGATAAGCTCCGCTTATAGCTCTGTTAATCAATGGTTTGAGTGAATCGTTTAGCAATCTGCTGTAGTTCGCCGACCGTTGTCTTCCAACCAGTTCGTTGGGGTCGTATGACGGGGCTGAGACCATCGCGAGTATCTGTCCTGTCGCCGGCTCAATCGCCACAATGGAGCCGGTCTTTCCAGCCATCAGGCGTTCTCCGTATTCCTGAAGTTCAGCATCCATGCCGAGAATGATGTCAAGACCGGAGACGGGCAGAGTGTCGCACTGTCCGTCCATGAAACGTTCCTTCTCACGGTTGTGCACGTCCACGATAATGATTTTCAAGCCTTTGGTGCCGCGAAGTTCCTTCTCATAATAGTTCTCAATGCCTGACTTGCCGATGTAATCGCCTTGTTTGTAGTATGTGTCAAGCTGTAAATCTTGCCGGCTCACTTCGCCGATGCTTCCGAATGTGTGCGCTGCGATGGGGTAGGGGTACTGCCTTATCGAGCGTGTCTGAAAATAAAACCCAGGGTAATGATACATCATCTCCGCCACACGCCCGTACTCCTCCTTACTGATTTGAGAGATGAATACAGACGGTGTCACCATTGAATACTTTTTGGCCTTGTTATACAGTTTGTTGTATGTGTCGTTATTGATATTCAATAATTTGCAAAACGAACTCGTGTCAATGTCACGCGCCAATTTCGGAGTTATTATCAGATCATAGACAGCATCGTTATAGACCAACAGCCGCCCGTCGCGGTCGTAGATCCTTCCCCTCGACGGGTATAATGTGATGTTTCGCAACGTATTGTTGTCAGATGAATGCCTGTACGTTTTGTTCAATATTTGAATGGAAAAGAGCTTGACGGTTATTATCAAAGCGACGGCAACAAACGCCGCAATAATCACATATTGCCTGCCTGAATAATTTATCTTGTTCTTAATCATGTGATTACGAGTGCTTTTATATCTGAAAACCAACGTGCAAAATTATGAAAAGTTTTAGAATAAAAATGTTTGCCGATTTAAAAAAAAATTGTATTTTTGCAGCCTTATCACATAAGGTATTATTGATGCGTTTCAGAGGAAATAAAACTCGTGTTTTCAAGGCGGTTGCAATGATGATTGTTGCATTGGCCATCGGCTCATGCTCTGACAAGCAAGATACTATCGTCTTGTCGAAGGATTTTGTCGGGGAGGAATGGGGTAGATTTGACCTGCTGAAAGTCGATTACGACATCTTGAAGGCTCCGACAACGGTCGATGTGATAATGGAACTCACCGTGTCGGAGGATTTTCCGAATGTTTATCCGTCTTCCAAGAATGACAAAGACATGCTTTTCTGTATGCTTGTCGAATTTCCGGACGGAAGCCATCGTGTGAGGGACTATAAATTTCCTTTGAAAGACAGGGATGGCAATTGGAAGTCGGAGAAGACCGACGGGTACTATCATTTTAAGTTTATGCTGATAAGTGAGTTATATATAAGCGAATCAGGAATTTGCAAATTTACGTTGGAAAACAAGTACTCCAAGGATCCGCTTTATGGCATTAAAAACATGACCATAAAATGTGTTCCTTCTAAAAAATAGTTAGAATAATTAGAAAATATGACAAGATCATTTTTGAAAGTTGCGTGTTTTTCGGTGGTTGCTGCTGTCACGTTGCTGACATCATGCGTCTCACAGAAAAAAGTCTTGATGTTGCAGAACGAGGCGATGCTTGACAGCATCTCGTCCATTGAGTACGTTAACAAGAGAAGTTTCAGCTATAAGGTGCAGCCGGGCGACAATCTGTATATAAGGGTGTCGAGCATGGATAAGAATTTCTCATCGTTCTTCAGTTTGACAAATACAAATAACTCTGCAATCAGTTCATCATCACAAAATTCTGCCGGTAATGCAAGTATATATATCAACGGCTTCACTGTCAGTGATGAAGGTCTCATCGACTTCCCGTATGCCGGTAAGATTTATGTCAAGGATCTGACGATTGACGAGATACAACAGAAGATACAGACAATCATCGATGAATATCAGAAGGAGACAATTGTCTATGTCAAACTCGGAATTTTCAACCTGACGATCCTTGGCGAGGTCAACAAGCCCGGGCAATATCAGGTTTATCAGTCGGACATCAACTTGTTCCAGGCTCTCGCACTCGCCGGTAACCCGACGGATTTCGCCAACAGGAAAAACGTCAAGATTGTACACCAGACCACAGAAGGCTCGCAAGTCGTCAGAGTTAACATCAATGACACGGACATCCTTTCAAATCCGGATTACTACTTGAAACCGAATGACATCATCTATGTAGAGCCGCTGTCAATCAAACGTTGGGGCTTCGCAAGTGTGCCTTATTCGCTGATTATCTCAATGCTGTCGCTTGGCGTGACAGTCATGACATTCTTCTTGGTAACTATTAAAAAATAACGGCTAAAACTTTGGTAAATGACTAACGAGACTAACAATACTCCAAGACCTGTACAGGTTCAAAATGAAGATGCCATTGATGTAAAATCATTGATCATCAAGTTTATAAGTTATTGGTATCTTTTTGTTATTTTTGGCTTTGTCGCATTGTGCGCAGGTTATCTTTACAACAGATATAGCCCGGATGTCTATCAGGTGTCATCAACTGTTTACGTCAAGGAACAGAAAATGGGCATGGATGCGGCTTCGATGATGACTGGAATGAATTTCAGAAGTGCTGGTAATGTTGACAACGAGGTGGCAGTCCTTCAATCGTACATGCTTGCCGAACGTGCCTTGAAGCACATAAATCTGGATGTGACTTATTATGCAAAAGGAAGGGTGACAACGTCAGAACTGTACGGAGACAACCCAATAATGGTTGAAATTGACTATTCAAAACCGCAGATGGTCGGTCTCACGTATGAGGTGAAACTGCTCGGCGACAGCTGCTTCTCAATCAAGGCTGAAGGTAAGAACAGGTCATACTACGATTTCAAGAGAGAAGAGACTATAGGCTTATTGAAAAATGAAGTGAAATTTGAGGGGAAATACAAATTTGGTGATACAATCGCTAATGAATACAATGTGTTCCGCGTGGTTCCGGCCTATTTCTTCGACGAGGAGGATATGAAGGATACGAAGTTTTTGTTCATATTTAACGACATGATCTCGCAGGTGAAGATGATGAGTAACTATACCATAGCTCCAATCAACAAGAATGCGTCGGTGCTGCGTCTGACCATCCAAGGCAACAACCCGAGAAAAATCACAGAGTTCATCAACCAACTGTGCACCGAATATATCAAGAGAGACCTTGAGATGAAGAATCAGGTTCAGGAAAATACAATAAAATTCATTGACAATCAGTTGGGAGGCATTCAGGATTCCTTGTCGAAAGCCGAAGTTGACATTCAGGTGTTCCAGCAGGGTAACGACTTCATGAACCTTGACGCTCAGGCCACACAACTTTTCGACTATTTGAAAGAACAGGAAAAGAAACGCGCCGAACTCGAACTTAATCTTAAATACTATAATAACATAAAGAGCTATCTTCAGGATAACATTGATGACCTCGACAAACTCGTCGCTCCAAGCGCCGTGGGCATCCAAGACCCGATACTCAACACGACAGTGAATAAGCTTGTTGAGCTTTTCCAGACAAAGTCAACACAGCTTCTGACTTCAACGGAAAAGAATCCTATCGTTCAGACTATCGACCAGCAGATCATCCAGACGAAGAAGGTGTTGCTTGAGAATATCAATAACTTGATTAACAACGCGAACCTCACAATCAAGGAAATCAACAACAATATCAGCAATCTTGATGAACAAGTGAAGGAGCTGCCGGCTGCCCAGCGCCGTTATTTGGGATACACACGTAAGTTCACGTACAGCGAAAACATCTACAACTTTCTGATGGAAAAACGTTCTGAGGCTCAAATCCTCAGGGCAAGCAACACCCCTGACAATCAGATTATCGACACTGCGAAAGTGTCGTTGGCGAAGAAAATCGCACCTCGCGATTTAATTAATTACCTTATAGCACTTTTAATAGGCTTGATGATACCGGCGGTGTATATATGGTTGAAGGACTTCTTTAACACGAAGATTCTGGAACGCAAAGATATTGAAAATGTCTGCAAATTCCCGATTATCGGGCAGATACCCCAGATAGACAGCACGAAGAACACAAAGACGATGGTCATCGAATCACCAAAGTCGCCAGCCGCGGAGTCGTTCCGTTCTATCCGTACTAATATCGACTTTATTGTCCAGGGCAAAGACAAATGTACGTTGATGGTGACAGGTGACATGGCTTCAGTTGGTAAGACCTACATCTCCATCAATATGGCGTCGATATATGCTTTGTACGGGAAAAAGACGGTTCTTGTCGGATTCGACCTGCGTAAGCCCCGTCTGTATCAGGAATTCGGCTTGAGCAACAAACTCGGTGTCAGCACATATCTCGCCAACAAAGCCTCGTTGAGCGAAATCATACAGCCATCAGGCAAGATACCGTCACTTGATGTGATATGCGCCGGCCCGGTGCCACCTAACCCTGCCGAACTTATCGCTTCCCAACGTTGCAATGAACTCTTCAATGAGCTGAAGGAAACTTACGATTACATTATCGTTGACACTCCGCCTATCGCTCTGGTGACCGACTCGTTGTTGCTGATGAAACATTGTGATGTCGCGACATTCGTTGTGCGTCAAGGCGTTACCAACAAGAAGGTGTTTGAGGCTATAATGAAGGACTTTGAAGAACGCGACCTGAAAGTCAACATTATCATCAATGGTATCAGGTTCACCGGCACATACGGTTACCGCTACAGCTCTGGTTATGGCGGTTATGGCTACGGATACGGTTATGGCTACGGATACGGTTATGGCTCGAGCTATGGCGGCGGCTATTACAGCGAGGATTCTTCCAATAAACACACAAAAGAAGGTCCGTTTGCGCGTTTCCTGAGAAAAAGAAGGAGTTGATGGAAAAAAAAGTCATAGCTGCAAAATGGTATGCGGTCTATGTAAAATCGCGTTTCGAGAAGAAATCCGCATCGCTGCTCGAAAGAGACGGCGTGACGGTGTATCTGCCTCTCATTACGACGGTCAAGCAATGGTCCGACCGCCGCAAGAAAGTGGACGAGCCGCTTTTTAAGTCATACCTGTTTGTTCGCACCGACTTGAGGAACTATTACGATATTCTTAATACTCCTGGCATCGTCCAATTTGTCTGCTTTGAAGGCAAACCTGTTGATATTCCTGAAAATCAAATAAATGCAATACATGAGTATGTCGGACAGGTGGCAATCAGCAATCAGGAAATGTCAATTGCGGGCTTGCAACTCGGTCAGAAAGTGATGGTGAAATACGGCGCAATGAAAGGTATCGAAGGAAGCCTGCTCGAGTTTAAAGGCAAACAATGGATTGTCGTCGATTTTGAGATGTTCGGCCGCAAACTTCCCGTGCAGGTTGAAAGGTCGATGGTTGAAGCTGTGTCAGACTGATTCCAGAACTGTTCTTAATATGTCGCACGACTTGATGTCGTTGAAACCGGCGACATGAAGCTTGTAATACGTGATGACCGAATCGAGGAGCGACCTCCTCTCGCCGTTTCTGATGTCCAGACTTTTGTTTTCTGATATGTCAGAGTTGCAAAGGTTGAAAAACTTTTCTGTCAACTGATTGTCAATGACATAAAGCATCCCATTCCCGTTTTGGTGGAAACAGCCGTCTTCGAGGTTGAAGACGCAGCCGCACCTGAAACCGTCGGTGTTCGGCGCGAAACCCAGATAACGGCTCAGTTCGATTGAGAATTTCAGCGGGAAGTCAGCGCATGACATCTCGGTCTCATCAAGGGAAATCAAAGCGTCGTATATGAATCCGAAAAGCTCTGTGTCGGTCTCGGCTTCCTGTATTGTTTTTGAAAGTAACTCGCTGATGAATAACACGATGGCGTTTTTATTCATGTCGAACGGAATGTTGTGGTAAGGGTGGTTCAGGGAGGCTTCCTTCAGGAAGCCGAGGTCGCTGCGTGAACGGGCGCGTACTATGTCGAGAAGTGTCAGAGGCTGGAACAATGCAGCTTTTATCTTGGCGTTTTTGCTGAAGGCGCCTTTGACCATGAACGGCTGCAGTCCGGAGTCTTCCGTCAGAAGCCGCACGATGAGGCTGCTGTCGCCATATCTGACCGTTTTTATTACAATCGCTTTGGTTTTGTCCTGGGCTTCCATAGCGGCTACATAATCAACACTTTGGTGCAATATGTCTCTTTGCCTGTGCTGTCGCTCGCAAAAATTATGTAGATGCCTGGTTCGACTCTTCTGCCTTTGATGTCGGTGCGGTCCCAGACAGCCTGTCCGCCTTCGGCTCTGAGGTGCGTGACGAAAGCACCGCTTGTGGTGGTTATCTTCACTAATGCGTCTTCCACAAGACCTTTGATTCCGATGACGCCGGAATAGTCTTGTCGCACCGGATTCGGGAAGACGAGGACATCGGAGTTTGTCTTTCCGCCAGGCGTAGCAGTGCCTCGGTAGGAAATCAGGCCGTTTTCCGTTGAGAAATACACGATGCCGTCACTGTCAATGGTGATGTTTTCTATGTTATTTGACAACAGCGGGCTGTTTTCCGTTGTGAAATGATGGTGTTGTGTTAGGCCGTCGTTGCTTATGTAGAAGACGCCGTTGTTTGTTCCGAACCACATCTTGTTTGCGCCGTCGGCGGCTATGCAGTTGATTGTCAGTCCGGAGAGCAGATAGTCGGCTTGTCCAGTACCATCGTTACGTGGCACGAGAATCTGCGAACAGGAGAACGAACTGTTTTGGAAGATTTTGTTTGAGTTATAGAACATCGCGACACCGTTGTCGGTCCCGATCCAGACCGTGCCGTTCCGGTCTATCGTGAAACATTTGATGCTGTTTCCAGGCAGCCCGCCAGTAGTATTGTCATTGTTCACGGTCTTGTGTGTCTTGCCGTCGAAGACGATGGCCTGGCCTTGGCGGGTCAGAAGCCATACGATGTCGTTGTCGTCAACCATCAGCCGGCTGACGTCACCACCCTGATTGCCAATGTTATAGGCTGTCCACACTCCTGAAGATGTCATCGAAGAGATGAGTTTCTCGGCACCGCTGTTCGCTACCCACAAGGTCCCTTTGCTGTCGAAATCCATCCCTGTGACGCATACGTATTTCGATGGAAGCGCTGCGGTACGATAGCCAAGTGTGCTGTTTTTTTCATCGTATAAAGCAACCCGCTTGTTGTTGTCTATCAATGCGATGCCTTTGTAATACGAGCCAATGTAAACCTTGTTGCCATTGCCTGGCACCGGCGCCGTGCAGCTTGCGTCGTAGAAGTCGTAAGGCAGTATGCTGTTGTGCCCGCTGACATACGACCATTTCTCGCCGTCATAGTGGAAGACCCCGTCGTTGCGCCAGTGGTTGGCCCACGTGCTTGAATATCCGCCCGAGGCGACCCACACGTCTCTGCCTTCTGACTTCAAGTCAAAGACATAGTTCGAGTAAGGCCCGTCAATCTTGAAATATTCATATTTGCCGGCAGAGTTGTATCTTGCAAGGCTTTGATTGTCAGTGCCAATCCAATAACAGTCGTGCTTTTCATCGTATATGGCTGATGTCAGATTTGAATTGGCTATGGTCTTTATGCATTCAGAGCCTATGTTGAAGACCTTGATGTTTTTCGGCTGTTGGCTGGTCCCTGACGTTGTGGTGATGACAGTGTCGTTGACTATCAGCAGCCGCTCGCCGCAAGCTCGTATTTGTTTGTGGATGTAGCGTTCGTCAGGAAGGTATTCCTTCCATTCAGTGCCATCGAAAATGAATGTCTCATCGTAGAGTCCGTTTGTTATGCCATTGGCAATCAGTGAGTTGCCAAATGTCTCAATGTTTCTGTATTCAACGAGTGGGTAAGGCATTGATTCGTCGAAAGTCCATTGGTTGCAGTCAACGAGGTTCGGGTTGTTGGCATCGGCGAAAAAGACACCTTCGCTTGTCGCCGCGTAGAACTTGCCGTTATAGACAGTCAAGTCGTTGACGTTCAGGTAGGAGCTGTTTTCCCCGATGATGTAGGTGTCGCTGACTTCCATTTTCTTCAAATCTATGACAACGATGCCGAAGCCGCAGCAGACATAGATTTTCCCGTTGAAGAAGATGGCATTGTTTATGGTTTTGTTGCCGAGGATGTTTTTGTTTTTGATGTCAGGGATGTTGAATATGTCTCCGTCGCGGTCGATGATGTCGATGTTCGTGTTTGAGTAGCCGATGAAAGTCATGCCGGAGCCACTGTCGTGCCTGATTGCCTTCACGCCGAAGTCCGACAGTCCGTTGGTTTTTGTCAGGCGGTTGATACTGTTGTCGTATGTGTTCACGAAAAACACATCGTATTGTGTTGCGGCGAAGACTTGTCCCTGCATCAGGTTCACATCAATGACTTTCATTCCAGGAGAATGAACCGTCCATTCGCCGATTTGCTGGCTGTAACATGCTGACGTGATAATCAATGATATAATTGAAGCGAGTAGATGTTTTTTCATCAGTGTGAATTTTTTACAGATAACGAAACTCAAAAACTATTATTGCCGCCACGGTATATTTGGTGATTTTTAATCGCAAAACATGCCGTTTTAAGCAATGATTTCAGGGTGCAAAGATACAAATAAATGCTATTTAAATAGTAATCAAGTGGTTAAAATTAATTATTATTTTGATTAGAAAAATTGCATACGTTGAATTATTTTTTTTACCTTTGCGGCGATTAATAATCATGGAAAATTCCTAATGAAGAAACAAATTCACAATTCACTATTTACTAACAAAAAATCACTTCTATGATGAAAAAATTACTTTTTTTATTCGTAGCAATGGTCACGTCTGTAAGCCTTTGGGCGCAGGTGACATCATCAAACATCAGTGGTAGGGTAACGGACAGGAACAATGAGCCGTTGCCGTTCGCTACTATTGTCGCAACCCACACAACATCAGGGACACAGTATTACGCTGCTTCTGATGCTGATGGTTACTACCGTATCGGTAACGTCCGTGCTGGCGGTCCATATAAGATGGAAGTCCGCATGGTCAGTTACAAACCTATTGTCGAAGAAGGCATTTTGACAGGATTGGGCGAAACCAAGGTCAAGAACTTCAAGATGGTCGAAGAGTCATACAACCTTGATGAGGTTGTTGTGACGGCTGAAGCGATTCCGAGCGGAATGGACAGCGACCGCGCAGGTACCACGACAGCTGTATCATCAGAGGATATTGTGAAGCTCCCCACAGTGAGCCGCAGCCTTAACGATGTTCTCGCACTGACGCCACAGGCTTCATCAACATCAAACGGTCTCGCCATCGGTGGCGGCAACTACCGTCAGTCATACGTCACCGTTGACGGTGCTGCGTTCAACAACGCCTTTGGCATTGGCGGCAACCTCCCTGCAGGCGGCAGCCCGATCTCTCTCGACGCTCTTGAGGCAATGACAATCAACGTCACTCCTTTCGATGTCCGTCAGAGCGGTTTCACAGGCGGCGCCATCAATGCTGTCACAAAGAGCGGCACAAATGAATTCCATTTCTCAATCTACGACTATTTCAACAACGACGGTCTCGTCGGCACGAAATACGGAACGAGAAAAGACCCCAAGAATCTTTCACTCTCAAATTCGTTGGACAACACATTCGGCGTGTCGGTCGGCGGCCCTATCGTGAAGAACAAGTTGTTCTACTTCGTCAACTTTGAATATAAGTCAGACGAAAAAGTCGCCCAGGACAGATTCGCCCGTGAAAACGAAAACCAGGAATGGGGTGTCGGCACGCAGTACAACATGCCGACAGTTGCACAGATGGATGAGATCAGCAATTACCTCCAGTCAACATACAACTACAATCCTGGCCGTTATCAGGACTATTCAGCCAAGACCCCTGACTTCAAAGTCATGGCCCGCTTGGACTGGAACATCAACAAGAACAACAAGGTCAACATCCGTTACTCAATGGTGAGGGACAAATATTCTTCAGACCCGTCATCATCAATCAGCCCATTGGGAAGCAGCGTTTATAACCGCAAGTCATACGGACGTACATCATACAACGCATTGTATTTTGAAAGCTCACGCTACTATCAGGGACAGAATTTCTCGTCAGTCGCAGGTGAATGGAACTCATCATTCTCAAACGGCCGCGGTAACAACATGCTGCGTTTCACGTACTCATACCAAAACGAGCCTCGCAGCTTCGAGGGCGATTTGTTCCCGACAGTTGATATTCTCCAGACAATTGATGTCAACGGCACCCCGACCAAGGCTGTCCTCACGTCATTCGGCCCGGACCCGTTCACATACGGTAACCTCCGTGACGTCAGAACAATCGTCGCGACAGACGAGGTGACATACCAGCTCGGCAAGCACAACCTCATCGGCGGCTTCCAGTATGAATGGGACAAGACACAGAACGGTTACATGCAAGGCGGCGCAGGTTACTATGTCTATGACTCATGGACGGATTTCGTGAATGGAGCAAAACCGGCGGCATTCGCCATCACATACGGTAACAACGCCAATCACGATCAGGTGTTCCCGTCATTCAAGTACAACCAGTTCTCACTTTACTTCCAGGATGAGATGAACCTCTCGGAGAAGTTCAAACTCTCAGCAGGTATCCGTTTCGAGCTTCCTACATATCCTTCGACAATTTCTTATAATACGAACAACGAGTTCCTCGCAGGTTGGAATACGGTTGACGAGAACGGTAACATAATTGCTCACCACAGCATCGCCGACGGTGAGAACAACACAATGTACGGAATGTCAACATCCGACATGCCAAATGCACGCCTCAGCTTCTCTCCGAGAGTCGGTTTCAACTGGGACATCACGGGTGACCGCAAGCTCATCCTCCGCGGCGGTACAGGTCTCTTCACTGGCCGTCTCCCATTCGTGTGGATCGTCTCTGCAGTTGGTAACTCGAACTGCATGCAGAATCAGTACATCAAAAATGAGCCTATTGACATTGCCTTCGAGACAAATGTCAACGACATCATAGCAAACAACAGCGCACTTCTTTCAACAGGTGACCTTCCGGCTCCGGCACAGACAACAATCATGGACAAGAACCTCAAGATGCCTCAGGCATGGAAGACAAACCTCGCCCTCGATGCGAAACTCCCTGGCGGTATCAAAGGTACCTTGGAAGGCGTTTTCAGCTATGACATCACAGCAGTGGCAGTCCAGAAACTCGGTATCGTCCGCGATGGCGAAATTTATCTCCCTGGCGAGAAAGAAGGCAGATGGTTGTGGAAGTCAGAAGGCATAAATAGCTCAAACGGCAGTGCAGTGACACCATATTATATCACTAACAGCGACAAGCACGGTTACTATGGTTCTATCACAGGACAGTTGAGCAAAGACTTCAAGTGCGGCCTCAGCGTCATGGCAGCTTACACATACGCCAACAGCAAGAACGTCATCGACGGTATCGGCGACCAGGTCACCTCGGCATACAACACCAACACATTCGGTGTCAACGGTTCAAACGCCCAGGAACTCGGTTACAGCTCATACGTCTCACCTAACCGTATCCTCGTCGCCCTCAACTGGACATTCAACTCAGGCAAACGCTCACAGGAGTCGGTCTCCCTCTACTATGAAGGTGTGAACCTCGCATACGTCAGCGGATTCAGCTACTCACGCTACAGCTACACGATGAACAGCAATGTCAACGGCGACGGCGGTGCAAACAGCCTCATCTACATCCCGACAACAGCAGAACTGTTCGCGAAGAACGAAGCAGGCGAATATGTCATGCCATTCGTCAGCGATCTTAACCGTCAGGAATATGAAGACTTCATCAACGGTGACAAATATCTCATGAACCATCGTGGACAGTATGCTGAACGCGGCGGCGTTGTCGCCCCGATGCACCATACTTTCAACTTCAAGTATGAGAGAACCATCGGCCTTGACAAGAACAACTACTACAAACTCACATTCGGCATCGATATCAAGAACGTCGCTAACCTCATCTACAGAGGCTGGGGCAACTACAAGGAACTCAGTTCAAGCGACATCCTCGCATACGGTAAGAACAAGGACACTGGCAAGATGGAATACACATTCACCAGCCCGAAATGGGGGACATACGCCGGCACATTGTCAACATGGTCAGCTGCACTCAACCTCCGTTTCTCATTCTAATGATGTGACAAATAAGATTTTATTACAAACTTAAAAGCATAGAAAAATGAAAAAATTATCAATAGCATTATTATCATTGGCGGTGTTCGTTTTGGTAATGAACAGTTGCAAGAAAGAAGAAATGCCACAGGGAATAGCAACTGTAGTGACCGTGACACCTCCTACTGTTAAATTTAAGAACGCTGGCGAAAGTTACATTACAACCGACGCTGTCTTCCAACAGTCACTCGCGAAATTTGATTTGAGTATCTCTGCTTCAACGGATATTGATGATGTAATAGATTCTCTGGTCATTTCAATACCTGGAAGGGCGGACTCAATTGTGAAGGGGGAAAGCAGTTATGCGTTCAACACCAAAGACAAAGGTGGAAAGTCAGTCGTTCTCGATACAGTTGGGACATATACGATCTCTGCAAAATTGGTGACAATTGGTGGACGTACAGCTGAAAAAGAAATAAACGTCGAGGTCATTGATGACATCGCACTTGCTGATTCAAATTTCACGATGACAAAAAACGACACTGAAGCAGCTGTGTTAAGCACTGATGAAATCGGTCTCCAGTGGACTAAGATTGACGGTGTCAAGGAAAATCCTGCGGACGAGAAAGACCTTTATGCTGTCATAGAACCAAAAGATGGCTATACATTGTATAAGGTCGATTTCAATTATGGACATGATTTCAATGAATTTACAATGTATCCAGACCTTGTTGCGTTTGCAGCAAGTGAATTTGTATCGAAAATCAATTCTTTCAATGAAATCAATATCACAGAAGGAAATGTTTGCGAATTTGCATTCATTGTAAAGGACAATAAGACAAAAGAATATGTCATTCTTCAGATTGAAGAAATCGGCAGAGAAGACAGAGTGTTCACATTATCTGGAAGATACAAGAAAATGGCTGAATAATCTGTTCGGCAATGACAACAAAAAAGCACCTCGTGAGAGGTGCTTTTTTTGTGTAATAAATTATATGTATTGCTGAATTCAAGTGATAAATGCAACTTTTTGATTTATCTGACAGCGAATCTTGATTTGGGTGGCGCATTGATGAAGTCAGGAAAGAAGTGGATCTATATTTCAGACATCCATTTCCATACAGGCATGACCATTATCGTTTTGTCTCCAATATCAATCCTACGCTCTTTGTCATTATATGTAATAATAATTAAGTTGTTGTATGCCAATCTCTTGTCTAATTTCAAAAGAGCTTGGCTTTCTCGAATGAAAGTTCCACTGTCATCATCACCCAAACTGTAACAAACCTGAATGGCAATTTTTTTCTCCGGAACAACAAAATCGACCTCCACGTTATGACTGTAGAAAAACACGTTGTTGTCAAGCCCGTATTTGCGGAGCAAAGCCACCGCCACCATGTTTTCGAGCTGCGAAGTGCGGCAGTCGGTGGTCAGCAGTCCGATGATGCCGTTGTCAACGAAATAGAATTTCTGATTGGTTTCACGCTGGGTAAAGCTATCCGCGAAATTTCTCATTGGAAGGATCAGGAAGGCATCCTTTGCGTAACTGGCGTATGAAATGACGGTATTTTTCGAGACCTTTACGCCTGTTGATGTCATTATATTTGCAAGTCGTGTCAAAGCGGTAGGCTGTTTCACACTCTCCGCTAATTTCTTGAACATCAGGCGAAGAATATTTTGATTTTCCACCTTATTGCGTAGAGCGATGTCACCTAAATATATTTTTTGATAGACAGAAAGCAGATATTCTTTCTTGCCAGGCAAAGATGCACATTCAGGGAAACCGCCATGTTGGACATAATCGTCCAACAAAGTTTTAACGGCATTAATGTTTGTACAATCATCGTCAAAGGAATAATGATTGGCTGTTGCAAATTCAGAAAAACTATAAGGGAAAACATTTTGCACGACATATCGTCCGCCAAGTGTCGTGGCGACATCGGAGCTGAGCATTTTTGCATTTGAACCGGTGATATAAACCGTATATTTTTGGTCGGCCAAACGACGGGCGAACTTCTCCCAACCATCAATATTTTGTATCTCATCGAGAAACAGCATGGGTCTGTTGCCATTCATGTCGGAATGGACCATCAAAATGGAATCAAAGTCATGTACATCAAAACCAAGCAGGCGGTCGTCTTCAAAATTAAGGTACAACATATCATCCCATGAGTACCCGTTGGCAAGCAGTTCCTGCATTCGTTGAAAAAGAAGAAACGATTTTCCGGCGCGTCTCGCTCCAACTAAAACATATCTGAAATGGTCATAAAACAGAAAGTCACGTTTCACAACTTGCATATTCTCAACCATTTCGCGATTTTGCCTCAACACTTCTGCCAAAATTTCTTTGTTTATCATATCCGATTTTTTTTTGCAAAAATACAATTTTAGTCAATATATAAGCCGAAATTTATAACAATTAATTTAGGTCTGTATTTTAGCCAAAATTTAAAACTTCAATATATTGGTCAATTTGCAGACTAAAATTGATATTTATGATACTGTTGAATATTTTTCGGATAATGAAATTTTTCAAGGACATGATCTGATGCTGAAAAACATTTTCAGGCAATCAGTTTTTAAAATAAAAAAGGTTAAAACATTGAAATACAATATTTTAACCTTGTGGTGAAGTACCCCAGCTGGGAATCGAACCCAAATCTAAAGTTTAGGAAACTTCCGTTCTATCCGTTGAACTACCGGGGCATTTTTTTCGGCTGCAAAGATACTAATTTTTTCAATCTGCCGCCATTTATATTTTCTAATTATGTAAATTTGCAAAGTTTTTTGAATTATGAATAAAAAGATTTCTAAGTCATTGTCTTACATGGCGTTTCTCGCTCTCGGACTTGCTCTGCTGTGGTTCAGTTTCCGCAACGTTGATCTGCACGGGCTCTGGAACGACGTGAAAACCGCCAAAATATCATGGCTTTTGTTGAGTCTGCTGTGCCTCGCCGCCTCATTGTTTTTCAGGGCGTTGCGCTGGAACATCCAGATTGAGGCGATGGGCTGCAAGACGCGTGCGTCATCGACATACGGTGCTGTGCTGATAGCATATCTAGCCAACTGCATCTTCCCGCGCCTCGGCGAAGTGGTGCGCTGCTCCGTCCTAAAACGCAGGGAGAACATCCCGTTCGACAAAAACCTCGGCAGCGTTGTCTCCGAACGCATCATCGACCTGTGCGTGCTGCTCCTGCTCGCATTCTTGGTAATCGTATTCCAATGGCAGCTACTCGGAAGCCTCATCACATCGTGGATGATACCATTAATTAATAAGGTGAGAGATAACATCCTTCTTGGCGTTGCCGCAGCGGCGGCGGCCGTCGTTTCCGTAATCGTCATCATCAGGCTTTGCAGGAGAAGCAGGAGGCTCGCCAGAATCTGGCACGGCTTCGTCGATGGAATAAAGAGCGTCGTCACGATGAAAAGGAAGTGGCGTTTTGTCCTTTACACTTTAGGCGTATGGGGCTTTTATGTCGTCATGACATGGCTGCCGTTTTACATGCTGGGCGAGACGTCGCAACTCGGTTTCGTTGAGGCCGTCACGCTTCTCGGAATCGCAACATTGGGCGTCGTAGCACCCGTCCCAGGCGGCATCGGCACATATCATTTCATCTGCATAACGCTGCTGAGCGGTTTCTACGAAATCTCCGAGCAGACCGCCGGCTCCTTTGCAGCATTAAACCACGGCTCGCAGATGATTTTTTACATCATCACCGGAGTCGTGGCTTATGTCGTTATGATGTTTTTTGATAAAAGAAAACCTTTAAATTAAAAACTTGTGACACTTGTGATATGAACTTGTGCAACTTGTGTTAAAAATATATTAAAAAAATTTGATTATGGACTATTTCAAGAATATCAACAGCAAAATCCTTGACGGAGAAGGCCTCGAAAAATGGCTTGTGGAATGTCGCCGAAGCGGGAAGAAGATAGTGTTTTCCAACGGCTGTTTCGACATCCTGCACCTCGGTCATGTTGAATATCTCTCAAAAGCCGCCGCGAAAGGCGATGTCCTGATAATCGGCTTGAACACCGATGCTTCGGTGAAACGGTTGAAAGGCCCTACACGCCCCGTCAACGATGAGAAAGCCCGCGCCTTCGTGCTCGCCGCGTTGGAATTTGTCAGCGCGGTGACGCTTTTCGATGAAGATACGCCCTACCAATTAATTAATAAGGTGCAGCCCGATGTCCTCGTGAAAGGCAGCGACTACAAACCTGAAGACATCGTCGGCTACGACATCGTGATGGCGAAAGGCGGTCGCGTCGAGACAATCGATCTTGTGGAAGGTTTTTCCACAACAAAAACAATTGAAAGACTAAGCAAATAAAGAAAAATCAGTATCTTTGCGAGATTTAAATTCTGAATATCATGACTCCGTTATACCCCGTTATCAAGCTTCACAAAGGCAAAGACGATGCCGTGAGGCGTTTCCATCCGTGGATTTTCTCCGGTGCTATAGAATCAGGTCCCGAAGGCCTTCAAGCCGGTGATGTTGTGACAGTTACAGACAATAACGATGAGATTATCGGCACAGGCTTCTGCGAGGCAGGCAATATCGCCGTGAAACTCCTCTCATTCGAGAATACAAAAATCGGCGCGATGTTCTGGCAGCAACGCCTCAACGCCGCCTTCGAGACACGTAAAGCTCTCGGATTCGTTGACAATCAACATACAAACTGCTACCGGCTCGTCCATTCCGAAGGCGACGGACTCCCTGGACTTATCGTTGATATTTATGGAAAGACCGCTGTCATTCAGGCTCAGACTGAAGGAATGGCGTTGAACATCAAGGCGGTAGCTCTTGCACTTGAGGCTATTCCTGATTTGAAGCTCGAAGCTATTTACAACAAGAGTTCGGAAGCCATGCAACGAATGGGCAAGGACGCTGTTGATGACGGCTATCTCCTTGGCGGAAAATGCGAGGACTTTGTTCTTGAAAACGACTCCAAGTTTCTGGTTGACTGGGAAGAAGGCCAGAAGACAGGTTTCTTCCTCGACCAGCGTTTCAACCGCGATCTGGTGAGAAGACTCGCGAAAGACCGCACCGTGCTGAACACTTTCTGCTACACCGGCGGCTTCTCCGTGACAGCATTACAAGGTGGCGCAAGACAGGTCGTCTCCGTCGATTGCTCGAAAAAAGCGATAGCAATCTGTGAAAAGAATATCGAATTGAACGGATTCTCGACCGGAGCGAATCCGAGCATCGATGAAGATGCTAAGCTGTATCTTCAGAATATGCCTGAAAATCAATTTGATATGATTATCCTCGACCCGCCGGCGTTCGCAAAGAATCACAAATCACTGCACCGAGGGCTTCTCGGATATAAATTCATCAACAAAGAGGCGATCAAGAAGATAAAAGACGGCGGACTGCTGTTCACTTTCAGCTGCTCGCAAGCCGTTGACAAGGCTCAGTTCCAAAGCATCGTGATGGCAGCGGCAATCGAAACCGGCAGAAAAGTCAGAATCCTGCACCAACTCTCACAGCCCGAAGACCATCCGATAAACATCTACCACCCCGAAGGCGCTTATCTCAAAGGTCTTGTCCTTCAAATAGGGTGAAGGAGATTGAGGAGATTAGGAGTTTGAGGTGATTAGGAGTTTGAGTATAAATTCGTGAAAATTCGTGCGATTCGTGGTGAAACCTCATGGTCTCTGTCACTCCGCCATCAGTTTCTCGAACTGGAATTTCTCTCCGTCGAAAAGTCCTTTGTCACTGAGTTTCAACGACGGGATGACTAACAGTGCCATGAAAGCCATCGTCATGAACGGAGCGTTGAGCGTGGTGCCGAGGCTCTTTGCGAACCTATAGACATTTTTGTATGCCTCCGCGACCATGTAACCGTCGCTGTTGTTCATAAGTCCTGCCACAGGCATGGGCATCGTAGTACACACTTCCTTTGAATACGCAGTGATGCCGCCTTTCTGCATAACTATCTGATTTACAGCGGCTGCCATGTCTTCATCGCTGCAACCGACAACGACAATATTATGGCTGTCGTGGGCGATGCTCGACGCCAAGGCTCCTCTCTTCAACCCGAAACCTTTGATGTAACCTACTGCCGGCTTCGACTTCTGGTATCTGTTTATCACCGCGATTTTCAAGATGTCGGCGTCGTGACGGTCAACAATGATCTTGTTTGTGACCAACTGCCCGGGGATGACCTCTATCGCGTTGACTTTCTCGTCGTTATCCTCAACGTAAAAGTCATCGGCAGTGACTGGCTTCGCGCCGAAGTTATTGATTGGAATTGTCGCAAGATGTTTGAGTCTGCTCTCTCCGTTTTCGGCAACGAGTTCACCATTGATGAAAGTCTGCAACACATTGAAATTCTCGAAGTTGTCAATGACGATGAAGTCAGCGGGGTCGTTTTTCTGAAGAAGGCCGATGTTCATTTTGTAATGTTCAACAGGTGCTGCTGTCGCTGCTCTGATTACGTCGAACTTGTCGTAACCCAATGATATTGCTCGTTTTACCGAATTATTTATATGATATTTGACGAGGTCGTCGGGGTGACAGTCGTCGGTGCAGAACATTATTTTGTCAGGGCAGATGTTGAAAAGCGGCACGAGGGCGTCGAAGTTCTTGGCCGCGCTGCCTTCGCGGATCAGGATTTTCATACCGAGTTTGACTTTCTCAAGTGCCTCTTCAAGAGTGTAGCATTCGTGGTCGGTTGTGATGCCTGCCGATGCGTATTTCCTTGCGTCGTCTCCAGTCACGCCCGGCGCGTGTCCGTCGATGGGCTTGTTGTGTCGTCTTGCGGCTTCGAGTTTCAGGTGAACCTCTTCGTCATTGAAGATGACCCCTGGGTAATTCATCATTTCCCCGAGGAAGTAGATGTCGTCCATCGACATCAATGTCTCGATGTCGTTGTGGTCGAGGACCGCGCCGGAAGTCTCGAATGTCGTGGCCGGGACGCAGCTCGGCGCGCCGAAATGGAATTTGAACGGGACGCGTTTTCCGTTGTCAATCATGAAACGCACTCCGTTGATGCCCAATACGTTGGCTATCTCATGCGGGTCGCATACCGCCCCGACGCTGCCGTGGACCACCGCCATCCTCGCGAACTCCGACGGCACGAGCATAGAGCTTTCGATGTGGATGTGCGAGTCAACAAAGCCGGGCATGATAATACGTGTCTCGTCGTTAGGCTCCTCAACGATGTCAGTAATCTTGCCGTTTTCAACTGTAATAATTCCTGGAAACATTCTTCTTCCGACAATATCCATTATCTTTCCTGAAATCTTCATATTCCTTAATTTTTAATTATCAACAATTTAAAGCTCCCAAGGTTCGTCTAAGTCAATATCCCAGTTTGCCTTGACTTCAAGTTCTGTCTTGTAGAAAACAATTTTTTCCGGCTGCATCTTTTTGATGAAATTGCCAGGGCTCCACAGTCCGTTTGAGTCTGTGTCAAGGATCGCTTTCAATTTGTATTTCCCTGCGTCAAGATATTCAAATTCAATCTCTTGTGTTTCCTTGATGATTTTGCTGTCAAGGATTTTTTCGCCGCTTAACAGTTGAACGACTGCTTGCGGCACGTTTTCAGGCACTTCTACCGTGATGTAAATGTTGCCGTATTGCGATATTTCAGGCACCGTGATGTCTAATTTTGTCGTGTCGTTCGTCAGCCCGCTGATGCCGAAAAAGACCGAGTCCGGAATGATGATTTTGTATTTTCCTTCGGGTTTGAAATCTTTCTCAACTTTAAACCTGAAACCGTATTTATCGTATTTTGTAAACCGTAAGTCATTGAAAATAGTGTCTTTACCATCAATGAACCACATCGTGTCGCGCATCACGACATCAACGACAGGTTCTTTGAATGAGAGGATTAGCGGATGCTCCGGCTTCAGTTTTCCGCCTTTGGCGTTGCTTAAAACCCCAAGTCGCTTGACAGCCTCTTGTTCTTTGGCATTGCGCCTGTTAGGCTTCACCGAAACACGTGGCTTCAGACTGTAATGCGTAGTGTCGTTGATGGTGTCATAGCTCATGCTGATCCAAAGACTGTCTTTCACCGGCGTGAAATAGAACGAAATCGTGTCTTTTCTCGGCGAAAACACTTTCATGATACTGAAACTGTCGGGCAGTTCTTCACAGATGCCAAAACTCACATTGTCAGCAGGATAGCGGAATGCAAAACGCAATAGCCCGTCTTCAACGAGTTCTTTCTTGAAAACTTTCTGCACCGAATCCTCTTGGACGAAAGTATTCAGCTGATATATCACCGTATCAATTTTTGGCAGAACAACTGTAGAATCTGTAATCACTTGATTATGTGGAATGTACTGTGGGCTGACAAGCTCACTGAAAAATCCAATCTCCTCATTCGGGATGTCGTAAATCATGTTTGAGTTTGCGTCTTTCAAGGCGAAGAGCAGGTAGTTTTTGTCAGCGAGGCCTGTCAGCATGAATTTGCCGTTTTTGTCGGATTTTGTCACATAATTCGGCATCACTGAATACGGGAGCGAGTCGAGTGGGAGAGTGTCGTTTTCATCGGCGTAAAGCATGACGTAAAAGTCCTCGCCTTCTTTCAACGTCTCCGCCGAGATGGTCTTTCCGACTAACGAAAGCGAGTCGATGGTGTCGCCTGTTGAAAACGTAAATACATAGTCTTTCAACACGTTACCTTCATGTAAATCCTTAATCGCTGACCCGAAATTGATGGAGTATGTCGTCTCAGGTCTTAACTCGTCTTCGAATTTTATGGTGAGAACCTTGCCGTTCAAGCGGAAATCAGGGGATTTTTTCTGCGGCGGGGAAATCAAGATGTTCTTGCTCGCGTTGTCAAGCGTGACGAACTCATCGAAGGTGATGTGAATTGTTTTGTTTTTGATATTTCTCGAGAAGTTTTCGGGATTGGTTTCCACGACAACTGGAGGAAAAACGTCTTTGGGACCTCCACTTGGGGAAACAGCATTTGCACAACCATTGACAATCAATGTTATAGCAAACAAGAGTATGTAATATATGCTTTTTTTCATGCCGCAAAAATAGTAAAAAAAAACGAACTTTCGTAAGCCGAAATTGTGTATTTTTGACGATTAAAATATCAGGTATTATGCGTAAAGTTTTATTTTTATTTGTCGCGGTGTTTTTTGCAAACAATGTAAACGCCCAAATTACTGAAGTGTCTGGCGAACAAAATGGTACGTGGAATGGTACAATTATGCTTGTGGGTGATGTATATGTCACTGATAATCTGACTATTGAGCCTGGGACGCATGTGCTTTCCTCGAAGAATTTCAGCATTAATGTGGAAGGTGTGCTGAACGCGGAGGGCACAGCTGACAATATGATAATTTTTTCCGTCGCCGATACGACCGGATTCGCTGATTATGAAATACTTAACGGCGGATGGGGCGGCATTGAGTTCAGAAAAAGCGGCGATGTCGTCTTGAAATATTGTGATTTCTCATACGGCAAGACCCCGCTCGGCGGCAACGGTGCAAATATCAGGTTCATCAGTGTTCAAAACGCCAAGGTGCACAACTGCGTGTTTCACGACAATATCTTCCGTGCGAAAGGCGGCGGAATCTATGCGTCACATTCAAATGTGGAAGTCGTTGACTGTGAGGCGTATAACAATCAAGGCTATGGTTATGAAGGCAGTTACACCTACGGCGGCGGCTTCTTCTTCATCAACTGCGATGTCGTCGTCGAAAATATCGTCTCGCACGACAATTACCTGCCTGCCGGCTATGGCGGCGGCTGCAGTTTCGACAGCTGTAGCGTGGTCCTGAACAAGGCTGTCTTCTACAATAATTTTGCGACAAACGGCGGCGGACTCGGTCTCCAGCGAAGCAATCATCTTGACGTGAAAATGTCTAACGTGCTGGCTTACAACAACGAAGTGATACATTACGGCGGCGGGATGGCCATGGCGACGGCAAGCCCCGAAATCACTAATTTCACCCTTGTTGAAAATATCTGCGGTGGCGGCGGCGGTGCCGGCATGCAGGTCTCTTTCGGCTCAGAGCCTGTGATTAACAACTCGATAATTTACGGAAACCATGCCATATATGCTGACCTTTCCGGTAATGAGTACGAATATTACTACGGCTCGCAGATTTGGCTCTGGGGTGACGACAACTGGCCGGTGTTCCAGAATGGCGACGTCCAATATGGTCTCGACTCGATTTATCATAACCCCGATTTCTACACCGAAGAATACTATCGTGATATGATAAATGAAGATCCTTTGTTCGTGAACGCTGATAATCATGATTTTAGACTGACTGAAAACAGTCCGTGCGTCGATTCCGGATTGGCCGACATGACAGGCTGTTTCGTTCCGGAAACTGACATTCAAGGCGGTCCGCGTATCTTTAACGGCAGAATCGATATGGGCTGCTACGAACTGAGCGATTATGGAGTGAATGAAGTCGTAAACAATGACATTAATGTTACCGTTTCTCCTAATCCAATGAATGACAATAGCTTATGTGTGATAAAATTGGACAAGCCGACAGATGCGGTCATTCGTCTTGTTTCGTTTGACGGAAAAGAAATATGCAGAAAAGATTATCATAACCTCATGCCAGGCGATAACAATATCCAACTTGACGGGATGGTTCGTGATGTTGAAAAAGCAAATAGAATGTATTTGTTAATCATTGATACTCAAGATAATAAGTATTGCAAAAAGGTTGTTTACTAATATGAAAAAGTTTTTTACTGATTACAAGAAACCACTTTGCATCGTACTTTGCATTGTTGCGTTTGCCATCATTACGCTGGTATATTTCTCTCCTGTAATTCAAGGGAAACGCATCAAGCAGCATGATGCTGAGATGCACAAGGGAATGTCGCAGGAAATCGTTGATTATAAGGCGAAAACAGGCGAACAGAGTCTTTGGACAAATTCAATGTTCGGCGGAATGCCCGCGTGGAACATCAGCGTGCAGCAAGACAGCAACCTGATGAATTATGTGCACAAGGTGCTCAATGTCGGCTTCCCGCATCCGATAGGCGCGGTGTTTGTCAGCATGTTGGGCTTTTTCATATTGCTTCTCGTGTTGGATTGCAAAATCTGGGTGAGTTTCATCGGCGCACTCGCATACGGTTTCACCTCATACCTTTTCATAGTAATCGGTGCCGGCCATAACTCAAAGGCTATGGCAATGGCTTACATGGCTCCTGTCATCGCGGGTATCTTGCTGACATACAAGGGGAAATACCTTTGGGGTGCGGTGCTGACAGCAATAGCATTGGCCCTCGAAGTACGCGCAGGACATCTTCAGATAACCTATTATCTGCTGCTGATTGTGATATGCCTCGTGATAGCCGAGTTTGTCGAAACGGTAAGAAAGAAAAAATATCTTGAGTTTTTCAAGGCGAGCGGCATCTTGGCCTGTGTCGCAATTATCGCCATAATGACTTGCACCACAACGCTTTACGCAAATTATGAGTTTGGAAAAGAAACGATGCGTGGCAAGCCTGTCTTGACAAAAGACGTTGAAAATCAAACCAATGGGCTTGACCGCGATTATGTCACTCAATGGAGTTACGGAATAGGGGAGACGTGGAGTCTGATGATACCGAATATAAAAGGCGGTGCTTCGGCATATATCGGCGGCAAAAACGCGGCCCTTGACGCAGCTGACCCGCGTTTCCGCTCAACAATCGCGCAGCAAAGTGCCTATTGGGGCGACCAGCCCGGCACAAGCGGACCGGTCTATGTCGGAGCCATCGTCTGCTTCCTCTTCGTCCTCGGGCTTTTCATCGTGAAAGGCAAATACAAATGGGCGCTTCTTGCCGCAACGGTGCTTTCGATACTTTTAAGCTGGGGCAAGAATTTCATGGGATTCACCGATTTCTTCCTTGATTATGTGCCTGGTTATAACAAATTCCGCGCAGTATCAATGACTTTGGTCATTGCCGAGGTGTGCATGCCGCTGCTCGCTTTCCTCGCCTTGGCGGAAATGTTCAGGAATCCTGATGCGCTGAAGAATAACATGAGGTATTTCTGGATCTCACTCGGAATAACAGGCGGCCTGTGTTTGGTGTTCTACGCATTGCCACAGACGTTCTTCAGTTTCTTGAGCCAAGGGGAAGCCTCTCAGTTTCAGCAACTTGCGAAAGGGCAGGATGGTGCGATGTATCAGATGTTCGCCACACAACTCGAAAATGTCCGCGTGGCGATTTTCAAAAAAGACGCTTTGAGGAGCTTGTTCTTCATAGTCATTGCAGCTGCGATTATTTTGTTGAATATCAAGGGTAAAATGAAGTCAGATGTGATGTTTGCGACATTGGCGGTCCTCGTTGTGGCTGACATGTTGACAATCGACAAACGCTATCTGAACAATGATAATTTCATTGATAAGCGTAAATATGACAAGCCATTCACAATGAGTGAGATAGACAAGCAAATCATGAACGACAAGTCGCTCGATTATCGTGTGATAAACCTCGCGACAAGTACTTTCAACGATGCAAGTACGTCTTATTTCCATAAGTCGGTCGGCGGCTATCATGGTGCGAAACTGCGTCGTTATCAAGATGTTATAAATCAATATCTGTCAAACACGGGTGACGATAGTTTCTTCAAGGTGCTTAACATGTTGAATACCAAATATATAATTTATTCGAGAGATAACAAACTGTCTTATTATCCGAATTTTGAGGCTTTCGGAAACGCCTGGATTGTCGGTGATATTCAATGGGTTGCGACACCAAATGCCGAAATTGACGCCATCGCCGCGACAGATGTGGAAAATGTGGCGATCGTCAATGAGGAGTTTAAAGATTTGGTCGGGGACTTCATGGCGACCCCTGCGGAAGGAACAATCAAACTCGTTGATTATAAACCGAATCAGCTGACGTATAACTTCGATTCGTCAAAAGACGAGTTGGTTGTCTTCTCCGAAATCTGGACCAAGAAAGGCTGGACAATGAAGATTGACGGTGTCGAAAGCCCGCTGTTCCGTTCCGACTATATTCTTCGTTCAGCAGTCATTCCGGCTGGCCAACACGAAATCGTAATGCGTTATGAACCAAGTATCTGGAAGGTTGGAAACACAATCCAGCTCATAACATCATTGCTGTTGTTGATAGGCCTGGCATTGGCAATTTACATCGCCTTCAAGAAACAGTCCGAAAAATATTCGAGGTGCAGGTAATTAGGAGTTTGAGGTGGTTAGGTGTTTAAGGTAATTAGGTGTTTAAGGTAATTAGGAGTTTAAGGATAAATTCGTGTTATTCGTGAAATTCGTGGTGAGAAATTCGTGGTGAGAAAAATGAGACGTGTATTGATAATAACATATTACTGGCCCCCATCAGGTGGTTCCGGCGTTCAGCGGTGGCTGAAGATGTCGAAGTATCTGCCTGAAAACGGCTGGCAACCAGTGGTTTACACCGCCGAAGACGCAGAGTACCCCGTCGAAGACCCGTCATTGCAAAACGATGTCGTACCCGAATCGGAGGTCATCAGACAGCCTATTGTCGAACCCTACAATTTTTACAAGAAGTTTCTCGGAATTAAGAAAAGCGAGAAAGTCAAGGCGGGTTTCATCAACGAGGGAAAGAAGAAATCAGGCTGGAAGGAAAACATAAGTGTCTGGATCAGAGGCAATTTCTTCATCCCCGACGCCCGTTGCTGGTGGGTCAGACCTTCGGTAAAGTTCCTGTCAAAATATCTGAAAGAACATCCTGTTGACGCAATCATCTCAACAGGTCCGCCGCATTCAATGCACTTGATTGCCAAGACGTTACACAAAAAACTGAACATCCCTTGGGTCGCAGATTTCCGTGATCCGTGGACTGACATCGATTTTTATCACGACTTGAGGCTGACAAAGTGCGCCGACAGAAAACATCATCGTCTTGAGAAACAGGTGCTCACAGAGGCGACGAAGGTCGTGACAGTGGGTTGGGATTGCGCGAAAGGCCTTGAAAATCATGGGGCTGAAGATGTGTGTGTGATAACGAATGGCTTTGATGATGATTTTGAAAATAACGAAACGGAGCAGATTCAACAGAGTGATGTCTTCACAATGTCGCACATAGGGATTATCGGCGCGAACCGTAACCCGCAGAAATTCTGGGAAGCGGTTGCCGAACTGAACATCCCGGATTTTAAGATTCGGCTGATTGGACAAACCGACAATTCCGTCGTGGAGTCGATAAAGAAAAACAATATTGAAAAATTTGTCGAGATAATTCCATATATTCCTCATAATCAGGTTGTTGAAGAACAACGGAAATCGCATGTGCTTTTACTTTTCATCAACAACACGCCTAATGCCAAAGGCGTTTTGACAGGGAAGCTGTTCGAATATCTTGCGAGCGGCAGGCCTGTCTTGGCCGTCGGGCCTGAAGACGGCGACGTGGCCAAAGTAATCGCGAAAACACAGTCAGGCACCGTCATTGACTTCAACGACAAGGACAAGATGAAAGCGGTCATAATGGATTATTATCAGAAATATAAAGAAAACCAATTGGTTACAAAACGTAATGAATTGGTGGAGAGGTTTTCAAGAAGGAATCTCGCGAAAGAATACGTCCGGCTTTTGAATCAAATAATTAATAATGATTAGCATGCAAGTTGTTGACAACAAGAGAATTTTGTTCATCGCCACGAATATCCCAACAACAAAAAGGAAATCAAATAAAGTTGTGATGACAATTGCTCATAAATTGTCTGAAATTTTCGGTGTTTCCATTTTGCATCCGTCTGAAGTGGTTCCTTTTCCGTTGAATTTGTTGAAAAAATATGCAAACATCTCAGATTCAAAGCCTTGGTGCGACGACGGAATCACAGTCACTCCTTTTAAATACATGAGGCTTCCGGGGCGGCGGCTGTCTTTTTTATTGCTTCCGTTTTTCAAAAATAAAATAAAAAAATATTTGGCGGTAGGGGAGATGCCTTGCCTCACACATTCACATTATGTGATGCCGGATGGCTATTTTTCATACATGATGAAGCGGCAATATGAGATTCCATACGTCATCTCTTTCCGTGATTCTGATATAAAATTCCTGGAGCTTGATGATAAACGCAAGGTGAAAAAGATGACCATCGAGGTGTTGAAGAACGCCGATAAGGTTGTGGTTCATAATGTTGCGCATCAAGCGTTTCTGAGGTTGTATAGCATTGATAGTGAGGTTGTTTCGCACGGCATTGAGAAGTCTTTTTTGCAGGAAAAAGAAGAGATGACAGCTAAGGAAGAGGTCATGGTTACGGTTGTTTCAGAGTTTATCAAAAGGAAAAACCTCGATTGGATTATCAAAGCGGTGAAATCGTACAGCGGAGATAAATGCTTGAAATTGAATGTTATAGGAAAAGGTGAGCTTGCCGACGATTTGAAAAATCTGGCCAAAGACTGTAAAAACATAAGTTTTTTAGGGCAGATGAGCCACGATGATGTCGGACGGTGGCTTCACGTTTCTGACATTTTTGCCCTGCCGAGTTACCACGAGACACTCGGATTGGTGTATCTTGAGGCTGCTGCGAAAGAAAACGCAGTGATTGCAATGAAAGACACCGGAGTATGGGGTAATTATCAGGATGGTGAGGAAATGCTGTTTTGCGATGATTATCAATCGTTTGAAAGACTTTTACACAATCTGATTGATGATGATGACAAACGCATCTCGTTGGCAGAAAAGGCTTTTGAACGCACCCGAAGCGAATATACATGGAATGTCTCAATCGAGAAATATAAAAAGATTTACGAAAATGTCAGTAAACTCTCTGAAATACAATAAGAAAATCGCTCTTGTGACGCACGTCATCAAGGAAAAAATGATGTTGCTGAGATACTATAAGTTTTTCGCAAAACGTAAAAGCGGGAACATGATTGTTTCGCGTTTTGACTCACGAAGAATGGGTTACGGGTTGAACGACAGGTTGAAATCTATCGTTTCGATGTATGCGCTTTCAAAAGTTTTGAAGGCGGAGTTCAGATGCGAATTTACGCATCCCTTCGACCTTGCCGATTATCTTTTGCCGAACAGATACGATTGGCTTCAGAAAAAGGGCGAGATTAATCAGTCTATATGTGGAACAAAGGTGATTATCGCGCAGGGTGAGCCGAGTGTCGGCAGGATTCTTCGGAGTTTCTCAAGAAAAGGACAGCTTCATGTTTATGCCAACAGGGACTATCTCGACGAGATTAACAATCTTTTCGGCGAGCATTTCGTTTGGGGCGATTTGTTCAACGAGCTCTTCAAACCATCGGAGTTGTTGCAGGATAATCTGAAAAAGTATTCATTTCCAGATGGTTACATCGCATGTGCATTCCGTTTCAGGTCGATTCTCGGCGATTTCGATGACGGCAACTGTGCTGTTCTGAATGATGATGAAAAAGAGAAACTCATAAAACTCTTGAAAAACAAAATCATCGAACTTAGAGAATCGTCACGAAAGAAAGTCTTTGTCACATCCGACAGTCAGAATTTCCTGTCAAGTCTCAGCGACTTGGACGATGTTTTCACCAACGAGGGGCGGATTGTGCATATCGACAATGTAGCATCATCTAACGATAATGCGTATCTGCGGACATTCATGGACTATTACATGCTTGCCAATTCGGAGCATATTTACAGCGTCGGCACGCCGCAGATGTATAAAAGCCAATTTCATGAATATGCCGCCAAGTTGAGAGGCATCCCGTTTGATAGGGTGGAACTCTGATTCGTCCGCAAAGATAGCGAAAAGTCCGGTTGATGAGGTGAGATAGTGGATTTTTTCGAATCACATTTTGAATGCACATCCGGTACAATCTGCATCGGCCATCAAAGAGGGTGTACTAAAAACCACATGGATTGAAGTACACCCTCAGCGGATGGACTTCACTAAAATGTTTGCCTACGTCATTTAAGGTTGGTCCGACATATTCAAACCCTTCTGGAGTGCTTTCGATTCCTTTCACAGTTTCATCCCACACATATTCATCTCTCGCTATATCATAAATCCAGTCGTCGGTCTCAACCTCTTCGGTTTCTTGTCCTGAAGGATCAGTGAGTATCAGAGGGTTATTCAGGCAGTACGTATAAGGCGACACGTTGAAATACTTCTCCGCTTTCGGGTCTGTCTGCATGAATCTTCCGATTGTGGGGTCGTACATTCTGGCTTCGAAGTCGTACCAGTTGAGTGCGATGCCGGCGAGTGTCTGGTCCTGCACGTAGTTGTCGGGCGATAGGAACGACGACATCAGCGGGTCATAGACGCGCCCGTTCATGTTGATGAGGCCGAAGGCGTAGAGGTGCTCGTGGCCGGTGAAGCCGCGGTCGAACATGGGCTCGTCGGTGCAATCAGTGTCGTATATGAACATCTCTTCAGGAATCATTCCGGTCTTTTTCTTTTGCGGTGCAAAGTTAGCAAAATCATCGTATGCGCGGAGGTGGTGACAGATTTTTTTCCGAAAAAATACTCTACATGCAGAAACAAACATAAAAACTTCCCCGAAGACACTACGGCTTTCGGGGAAGTTGAGGTTTGCATCATTCAGAGTTCAGTCTGTACTCCTGCTCCTTCCTCTTCCTGACCTCGTCGTACAACGTTCCATCACGATAGGAATCCAAGTGATTGTTTATGATATCTTCTAACGTGAACATTTCTGCGCCCCAACGAGTATCAACTACCAGATATATCTTGTTTTCCCTCAAGTTGATACCAAACCAATAATAGCCATTGTTCCTTCTCCATATTTCAAATAGAATATCAAGTTTCTTTTCAAACATGTAACGGGTTGGATCAATGCACAAAAAAACAAGGTTCTCACGGTATGGCACAATTTTAAATCCATCAAACAAATCAGGACCCATTCCAAGCATTACACCTTTTTTATCAACAACACTATACCAACCAATATCCAACTTCAAATTCTCTTTTTGCTCTTCTGACATGCCAGATATATCTTTGTATCCTTTTTTTGGATTGTCACTGGTCCATGTAAGATAGAGAGAGTTGAGGAAAGAACCGTCAAGGTAATCTTCTTTGCTGTGAATCACGGTGTCCTCAAAATGGAAGCAAAAAAATATTTTTATTGTATCTTCAACATCAATTCCCCATTCTTTTAATTTATTCTCCTTGATATATGACACCAAAGAAGCTGTATCAATTGAGTATCGCTCTATCAAATCTAAAGGATTCTGGGCTTTTGTAACAGTTACCATACCCATCAATAAAATAATAACTACAATTCTTTTCATAGCATCGCGTCAATAATACAGTAAACAAATCTTTTTCACTAATGAGAAATCGAAAATATTTGAATTCACATAACCAGTAGCCGGATCTTGTATCCAAGACTTATATAAAATAATATCGTGCGCTCCACTACCCCAAGTATGGTGTACCCTACATTCCATTTTTCTCAATAACACATTATGATAGCCACCTCTGCCGGGAATATCTATCGCGACATCCGCATCATGATATTTGAAGCTGTTGAATATACATTCTTCATTGAAATCTTCATACAGAACATCAAAAGAAGCATTTTTTCCTTCTGCCATAAGGTCGTAAAACTAATCTGAAACCAGTCCTGACTCCATCGGATCAGAATTTTTTATCCAATAATTATCCCTCAAATACCGTGCAGTCTTATTTCCGCCCCGGTAATGGTCAATAACTTTCGCATTTGTCGGAACACAATCAAAACTGTTTTCTGGCTGCATATAGTCGGGACCAGTCGGATACTTTCTTTCTGCAACTATTACTTTGTCCCCATTCCAGAAGTTTCTCCCATCCATCGCGGCGCTGATGCCTCCTGAAACTCCTC
>JAKSNA010000011.1 GCA_024400295.1 Bacteroidales bacterium | reverse complement strand
TCAAACTGAGAGATAGCTCGTACTCCCCGAAATGCCTTTAGGGGCAGCCTCGGGCCAGAGTCACGCAGAGGTAGAGATACTGATTGGGCGCGGGGGCTTCACCGCCTACCAACCCCAGCCAAACTCCGAATGCCGCGTGATGTTCCCCGGGAGTGAGGCGGCGGGTGCTAACGTCCGTCGCCGAGAGGGAAAGAACCCGGACCACCGGCCAAGGTCCCGGAGCGGACGCTGAGTTGCGTTAACGAGGTCCGACTGCACTGACAGCTAGGATGTTGGCTTGGAAGCAGCCATTCATTTAAAGAGTGCGTAACAGCTCACTAGTCGAGCGGTCGGGTATGGATAATGAGCGGGCATGAAGCGTCCCACCGAAGCCGTGGGATAGAGATATCGGTAGGGGAGCATTCCGGACTGCGCGGAAGGCGGGCCGTGAGGTCTGCTGGAGCGTCCGGAAAGGCAAATGTAGGCATAAGTAACGACAATGCGGGTGTGAAACCCGCACACCGGAAGTCCAAGGGTTCCTGATCAACGCTAATCGGATCAGGGTCAGCCGGGGCCTAAGGCGAACCCGCTGCAGCGGCGGGGCAGCCGATGGGAGACGGTTCAACAATACCGTGCCGGCGCATATTGCGATGCGGGGACGGAGGAGCGAAGCGCCCGCCTGCCGACGGAATGGCAGGTTGAAGCCTGGAAGCGAAGTCGCGCGAGTGAAGCACCGCGCGTCCGCGGAGAGGTGACAGTACGCCGAGGCTACGGCCGGGGCGACAGAGGCGTGGAGCAGACTCCCGAGAAAAGCCGCTAAGCTTCAGGTATGCGCCGCCCGTACCGCAAACCGACACAGGTGGACGAGGAGAGTATCCAAAGGTGCTCGAGTGAGTCATGGCTAAGGAATTAGGCAAATTTACCCTGTAACTTCGGGATAAAGGGTCCTCACGCAAGTGAGGCGCAGAGAAATGGCCCAGGCGACTGTTTAGCAAAAACACAAGGCTTTGCGAAACCGAAAGGTGAAGTATAAGGCCTGACACCTGCCCGGTGCCGGAAGGTTAAGAGGAGACGTCACGCAAGGAAGCGTTGAATCGAAGCCCCGGTAAACGGCGGCCGTAACTATAACGGTCCTAAGGTAGCGAAATTCCTTGTCGGGTAAGTTCCGACCTGCACGAATGGTGTAACGATCTGGGCGCTGTCTCAGCCATGAGCTCGGTGAAATTGTAGAAGCGGTGAAGATGCCGCTTACCCGCAATGGGACGAAAAGACCCCGTGAACCTTCACTACAGCTTAGCATTGGCGCTGGTCGCGCGATGTGTAGGATAGGCGGGAGGCTGAGATCCGCCGGCGCCAGCCGGCGGTGAGCCGACGTTGAAATACCGCCCTTTGCACGTCTGGCGTCTAACGCGCGGGTTGCGCGGACAATGCTTGGCGGGTAGTTTGACTGGGGTGGTCGCCTCCAAAAGAGTAACGGAGGCTCCCAAAGGTGCCCTCAGCGCTGTTGGCAACGGCGCGGTGAGTGCATTGGCACAAGGGCGCTTGACTGTGAGGCAGACAAGCCGAACAGGTGCGAAAGCAGGGCAAAGTGATCCGGCGGTTCCGCATGGAAGGGCCGTCGCTCAAAGGATAAAAGGTACTCCGGGGATAACAGGCTGATCCCTCCCAAGAGCTCATATCGACGGAGTGGTTTGGCACCTCGATGTCGGCTCGTCACATCCTGGGGCTGGAGAAGGTCCCAAGGGTTCGGCTGTTCGCCGATTAAAGTGGCACGCGAGCTGGGTTCAGAACGTCGCGAGACAGTTCGGTCTCTATCTATTGCGGGCGCTGGAGACTTGAGAGGCGCTGCCCTTAGTACGAGAGGACCGGGGCGGACGAACCTCCTGTGCACCGGTTGTGGCGCCAGCCGCACCGCCGGGTAGCAGCGTTCGGACGGGATAAGCGCTGAAGGCATCTAAGCGCGAAGCCCGCCTCAAGATTAGGTCTTCTATAAGGGTCGTGCGAGACGAGCACGTCGATAGGGCGCAGGTGCAAGCGTGGCGACACGTTCAGCCGAGCGCTACTAATAGCCCGAAGGCTTCGCGGATCTGACAGGAGGGTCAGTCCGTACGGCACGCAGTAGCGGATGTCATCCGGCACCGCGCGTTGCACAGCTCTGGGAAAGCCCCGTTCTCCTTCCGACCATGTCAAGGCAAGAGCCTTGGAGACACACATGGTGACTACAGCACGGAGGTCCACCTCTTCCCATTCCGAACAGAGAAGTTAAGCCCCGTCGCGCCGATGATACTGCGGGAGACCGTGGGAAAGTAGGTCGTCGCCACCCCTTAACGGTTAAGCCCGCCCATCACTGGACGGGCTTTGCTGTTTATACCAAAATGACAATCCTGACACTCCACCACGATTTATCACTCTCCTTCATCTTTTTATCACTCTCACTTTGACTTTTTTGCTACCTTTGCAGAAAAATTTTAAATGTGGTTGACATTCTGCACACAAAAATAGAATTCCTGAAAGGCGTCGGCCCGAAACGTGCTGAAATTCTTAATAAAGAACTTCAGATTTTTACGTTTCAGGACCTGCTCGACTACTTTCCATTCCGATATATCGACCGTTCCAAAATTCATAAAGTAAGAGAAATATGTGATGATAGTGTTTATTATCAATTAGTTGGAACAGTAAGCAATCTCAAAGAGTTCGGTCAGCCCCGTACAACCCGCATCACTGCAACTTTTACAGATGACAGCGGCTCAATCGAATTGGTGTGGTTCAAAGGCCTGAAATGGATAAAAACTCGATTCAAACCTGGTACGAAATATCTGATATTCGGGAAAGCAAGTGTCTTTAATAACCGTTTCAGCTTCACTCACCCCGATGTCGAAGACTATGACCCGAATGACGTGGTAGCAGGCGAAGCACTCCAAGGTGTTTATAATACTACTGAAAAAATGAAAAATGCCGGTCTCGGCACCAAACAGCTTGCAAAACTTATCAAAACATGTGTGTTGCAGTCGTGGAACGTGATTCCGGAAGTGCTTCCTGAAAGCCTTGTGCTTAACGACAAACTGATGTCTCGCAAAGAAGCTTACTATAAAATTCATCTCCCTTCCAACAGTCGCGACATTGAACAGGCAACTCTCCGGCTGAAGTATGAGGAGCATTTTTTCTTCCAACTTCGTCTTCTGATTCACAAGAAAGACCGTGAGAAAAACACTCAAAGCGTTGTCTTTCAGAATATTGGATATTATTTTAATACGTTTTATAAGGAACATCTTCCATTTCCTTTGACAAATGCGCAGAAACGCGTGATCCGGGAGATCCGTGCCGACCTGAAAAGCGGACATCAGATGAACCGGCTCCTGCAAGGCGATGTGGGCAGCGGAAAGACTATCGTTGCGTTGATGATTATGCTCATTGCCCTTGACAACGGTTTTCAGGCCGCATTGATGGCGCCGACGGAAATTCTTGCCACTCAGCATCTTGAGACAATCCGCAAACAGCTTGAAGGTCTCAATGTGCATGTCGCATTGCTGACAGGCTCGACGAAAACCTCTGAACGCAGACAGATTCTCGCCGACCTCGCCTCTGGCGAACTTCAAATCATCATCGGTACCCACGCGCTTATTGAAGATACTGTGGTTTTCAAGAACTTGGGTCTTTGCATCATCGACGAACAACATCGTTTCGGCGTTGCACAACGTGCCTCTTTCTGGGAGAAGACTCCGTTCCCACCTCATACCTTGGTGATGACAGCAACCCCGATACCGCGCACCCTCGCCATGACGGAATATGGCGACCTTGAGGTGTCGAAAATCGACGAACTGCCGCCCGGACGCAAGCCCGTCAAGACAATACACGCTTATCAGGAGCAACGTCTCGCAATCATCGGCTTCATGAAAAAACAAATTGCCGAAGGCCGACAAATCTATGTCGTCTATCCTTTGATAAAGGAATCGGAAAAGATGGACCTCATCAACCTTCAGGAGGGTTTTGACGCGATGTGCCGCGATTTCCCCGAACCGCAATATCATATCTGCATGGTTCACGGACAGATGAAACCTGACGACAAAGACTGGGAGATGCAGCGTTTCGTGCGCGGTGAGGCGCATATCATGGTGGCAACGACGGTCATTGAGGTCGGCGTGAATGTGCCTAACGCTTCAGTCATGATAATTGAAAACGCCAACAGGTTCGGGCTTTCGCAGCTGCATCAGCTCCGCGGAAGGGTGGGGCGCGGCGCCGACCAGTCGTTCTGCGTGCTTATCACCGACCATAAAATCACAGGTGAAGGCAAGAAACGGATGGAGACGATGGTGCGTACCAACGACGGCTTTGAAATTGCAGAGGCCGACCTTCAGCTCCGCGGCCCGGGTGAGACACAAGGCACACGTCAATCGGGACAGATAGAGATGAAATTAGGCGATTTCCAGCACGATGAACCGATTATCAGGCACACACGCCGCATGGTGAACCTTCTGCTTGACGATGACCCGACACTCTCAAAACCGGAACATTACGCCACAAAGCAATATTTTGTCAAAATGTTTGAGCAGGATTTTGACTGGAGCCGGATTGGGTGATCGCCTTGAAAGAATAACCTTTACCCGTAAAATAATCCAAAACCTTTGGCAACGCCTCAATCATCCGCGGATAGGCTTTCTCACTGTCGTGAAAAGCAATGATGGCACCGTCTTTTGCATTGTTAATCACATTGTTATACACCTGCTCAGGAGTGAGCCCCTTGTCCCAGTCGTACGCAATGACCGTCCATGCAACGATATTAAGCGGCTTCTCACCACTTGTCAATTTCCGCAGTTTCTTGATCTGTGAATACCTGACTTTCCCGTGAGGCGGACGGAATAAATCGCTGTGAATCAAATTGTTGGCGTCAATGACCGATTTGACATAATCATCGGTTCCGGTCTTCCAGCCGTTCTCGTGGTTGAAAGTGTGAGAGCCGATACTGTGACCTTCTTTTTTTAGAAGTTCAAAAGTCTCAGGATATTTCTGAACGTTGTTGCCGATGCAGAAAAATGTCGCTTTGGCGTTGTATTTGCGCAGAATATCAAGCACTTGCGGCGTTATCGTTGGATGCGGCCCGTCGTCAAAAGTCAGGTAAAGACACTTCTCTCCCTCCGGCATTTGCCAAATCATGGCCGGAAACAGAAACCTGCACACCGAAGGAGGGCTGATAAGTCGCATAAAGTTAAAAGATTAAAGTTTAAAGATTAAAGATAAAAGTTAAAAAGGAGGAAGCCTCTTTTAACTTTTATCTTTTATCTCTAATCTAAAACAGACAGTTGTCTAAGTCTCTGGTAATCTGTTCTTTATCCATCTTCTGGCCGATGAATACGATTTTCTCCATACGGTCGCCGTATTCTTCGTCCCAGTCGTTGAGGATTGACGGGTCTTGACGTGCCATCTGCTCAAGCTCCTCTTTTGAAGCTGTGGCGAACCAATAACCGGCCTCCGACAGTTTCTTCTGTACGCCTGCCTGTTCGAAGATATACGACATATCCTGATTGTCAGCGAAATAGCAGAGGCCTTTCGCGCGGATGATGCTCTTCGGCCATTTGTTCAACACATAGTCGTTGAACTTCAGCGTGTCGAACGGCTTGCGTGCGAAATACACGAAAGTGCCTATTCCGTACTCCTCAGCCTCGCCTTCCTCCTCATTTTCATGATGATGATGGTGGTGGTGATGTTCATCTTCGTGCAATTCGTGGTGCTCATCCTCTTCGTGTAATTCGTGCAATTCGTGGTGCTCATCTTCGTGGTCTCTGCCTTCAATGACCTTGATCCAGCCTGCCGAACCAGAGACCTTGTTGTAGTCGAACATGTAAGTCTCAAGTATCCTGTCGAGTTCAATCTGTCCGTAGTCGCATTCGATGATTTCGGCATCAGGCTGCAGATTCTTGATTATCAGCTTGATGCGTGCAAGCTCTTCGGGTTTCACGTCTGAGACCTTGTTGAGAAGCACGATGTTGCAGAACTCAATCTGCTGTATGATGAGGTTTTCGATGTCTTCTTCATCAATGTTTTCGCGTTGTAGTTTGTCGCCGCAGCCGAACTCGCTTTGCATTCTGAGTGCATCGACGACGGTGACGATGCAGTCGAGTCGGGCATCACCGTACTTGGTGTATTCGCGTCCCATCTGTGGTATGCTGCTGATTGTGCGTGCGATAGGTTCCGGTTCGCAGATGCCGCTGGCTTCGATGACGATGTAGTCGAAGCGTCCCATCTTGATGATGTCGGTGATCTGCTGGATGAGGTCCATCTTCAGCGTGCAGCAGATGCAGCCGTTCTGGAGTGCCACGAGGCTTTCGTCTTTCTTGCCCACCACGCCGCCTTTCTGGATGAGGGTCGCGTCGATGTTCACTTCGCCTATATCATTGACTATCACTGCAAACTTAATGCCTTTCCTGTTCGTAAGGATGTTGTTGACCAAAGTGGTCTTGCCGCTTCCGAGGTATCCTGTGAGAAGCAGTATTGGAGTCTCTCTCTTGCTCATGTCAAATGTTTTTTAATCCAATTTTGAAATGCAAAGATACTCGTTTTTTGATAATCATGCATTCAAATAATTAGTAATTTTGCGCGAAAAAATTTAAAATGAAAAAGGTTTTCGGGCATCTCGCGTGTTTCGGCGCATATACAATTTTCGGGTTCAACATCATAGTGTGCAGAGATCTGTCGAATCTCGCGCTCATCTCGCCCTTGGGGCTTTTCTGTTTCAGGGCGGCGGGCGCGACACTGCTTTTCTGGCTTGTGTCGCTGTTTATGCCGAAGGAGAAAGTCGAGCCAAAAGACTTCCCGAAGATCTTCTGTGCGTCGATGCTCGGTCTTTTCTTCACGCAGCTCACCTTCCTGAAGGCGAGTACCGTGGCGACGCCGCTTGACATCTCAATCATCAACGCGATAACGCCCATTTTCACCATGTTCGTCGCGGCGATAGTGTTGAAAGAGCCGATTACGCTTAAGAAGGCTGGAGGCGTCGTGATGAGTTTCTGCGGTATCATCTTCCTGATTCTGAATACGGTAAGAGCCGTAAGCGGAGGCGTAACCGAGACGAAGCCGCTCGGAATAGTCCTCACGGTGTTAAATTCGCTTTTCTTCGCCTGTTATCTCGGAATATTCAAACCGCTCATTTCAAAATATAATGTGATAACATTTATGAAATGGATGTTCCTGTTCTCGGCTGTCGTCGCCATCCCGTTCGACATCAGGGAGCTGGTGCGTCTCGATATGACCGTCATGCCGGCGAGGTATCTTTATGAGCTTGGCTTCATAATACTTTTCTCGACGTTCATTGCGTATTTCCTGATACCGATAGGGCAGAAGACGTTGCGGCCCACGGTGATAAGCCTTTACGGTTACCTGCAGCCGATCATCGCGACAGTAGTTGGGATTCTGATGGGGATGGACCGTCTGAGCTGGCAGAAGGTCGTGGCGGCGGTTCTCGTCTTCACCGGCGTGGTTCTGGTGAACAAGAGCAGGGCGAGAAGCAAGGATTGAGTGTGAAACTTGAAGTGTTCAGAGTGGAGATTCTGGCTAAAAAAGAGAGTTGAGAGTGAAACTCCACTCCCAACTCTCCACGCTTAAAACTTAATTGTGTTTTTATCTTACCACAAATCTCACTCTCTCACTTCCGTTGATGACCATCATGTAAATGCCTGATGTGTAATTTCTGACATCAACGTTCTGTGTCGCGCCAAGCACATCGACAATCTGGCCGAGTGAGTTGTAAATCACGACATTCCCGACCTCGATGCCCTTGATGGTGATTGTCTCCGATGCAGGGTTAGGATAAACGCCGATGACGTTCTCCGTCACCTCGGCGACATCCTGTATCGTGGCGCATGTCGGGCATGACATCGCGAATCTCTCAGGGTCGTTGACATCTGATGAATAGACTTTTCTGATGCAGTATTCATAATCGGTCTTTGAGCCGTCATCGACGAAAATGTTGCCGTGGACTGGTTTTGGTGTCAGACAGGCTCCGTTCTTGAACACCATCGTGCCGATGACACCGTTGTTCTCCTCGATGTAGCCGCGCAGGTTGAACGAGTTGTCGGCTCCGTTGGCGGCGAGGTCGTACCAGTCGGTGCCGTTGTCGGAATAGAGACGTCCGTACGGGTCGCCGGTGTTCGGGCCGATAGGGGCCGGATAAGTGCCGGTGAGACTCAACATCACGAACCAAATGCCTCTTGTGTTGTCGATGGCGACATATTCGTCAAACGGGATGTCGATATATTGGCCGCAGCCTTTTGTCAGATAGTTCTGGGTGTAAAGCAGGTTCTCTGGTGTTGTCTCATCGCCCTGATAGATCATGATTTTGCCGCGGTGTCCCTCATAGTCGTACATCGCAACTCCCGTGGCTCTGTAATTGATATAAGGTGCGAGACTTGTTGCTGGGATATGAATGGCCCAGTAAATCGGAGTGCCTGCGCCGAGGCCGATGCCTTCCTCGTTGGTGCCGTCATCGTAATACAGATATGTTCCGTCAAGCTCCTCGTTCTCCCATGAAACCAGCACGTCGTTGCCGATGTTCTCGACATCAACGGTCTCATAGCCTTCGAAGTTGTCGCATGACGAGTATGTCCATTCGTATGACGTCCAGTCGCTTTGGCCTTCATCGAAGACGGCCTGGACAGAAGTGGTATATGTCTGTCCTTCAGCGAGGCTGCCTGTCTCAAACTGATAGTAGCAGTCGGCGACGTTCTGTGCCACGACCTCATCGTTGAGTTTGATGTTAAAGCCGATGAAGTCTTTCTTCGTGTCATTTCCGAGTGCGACGTTCTTGAGGTCGAGTTTGAAGCCGTCGGCCTCATAGTGACGTATTGCGATATAGACGTAACGGCCTGCATATTCGCCGAGGTCGATGGTCTTTGTCTGCCATCCGTGTGCCGCTACTCCGTGGAAAATGACGGTGAAGTCGTCAGGGTCTGTCGGGCTTCCCGTTGAGATGGCGATGCCGTAGTGGTCGCGCGGGCTTGACCAGTGGCTCGTGATTTCGTAGGTAAAGACTGATTTCTTGCCGATGAGCACCTGTGGTGAGACGAGATAGTCGTCGGTGCCGAATGACGTGTAGCCGTCGGTTGACGCTGATGAGGCGCAATATTCGCCGACACCGCCGAACGGGTCATAACCGACCACCCAGTTCCTGCCGTCATTGTTGCCGTCAATCAAAGTCCAGCCGGCGAGAGTTGGTAAATTGAAGGGGTAAAAGAATGTCTCGCCGTATTCCGGCTGTTCGATGGTCGCGCTGCTGGTCCACTGTGCCCAGCCTGTCGGTGAAACGTGAAGGTCTTCCGGTGCCTCCACCTGGGCTTTCAAGCCGAAGAAACTGAAAGCCACCATTGTGATTAACAAGTAGAATTTTTTCATTTTGTAACGTATTAGATTGATATTATTTGAATTTCACAAGTTTTAACGACATGCAAAATGTCAGGGTGCAAAGATACGAATAATTTTATAGAGAGGAGATTTTTTTAGTTGTTAGTCTTTAGTTGTTAGCTGTGATTAAAAAAGAGAGTCAAGAGTGAAAACTCCACTCTTAACTCTCCAAACTTAACCCTCCACACTTTTAACTCTAATCTCTCCTCTTTGAAAGGGCGTATCCTGCGCCGAGGGCTGTGAGGATGAGAAGGCCGCCGCCGAGCGGGGCATTCTGGTTGCCGTTAAGCCCGTGTTCGGGAAGCGTCGGAAGCTCCAGACCGTTGTCTTCTCTGCTGTCGAAGTCGCTCCAGTTGTTGAAGAAACCGTCTGACTGCGCCATCGCGCCTGTTGTGAGACCTAATGTTATCGCTAATACTAATAATATCTTTTTCATCTTTTTCAATTTTTCTGGTTAAACTATCTGACGACTATCTTCTGTGTCATGACACTCTCGCCTGTCAGTCTGACGATGTAAGCGCCGGTGTTGAGGCCGCCGACGTTCACCGTCTGGCCGTGCACCTCTTCGCTGATGACCACTCTTCCGAGCACGTCGAACACCTGAAGCGTGCCTTCGCCGTTGACGACAAGCTCTTTGCCGTTCTGATATACGAAGCTGGCATCTTCGTCGTTGCTCTGGCTGATGGCGAGTTTCACCGTGAAGCGGTTCTCGTTGTCGGCGGGTGAGCCGATGAAAGAGTAGCTTTCTTCGAGCAGCATGTTGGTCTCGGTGCCTGTCATGTTATCGACGAGCACGAGAGTGCTGATGTCGTCTGTGGCCTTGAGGCTGATGCTGTACTTGCCGGTCGTCATGGCCTTGAAGCTGACTGGGAAGACTGTCGTGTTCTCGTTCATGAATGCGATGGCGAAGTCTTCGCCGTCCTGCGGGATGTAGAGCATCGGGGCTTGTGCGTTGCGGTGGCTGACCTTGTTGAGGCCGGTGCTTTCGCCGAACATCGCGTAGGCGTTGTCGCGGTGGTTGCTGTTGGAGACAATCATCTCGATGCTGGTGCTCTGTTCTTTCGAGCGTTCGCCTCTGACTGAAGCATTCTTGCTGATTCTTGCTGTGCCGCCCTCTTCGGTCGCCTGTACGAGGAAGCCCTGAAGCGGTTTGATTTCTCCTGTCATAGGTTCTGTCCCCCATGTGTTGTCATTGTTGAGGACATAGAAACCGTCTGCCAAAGTTACGTCTGTGACGTTTGCCAATTCGATGTTCTGCATGAACGGGTTGCCGATGAGGTTGAAGCCGTTTGCCACGCCGATTGTGAGGTTGCATTCAACATCGGCAACATTGATTTCGCCTGCGAATGCGATGTCTGCTGCAGTTGTGTTGGAGTAGATGTAGCCGCGGCCTTTGTCGATTGTGGTGAAATCGGAAGTTTGTTCAGCTTCGGGTCTTGCGTTCACCCAGAATCCGTTCTCTTCATCGAGGTAGTAGAGGTCGTAGTCGGTTGCTGTCACTGCTGTCGGGATGAGGTTGGTGACATTTGCGAACTCGGTGTTTGCTGCGAGCGGTGAACTGATTGTGTACCAGTTCACGTTGCTTGCCTTGCTTGCGTTGCAGTTGATGTTCTTCTTCATTGTAGCATTGACTGTTTCGTCACCGTCGTAAATGAGCTGTGCGCCGTCCTCGAACACGAAGTTGGCGGCATTCTCGTTTCTGAAGAGACCGTTTTCGTTCATTGTCAAAACGATGTCGTTATCAACAGTAACCGTTCCAGTTGTGATGATGATGTTCTTCGCGGTGGTGTTTTCAGTAACTTCACCGTCGGCGAGAACCTCGGTCATGTAGTAGTTGGTGGTGATGACGGATGCACCTTTCTTGTAGGCTTTGCAAGCGGTGTTCGTATTGTCAACGACAGTAATAAAATTTCCATTAGGATGGTTCCCGATGTACTTATTATTATTGTAAAACATTACACCAGAAGATTCAATTGCAGTCCATTCATCATAGCTAATATTCCCATAACCATAATATGATAAACAATCCCTAGTATTATAATTATATGATAATGTGGTTGTATTACTTATTTCACTTTCGAAATATTGCAGTTTCCAATTGATCCCAGACGCAACTAAAGTTAAAACATTAGCATTTGATGGCAAATTGGAGATTTCATTATTTGCAATACTAACTTCATACCTGTGATAATCCTCCGTACCCCATAATCCACCCATAACATAATTTCCGTACACTAATACGATTTCATCGCCAGCACTCAATTCTGATGTGCTTGTAACTTTCTTCCAAGTTTCACCACTCTGCACGCTTTCTGTGTAGCTGAGCACGGCATAAAGGTTATAGTCCTGTGTAGGTTTTTCCGCATTGCCTAAGACGGCTGGCTTTTCGGTGACGTATGTGCCGATTTCAGCAAAGCCCCAACCCTCGAATGTCATTCCTGCAGGAACGTCAATGTATTGTGGGCCTTCATTGTTGACGAAACGGTCTTCATAGCACTGCATGGTTCTGTCTAATTCGCCATTCACATAATAATTAATGGTGTAGGATTGAAACTCGCAGAATGTAGCCGAAATAGTTACGTTGCTTGAAGGCATTGTGAAATAATAGTACCAAGCTTGTTGGGTCGGTTCGAAAGGATTACCTTCTTCTGGTGTAACTGTAATACTTTCGAGTGTGTAGCCTATTTCAGGCTCTACTTCGAAATAAATAATATCGCCAGCCAAAATGTCCTGGTATGGATTATCAAGGTAGATGGTACCGTTCACCACATCGCCGACAAAAACGCTGTAGCGCGGAAGTTCCTTGAATGTTGCGGTAACGGTGACATCGGAAGTCGGCATAGCGAACTGGTAAATGTTGCCATAGTTGTTGACTTCCACAGTTTCCTGGTTGTCATTGCGTTTCACGACAAGTGAATTGACATCTTCAAAGTCGAAATAATAACCGGGGGAAGCATTGAAGTAAGAAAGGGTGACGGTTTCGCCAATTCCGACATGGGCGGTCTTGCTGATAGAGAATGAACCGCTATACGTAGGTGTGATGACTTGCGAAACTGCGAAAGCTGTCTTATTGAAGGTAGCCGAAACGGTGACATTGCTTTCCGGCATGATGAATGAGTACACCATATTCGTATATGTGACGGTAGGACCTATCTCGCCGTCGGATCTTATAACGATGAATGAGTTTTCCACAAAGCTGTAGTCTTCATCAGGATTATCGAAAAGGAAAACTCGTGTTCCGGCAGGATAAGCGGAGAGTGCGCCTTGGTCGCTCATCTGGGAGATGCTGCCGCCGACAAGTGCCATGTCGATGCTTATGTTGTAAACAGGTGAGAACACTACTGAAACCGTGACATTGCTTTCCGGCATGATGAAGGTGCGGATGTTGGAGTTTTCAGGGTTGATAGTGACGTCTTGCTCATTTTCATCTTCGTCCAACACGTGAAGTTCTGCCAGGACATAGCCTGTAGCAGGGCTGATGGTAAGCGTGACGGTTGTGCCGCCAAGAATGTCGCTGCTTGGGTCGGCGGTGATGTAGTCCTGAACGTCGGAGTCGATGGCTACAGCATAGCGTGTGCGTTCGGTGAGATTGACGCCAATTACAGCATCTTCTTCTGGCATTTCGAAGGTGCTTCCTGTCAGTTGTGCGCCGTTAAGTGTCCAGTAATTGAATGTGTAGCCTTCATCGAGATTGCTGTAACTGAGCGTGATTACTGTTCCAGCAGGAGCCTCTGTGACAGGCTCGCCGTTGTAGGTGGCCGAAACGCTGATGATGTCGTTGTCAATTTCAGGATCGAAAGTGATGTCATACATATCAAGGGTGTTGTATGCGACCGACACGGTAACGTCGTGTTCAGGCATTTCGAAGGTGTTGCCCTCAATCGGTTCTTCATCGACCATGATGTAATTTAAGGTGTAGCCCAAATTGAAGTCGGTTGACAAAGTGACAGTGGTACCAGCGGCAGCCTGTTCATAGTCTGCTGAGATTGTGCCGACTGCTGCATCTTCTGGCTGAATGAGAGTGATGGCGAATTTTTCCAACAAACCAAGGGTATAGACCACTTGACCAGTAGTATAGGCAGAGGCATCGTAACATGTGAAGAGCGTTTTTCCGTTTTCAGAGATAGAGAATGAGCATTCATCATCGTAGGTACCCGTATGCCAAACAAAATCATAAGTGCCGCTGCACAAAGTGAGTGAGCCACTTTCGGTTTGGCCAAAACTAACAGTTAAGGTTTTAATGGTATTGTTATTGCTTTTGTCGACAATAGTCAGCTTAGCACCGTTCCAACCATCGCCATAACTATCGTTCAGTGTATAATTGATAGTGTGTCCATCCCAGCAATCAGGAGTGGTAAAGTTTATTCCGCTGCTCCATGCGCTGGTTTCATCCTCGCCGCAAACAGCCTGCACTTTCACGGTGTAGGTGGTAGAGAGTTCGACATCCAATATATAAGGATTGGTGACATTTTCATACACAGTACCGTTCACATCGAGGTTGTAGCTTTCAGCACCATTGTTGTTCCAACTGATGGTTGCGTCTGTTGCGGTGACGTTGGAAGCGGCTAAGCCTGTTGGAGCTGGGCAACCGCCAGCAGGGGTGATGCCAATTTTGATGTTAGGACGAATTCTATCGTGTAGATTATTCCCAGTTGGGTTAGAAGGATCTTGGTTACTATAATCATCACAGGCGGCAATAGCCATTAGGTCAATAATGTGCTGTTTGAAATACCATTGTTTATAAAGTCCACTGTTGTTGTCAAAGGCAATCATCAATGAGTGAGTTCCATCGTAGGCAAATGGCGTGTTAAGTTCGAAAGTAACCCATCCGCTTTGACTTCCTGAAACTTGCCCCGACCACACCAAGTCCTCAGAACTAGAATGAATAAAGTCTGTAGTACTGCTGAATTGTGTCTTATCAACATTTCTCATGTAAATGTCAAGGGTGTAAGTTTCACTTGTTGTTTCAATGGCATAAAAACTTATGGAAGTAATTGTTCCTGCCGTTCTGATTTCATCAGCGGTGTACAGCATTTCATTATAGGAGTAATTGTAATAACTGCTAAACGGGAAATGGTAAGAGATATCGTTTCCGTCTCCAATCTCAATTGTTTCCTGTCCCCAGCTCTTAAAGCCGGCAAGCGCCAAGAACGCCATGAGTAGAAATGTAAATGTTTTTTTCATACTTCTTGTATTTAAATTATAATTTATTGAATTTCTTTTGTTTGCATTTACGACAAAACGGTGGAAAAGTGTCTTGTCCGGCACAGGGTCGGAGCCGAGAAAACACAAAAAATGCGAAACGCATAAGCGCTTCGCAAAAAAGAACAAAAATCTGTTGTCGTGTGTTTAATGTGTATGGGGGGGGAGTAAAATATTAAGATTCAATGAGTTGTATTGAGATGTGGCAGACGCGCAGGAGGTTTTCCCCTGCCAGCATTGTCCGGTCATGCCATATTGTAAAGAGTATTTCACACCCACCATATTATAATTAAGCCACGAAAATACAATTAATTAGGATAAGTTTAGAAAAAAAAAGTATCTTTTTTGAAATTTTTTTTTCACTACGAATGGCACGGGCAGAATGAATAAGCCACTCCACTCTCCACTCTCAACACTCCAAACTCTCTTAACTCTCCACTCTTAACTCTCAACACTTAATTTGAAGTATTTTCATCTGCTGTATTGCGATTTGGTTCAATTTTTCGAGGCGTTCGTTTTGCGGAAGTCCGTCGTTTATCAGCACCGAATTGATGTTTTCGAGGTTCGACAAGCAGATGAGCTGGTTTATTTCGGCGTAGTCGCGCATGTTGCCTTGCAGGTCGGGGTTGGTGTCGCGCCATTGTCTGGCGGTCTTGCCGAAGAGAGCCATGTTCAGCACGTCGGCTTCGGAGGCGTAGATGTAGTTGATCTGGCTTTTGTTCAGCCGTGGCGGGATGAGGTTCTGGCTTATCGCGGTAGTATGGATGTGGTAGTTTACTTTTGCGAGCTCGCGTTTTGCGCTCCAGCCGAGCTGTTTCTGCTCATCGGCTTTAAGCCGCTGGAACTCTCGCAACAGGTACAGTTTAAACTTAGGTGACAACCAGGAGGCAAACTCGAAAGCGATGTCCTTGTGGGCGTATGTGCCGCCGTAGCGTCCGACTTTTGACACAAGACCGATGGCGTTTGTCTTTTCAACCCATTGTCTCACTGACAACGCAAAACGATTAGTTCCTGCATCATTTCTTATTCCCCCGAATTCGGGGGAATTAAAGTCAGGATTGTACATTTCCTCCCAGATTCCAAGGAACTCAACTGTGTTTTTGTTTCTAAGCCATTTTTCGATGAGGACAAGGCCGTTTTCAATTGTCAACACCATGTCTGTCAGACTGATGTAGTCTTCCTCATTAACTTTCAATACGGTAATCTCTGTGTTTTCTACTGTTATTTTTGCCATGATAAAAATTTAATTAATAATTTGAAAAACGGATAAACTCACGTCGCAAAGATACAGTAAAGTTTTGGTGCGGAGATGCAACTCTTGAAGAAAAACCTGATTTGTAAAAGGTTTTTAACACAATTACGTCACTTTCTGGCCGAGAAGCGACGGAATTGTAAAAAAATGTAAAATTATGATGTTTTTCACCACGAATAGAACGGAAAAGACTCTCCTATCTGCTCTCTTAACTGTAAAAAACTCAACACTCCAAACTCTCTTAACTCTCCTCTCTCCTCTCTTAACTGAAAAAACTCCACTCTCAACTCTCCAAACTCCAAACTAAAAACTAAAGACTTTATGAACTTTACGAACTTTTTACTATTTTTGCAGCCGAAAAAAAAACATCGCGTTATGAAGTACCCCATCGGAACCCAGACGTTCAGCACCATCATCGAAGAAGGCATGGTGTATGTGGATAAGACAGACCTCGTTTATAACCTTGCGCAAAAGCATGTTTGTTTCTTGTGCCGCCCGCGCAGGTTCGGAAAGTCGTTGTTAATATCAACATTAGAAAGCTATTTCAAAGGCGAGAAAGAACTTTTCAAAGGCTTGAAAATCGAAGAGTTGGAGAAAGAATGGACGCAGTATCCTGTGTTCAGGATAGATTTTTCCAAAGGTAATTTCAAAGACCCTGGTTATGTTAATGAAATAATGAGAAATTACCTTGGTAAATGGGAGAATGTTTATGGTGTGAACAATGAAAGTGAAAGAGTTGGCATCCGTTTCTCAAACGTCATCGCTGCGGCACACGCGAAGACCGGCCGGAAGGTCGTGGTCCTCGTTGACGAATACGACAAGCCTATGCTCGATGTGCTCATGGAGCCTCAGGAACAGCTCAACCGCGACGCGCTGAAGGAGATATACAGCACCTTCAAGGAAACCGACGAACACCTGCGCTTCGTGCTTCTTACGGGCGTCACCAAGTTCTCGCAGGTGAGCGTTTTCAGCGGCTTCAACCAGCCGGAGGACATCAGCATGAACCCGAAGTTCGACGCGCTGTGCGGCATCACGAAGGACGAACTCGTTGAATATTTCGACAATGAGATAGAAGCGATGGCCGAGGAACTCGGATATTCCAAGGAGGAAATGTACGTCGAACTGAAGAGACAGTACGACGGCTATCACTTCTCCGAAGGGTCGTCGGAAGACGGCTCGCCAAAGAAAGTGATGCTTGACGTCTTCAACCCTTACAGCGTGCTGAACGCGCTGTCGGAGAGGAATTTGAAAAACTATTGGTTCAAGTCGGGGACGCCGACGTACCTCGTGAAGCTGCTTGACCGCGACAAGACGAACATGCAGGAGATGCTGGGCAGGGAATACGAGAGCGACTATTTCATGGACTACAAGGCCGACGTGGAAGACCCCTTGGCGATGATTTACCAGAGCGGCTACCTCACGATAAAGGAATACAACAAGAAAAGGAGGCAGTACCGACTCGACTTCCCGAACAACGAGGTGCGCAACGGCTTCGTGGCACTGCTCGCGAACAACTACTGCGGGCAAAGGAACGACCCGAAGAACCTCGTCCTCGACATCAACGACATGCTCGACGAATGCCGCCTCGATGATATGCGCGATGCGTTGACAGGCTTCTTCGGTAGCATCCCTTACGACGCGAACTATCAGGAACGCGCGTGGAGCTACGAGAGCCACTATCATTACACATTATACTTGATATTCAGACTGTTGTCTTGCTATACGACTTTAACGGAAAAGGAAAACTCAAGAGGCCGCGCCGACATCATCGTTGAGACAAACGACTACGTCTATATCTTTGAATTTAAACTTGACGGCACGGCGGCAGAGGCCCTCAAGCAAGTCGACGACAAAGGCTATGCCGGGCCTTACGCGGCGGATTCAAGGAAGCTGTTTAAGATAGGAGTAGGGTTCTCTTCCGAGAAGAAGAATATTGTGGAGTGGAGCGTGGTTTAAGTGTGAAGTTTGGAGAGTTGAGAGTGGGGTTAAAAGAGTAAAGAGTAGGGAGGAGAGTTAAAAGAGGCTGGCGCATAACACCAGCCTCGTTATTCGTTTAATTCATGCAATTCGTGGTGAAAATCAGCCGCCGCACTTCGAGTATCCGCAGTTGTTGCAGTGTTTGCATCCGTCTTCATACACGAGTTCGGAGCCGCATGTCGGGCATTTTTCTTTCTCGACCTTGGTGCCGTCCTTGATGTAACGTTTCAGTGCGCGGGCGATGCCGTTCTTCCACGTGTTGATGTTATCTTCATCGACGTTGAGGTTCTGTACTAAGGTGACGACGTATTGTATTGGCATTCCGTGGCGCAGCACGCCAGAGATGAGCTTCGCGTAGTTCCAGTATTCCTTGTTGAACGAGCGTGAGAGGCCTTCCATGTTCACCTTGTAACCTTGTTTGTCGGCGTATCTGAAGTCGTAGCGCGTATGGTCTTCTTCGTCTTTGTTTTTGATGATCCAGCCGTTCTCTACGAAAGGTGGGATGAAGAAGTCGTCGGCTTTTCCGGAGAAGATCTCGTATGGCTTGCCGTCGATCTTGCCGACGAAGGCGATCCATTTCTCGTAGTTGTTCTGGAAGCGTACCACGTCGCATTCCACTTCTTTCGGGCGTGTCGGCGCCTGGTTCTCGACGATGGTGTTGTGTTTATCTTCCTTGTTTTCCTTTTTCTCCTGGCTGACGAGGACGCCTGTGCGCGAGCCGTCGCGGTAGATGGTCATGCCCTTGCAGCCGCTTCTCCATGCTGTCTCGTATATCTGGCTGACGAGTTCCTCGGTGGTGTCGGCCGGCACGTTGACGGTGACGCTGATTGAGTGGTCAACCCATTTCTGCATCGCGCCTTGCATCTTCACCTTGTTCACCCAGTCGATGTCGTTTGACGTTGACTTATAGTAAGGTGACTTTTCGACGATCTCATTGATTTTGTCGATGCTGTAGTTCTTCACCTCTTCGACGTTGTAGCCGTTGACTTCGAGCCATGTCATGAATTTGGGGTGGAAGACGTTGTATTCCTCGAATGCGTTGCCGTCGGGGTCGGTGAATGTCACTGTTGCGTTCTTGTCGTTAGGGTTGACTTTACGGCGGCGTTTGTATGCGACCATGAACACCGGTTCGATGCCTGACGTGGTCTGGGTGCAGATGCTCACGGTGCCTGTCGGGGCGATGGTGAGCATGGCGATGTTACGGCGTCCGTATTTCGCCATGTCCTGGTAGAGGTTTTCGTCGATGACGCGGAGGCGTTGGATGAACGGGTTGTTCTCCTCGCGTTTGGTGTCATATACCTCGAAAGCGCCGCGTTCCTTGGCGAGGTTGACCGATGAGCGGTAGGCCTCATGTGCTAAGAGCTGTTGTATCTCTGTGGAGAAGGCGATGGCTTCGTCGGTGGCGTAGCGGTAGCCGAGGGCGGCGAGCATGTCGCCTTCCGCGGTGATGCCGATGCCGGTGCGGCGGCCTTGCAGTGATTTCTTCCTTATGTTTTTCCACAGGTTGATTTCGGTGAACTTCACCTCGTCTTCCTCAGGGTCTGAGTAGATCTTGTCTAAAATCGCATCGACTTTTTCCACTTCGAGGTCGATGATGTCGTCCATCATGCGCTGTGCTATGCCGACGTGTTTCTTGAACAGGTCTTTGTTGAATGTGGCCTGGGGTGTGAACGGGTTTTCGACGTAGCTGTAGAGGTTCATTGCCAGGAGCCGGCAGCTGTCGTAAGCGCAGAGCGGAATCTCGCCGCACGGGTTGGTGCTTATGGTTTTGAAGCCAAGGTCAGCGTAGCAGTCGGGTATCGACTCGCGTGTGATGGTGTCCCAGAAGAGGACGCCCGGTTCGGCCGATGCCCACGCGTTGTGGATGATTTTATTCCACAGTTTACGTGCGTCAATTTCTTTGGTATATAAAGGGTTGGGTGAGTCGATGGGGTATTGTTGCACGAACGGTTTGTTTTCGACGACGGCCTGCATGAAGTCGTCGGTGATGCGTACCGACACGTTGGCGTTGGTGATTTTGCCTTGTGTCATCTTCGCGTCGATGAAAGCCTCCGAGTCAGGGTGTTTGATGCTGATGCTCATCATGAGGGCGCCGCGGCGTCCGTCCTGTGCGACTTCCTTGGTCGAGTTGGAGTAGCGTTCCATGAAAGGCACGACGCCTGTTGAGGTGAGGGCGCAGTTCTTGACGGGGCTGCCTGTCGGGCGGATGTGCGAGAGGTCGTGTCCGACGCCACCGCGGCGTTTCATGAGTTGCACCTGTTCCTGGTCAACTTTCATGATGGCGCCGTAGGAGTCCGACGAGCCTTTCGTCCCGATGACGAAGCAGTTCGAGAGCGACGAGATCTGGAAGTTGTTGCCGATGCCGGCCATAGGGCTGCCCTGCGGCACGATGTACCTGAAGTCTTTCAGCACCTCGAAAATTTCTTCTTCCTTCAACGGGTTGGCGTAACGTTTCTCAATCCTCGCTATCTCAGAGGCGATGCGGTGGTGCATGTCTTCAGGCGTGCGCTCGTAGATGTTGCCGTCGCTGTCTTTCAGTGCATATTTGTTTGTCCACACGTCGCCGGCGAGCTGGTCGCCGCCGAAATACTCTGTGGCGGCTTTTTTCACCTCTTCAGTAGAATACTTTGTATATACATTCTTCTCCATAACTTCTTTTTTATCAACGACATCAATATCATTGTCATCTGTTTTCCTGACAAAATACTCTCCTTCAGAGATGCGGTTCTCGTTACGGAATTCAATCATTTTTTCCGTGTGAGTCTTATCATTTTGTCCCTCAAAACTCTTTTTTTCGCTTTTTTCAAGTTGTGAGAATAAATCACACGCATCTTCATGGTGTACGTTTGCCGTCATTTTCTTTGATAATTAGTCGTTTATGAAAAAATTTATTGCCCGAAATTTTATTCAGAATCAGGTCGTAAAAATAGTAAAGAGATTTGTATCTTTGCATCCGGAAAACGAAAAAAATCAAAAATATTTATCAACATAAAAACGTTGATAAGTTTGTGAAAAATTAATGAAAATTATTAAAAAAATTAATACAAAAAAATTTTATGTTAAAGGTTAAAACATTTGTATTCAATAGTTTACAGGAAAATACATACGTTATTTACGATGAAAGCCTCGAATGCGTTATTGTTGATGCGGGAAACCACACGACCGCTGAAAACGACGAGATTTTAGGGTATATTTCGGACATGAAACTGGTGCCGAAAATGTTGCTCAGCACGCATTCCCACATCGACCACGTGATGGGAAATTCAATACTGCACGAAAGATACAGCATCCCGCTTGCGGCCTGTCCTGTCGAGCGGGAATATTATAATAAGGTGTGGATGTACGCCGAGGTCTTCGGCATCAAGTTCACACAGGACATGTGCATCTATCCGAGCATCGACCTTGCTGAAGGTGAGAAGATAAAGGTCGGTGCCGGTGAGCTGAAGGTCTTGTACACCCCTGGCCATGCCAAAGGTCATGTGAGTTTCTACGCCGAGAACGACGGCTTCGTACTCACCGGTGACACGCTGTTTCGCCGCGGCGTCGGGCGCAGCGACTTCCCCGGCGGCAGCTACGAACAGCTCGAAAACAGTCTCAAGAACGTGCTTTACAAACTGCCCGACGACACCATTGTGTATCCCGGTCATGGTCCGACGACGACGATAGGCGAGGAGAAGAGGAACAACTATTACATAACGGAATAGCTTGAAGTTTTGAGAGTGGAGTTTTGAGAGTGAAGTTTCGAGAAACTCCACACTCGGCATATCACCGCAATCTACAATTTGTTGGCCATGTCGTCGATCGTTTCCTGACTGATGCCGCTGTTTTCCATCAGTTTCAGAAAACGTTTTTTGCTTTCCTCGCGTTCTTTTCTGATTCCTTCTTCAAGTCCTTTCTGCATCCCCTTTTGCATTCCTTTTTCAAGTCCTTTCTGCATCCCTTCTTCAAGTCCTTTCTGCATCCCTTTCTGCATCCCTTCTTCAAGTCCTTGCTGTATCCCTTTTTGTATTCCTTCTTCAAGTCCCACGGCAAAACCCTCCTGCCGTCCATAGAACATGCCTTCATCTTTTGAAAGCTCCATGTTTCGTTTGATGGACTTGTTTTCAACCAGGTCCTTGAAATAGAAGTCGGCATCTCTGCGCGAGTATTCCTTATACACATCAAGCGACTCTCTTGCCTCCGGGAGGCCCGGCGCGGTTGCAGTGTCGGGGATGTCGCCTGTCTTGAGATATGACACCCATTCCTCCAACGGCGTCTCCGCCACCTTGTTGAAATTGTCCACCTTTATTATGTAGTATATCGGGAATAGTTTTGACACGCTGTCAACGTTGAATCTCGCAATCTGATAGTTCTTCAGGTTGAGCTTGTCGCCGTTGTTCACCCCGTAAAACTCCGTCGTACCTTTATATATTATGTCATCGCCGACACCGAGGTCGAAATACACAATGTTAATGGAATATATCCTTTTCACTCTCTCATACTCTTCGCCGCTCTTGATGTAATCGGTCACCGCCTTCGATGTGGCGAAAAGCATACGTTGGAACATGCCATACTCATTGGTGGCCTGCACCTCTATTATAAACAACGCGCCGTTCGTGTCTTCCGCCAGAATGTCAACCCTATTCGTCTTGTCGTCACGATGCTCACGGTTGCCCTCGCTCTCCAGCAGACTCTTAATCTTAATCTTCTCGCCGAGCAATACGGTGAGGAAACCTTCCAAAACCACGAAATTAGCCTTGTCGCGAAGCACCTTCTTCAAGGCGTAATCAAACCTGATGTAATATTTGTCATCTTCCATAATGGAAATTTTTGTTTTTTTACAACCGTTTATCAAGTCGCAAAAATACAACATAAACATCTATTTGTCAAGGGGTTTTGAAAAATTTTATTGTAAATTTTTGTTTACATTCCCGCCGTTTTTTGTGAAAAAATGTTTACAAAAAACCAGTTGTAAACATAAATTGTAAAATTTGAATATTTTTTATGACCATGTGACAATGATTTGATGTCAGTGTTTCGTTTTCCATTTTTCAACATCTAAAAATTATATGTTTGTTGTCCGGATACAAAATATACCGGGCGTTTTAAAAATGATATTTCCTATCAATTTTTTTCTTATCTTTGCACCCAAATAATTTTTTGTAAAAATGTTAAGCGAACAAGAACAAATCAGAAGGAACTCCTTGCAGGAGCTTTATAAATTAGGTATCAACCCTTATCCACAGGCGGCGTTCGACGTGAACGTCACGACAGTCCAGATTAAAGAGCAGTTTGACGACAACGACCTCGCGAAATTCGACAGCGTGAGCATCGGCGGACGTATCATGAGCCGCCGCATCATGGGCGCGGCCTCGTTCTGCGAGTTGCAGGACGCACACGGCCGCATCCAGCTTTACCTCAACCGCGACGAGATTTGCCCGAGCGAGGACAAGACAATGTACAACACCGTCTTCAAACGCCTTTTAGACATCGGCGACTTCATAGGCGTGAAAGGCTTTGCGTTCCGCACACAGATGGGCGAGATCTCCATCCATGTGAAGGAACTCACGGTGCTGAGCAAGTCGCTGCGCCCGCTGCCGATAGTGAAGGAGAAAGACGGCGTGAAATACGACGAGTTCAACGACCCGGAGCTTCGTTACCGCATGCGTTACGTTGACCTCGTTGTAAACGACAAGGTTAAGGATATTTTCATCAAGAGGACAAGAGCCATCAACAGCATCCGCCGTTTCTTCAACGAGAGCGGCTACCTCGAAGTGGAGACGCCTGTGCTTCAGTCTATTCCGGGCGGCGCATCGGCGCGTCCGTTCATCACGCACCACAACGCGCTCGACATTCCTTTGTATCTTAGGATTGCCGACGAGCTTTACCTGAAACGCCTCATCGTTGGCGGCTTCGACGGCGTTTACGAGTTCTCGCGCAACTTCCGCAACGAGGGCATGGACCGCTCGCATAACCCGGAGTTTACATGTCTTGAAATCTATGTGGCTTACAAAGACTACCTCTGGATGATGGATTACACCGAGGAGATGATTCACCGCTGCGCGATGGACGTGCTTGGTACTGACAAGGTCATGGTCGGCGACCACGAAATCAGCTTCAAGCGTCCGTTCAAACGCATCTCAATGATCGACTCCATCAAGGAGAACACAGGCATCGACATCAACGGCATGAACGAGGAGCAGCTCCGCGAGGTGTGCAAGCAGCTTGAGATAGAAATCGACCCTTCGATGGGCAAAGGAAAACTCATCGATGAGATCTTCGGTGCGAAATGCGAGGGCAACTACATACAGCCGACGTTCATCACCGACTACCCTGTCGAGATGTCGCCGCTCTGCAAACGTCACCGCGACAACCCGGAACTCACCGAGCGTTTCGAGCTTATGATCAACGGCAAGGAGGTCGCCAACGCATATACCGAGCTTAACGACCCTATCGACCAGCGCGCACGTTTTGAGGAACAGATGATGCTCGCGGGCCGCGGCGATGACGAGGCGATGGTCATCGACCAGGACTTCCTCCGCGCACTCGAATACGGAATGCCTCCGACATCAGGCATGGGCATCGGCATCGACCGTTTCGTGATGCTGCTCACAGGCCAGACACAGATACAGGAAGTGCTGCTGTTCCCTCAGATGCGTCCTGAAAAAGTGAAGAAAGTCGCGACAAAAGAAGACTTCATGGCGGTTGGCGTTCCTGAAGTCTGGGCGGAAGTCCTTGTGAAACAGAATTTCACATCTGTCGAGATGCTTAAGGAACAGAAACCTGCCGGTCTCCGCGAGAAGCTGAACGGCATCAGAAAGAAAAACAAGATGGACGTTCCGGCGTTGCAACTCGAAGAGGTCGAGGCGTGGATTAATTAGGTGAATAGGTAATTAGGTAGTTAGGTAGTTAGGTAGTTAGGCGAATAGGTGGTTAGGTGGGGAGAACCGCGTAGCGGTTCCATATCCATAGAATTTCATGTTTGTGTAAAATTTTTTGTGATAAAAATGAAAAAAATATTATTTACAGCGTTGTTTTCAGTGGTTTTGAGTGTGTTGTCATTTGCCCAGACCATTGAGAAAACCTATCATTTTGACAATCCGACATCAAGAGTTGTCAATGGTTACGACCAGATTTATTTTGATGGAACAATAAACACCGCGAAGGTGGGGCAGCCGTCGCTTCCGTGGCAGAGTGTCACGCTTTTGCTTCCGCAAAATTCTGAGGCTCAGGATTTTACGGTTGAATATTCCGATTTCGTGGAGCTTGACGGGACATACAACCTCTTCCCGTACCAGAAGATGCGACAGGTCGGTTCGGAAAAGGAATATCCTTTCGTGGTTGACGAAGACCTTTATGAATCAAAGGGTTTGTATCCTGAAGTCTGCCAGTCGAAAGTGATGACGCAATACATGAACGGTTACTCATTCGCGACGGTTTCGTTCACTCCGGTGAGATATATTCCGGCAACGGGAAAAGTCTCGTACGCGAAGACGGCGACTGTCAAAGTCAATGTAACAGCTTCAAAGTCAGACAAGAGCAGTCTTCTTTGGGCGACACCTGAGATAAGAGGCAAGGTCGAGAGGTTGGCGCAGAATCCTGAGGCCATCGGGCAGTATTACACACGCGGACGTTCGGCGTCGGGCTATGAGCTTCTCGTCATCACGCCGGCGGAATGGGTGTCGCATTTCGACGAATATGTCACCTTCTATGAGGCACGCGGCCTTCGCACACGTGTTGCGGCGTTGGAAGACATCCTGGCGGGCAACAGCGGTCGTGATGACCAGGAGAAGATGTACAATCACATCAAGCAAGAGTATGAGAATGAAGGCATTATGATGGTCATGCTCGGCGGTGACACCGGACTCGTTCCGTTCCGTGCTTTGTATGTTAATGTCTTCGACGAGGAAATAGACAATATCCCCGCCGATATGTATTTCACCTGTTTCGACGTTGACTGGGATGCCAACAACAACGGCGTCTGGGGTGAAATCGGAGAGAGCGACTATATGCCTGAAATCGGCATCGGACGTTTGTGTTTCAACAATGAAGAACAACTCAATAACTTGTTGCACAAGACATTCACATATCAGAGCACTCCTGTCTTAGGCGAGTTCCGCGATGTCATCCTCGGCGGCGAGCATCTCGGTGACGGCTATTACGCCAGCACTGACCTCGAACGCATCATCGGAGGCAGCAGCGACTTCGATTACACCACCGTCGGCATCCCGGTGGATTATAACTTCCACAAAATCTACGCTGATGGTCCGACGGGCTGGTCAGGCATCATCTTCAAACAGACCATCAATGACTTCGGCGGGCAATATGTCCATCATTTCGGACACGCCAACACCGACTATGTGGCGGGCTGGTACGAGAACAGCATCAACGACAACAGTTTCTACAACCTCGACGGCGTCACACACAACTACGGACTTTTCCACTCACACGGCTGCATCTGCGGCGATTTCTCGCATAAGTGCATCCTTGAGAAATTGACCACGGTATCGACAGGTTTTGTGGCCGCCACCGGCAACTCGCGCTACGGCTGGTACTCACCTTGGGGCGACGGCCCTTCAACGCACCTCCACCGCGAATTTGTCGATGCGTATTACAACGACAGGATCCCGTATATCGGAATGGCTGTCGTGGAGATGAAAAATACCGTCGCACCTATTATTAATACCGGCTATTATTATGACCCGTACATGATCTGGAGCTTCTGGGCGTTGAACATCATGGGCGACGTGGCGGTCTGTCCGTGGCTCGACGAGCCGTTCCGTCCGGAAATCAGTTATGATGCAGCGTTGCCGCAAGGTACTACACATACCACGCTGACAGTCAGAAAGATTGGTGAGGCGCAGAGCAACTTCCGTTGCAGCATTTTCCACGACGGCGAACTTCTCGCTTTTGGTCAGACAGACCTGAATGGCGTGGCGGAAGTCAATTTCTTCGAGCCGCTTGATGTCGCGGGCGAGTTGCAGCTCATCGTCACAGGTCCGAATGCTTATCCTCAGACAATCAATATTTCAGGTATAAACGACAACACGGCTTTCGTGCTTTCTGAAGACATAACGTTGAGCAGTGATTTCGGATATTCAAACACAATCTCAATGGATGTTGATTTCAAAAACATCGGCATGGTTGATGCTAATAACGTAACAGCCACATTGTCAACGGATTCGGAATACATCGAAATGATAAATCCGACGGCGACAGTCGGTGCCGTGGCAGCCGGAAACACCGTCAACATCGATGAAGCCTTTGAATTTAAAATCGCCGACAATGTTCCAGATTGCGAATACGTTGACTTCGTCGTCACTTGCACCGACGGCAATGAGGTCTGGGTGAACAACATACTTTACAGAGCATTGGCTCCAGCATTGACAATCAATGAGATAACATATACCGAACTTGAAGGGAACATGAACGGCTACATTGACGCCGGTGAGGTGCTGAGGGTCAATGTTTTAGGGAAAAACATCGGCCACAAGGCGGCCTTGGAGTCAATTCTGCACGGATGCGACGAAAATCCGTATATTACTTACACTGAAAACGACATCACGATAGGTGACATCGCAGCCAACCATGAGTTTTCACAAAGCATTGATATTCACGTCTCCGATGAGATTCATGACGGCACAACCATCGATTTGAAATTAAAGGTGAAGTCGGGACTTTACGCGGCTGAAAAACATTTCCTGTTCACTGTCGGGACAATCACAGAAGACTTTGAGACAGGCGACTTCTCGCATCTCAATTGGAAACATGGTGGCGCAAAGTCGTGGTTTGTGACAGATGAGACAAAACACGCCGGCACATATTCGGTGCAGTCTGGCGACATCACAAACGACCAGATATCATCACTCATAATCGAGACGAATACAATAACTGATGGTGAGATCTCATTCTATTACAAGACTTCGACAAGAAAACGAAAGGACTTTCTTGTGTTCTACATTGACGGTGAGATGGTTGACAGATGGTCTGACATCAACGACTGGACATACGTCGAGTATGAAGTCAAGGCTGGCGATCATGTCATGGAATGGCGTTACGACACCAGCAAGAGTGGCGACTGCTCCGGCGGTGCCTGCTGGATTGACGACATTTCATTCCCCGGAAACACAATAGTGCTGGATGTCGAATCAGTGACCTACGATAAAAATGTTGACGTTTATCCGAATCCGGCTAAAGATTATATCACTGTGAAATCCGATGATATTCAGATAGTTGAAATCTTTAATGCTGTCGGAATGAAAGTCAGTGCACAGAAAGTTGCGGCGACAGATGTGAAAGTCGATGTCGCTGACCTGAGCGGTGGTGTGTATTTCATCAGAATCGTTGACGGCAAAGGTGACATCGTCGTCAGAAAATTCATAAAGGAATAATGTTGTTTTCGGAGGTCATAGGACATGAAGAGCTGAAGAGACGCCTGATACAGAGCGTGAGGGAGAGCCGTGTGTCGCACGCACAACTCTTCCTCGGCCCTGAAGGCAGCGGGAAACTGCCTATAGCTTTGGCTTACGCACAATACATAAATTGTACAAACCGTTCAGAGACAGACAGTTGCGGAGTATGCCCGTCGTGCAGGAAATTCATGTCACTCACGCACCCCGACCTTCATTTCGTGTTTCCGACCGCCACAAACAAAGGAGTAAAACAAAATCCAGAATCTGACTTGTTTATCTCCGAGTGGCGTGAGTATCTTGCTGATTGTCAGTGTTATGCTGACTTGTCGGATTGGTTCAACAAGCTTGACATTGAAAACAAGCAAGGTGTCATCAACGTGCGTGATGCTGTCACAATATTGCGAAAACTAAGTTTCAAGGCTTACGAAAGTGAGTATAAGATAGCAATCATCTGGATGGCTGATAAACTTAACGTGCAGTGTGCCAATAAGTTGCTGAAACTTATCGAGGAGCCGCCGGAGAAGACGCTGTTCATCTTGATAGCTGAAAATCAGGAGGAATTGTTGACGACAATCCGGTCGCGTTGCATGTTGGTGAAAGTGCCGAAGATAACGATGTCGGAAGTGCAAGACGCTCTTGTTCAGAAGTTTGCGTGTTCGACGCAGGAGGCATACGACGCAGCCGCCCTCGCTGACGGCAACTGGCTTTTGGCGCAGCATTTCGTCAAGGATAAGGAAGACGAAAAACTTTATGCAAACGTATTCCAGAAATGGATGCGCTATTGCTTCAAGGGAGCGGTCCCGGAACTCATCGACCTTGTGGCAAACGACATAAAACCGCTCGGACGCGAGAAACAAAAGGAATTTCTCGAATATGGACTGAATATCTTCCATAACTCATTGCTGTTCAATAATAATATGCACGATGACGTGCTGCTCCCTACTGACGAGAAAAACTTTACCAAGAATTTTGCACCTTTTATTAATATGAGGAACGTTGAACAGATTTGCTCTCTTTTTGAAGAAAGCATCAATCAGATTGAGCGCAACGGAAACGCTTCGATTATTTTTGCGGACAATAGTTTTAAAATTACAAAATTGTTGAGGGTCAAATAGATGAAAGCTGTCACAAAAGTGTCTTTGGCATTGTTGAGCGGCTTGCTCATCGCCGCTGCATGGCCTACAAAGGGGCTGGCACCGCTGGCTTTTGTGGCTTTCGTGCCGTTGCTGTTTCTTCAAGACAGAATCGGAGACAAGGAAAACCACGAGAAAGGCAAGATGTTCTTGCTCGCATTTGTCGCTTTTTTGACATGGAACTCGTTGACAACGTGGTGGGTATGGAAAACGACCGCCGCCGGCACCATCGGGATGATTCTGCTCAACAGTGTGTTCATGGCGACAGTCTTCTGGGCTTTTCATCTTGTGAAAACCAAGTTATATGACAATGAAAAAGGTTATTATGTATTGATAATCTTTGTGTTGGCTTTTGAATACCTGCACCTTAACTGGCAGTTGAACTGGCCTTGGCTTAACTTGGGCAATGTATTCTCGCATTATCACACGTGGGTTCAATGGTATGAATGGACGGGCACGGCAGGCGGCACGGTCTGGGTTCTGACTTCTAACATATTGATTTATAAATGGTTGTTTAAGAGCGATAATCATTTGAAATCAGTTTTGTTGGCAATGGCGGTTATTGTTATTCCATTGATTGTCAGTAAGATAATGTATCATTCATATAAAGAAGCCGGCAATGAAGTTGAGGTTGTGATTGTTCAGCCGAATCTCGACCCATATTCGGAGGAGTTCACCCTTACACCGCCGGAGATTTTGCAGAGAAATCTTGAGGTCGCTGCACCTTTGATGACCGAAAACACAAGGTTTGTTGTCAGCCCCGAGTCTGCGATACAAGAGAATATATGGCTTGAAAATATTGATAAATATTATTCTATCAAAGAGTTACGAAGATATATCGACACTTTTCCGCAGTCGTGTTATGTCGTGGGAATCAGTGCTTTAGGATTGGTTCAGAAAGGGGAGGAGGACGATTTCGCCGCGCGGAAATTCTATGACGCCGATGAATATTACTATGCCTATAATACAGCGGCTCTCATCACAAAAGACGACATTCAGCTTTATCATAAATCGAAGTTGACACCCGGCGTCGAGGCGATGCCGTCATGGTGGATTATCAGGCCGTTGGCGGATATGGCTGTTGACCTTGGCGGGACGACGGGAACGTTGAAAAAAGATGCCGAGGCTCGCGTGTTATCCTTTGATAATCATAAAGTTGGAACGTTGATTTGTTATGAATCAGCATTCGGCGGTTATGTGACAGAGTTTGTCAGGAAAGGCGCCGACATGCTTTTCGTCATCACCAACGACGGATGGTGGGGCAACACGCCCGGCCACAGGCAGCATCTTGAATTTTCGAGTCTTCGCGCCATTGAGACGAGAAGGAGCATCGCTCGCTCGGCGAACACAGGCATCTCGGCTTTCATAAATCAAAGAGGCGACATTGTCGAAAAAACAAAGTACTGGGAACAGACCGCCATACGTAACGTGCTGAAAACCAACGATAAGCTGACTTTCTACGTCAGTTATGGCGACTATATATATAAGGTGTCGGTTTTCTTGACGGCGTTATTGCTCGTCATGACTTTTGTTCGTATTATAACCAAAAGAAAATGAATGAGTTAAGTCTTGCACCGTTTCAAGGGATTACCGATGTGGTCTATCGCAATGTGTTCATGAAACATTTTGGCGGAATAGACAAGTTATATACGCCTTTTTTCACGGGGATACAAAAAGACAACTCAAAAAGTCTGCGCGGCGAAGAGATTGACCCGAGGTTCAATGATGTTAAAATCGTTGTGCCTCAAATATTGAGTAATACCGCCGAGGAGATAACCAGATTTGCAAATCAATGTAAATCAATGGGTTATACTGAGTTTAACTTGAATATGGGCTGTCCTTTCCCGCGTGTGGCGAACAAAACGCGCGGCTGTGGTCTTATGGCTGATTATCAACGTACTACCGCGATGCTTGAGGAAGTCTGCAATGACATTGACGGAATAAAATTCAGCATAAAATGCCGGCTCGGCTATTACAGTCCTGACGAGATATTCAAGTTCATTGAGACATTTAACACATTGTCTTTCAGCGAGATAATAATTCATCCGCGAATCGGGAAACAGATGTACACCGGAGAGGCATCAATTGAAAAGTTCAAGGAACTTATTCCGTTGATTAACAAGCCTTTAATATATAACGGCGATATTTATACAGTCGAAAAATATAAATCGGTTGTAGAAAATATTTCTACAGATAAAACTCATATGATGTTGGGACGCGGACTGCTGACGAATCCGTTTTTGGCTGAGGAAATAAAGCAAATCAATGACAATCAGCAAGATAAAAACATAAGATTGCATAAGTTTGTAGTTGATTTGTATGTCGAGCGACTGCGTCATGCCGGCGGCAGCCCGAAAATTATCGGCAGCATGAAGGAATTGTGGAAATACATGATGAACATCTTCGATGATTCGCAGAATGTCTGGCGTAACGTAAAGAAAGTCAATCATTTGGATGAATATGAAGATGCTGTTGAAAAGATATTTAAAGAAAATAAAATTGTTTTATGAATAGAATACTTAGTTTACTGATTATCAGTCTTTTGCTGTTTTCTTGCGCAACTGACAAATCTTTATCTGACAATGATTCCAAAGAGATTGTTATCCTTACGGTCAACGATATGCACGGGCATATTGAGCGAATGCCACGTCTCGGATTCGTTGCCGACAGTCTGCGAAAACTATATCCTAATCTGTTGATATTCAGTGCTGGAGATAATATAACTGGCAATTCGTACAACGATTTCTATCCTGATTGTCCGAATTATCCCATGTTCAAGCTGATGAAAAAAATCGGATTTGACCTCTCTGCCGTCGGCAACCATGAATTTGACAAAGGCATTGACGGGTTGGTTGATTTTCAGAAAAAAACGAAAATCCCGATGATTTGTGCGAACGCCGATTTTTCGAAAGAACCTGAATTGAATATAAAACCATATCATTATATTGATAATCAAGATGTTAAAATTTGTGTCTTGGGGCTTATTGAGACATATAAAAACGGTCATCCGTCAGCGATTGGGAAAAATATACAAAACATCAGCTTCACTGATCCTTACGAAACCGCCAAAGATTATGTATATCTTGCCGACAGCTGTGATGTATTCATTCTGCTTTCGCATTGCGGTGAAAGAAGTGACTTCCCGATAGCGGAAGACTGTCCGCAATTTGATGTGATTATTGGTGGTCATTATCATCATAAATATATTGAATATAAAGGAGATAACATCCTTTGCACGCAGGCTGGATCGTGTCTGGATTACGCTAATGTCGTGAAAATAAATGTCGTTGACGGTAAGGTCGTTTCAAAGACGGCGGAGTGTATATCATTGAAAAACGGACTTTCGGAAAACGGAAAACTCAGAAAAAGTGTAGATGAATTTTACAAAAACAAATTCCTGACGCGGCTTTTGGGCTACACGGCCACTCCGCTTGACAACAGATACAGGATAGGCTGTCTGCTCGCCGACTCATACCGTTCGGTCATGAACACCGAACTCGCTTTCCATAATTATGGTGCCATCAGAAAGACAAGTCACGAAGGTGATAAAATAAGAGTTGTTGATGTCTATGACTTCAGCCCTTTTGATAACAGATTGAAAACCATAGAGATGAGCGGTAAGGAAATTGTCAGTTTCATAAATGATTTTTCGACAAGTGACCGTGGGCCGGTTTATGTTTCAGGCATGAACTATTCGATTGACTATGTTTTTGACGAATATAAGATTCCGCATTTTTCAAATGTGTCGGTGACTCTTGAAAATGGCGAGCCGCTTGACTTGGAAAGAAAATATTCAGTCGCGTTGAGCGAATATCCGATGGAATTTCTTGAAAAACAAGGCTTTAAAGCGATGACGACAGGGCCGTTGATTTACGATGCCACGATAGAATATTTTGAAAATCATGATACCGTTGGCTATCAATGCCTTGACAGAATTAAGGCAAGGAATATTGACACCTTGGAAGTGGAAATCCTCTCGATCAACGACATGCACGGCCATATTGAAAAGATGCCGAGATTTGCGTATGTTGTTGATAGTCTGCGTAAAATCTATCCTGATCTGATGCTTGTAAGTGCAGGCGACAACAGAACCGGCAACATTTATAACGACAAGAATCCGACGTATCCCAATATGCCGATGACAACTCTTATGAATGATTTGAGGTTCACTGTCAGCGAGTTAGGCAATCATGAATTTGACGAAAGCATCAATGGTCTTGAGTATTTTGTGAAGAATACAAACTTTCCTGTCATCTGCGCAAACGCCGATTTCTCAAGTTATCCTGAGATTTCAGGAATGATAAAACCATACTTCAAAACTGTGAAAAACATAAAAGGTGTGGATGTCAGCATGATTTTCCTCGGGATGATTGAAACATCGAACTATGGTTATCCGAGTGCGCATCGCGACAGCATAAAAGATGTGCGGTTTGTTGACGCAATACAGAAAATCAATGACTATCTGTCACTTAAAGACAGCTGCGATGTCTTTGTCCTGCTCGACCACTGCGGTCTCGACGTTGACACCGTTTTCGCAAGAATCTTCCCGGAATTCGATCTCATCATCGGTGGCCATTCACATCATTTGCTGGCTGAACAATATCCAAGCGGCGTGTTATATACCCAGTCGAAACGGAATTTGGATTTCACGACTCTGACAAAGATACAGATTTATGGCGGGGAGATTATCAATAAACATTCACAAATCATTGATTTAAGAGAAATTACGAAAGTCGATGAAAACATAAAAAAGAAAGTTGACGGTTTTTGCCACGTCCCAGAGTTCAACAGAATTGTCGGACAGTCGAAGTTTCCGTTGTCGAACAAAGAAGAGCTTGGCGCCTTCATGACCGACGCGCAGCGTTATATGGCAAAAACCGAAATCGCGATACAGAATCCCGGCGGCGTGCGTTTAGACAGCATGACGAGCACCAATTTCAGATATATTGACATCTTGAATCTCGATCCGTTTGACAATGGCATCGTCACGATGGAGATGACAGGCGAGCAGATAGCGGAGTTTCTGAATCTCGCAGCAACAAATGATTATTCTCCGTGCCATGTCTCCGGAATCACTTATACCATTGAACATTACGTTGGCAGCGACAATGTTGATCATTTCGTCAATGCGAAAGTCTGTTTGGAAAACGGCCAGCCCATTGACCGCACTAAAATGTATTTTGTTTCAATGAACAGTTACATCGCGATTTGGGCGAGAGACATAGGAATCGACCCAAAACCGTTGGATTTTAAGTCAAACGAGGCGGAGTTCAAATACTTGAAAGACTTCCCTTCACTTGATTATCAAGGGGTAAGTAGATTCAAATCAACTTTAATTGAAAAATAAAACGACATGAAAATTTTGATAATACGATTCAGTTCGATAGGCGACATCGTCCTGACAACTCCGATAATAAGATGTCTGAAATGGCAGATGGATGACGATTTGGAGTTGCATTATCTGATAAAAGAAAAATTCGCGGGCATAACGCATGCCAACCCTTTTGTCGATAAGACCCACGAGTTTTCGGGTTCCTTGAGGGAGACCATCAAAGAATTGAAGAAAGAGAATTTTGATTATGTCATTGATTTACAGAAGAATCACAGGTCGAAGGCGATTTGCCGCGCTTTGAGGTGCGAGCATCACAGTTTCCATAAGCTCGATTTTAAGAAGATGCTGTTGACTGTATTCAAAATCAACAAGTTGCCGAAGTCCCATATTGTTGACAGGTATTTTGAGGCTGTTGAAGCGTTGGATGTCAAGAACGACGGCAAAGGCTTGGAGTTTTACATCAGCGACACGAACCAGATGCAGGAGCCGGACCTTCCTGAGGAGTTCCGTAACGGGTTTTATGCCGTTGTCATTGGCGGAAGCTATAACACGAAAGTACTTCCGACGCAGAAAGTCATTGAAGTCATAGAGAAACTCGACGAGCCGGTGATACTTCTGGGTGGTTCGGAAGACATGGTTCGTGCCAAAGAGATTGCCGACGCGGTCGGTGAGAACGTGGGAAATCCTGTCGGAATGCTTAATCTCGAACAGTCGGCTTCAATCATAAAAATGGCGAAAGCCGTCTTGACCAACGACACCGGAATGATGCACATCGCCGCCGCATTGCACAAGCCTATCATCTCGACGTGGGGCAACACGGTGCCTGAGTTTGGCATGACACCTTACGACCCGCAGCACCCAGAGTTTTCGAAAATCATTGAATGCAAAGGACTTAAGTGCCGTCCATGTTCAAAACTCGGCTATAAGAACTGCCCGAAGAAACATTTCAAATGCATGAACGAACTGAACAGTGATGAGATTTGCGCGGCGTTGAAAAAATTTTGAGATTTTTTGTTGCGCATATTAAAATTATTTGTACTTTTGCACCGTCAAAAAATGACCGATGTCGGGTTCTACTAACGGTTAGGTAACGACACTCTCACTGTCGAAATAAGGGTTCGATTCCCTTACCCGATACCAACGAAGGCCACTGATTATCAGTGGCTTTTTTCTTTTTGAAATTAAATTCCGATAATATCGACAACCACCTTGAAAAAAATATTACTTTTGCGCCGTGAAAAATAAATTTTATACCGTTTGGCAAGGCCGACAAATCGGCGTGTTTTCCAGCTGGGACGAATGCAGGCTTCAGGTGGAGGGATTCCATGGTGCAAGGTTTAAGGGCTTCCCCGACCGACAAAGCGCAGAAGATGCCTTTAAAAAAGGTTTTGAAGATTATTATGTTGATAATAAAGAGTTTACTACAACTGAAAGATTGTCAAAACTTCCTGAGGACACGCCAAAACCAATCCCCAATGCCATCGCCGTCGATGCAGCATGTTCGGGCAATCCGGGCAAAATGGAGTACCGCGGCGTATATGTCGAAACCGGCACGGAAGTGTTTAAAAGCCCTGTATTTGATTACGGGACCAACAACATCGGAGAGTTTCTCGCCATTGTCCATTGCCTCGCATGGCAACAGAAAAACAAACTCTGTCTTCCGATTTATTCCGATTCGCTGAACGGACAAAAATGGGTCAAAGAAGGTAAATGTAAGACCAAACTTATTGAAAATCAGAAGAATGCATATCTTTTCGATGTAATTAGAAGAGCCGAAAAATGGCTTGCGGAAAACACTTTCAGAGTACCCGTCTATAAATGGAAAACGGAAATATGGGGTGAAGTCCCCGCTGACTTTGGCAGAAAATAAATGATGATATGTTAAGATTTGACACGTTTTATATAAAATGCCCGAGCTGCGGCTGCCATCTTGAGGGTCATCTTGTTAGGTCGGAGATGGTGAATAAATCGGTGCTGTTTTCCGATGGGAAGATCTTAAACGATACGTATATCACAGAGACTCAGAAGTTTATAATCTGTCCAGCGTGCAGCCATTGGTTTTGGGTTGACAAATATGAAGAACCGATTGTCAGTTACGCGAAACCAGACGGGCCTTATTATAATTGGAATCACTGGCGTTTTTTCGGGGTGCGTTTCAGCAAAAACGCTGGAAAGATAGCACTCAAAGAACACTATCGCAAGGCCTTGGAGGTCGTTGGTGCCGACCGCGACAAGGAACTCTACCTGCGCCGTCTGATGTGGTGGGCGTACAATGATTTGGTGCGTAACAATTATCAAGGCAAACTCAGTTATCTCCTTTCTGGGCAGATGAGTTTTAATGTTTGGCGTAAGAATCGACAGAAACTCCTTGAAGGCAGAATGCTTTTCAAAAAGTATCACGAGGAATATATTGAAAACTTGAAGGCTCTGTTGGTTCTGCTGAAAGGCCGTTATACTCCGGAAGATGAGGAATATGAGGCTTCAACATTGGAAATCATTGAGTTATATCGTGAGATGGGTGAGTACGACGAGGCTCAGAAAATCCTTAACACGATTCCAAGGAGAACACACTATATTGCTAACATTGAGAAGGAAGTCAAGAAACGCCACGACTTCGTGTTCTTGGTTGTCGGTTGATAATCAGTTATTTGCCGAGAATTTGATTTATCACATACGATGCGCAGAAACATCCGAAAACGGCTGGCATATACGAAATAGTGCCGACAGTCGCGATTTTGTTGTCAACTTTCTCATCTTCAACGATAAAGGCGGTGTCGGCGACTTTCTCCGGGGAATAAACCACAGTGATGCCTTCCCTTATCCCAAGACGGTGCAGGCGTTTCCTGATATAGAACGCGAGTCGGCATTCGTGTGATTTCGCAATATCTACAATTTCAATGCGTTCCGGATGAAACTTTCCGCCTGCGCCCATGCAGCTCACTATGTTCTGATGATTTTGTACCGCGTAGTAAAGTAGAAAAACTTTCGGCGCCAAGGTATCGATGGCATCAACGATGAAATCGAATTTCTGGGCCATGAGGTCGATAATCGGTTGATCTTTAAGATATTGCGTGACGACGTGCAGGTTGATGTTCGGATTGATGTCGCGTATCCTTTCCGCCATGACCTCTGTCTTCAGCCTCCCGATGGTGCTGTCGAGAGCCAAAAGCTGGCGGTTTTTGTTCGTCTCGTTGACGGTGTCACTGTCGATGATAGTCATCTCGCCGATGCCTGCGCGGGCAAGCTGTTCGGCGGCGTATGCACCGACCCCGCCGAGTCCGACGACTAAGACATGAGAGTTTGCGAGCTTCTCAACTCCCTCATTACCAATGAGTAACTGTGTTCTATTCTTCCAGTTTTCCATCGAAAAATATTCTTTTGAAGTTATCAAAAACCTTTATTTCCAAATCTCCAATTTCACAGCCAGAGAGAGCCGCCGCTGTCTTGTAAACGTCAGCTATCGACCTTTCCGCAGTGTCAGTCTCAAAGAAAATCCTGTCAAATGGCAAGATGTTTAACAAGTCAGAGGCTTTCTTCACGTTTCTGTACAGAATTTCGCCGAGCGAAATGTACATCCCGTGGTCGATGAGTTGTTGCGCGGTTTGCAGCGAGCCGTTGAATCCGTGAATAATCCACGGCATTCTCGCTTTTGATTTCCCCCTTTCGGAAATGATGTCGGAATCCGACCTGACCGAATGTATTATCATCGGCTTGTTAATCTTTTCCGACAGTTCAATCATTTTCCGAAATATAACTCGTTGATATTCAAACGTATCTACATAAACCCTGTCGAGACCTGACTCCCCGATTGCAACTACTCGTTTGTCTTCTGCAATCTTCTTCAATGAGGTTAAAGTGTTGTCATCAAATGATTTAACATCCCATGGATGAACGCCTGCCGAAAAGAAAAGGTTTTGTGCAGACGTGCAGTCCTGAATTTTGTCGAAATCTGGCATATTTAAACATACAACCTTGATAACACATTGATTATCAAGGTTGTAGTTGTGAGTATGGATGTCAACTAACATCAATAGTCGATATTCGGTTGAGCAATAAGCTCAAGGCTGTCAATGTCAAGTGCAATAAGGTTGCCAAAACCGGCTTTCTTGTCTTTGTAATAGACACCGTTGTCGAGTGCTATAAAACCATAATTTGTTGATTTTATGAATGTTTCAATCATGCTGTACTCGATGGGGACGTGTCCGTGGATGATTTTTTTGCCGCCTGTTTTTATTGGATCGACTTTGAAATCCCTAATCCACATCATCGACCAGACATCGTCAAAAGGGTTTTGGATGTTGAAGTTCATGCCTGCGTGAACCAGAATGTATTTGTCAAGTTCGATGAAATACTCACCGTTGCGCATCCAGTCGATGTATTTCTCGTCGATGTCACACGGCCTCTTTACGCCGAAACTGTTCAGCGTGGCTTTGCCGCCATATTTTTCCCATTCTTTCTGTGCGCTGCCTTTGAAGATGAACATTTTCTTGTCTTGTTCGTAAGATCTAAGACAGAAATCTTCATGATTACCAATGACATAACGAACGTTATAACCTTGGTGTTGAATGCTCATGATATAGTCGATGACCGACTTCCCATCAGAACCGCGGTCGATGTAGTCGCCGAGGAAAAACAAAGAGTCCTCTTTGGTCAGCTGGATGTCTTCCTCAACAAGCTGTTTCAAAGTCTGGAAGCACCCGTGAATATCTGGTATAACCCAACGTCTTCCCATAGAATTATTTTGCTTTCCCTTGATTGGCAACGCTTTGCATTTTTGCTGCAATGACATCTGGGTCGCCGATGAACTTGCTGTCAAGGAGGTTCATATTGTTGTCAAATTCAAAGACGTATGGTGTTGCTGTCGGGATGTTGAATTTGATGATTTCTTCGTTTGTCATGCCGCGAAGTTCTTTCACGATGCCGCGCAAACTGTTGCCGTGAGCTACTACCAACACTTGGTCGTGGTTTTCAAAAGCCTTGAGAATCACGTCTTTATAATACGGCATCAGACGGTTGATGCAGTCTTTTAGCGATTCTGTCAGCGGAATCTGTTCGTCGGTCAACTCTGCGTAACGTGGATCCTGACGCGGGCTTTTCGGGTCGTCCATCGTGAACGCCGGCGGCTGCACATCGAACGAACGGCGCCATTTCTGTACCATGTCATCACCGTATTTCTTGGCCATCTCAACCTTGTTAGAACCCTGTAACTTGCCATAACTCTTCTCGTTCAGACGCCATGTCTTGTTGACGGGAAGCCAGTCTAAATCCATGACATCGAGGATGTTATTCAATGTTTTGATGGCTCTTTTCAGATATGATGTGAAGCAAATCTCCGGTCTGTAACCGGCCTCGAACAATGCCTTGCCGGCCTCTTGTGCTTCTTTAACTCCGTTTTCCGACAAATCCACGTTTGTCCAACCTGTGAAAAGATTCAGTTTGTTCCATTCACTTTCGCCGTGGCGAACCAATATAAGCTTTTTCATTTTTTAAAAAAATCTAAATTTTAAGCCCGCAAAAATACAAAAAATACAAGTAAATCATACTAAATTTCTGGCTGAAATATAATATTTTTTAAAGTGCCATGTCAAAAAATATCCGTATCTTTGCAAGTTAATAGTAACGTGGCGCAAAACGCGCCTTGATATATAATTTTACAATTTATGGAGGGAAATAACAATAGTTACAACGGCGGAAATCGTAGGAAAAAGCCTTACTATAAAAAGAATTGGCATCATAAAAACAAAAACAGGGAACCTGTTGATAATGAAATAGTTGAAGAAGAGCTTGAAGTTGCTGAAGAAAATGAGGCTGTCGAAGTTGAACAAGTTTTGGATGATGCGGCAGAAGTTGCAGAAGAGACATCTGAAAAGGAAACAGCGAGTGAAGCTGATGATGAACTTGCTGATAATGAAGAAAATACAAGTAGTACTGAAGACACCGGCGATGTTGAGTCATTGCTGAAAACGGCTCCCCAAAAGATGAATATGCACGATGAGGACTTGGAAGACAGGATGGTCAACAAGCAGGAAGAAGAGGAGGAGCTGAAGATTACATGGCCGCTTCACGACCCGATGAAGAAAGAGCTGACTCCAGATTTCCATCGCGGCTGCCGTATCAAAGCGGAATCTTTCGAGCCGGGAAAGAGTGTCCTCCGTCATGCCCAATGCAAGCTCGACAGCTTCAACTGGCTCAAGGATTTTGAAGGTGCCGAACAGAAAGAAGGCGACCTCTTGGTGGCTGAAGTGCGTTTCAAGAATGACAGAAAAGATTTTTATAGTTATCCGGCTGAACTGAAACTCATTGAAGGTGAGCTTGTTGCCGTCGAGACAGCTATGGGTCATGACATTGGAATCGTCTCAATGGTCGGTGAGCTTGTGAACAGTCAGCGCAAACGCAAGAGAAGCAATACTCCTGTAGCGGAGCTGAAGAAGATCTATCGTCGCGCCCGTGCCAATGACGTGGAAAAGTTTATTGACGCAGTACGTCAGGAAGAACGCACATTGTATCGCAGCCGCGAAATAGCTTCCGACCTGCGACTTGACATGAAGCTTAATGATATTGAATATCAAGGTGATAGGACAAAAGCCATTTTCTATTATACAGCCGACGGCCGTATTGACTTCCGTGAACTCATCAAACGGCTCGCACTGGAGTTTCATGTGCGTGTCGAGATGCGTCAGATAGGATACCGTCAGGAGTCAGCGAAACTCGGTGGCATCGGTTCTTGCGGAAGAGAACTGTGCTGTGCCTCATGGATCGCTGATTTCCAGTCGGTTACAACTGGTGTCGCGAGAGTTCAGCAGCTCTCACCAAACCCGCAGAAACTCGCCGGTCAGTGCGGAAAACTCAAGTGCTGCCTCAACTACGAATACGACACTTACGTCGATGCGCTCAAGGCGTTCCCCGACAACCGCATCGTGCTAAAGACAAAGAAAGGCGACGGTATCTATCAGAAAATTGATATTTTCAAAGGCCTCATGTGGTATTCTTATCCTTTCGACAGGAATAATATGATGGCGATCCCCGCCGAGAAAGTCAAGGAAATCATTGAGAAAAACAAGAAAGGCGAACTGCCCGAACAACTCGAAGACTTTGCTTTCATCAAAGAGCAGCATAACGCCGACTACGGCGAAGGAGGCGAGAACGCTGATCTGTCAAAACTTGAATAATATTGACAATGAAAAGGTTAATGGTAATTTTAAGCTTGTTCGTCGCGATTGTTCTGACATCGTGCTGCAACGATATGCTTTACGACCAAAGCGTCGTTATCCCAGACGCCGAATGGAACAACAAAAACCTCACATATTTTGACGTCGCAGTTGATGACACATTGTCGGTATATTCTTTTGCATTGAATATCAGGCATTTTGAAAATTACCGGTACAGCAATCTCTATGTTTTCCTGCATACGACTTTCCCGAACGGAAACCAGACGCACGACACTATCGAATGCACCTTGGCTTATCCCGACGGGCGTTGGGTCGGCAAAAGCAGTGGCAATATGAGGTCAGACAAAATAATATTGAACCCGAATCTGCGTTTTCCGTTGCGCGGCGACTATCATTTTGAAATTGAGCAGGCCATGCGTGACGAGGTACTGAAAGGCATCGCTGACATCGGCGTGAGTTTTGAAAAACAATAAGTTATGGCTGAAAAGAAATCAAAATCATCGAATAAGAGCGGGAGAAAAGGTGGCGTGAAAGTATATCTGATAGTACTTTGGTCACTTTTCGTGATGTTCGTGGCCGGGATATTTTTCATGTTCTATGGCATTGTGAATGAATGGTTTGGCCCGATGCCGACGTTTGAGGAACTTGAAAACCCCAAGACAAATTTGGCGACGGAGATTATCTCTGCCGACGGGAAACTCCTTGGCACATATTACGTCGAAAACCGTTCGAATGTAAGTTATGATGAGCTTCCGTCAGATTTGGTCAACGCATTGATTTCCATCGAAGATGTCAGGTTTTACGAACATTCAGGCATTGACAGGCGTGCGTTGTTCCGTGTGGCTTTCGGTGTAGCTACGGGTGACAGCGACAAAGGCGGCGGAAGCACTCTGACCCAACAGCTTGCCAAGAACCTTTTCCCGCGTGGCGAGAATCTCAGCACCATGCAGTTGGTTATCAGGAAACTGCAGGAATGGGTCACGGCAACGAGGTTGGAATACAACTATTCCAAAGACGAAATCATCGCAATGTATTTAAACACAGTGTTTTATGGACACAACTCGTTTGGCATAAAGAAGGCATCGGAGACATTTTTCGGGAAAGAACCGATAGACCTGAATGTCGAGGAAGCTGCATTGCTGGCGGGTGTCGTCAACGCACCTACGAAGTTCAGTCCGAGACGGAATCCGAACAATGCCTTGAACCGCCGCAATCTGGTTCTGAAACGCATGTGCGAGAACAACTGCCTCTCCGCACATGATTGTGACTCACTGTCACAACTGCCCATCGACCTCTCTCATTTCGGCGTGCTCGACCACAATTCAGGGCAGGCGACATACTTCCGCGAATTTCTGCGCGGTGAAATGACAGATTGGGCCAAGACACATTACAAACCTGACGGAACACCATATAACATCTACCGCGACGGACTGCGTATCTACACCACAATCGACTCCAGGATGCAGCAGTATGCCGAGGAGGCTGTCCGCGAACATCTCTCACTCGACCTCCAGCCGGCTTTTTACAGACATTGGAAGAATGACAAGATGGCTCCGTTTGCTCTTGACAGCAAGGAGGATGTTGAGAAAGTGATGACGTTGTCGATGAAACGTTCCGAGCGTTACCGCGTGATGCGAAACGCCAAAGTGCCATACGACTCCATTGTGGCTGAGTTCCATAAGCCCGTCCCGATGACCGTATTCTCATGGGACGGCCCGATAGACACCGTCTTAACGCCCTGGGACTCAATGTATTATTACAAGTTTTTCTTGCAGTCGGCATTGATGTCGGTTGATGTGCAGACAGGTCATGTGAAGGCTTACGTCGGCGGAAACGACTACCGTTTCTTCAAATATGACCACGTCATGCAGGCGAAACGTCAGGTCGGCTCCACGTTCAAGCCGTTCCTTTATTCTTTGGCGATGCAGGAAGGCGAATATACGCCATGCACAATGGTGCCGAATATCAGCTACAGCATACAGACTCCAGACGGAAAGTTCTGGGAACCAAAGGATTCCGGAAAAGACAAGTTTGGCGAAGAGGTCACATTGAGATGGGCGTTAGCTCACTCGAACAACCGCATCTCCGCATATCTGATGAAACGTTTTGGCCCGCAAGCCGTCATCCAGATGGCGAGGAGGATGGGCGTCACATCGGAGATACCGGCGGTGCCTTCAATATGCCTCGGCGTGTGCGACATCTCGCTCTATGAGATGGTCGGCGCGATGAACACCTTCGCGAACAAAGGCATTTACGTCAAGCCGATTTTTATCACGAAGATTGAAGATAAGAACGGGAATGTCATAGAGACATTCACCGCCGAGAAGACAGAAGCCTTGGACGATGTCACCGCTTACAAGATGATTGAATTGATGAAAGGTGTTGTATATGAAGGCACAGGCATCCGCCTCAGGTCGAAGTATCACCTCAGGTATCCTATCGCGGGCAAGACCGGCACGACGCAAAACCAAAGCGACGGCTGGTTCATGGGAATCACACCAGACCTCGTCACAGGTGTGTGGACCGGCGCGGAAGACCGCTCGGTGCATTTCAGGACTTTATCGCTTGGACAAGGCTCCAACACGGCTCTGCCGATATGGGCCTTATATATGCAGAAGGTTTATGCCGACCCGACACTGAATATCAGCACCGGCGATTTCGAGAAGCCTCTGACTGACATCGCGTTAGACTTTGACTGCGATAAATACGAAGAGGGACAGAACGCCGCGGTGAAATCTGAAGAGGCGGAGGAAGACGAGTTTTAAAAAGTGTTAAGAGTGGAGTTTTGAGAGTTAAGTTTGATTAACTAAACTCTTAACTCTCAAAACCCCAAACTAAAATGATGTGTTATGGCAAATTCTAATTTTGTTGATTACGTGAAGATATTTTGTCGTTCGGGCAAGGGCGGCAATGGTGCGATGCACTTCAACCGCGCCAAATATGTCCCTAAGGGCGGTCCCGACGGCGGTGACGGCGGCAAGGGCGGTGATGTCATCCTACGCGGCAACGCGCAGCTTTGGACGTTGCTTCATCTCCGTTACACGAAACATCTCTTCGCCGGCGACGGAGAGTCTGGCGGCGCAAACCAACGTACCGGCGCCAAAGGCGACGACGCGATAATCGAGGTGCCGCTCGGCTCAATGGCCTACGACGCAGAGACAGGCGAACCGCTCGGCGAGGTGACCGAAGACGGACAGGAAGTCGTCATAATGAAAGGCGGCAGGGGAGGCAAGGGCAACACCTTCTTCAAGACCGCCACATTCCAAGCCCCTAAGTTCTCGCAGCCTGGCGAGCCGAATCAGGAGAGATGGATCATCATCGAGCTGAAACTTCTCGCTGATGTCGGACTCGTCGGCTTCCCTAATGCGGGAAAGTCAACACTGCTGTCGGTCGTCTCCGCCGCAAAGCCTGAGATAGCCGACTATCCGTTCACCACACTCACCCCGAACCTCGGAATCGTGCCGTACTACGACTTCAAGTCATTTATCATGGCCGACATCCCTGGAATTATTGAAGGTGCCTCGGAAGGCAAAGGCTTGGGAATCAGGTTCCTGCGCCATATCGAAAGAAACTCGATACTTCTGTTCCTCGTGGCAGCCGACAGCCCCGACGTGAAAGAGGCTTACGACACACTGCTCAATGAGTTGAAGACATATAACCCCGAACTGCTCGACAAAAAACGCATTCTCGCCATCAGCAAGAACGACCTTATCGACGATGAGACGAGAAAAGACATCAAGAAACATCTGCCGAAGAAGGTGCCGCATCTTTTCATCAGCTCCGCAACAGGCGAAGGAATAAAAGAGCTGAAGGACTTGATCTGGCTCTGCCTTACTGATGAGGTTTAAAAGTTAAGAGAGTAGAGTTAAAAGAGTAAAGTTAAAAGAGTAGTTTGGAGAGTGGAGTTTGGAGAGTGGAGTTTGGAGAGTGGAGTTTGAAGTTTTTTTGAAATGAAATAGTGAGATTAATTTAAACATAATGTTGAACGACCTTGACCATCAGTTGTTTCTGTTCCTCAACGGGTTACATGCCGACTGGCTTGATCCGGTGATGACGTTCATCTCGTCGGAAATGGGTTGGATTCCGTTTTACATCGTGTTGTTGTATCTGGTTTTCAAGAAGTTAGGCTGGCGCGGACTGCTGTTTGTCGTCATTGGTGTTGCGATTCTGATAACATGTTCCGACCAGTTGTCGGCTCATGTCTTCAAGCCTGTCTTTCACCGTTTCAGACCTTGTCACGACCCGTTGATTCAAGATCTGGTGCATCTTCCCAACGGACATTGCGGCGGGCAGTACGGTTTCATCTCTTCACATGCCTGCAACACATTCGCCTTGGCTTCTTTCATTACATTGATAATGAAGAAGTTTTACAAGAAAATCGGTTGGCTGATGTTCGTGTGGGCGTCGCTTGTGGCATACAGCCGGATATACATGGGCGTGCATTTCCCCGGTGACGTGCTGTGCGGAGCGGCGGTTGGGATGATATTGGGCTTTGGAATAGGATGCCTTTTGTCGATGATTTTGAGAAAATTCCAAAATAAACATGCGTAAAATCTGCGGGGCTAAAAATCCGGGAACTCGCTCTGCGGGATAAGTCTGCCGTCTTCAATCTTATAGCAAAACATTGATTTTCCGTTAGTTAAAGTCAGAAAATCAGCTTTAAGGCCGGAATAGTACCTTATTGCCTGGTCTAAGACTTTTTCGTTTATTGCCACACTTTCCGCCTTGCATTCGACAATCATCTTTGCTTTACCTAAATTGTTGAATATCACTATGTCGCAGCGTTTTGGCAGGTTGTTCACCTTGATTGAATACTCGACCGCGATGAGTCCGGACGGCATTTTCTTTTTTTCCACGAGATAAAAAAGCATCTTCTGCCGCACCTGCTCTTCGGGCGTGAGCGCGACATACTGCCTTCTCAACGGGTCGAAAACCGTTGTCCTGCCATCGGTCATCTGTGTCTTAAACCATTCCATTGGCGGCAAAATTACTAAAAGAAATTTACAAACAGCATCTTTTTTCAAAAATAAATTTGTATTTTTGCGCCCATTGATGAAATGTAAAAATTTTTTATTAAAAATCTGTTTACAATTTTAATGAAAAGGCTGATATTGTTGTGTCATTTGATGTTGTTGTATGTGGTTGTCATGGCGCAGCCGCAGCCTGATTACTATACATCCGTCACCCTTGACGGGAAGAGCGGGCGTGAACTTGAACTCGCACTCCGCGACATCATTTATCCGCACATCAAGTTGTCGTACAACGGTTTGTGGGAGGCTTACAAGACCACCGACACCGCGCCGGTTGACTCAGTTCCGAGCGGTTACACCAAGACAGACCTCGTCTATGACATGTATGCGTGGATGAAGTATTTCCCGAAGTTCCATTCCGACAACGACCATTCGCAGACGGGCGGCATCAACCGAGAGCACAGCGTGCCTAACAGCTGGTGGGGCGGCGAAAACGGAAACGCCGAGGCTTACACCGACCTTCATCATCTTGTGCCTGCCGACGGCGCGGCAAACAATGCCAAAAACAACTATCCGCTTGGCGAAAAGTCTGAAAATGACGGACTTACGTTGAGCTGGCCTACACAGGATAAATATCACAACGGACATCTTTACGTCAGCAGAGACCATGTATGCAGCCGTGTGTGGAACGTACCTTCAGAGATGCAGGACAACTTCGGCGACGCGGCGAAAGTGTGGGAGCCAGCCGACATCTACAAAGGCGACTTCGCCAGAATGTACCTTTATTTGGTGTGCGCCTACGAGGGACGTATCAACTGGAAGACAAACTATATGTTCGTCTCCGACGCAAACAAAAACACTTCGATACAGCCGTGGGCGTTGGAACTTCTGCTGGAATGGCACCGCAACGACACAGTGAGCCAGAAAGAACTCGACCGTAATAACGCCGTCGAGACGTTGCAGCACAACCGCAACCCGTTCATCGACTTCCCCGAACTCGTGGAGTTCATCTGGGGCGACAAAAACACTGAGGCTTTCTGCCTCGCCGACGCGAGATGTGCATACCACGAATTTCATTATTCTGTGGATGAGTACGAAGAGACGGACGACCATTTCGTTTATCAGAATGATAACAAGCTGATTATAAACACAGAAGGTCTTGTCCAAATCATTGATGTGATGGGAAGGGTGATTGTCAGCGAGAATGTCACCACAAACGGCATCGACATCTCACATATTAATAAAGGTGTGTATATCGTGCGGGTTGTCGGCAAAGACGTGATGACACAGAAGATTGTGGTGAGGTGACCCACCACCACGAATTACACGAAATTTTCTTCACTGGAACTTCTGATGGTTGCAAAAGAACTAAAACGTCAACCACACGGGAATCCTTAGCTTTAATGTAGTACATTGAATACCAATAAATTACCTTTCACCCGAAAATCATAAAATTGTTGGAAGTAAGAGTATGAAATGTAACTTCACACCGTCAATTGAAAATATTAATCAGAAAGTTGCATTTATTACTTTAATTCGGCTCAGAATTAAATCAGAGTAATACAGTTTGCAATAATGGTCATGTTTTGTCGTTATCACGCTGTAAATCATGTAATATGAAAAAAAATGTCGCTTTTTTGTCTGTTTTATTGTTCCTTCTGTCTTGCGCAAACCGATTTGAGGAACCGGAAAAAGTCAAAGACATACATCTGTATGAAAATCAAGCATACATTGCCGTGCCGAATGCAATCGAATGCGATGAAAACGTCTTGGTGCTGCAGTCGCGGCTCAATCTTTCAATTATCAACATCGTGAAATTCGATTCGACGGGAGTCATTGACAATGAAATGATTGATTTCGGCGATGAATTGTACGGATATTTCATGTTTTTAAAAAACGAAGATACAATTGTATATTTCCCGTTGACAGACGAAACAAATTCATTGCAATTATTAAATCGCAAAGGTCTTGCTTGCGACGAGATTGACTTGGATCCGGCAGTTGCGGCAATGAATCCGGCAATCGGTTTGAAAGGCATTGGAAATCAAGTGTTTATTGGAAATTCATCAATGGAATATAACGTTGCGTACGCCGATGAACGCGCAATGTACTATGAAAGCGTCAGTCCGGTTTGCAGTGTCGATTTGAATGACGGCGGCGTTCATGTCTTTGGTGAATTTCCGGAGTCTTACAAAAAAAACAACGGCAATTTTTATGATTGGTTCCCGGTGATCTGCCCTTTGGATGACGATTGCTGCATTATGTCATTTGCACGCGATGACAGCATCTATTTTTACGAAAACGGAATCAAAAAAGAATCTTTCCTGTGCAAGAGCAAGTATATTGACGGATTCGCCCCGATGGACGACACAAAAGCCTTCGACATGGGATATTGCAGGAATTACATCTTGTCACAGCCCAAATACTCCGGTTTGATTTTTGACAGCTATGCCAATGATTACTACCGAGTTGCTGAACATTTCAGGAAAGTCGGAAACAACGGCAGATATGCTGAAGACCACGACCCGACGTGGTCGATAATTGTCATGGATTCGTCTTTCACGGTGAAAAAAGAATATTGTTTTAAGAATGACGAATATGATTCGAGATTGGTTTTGCCGGGCAAGGAAGGTGTTTACATATTGAAAAATTCAAAAAATGATAAACGTCTGACACTGACACTTTTTAAATTCTGATTATGAGAAATTCGAAAAAGATAATCGCAGCCATCGTATCTGTCTTGCTGCTTGCGGGATGCGGGAGTTATTCAAAAGAGACAGACAGTTTCAACAATGTTCTGAAACAGTACGACATGGAAATCCCAAACGAAGGACACTGCTTTGTTGTCATCCCAGAGTTCTCCTGTTACGGTTGTATCCAGGAAACATGGCTCTGGCTTGAAAAAAATGTCAACGAAAGACCCAATTATGACATGACTGTCATAGACTTTAACAAAGATGATGTTTTCGTGAAGAAAATCAACTGTGACGTGTGCTTTGACACTTTGGGAATCCTGAACGATGTATGTTTTGACATGGCAAATCCGATGATTATCAAAACATCCAACAAAAAAATCAGGTCAATAATCTCAATTGACTCAAGATACATTGACGAGACTTTGGAATCAAATCTTGCGGATTATATTTGATGTCGATTCTGTCAAAGAGTATGTTTATGTAATAAGCTGCGCATGGGCTGTACGTGATGAGGTTCACGCTCGACGACGGGAAGGTGTTCGAGGAGAAAATTGTGAAACAATAAGTTTTTCCAAAATTTCCAATCTCCGTCTGGAAAAATATCATTACTTTTGCAGCTCGGATGAAATGGTTATCAAATGACATCGCCGTATGGCGGTCGTTTGGCAGCCATTTTTCGTAAACAATTAAAAACCAACATTTATGAATAAGGAAACAGTTATTTTTCAGACAAACGACTCCAAGAAAATCGAGGTCGTTTTTGAAGACGTGAACGTCTGGCTCACGCAGGCGCAGATGGCGGAGTTGTTCCAGCGCGACAGAAGCATCATCACGAAACATATCAAAAATTTTTTCATGGAAACAGGGCTGGATGAAAAAAGCAATGTGCGTTTTTTGCACATTGCAAATTCAGACAAACCGGTGAAATACTTCAGTTTCGACGTAATAATCTCCGTCGGAAACCGGGTGAAATCTTCGAACATCAATCAGTTCAAAACATGGGCCGAAGACGTTATTAAAGCACGCACCTCAAGCCTGATGATTCCCGACAGCTCAATCAGAAATCTAATCAAGACAATTAGGAATCAACAGGTTATGCTCGACTCCGACTTGGCGGTTCTTTATGGCGTTGAGACGAAACGACTCGTTGAACAAGTGACCCGCAACATTGAACGCTTCCCCGAAGACTTCATGTTCCAGCTGACTTGGGAGGAGTGTAAAAACTTGAGGTCGCAATTTGCGGTCTCAAGTTTAAGGTCGCAAATTGCGACCTTAAACTCAAGACAAGGACAACACATCAAGTATCTCCCATACGCCTTCACCGAGCAGGGTGTCGCCATGCTGAGTGGCGTCCTTCATTCGCCGACGGCCGTCGAAGCCAACATCAGAATCATGCGGGCGTTCGTCGGGATGAGGAGTTTCATCAAGGTCTATCATCTCGGAGCATCGTTGAAGGATTTAGGGAAGCGTTGGTTTGCATTTTCGATATTAAGTTTTTCAAGAGAGGAAATCATTGCCAAAACCAAATCATGATTATTTCCAAACACCTGCTTTTCGTAAATGGATTTTCAATAACTTTGCAGGAATTTAAAAATTGCACAATGAAACGCCTTGCGATATTTTTCACAATACTCCTTTGGCTCTGCTGCCTGAATGCACAGGAGAGCGTCACCGGACGTTATGCGCGTTTCCTCACTCCCGTTGAGAGATACGTGGCGTACCGCGCCGCTGTCACGCCCGAGATCGACGGCATACTTTCCGATGAGGAATGGCGGAACGCGCCGTGGACCGACATCTTCACCGACATCTCCGGCGACGGGCACCCGACACCGCGGTTCGAGACCCGCGCCAAAATCCTCTGGGACGACGATTACCTCTACGTAGCGGCGCAGTTGGAGGAACCTGACATCTGGGCTTACATCACGGAACGCGACGAAGTCATCTATTACGACAACGACTTCGAGATTTTCCTCGACCCAGACAACGACGGCAAGAACTATTTCGAGATGGAGTTCAACGCCATCGCCACCATCTTCGACCTCTTCATCGAACACCCTTACCGCTCGCCGGAAAAGAGTTTCATAACCATCGGCTGGAACGCCAGTGGCCTAAAGGTCGCCACGCATGTTGACGGCACGCTCAACGACAACCGTGACCGTGACCGCGGATGGACCATTGAGGTCGCAATCCCGCGCAAGGCCGTCAACGACGGAATCACGAATATACTTCAGGCGGGCAACATCATCTCCGTGGGCTTCTCACGCGTGGAATGGCAGACCGACAAGCTCGCTGACGGCGGCTATTCCGTAAGGAAAGACAAGAAAGGCAGGAACCTCCCCGAAGACAACTGGACGTGGGGCGCAAACGGCCGCGTGGCCATGCACATGCCCGAAAGATGGGGCAAGGTCTATCTCTCACCGAAAAAATCCGGCGACGTCTTTCCCGCCCTCCCCGATGAAGATCTGATGAGAATCCTCTGGGCGATGTTCTACCGCGAAGAAGAGGAGTTCGGGCATAACCACCGCTATATCAATGATATACCGCTGACAACCGAGGAGCAACTCATGACAGCCGGCGCCGGCATCAGGATTGAGACAACCACTAACACATACGAAATCATTGCGACAAAGTCCGATGGCGAGGTGATAACGCTCAACCAAGATGGAGTCGTTGTCCGTCACAAAAACACGTTACCTGCAATAAAGGCTTACGGGTGGTACGGCTGGGACGAAAACACAGTGTCGGAAGACAGTCTCCTCAACCTGTTCCGTGAATGGAAAAAACACGGTCTTTATGGCGTGTGCGTCAACAACGGCTTTGACTATGAGCGCATTGCACGATGCGCCGCCATAGCGTTCAATGCGGGTTTGGAATATCACGCCTGGGCGCCGTCCATCATCCACGGCGGCCTGGACTCGACGTGTTACACCGTCAACCGGCTCGGCAAGTCGGCGTTCACGCCGGAGGAACGCGCCTACGTCGGGTATTACCAGACCCTCGACCCGCATAACCCCGAGGTCGTTGAATTTCTGACCGACGCCTACCTGAAGATGGCGGCGATACCTTATGTCGATTACATCCAACTCGACTACATCCGCTACGCCGACGTCATCCTTGCCGAAGGGCTGTGGGCGAAGTACGACCACAAGATCCATCACCGGTGGCGTGACGACGACGGCAGCGTCCGCGAATACCCCGGCGTCGACTACTGTTACTGCGATGCGTGTTGCGCCGATTTCTTAAGCAGAACAGGAATCGACATCCGCAAGGAGATTGCCGCCGGCATCAATCCCGCCTCCATACCCGAATGGGCGCAGTTCCGTTGCGATGTCCTCACCGACCTCGTCAACACCATCTGCGACTCGCTTCACGCACAGGGCTGCAAGGTCAGCGCCGATGTCTTCCCCGGCCCCGAAGGCTACGCCGAGCCGATGGTGCGGCAGCAGTGGAAGAAGTGGGATGTCGATATGCTTTTCCCGATGAACTACAACGACTTCTATCTTGAAGACGCCGAGTGGGTCGGCGAGATGACACGTCTTGAAACTTCCGGCACGCCGAAGCCTGTCGTCAGCGGACTCTTCATCTGCCACGATTGGAGAAACAAGGACAAGGTCACCGACCCGGAAGGCTCGGGGCTTACGCCGTCGGAACTTAAAACCGCCATCGAAGGCTCGATGTCGTCGGGAGCCGCCGGCATCTGCCTCTTCACCCCCGACCGAATGACGCCGGAACACTGGGAGGTTTTCGAGGAAGTTGTTAAAGGTGGTGTCGGGAAATGAAATGGTATAAGGTTTTTGTTCTGAAAGAAAAGGTTTCCTGTGAAGAAATAAACAAAAGAATATAATGATTGATAAGTTTAAAGTTATTGATGCACAATACGTTGAAGGTTACACATTAAGGATTACATTTGTCGATGGCACATGTAACGATGTCGATTTTGAACCTTTCTTCATGAAATGCCCGAACAAAGTCTATGATGAATATTACAATCCCGAACGTTTCAAGGAGTTTCGGATTGAATGTGGCAATGTTGTCTGGGGGCAGGACTGGGATTTGATTTTAAACCCCATGAACCTGTATTACAACGACTTGTTCAAGAATTTCGAGAATTAAGAGGTGGCGTATAGGTTAAAATTGTACAACCTCTATCCTCCAAGATGCACACCGATTATATCGTGCCACAGGGTCATGAGCCGTGCACCTTTGATTCAACCAAGATCCATTTCCAGATTGGAATTATGGATATGGATTTTCCACCGATGTCAACTTGCCGTTCTTCCTCGTCGTATGTAATGATTGTCAAGTTATTGTATTGCAGACGTTTGCTTATTTTCAGCAAGGCCTGTGTCTCCCGTTTGTAAGCCTCGCTAAATTCGTCACCAAGGCTATAGCAAACCTGTATGGCTTGTCCGATTTCGGGAATGACAAAATCAACTTCTATTTTGTCATTGTAAAAATAAATGCCGTCATCGTAGCGTCGTTTCAATTCTGTAGCGACAAGATTTTCCAGCAAAGCCGTCTCCGCATTCATCAGAAAAAGGTTCAAAATCCCATTGTCACAATAATAATATTTCTTATTTCCTTCCTTTTCAACTAATTGCGAAGCTATGTTTTTAACTTCAAAAATAATGCAGGCATCTTTCAAATGACGAACATAATCAATCATTGTGCCGGTCTGAACTTTTTCTCCCAATGATGAAACCAAATTGGCCAAACGATTATATGATATTGGTTGTCTTACACTTTCGGCCAACTTTTTGGATAGAAATGTCAACGCATTAACGTTTTTCACACCATTCCGTGCAATGACATCACCGAGCAGCATTTTCTTGAATAAAGACGACAGCCACAGCCTTTTCTGCCTGATGTTCACCAATTCTGGAAAACCGCCGTAGTAGAAAAAATCCGAAAACAAACGTTTAATCTGGTTTATGCAATTAATATCAAACTGCCAGTTGTTGCTGAACAAAAAATCTTTTGCCTTAAGAAATTCCGCAAACGAATATGGATATACATTTTTCATCACATACCGGCCGCCTAAAATGGTGGCAAATTCCGAACTCAACATTTTTGCGTTGCTTCCTGTTATTAACGCTCTGTATTTTTCGTTGGCTATGCGGCGGGCAAATCTTTCCCAATCTTCAATATTTTGAGGTTCATCCAAGAATATAATTGGTTTTGAATCAGATAGTTGATAATGTGCCTGTAAAATCAAATCAAAGTCCGCAGAAGTAAATCCTACCAGACGTTCGTCATCAAAATTCACGTATAAGATCTGGTCCAACGTGATGCCTTTTGCCAATAATGTCTGAATCTGCTGGAACATCAGGTACGATTTGCCAGCCTGACGCACACCAGTGAAAACATAATTGATGCTGTCATCTAAATCAACATCCCTTCGTGTCAAATCAATGGATGACAATAGATTTCTGTTTGTGACGACAACTTGTTTTATTAAATTTATATCCATATCAAAATTTTTGCAAAAATAGTATTTTATTTAATATATCACATAAAATTAACATGATTTTATGCTTTATATCACATAAAAAGAGAGACCGGCACTTGCGCCAGCCTCTCTTAACTCTACTCTCTTATCTCTTAACTATTTCCTCATCTCGATGAGCAGTTCGAGCATCTTCATCGCCGAATCCGACACTATCGTGCCTGGCCCGAAGATGGCTGCCGCGCCTGCGTCGTAGAGGAACTGGTAGTCCTGCGGAGGGATGACGCCGCCAACGACCACCATGATGTCCGGACGGCCGAGCTTGGCCAACTCGTCGATGACCTGCGGAACGAGTGTCTTGTGACCCGCCGCGAGTGATGAGACTCCGAGGATGTGGACGTCGTTCTCCACCGCCTGGCGTGCCGCCTCGGCCGGTGTCTGGAACAACGGCCCCATGTCAACGTCGAAGCCTATGTCAGCGTAGCCTGTCGCGACGACCTTTGCGCCACGGTCGTGACCGTCCTGACCCATCTTGGCAATCATGATACGAGGACGACGTCCTTCCATCTTGGCGAACTCGTCGGCCATGGCCTGCGCCTTGGCGAATTTGTCATTACCTTTTGCTTCCATAGAATAAACTCCTGATATTGAACGAATAACAGCTTTATAACGACCTGCGACCTTCTCGCATGCCATTGAGATCTCGCCCAATGTGGCGCGGACCTTCGCCGCCTCTATCGCGAGGGCGAGGAGGTTGCCGTTGCCTGTGCGGGCCGCCTCTGTGATGGCTTCGAGGCAACGCTGCACGTCGGCCTCGTTGCGGCTTGCGCGAAGTGCGTTAAGACGCTTGATCTGCGACTCGCGGACCGCCGTGTTATCGACCTCCAACGTGTCGATGGCGTCTTCATGTTCGAGACGGTATTTGTTGATGCCCACGATTGTCTCGTTGCCGGCGTCGATTCTCGCCTGCTTGCGGGCCGCAGCCTCTTCGATGCGCATCTTCGGAAGTCCGGTCTCGATGGCCTTTGCCATGCCGCCCATAGCCTCGATCTCCATGATGTGCTCCCATGCTCTGTCGGCGATCTCCTTGGTCAGCGACTCTATGTAATATGAGCCGGCCCACGGGTCAACGGTGCGGCAGACGTTGGTCTCTTCCTGAATGTAAATCTGAGTGTTACGTGCGATACGCGCCGAGAAGTCGGTCGGAAGCGCGATGGCTTCGTCGAGGGCGTTGGTGTGGAGCGACTGCGTGTGGCCGAGTGCCGCGCCCATAGCCTCGACGCATGTGCGCGCGACGTTGTTGAACGGGTCCTGTTCGGTCAACGACCAGCCTGAAGTCTGTGTGTGTGTGCGGAGTGCCAACGACTTATCGCTCTTCGGGTTGAAGGTCTTCACGATCTTGGCCCAGAGCATACGTGCCGCACGCATCTTCGCTATCTCCATGAAATGGTTCATTCCGGAGCACCAGAAGAACGAGAGGCGCGGCGCGAAAGCGTCGATGTCGAGACCCGACTTCACGCCTGTGCGGAGGTAGTCCCAGCCGTCGGCGAGGGTGTAGGCCAGCTCGATGTCGCATGTGGCGCCGGCTTCCTGCATGTGGTAGCCGGAGATTGAGATTGAGTTGAACTTCGGCATGTTCTGCGATGTGAACGCGAAGATGTCGGCGATGATTCTCATCGAGAACTCAGGCGGGTAGATGTATGTGTTACGAACCATGAACTCTTTCAGGATGTCGTTCTGTATCGTACCCTGAAGCTCTTCGTATTTCGCGCCTTGCTCCAATGCCGCGACGATGTAGAACGCCAGGATCGGCAGCACCGCGCCGTTCATGGTCATTGAGACTGACATCTTGTTCAAAGGGATTTGGTCGAACAGCACTTTCATGTCTTCGACGGAGCAGATGCTCACGCCGGCCTTGCCGACGTCGCCCATGACGCGCTCGTGGTCGGCGTCATAGCCGCGGTGTGTGGCGAGGTCGAAAGCGACCGAAAGACCTTTCTGGCCTGCAGCGATGTTGCGGCGGTAGAATGCGTTCGACTCCTCGGCTGTCGAGAAACCCGCATACTGGCGGACTGTCCAAGGACGCATGACGTACATGGTCGAGTAAGGTCCGCGGAGGTAAGGGGCGATGCCCGCCGCGTAGTTGAGGTGCTCCATGTTTGCGAGGTCTTCGGCGGTGTATGCCGGCTTCACGTTGATGTGCTCAACGGTCTCCCAGTCGGCCTTGTAGTCGGCCTTTGTCTTTGACTCAGGTATAGCGTTGATGTCTATTTTCTTGAAATCTGGTTTCATTTTAACTCCTTTCTTATTTTGTTATACCTAATCTCTTCTGGAAACTCTGCAATGTCTCGAGGACGTTGCTCTTGACGTGGATGAAATATTCCATGCCGGCTTCCTTGAGGATGTCGGCGGTGCCTTCCGGGTTACCTGCGAGGACGACGATGGCGTCGTTCTTGAGTTCGTTGAAGATGCGGAGCGCGTTGCCTTCGCCGTATTCTTCATCCGATGAGCAGATGACGACGATTTCCGGCTTGGCCTGACGTGCCGCCTCGATGCCTGCTTCCAATGTCTTGAAACCTGCGTTGTCATGTACTTCAAAGCCTGCACATGCAAAGAAGTTCGACGCGAAGTTGGCGCGTGCCTTGAGCATCGCGAGGTTGCCGTAGGTGAACATCCAAGCGACGGGGCGTTTGTTGGTCTGTGCGTAAACGTCTGTCGCATAACGCATTGCCTCAAACTGCTGTGCCACGCGGAACGTCACGATGGTGTCGATGTCGGCTTTCTCGTCGCGTTTGCAGTTGGCCTTGAACACCCATTCCGCCGGGTTGAATTTCATGGTCTCGGTGAAGTTCGGGTACTGGTTTGTTCCGAGGATGGTCTCGCGACGTGTGGCGAGGTTGCCGAAGCGTTTTGCCGCGCTTTCCTTCACGATGTTCTGGATTGTGCCTTTGCGCACTGATGCGAGGTAACCGCCTTCGTCTTCAATCTGGTTGAAAAGCGTCCATGCTGCGTTTTCCAACGATTGCGTGAGGTTTTCGATATAATATGAACCGGCAGCCGGGTCGGCGACTTTGTCGAAATGTGCTTCCTCTTTAAGGATGAGCTGCTGGTTGCGGGCGATGCGGTCAGCAAACTCTGTCGTCTCCTCGAATGTGGCATCGAACGGAGTGACCGAGAACGAGTCAACACCGCCGAGCACCGCCGACATTGTGCCTGTCGTCGTGCGGAGCATATTGACGTATGGGTCGTACAAGCTCATGTTAATCAATGCGTTGAAGGCGTGGATGTGCATCTTGCAGTTTTCTTCCTTCGCACCGTAAGCCTTGAGGATTTCGGCCCAGAGCATACGGTATGCACGCATCTTCGCCATCTCCATGAAGTAGTTCTGTCCGACTGCCACGTTGAAGCGCATCTTCGGTGCTATCTCATCTATTGTCAGGCCTTTGGCAAGCATCTGGTCGATGTATTCGACACCGATTGAGAGGGCGATGCCCATCTCCTGTGAGATTGTCGCGCCGGCGTTTGTGAAGACGTGCGCGTTGATGCCAATAGTCTGAACGCCAGGGATTTCGGCTTTTGTGAGGATGGCCGCGAGCTCCATGTCGGTGTTCTCTGTCACGAACCACGTGCCGCGACGGATGTAACGTGTGAGCGGGTCGTAGTTCAACGAGCCGTGGATCTCCGGAATCTTCGACATCATTTCCAGAAGCGGAAGATGATATTTGTTGTGGTAGAAGTTGATTTCCACTTTCTTGGCGTCGATGCCGTTGAGAAGTCCTGAGATTTCGACCGCGTCGTAGGGTTTGTCTGTCTCAAGGCGGAATGTGAGTGCGTTGGCACCGCGTTCGATGGCCTCCAAAGCCTTCTTGTTGGCTGAATGATAATCATTTACAACGATGTCTTCGCAAATCAGCCATGTGTTGCCATGCTGCTTGTTGCCGCGGATATATGGGAACTCACCCGGTTTGATGTCGGTCCAGGCGATGTCCTTCAGATTCTCCGCGCGATAATACGGCCTCACCTGAAAGCCTTCAGCGGTCTTCCAGACGAGTTTCTTGTTGTAATCGGCTCCTTTGAGGTCTTTTTCGATGACAGCTTCCCACTGCTCGGTCGAGACAGGCGGAAACTCCTCAAAAAGTTTTTTCTGGTTACTCATGATTTCTATTTTTGTTTGATTGATTTCTGAAAATTTTTGCAAAGGTAGTAAATAATTTGACATGACATATTTGTAAAATGAAAAAAGAAACCGCGTGAACCATAGTTAGAAAGACTTGATTTAGGTGAACTCTATATAGCATATAGTTATATTAATAGTAATTGTTTAACATATTGATTGCCAATTTGTTGCAAAAAATATTTTTTAATTTTTTTGCTGCACGTATTAAAATAATGTGTATTTTTGCGGCAAATGATATAGACAAAAACGGTCATGAAAATTACTCGTCGTTTGTGACTTTTTGAGTCTGCTAACTTTTTTATTAACAAAATTTATGAAGATGAAACGTTTTTTATCTTTGCTGGCAGTGCTGTGCCTACTGTCAAGCACCTCCGTAGTGTGCGGAGAAACAACATGGAACCTTGTCACTGATGCCGCCAACCTCAATGCCGGTGACCAAATTATCATCGCGTCATCAGCCGAAGATTTTGCGTTGAGTACCACTCAGAATGCCAATAATCGAGGTCAGGCTGAAATTGTAAAAACTGATAATCAATGTACATTATCGTCTGATGTACAAGTGATTACGCTTCAAGATGGAACTTTGCCGAACACTTTGGCGTTGTTCGTTGGCGATGGCTATCTTTATGCCGCGTCATCGACCGGCAACTACCTCAGGACACAAGCTGAAAACAACGCCAACGGCTCCTTTGTGATTGACATTGATGAGAATGGCGTCGCCACGGTCATGGCGCAAGGTGAAAACACTCACAACTACTTGCGGTATAACAGTAGTAGCGATTTGTTCTCCTGTTATGAGAACGCGACAGGAAACGTAAGTATTTACAAGGCGGTTACAACGGCTGCATATACCATAATTTATAACGAAAACGGGATTACATCTGAGCAGCAATGCGCTGATGGCGAGTCTGTTACGTTGAAGATGCCGGAAGTAGTCAACGGCTTCGCTTTCCAAGGCTGGAGCCTGAGCCAGATGAGTTCGCCGTCGGACACGCCCCCGGCAATTCTCGAAAACCCGTATGCCGTGACTGGTGATGTGACACTTTATGCGGTGTATGCCATTGAGAAAAGTGGTTCCTTTGAGAAAGTCACAACGCCCCTTGATGATTATTCTGGAACGTATCTCATTGTGAATGAGGAGAATATGGTGGCTTTTAACGGAGGACTTGAAAGTCTTGATGTCAATGAGAACAACATCGGGGTCGATATATCTGATGGCGTGATAATGTCGAATGCTGAGACAAATTCCGCTGTCTTCACGATTTCAAAGACCGCGGCAGCATATTCAATAAGGTCATTGTCAGGTTTTTACATCGGAAGAACAAGCGGCACTGCGGGGTTAAATGCGAACCAGACAACAGTTTACGACAATTTCATCGACATTGACAATGAAGGCAATGCCGTGGTGGCGGCTTCAGACACAATTGTTTTACGTTATAATTCAACGTCAGGACAAAAACGTTTCAGATATTACAAGGGAACGCAAAAAGCCATTCAGCTTTACAAAAGGGGAGTGTGTGCCGTCCGTTGCTATTGCACTTCGATAGATGTCATATCATCGCCTCTCACGATAACCGAAAATACAGTTTGGACAAATCCAACCTCACTGGCTGATGTGGTGACTGTCAGTGATAACGCAATGCTTTCCGGTAACATGATTGGAAACAAAAACCCGGATTTTCTCATCATTGACGGCGGGCAGGTTGACTGCAACGAAGGTGTTTACGCCACTTTTGTGAAAGAGATTGACGCTTCGTCGGAGTGGGGCATGGAGTATCTTGCGACAGACGGCTGGTACGGAATCAGTTCGCCTATTGCCGGAAGTGTCAAAGCTGCCGCCGTCTCAGGGCTTCTGACAAGCGGTGACAACGACTATGACTTGTATCTGTATTCAGAACCGAATGCATCGTGGCTGAACTATAAAAACGAGGAGAACAACTTCACGAATCTTAATTCAGGCGAAGGCTATCTTTATGCCTCAAAAGAAGGGACGGCACTGCATTTCTGTGGAGAACTGAATACAGAAGATGTTGAAAGGAATTTAACTTATTCATCTGAAAATGAAATGCTTAAAGGTTTTAATCTGCTTGGGAATCCATTCCTTAAATCAATATCATTGGCAAACGTCCAAGGTGCTGATTTCAGCGGATTCTGCTTGGCGACGGATGCCGGAGCCTGGGAAGTGCACGTTGGCAACACGGATGAGATTGCCCCGGGTGAGGCTTTCCTTATTCAGACAGATGAAACAAAACCTGTTGTGATTAGAAATGAGGAGCGGACAAAACGGAATGAAGAAACGTACCAAAACATCATTTCAGTTAAAGTCGAAAACGACAAATACAATGATCGTGTTTATGCGATTCTGACATCTTCGCCTGAAGAAAAACCTGAAATGTCGAAGTTCCCGCACCAAAATGATGCAATTCCTTTATTGTCAATAGATGACAAAGCCATTGCTGTATTTGATGAGAATGTAGGCAGTTTTGCGGTTTCACTCGATGTCGCGACAACAGGAACTTATAAATTATCAGTTGATGTCAATGACGCTTCTGGAAACGGGATAACTTACCTGCATTTGGTTGACCTTCAAACCGACTACGACATCGATATGTTGGTTGAAGAATATTATGAGTTCGTCGGCTCGCCTGTTGATGATAAAGACCGGTTTGTAATCAAGATGTACCAAGGCAGTAACATAAATGACAACGAAGAAGATGATGGCATTTATGTTTACCAGTCGGGAAGCGAATTGGTGACAAATGCAATTGGTGAATTACAGATCATCGACCTGATGGGAAGAATGGTGATGTGCCGTGATGTTAATTGTAATGAACAGACAATCAATGTTGAAGGTATGACTCCAGGCGTTTATTTCGTGAGAATTGGAGGGGAGAAGACCAAGACACGGAAAATCATCATCAAGTAAAATCCTTTTCAAGATCATAAAGCTATGAAAAAGATTCTCATTGCAGTGATGATGTCATGTTGCATGGCGTTCTGTGTCTCTGCCCAGTCAACCGATTCGTTTTTCAGCGATTATTATTCGGGTGATATAAGTTCGTTTTCACCTGAATTCCCTGAATATCACGGCAGACAGATTGATTACAACATGACTCCAATCGAATCCGGAATTGTTGTTTTTTCGATTTTGGGGATGGGGTATGCTACCATCAAGCGGACGCGTAAAATCAGACAGTGACTGCGGTTTTGCTGTCGGCTGGTGGTTCACACCACCGGTCGGCAGCAAAATCGAATAAATTTTAGTGAAACGGATTTCGCAGTAATATACTTTTCCGTATATTTGCCGCGTAAAAAACGGTTACACCAAAACATAACACAATGAGCGGATTTTTCGGAATTGTATCAAAGAGACCATGCATAACAGACTTATTCTATGGTATTGATTATCATTCGCATTTAGGAACTTCGTCAGGTGGTATCTGCACTTTCGACGGTGACATCTTCAACCGTTCGATTCACAGCCTGAAAGGTTCATATTTCAGAACGAAGTTCGACCAGGAACTTGACAAATTCAAAGGCAACAGTGGCATCGGGATTATAAGTGACACGGACGCACAACCTATAGTTGTCAACTCTCATTTGGGGAAATTTGCCATCGTTACGGTCGCAAAGATTTTGAATATCAAAGAATTGGAAAGAGAATGTCTCGACAATATGCAGCATTTTGCAGAGTTGAGCCATGGTGATACCAATCCGACTGAACTTGTCGCATTGCTCATAACACAGGGAAAGGACTTTGTTGACGGCATACGGAATGTGTTCAGGAAGGTGAAGGGTTCAGTGTCGATGCTCATTCTGACAAGTGACGGCATCATTGCCGCCCGTGACCTGTATGGACGCACGCCTATCGTCATAGGGAAGAATGACAGCGGCTACGTTTTGGCTTCGGAAAGCCACAGTTACGTCAATCTCGACTATGAGACGGAGCGTTTCCTCGGTCCGGGTGAGATAGTGAGGATTTCAGAATTCGGGATAACTCAACTTCTTGCGCCAAACGACAAGATGCAGGTGTGTTCGTTCCTGTGGATTTACTACGGATTTCCGGCAACTTCGTACGAGGGCATCAATGTTGAGGAGATGCGTTATCGCGGCGGCTTCGAGATGGGCAAGAACGATGACATCGAAGCTGACTATGTCGCCCCGATTCCTGACTCTGGAATAGGAATGGCAATCGGTTATTCTCATGGCAGCGGCATTCCTTACATGCGCTCGGTCGTGAAATACACGCCTACATGGTCGAGGAGTTTCATGCCTGTGAGTCAGGAACAAAGAGAGCATGTGGCAAAGATGAAACTTATCCCGAACCGTGACCTGCTGAATGGCAAACGTGTCGTTTTCTGCGATGATTCAATAGTGAGAGGCACCCAGCTGCGTGACAACGTGAAGATGCTCTACGATTATGGCGCGAAGGAGGTTCACATCAGAATAAGCTGCCCTCCGTTGATATATGGCTGTAATTTCCTTAACTTCAGCGCATCAAAGAACGAACTTGAGCTTGTCACCCGCCGCTGCATCCAGGAACTTGAAGGTGGTAACACCTGCAACCTCGAACTGTATTGCGACAACACAACAAAACAATACGCAAATCTCGTCGAGATGCTTCGCAAACATATCGGTGTTGATACGTTGAAATTCAGTAACTTGGAGACAATATGCAGGGCTATTGGTCTGCCTAAAGACAAACTTTGCACGCATTGTTTCGATGGGTCGAGTTTTGGGGATAGATAGTTGCTATTTGAATGTTATGTCAACGGGCGTGGCTTTTGCCAAACCGAGCAATGACGCAGCGTGACCGTGGTTTATGGCAATCTCTAAATAGCCATGTGATCCGAAAATGGCGAGATTGCATGGTATGTCAACATCGTTGTAACCGTTGCAGATGCTGTCAATGATATAACGTCCGAAACGAATCTCAAAGTTTCTGCCGTTTCGTTGGCTGTCAAACAGTTCCTTTGAAATATTGGTGATGATGTTTTCGTATGAGTCAATGTACGTCACCAGACCGTGGATGCAGTTGCCCTCAATGGTCGGCTGGAAGTTGTATCCTTTCTTGATTTGTGGGTATGGTTTGCCTATCTCACTGAAAGACATGCCTTTAGCTATCATAGCCGCCACCTTAACAAATCTGTCGCGTGTGGTGAAAGTGAAAAAATCCGTGTCTTGCGGCACTTCTATCGTCACGGCTTCGTAAGGGTCATCACCAAGGATGAGAGAGAAAATATCGTTGTCAGTGCCGATGAAAAAATGCCCGTTTGCCTTCAAAGCGACATGAGGATTTTGAACAGATTCTTCGGTCTCAATTGCGATGATGTGAATCGTACCTTCAGGAAAGCTTTTGTAACAGTTTTTTATGGTGAAAGCGGCTGATGTGACGTCCCAAGGCTCTATGTTGTGCGTGATGTCAACGATAGTTGCATCCGGCATCGCCGAATATATCGTACCTTTCACCGCCGCAACGTAATAGTCGGAGAGCCCCCAATCGCTTGTTAGTGTTATGATTGCCATAATTCTTTATCGTTTATTTCATCCGATTAATTGTACGCCGCAAAATTACGGCATTCATAATAAAATGAAAATACATAAATGAAAAAGTTATGAACAATTTTTATTATTTTTGCAGTCGGTTAATTTTTCAGAGAAATAAATGTCCGAACAGATTGTCCAAATCGAAAACATCGACCCGAATGATTTGTATGGTACTAATGATCAGTATCTTACAATGATTAAGGCATTGTTTCCAAAGTTGAAAATCATCGCGCGTGGGGATTTCGTCAAGGTCATCGGCGAAGATGAAGAGGTGAATTGTTTCCTTGACAGGCTCACCATGCTGACAAATCACATCGAACGCTACGGGAGCATAACCACGCAAGTGATTGAAAATGTGATGAATGCATCGGGCGGAAGCGAGATGATAAAAGACTTTGATGATAAAGATGTCTTGGTATATGGCCGGAACGGTTTGCAAATCAAAGCGATAACTGCAAACCAGAAGAAGATGGTGACGGCTGTCGGCAAGAAAGACATGCTGTTTGCCATCGGTCCTGCCGGAACGGGAAAGACTTACACCGCCGTCGCCTTGGCAGTCAAAGCATTGAAAAACAAGGAAGTACGTCGCATCATCCTCACGCGTCCGGCCGTCGAAGCCGGCGAGAACCTCGGTTTTCTGCCCGGCGACCTCAAGGAGAAACTCGATCCGTATTTGCAACCGCTTTATGATGCCCTGCGCGACATGCTTCCGCAGGCGAAACTGCAAGGCTACATGGAGGACGGCACAATCGAAATCGCACCGCTCGCCTTCATGCGCGGACGCACCCTCGACCACGCCTTCGTCATCTTAGACGAAGCACAGAACGCCACACGCGCACAGCTCAAGATGTTCCTCACACGCATGGGACGCGACGCGAAATTTGTCATCACCGGAGACGTGACACAAATCGACTTGCCCAAAAACCAACCTTCTGGACTGCCGCAAGCCATTGATATTCTGAAAGATGTGAAAGGCATCGAATTCATCTTCCTTGATGAAAAAGATGTCGTCAGACATAAACTCGTGACAGAAATCGTCAACGCCTACAAGAAATTCTATCACGATGACAATGACGAAAATGATAATAATCAAACAATTAACAAATAATAACCGCGTAGCGGTTACATGTCAGTAACGAAAACAAACATAAATATCAACAAACAAAAGAACCGCGTAGCGGTTACATATCAATAACGCGTGGCGGTCACATATCAATAACTATGAAAGCATTAACAAGAACCGATTTCAACTTTGACGGTCAAACCAAAGTCTATCACGGCAAAG
>JAKSNA010000010.1 GCA_024400295.1 Bacteroidales bacterium | reverse complement strand
AAAGTTAAAAGAGTAAAGTTAAAAGAGTAAAGTTAAAAGAGTAAAGTTAAAAGAGTAAAGTTAAAAGAGGCTGGCGCACGACAGTAGGACTCAACCATTGTGCGACAGCTTCTTTACTCTTTACTCTTTACTCTTTACTCTCTAATCTCTAATCTTTTAACTCTACTCTATGACGAAGCTGTTGCACTCCACGTGGTAGAAGTGAATCGGCTCGCCGTTGTTGGCTTCGATTCTCGCGCGTAGCTGTTTGATTTGTGCGAGTTCCTGATTCTCGGCCTGTTCATCGACTTCGAGACCTGCCGCCTTGGCTTCGGTGCCGCAGTGTTCCTCTTCCGGCATCTGGCCTTCTTCGATGGCTTTCAGGACTTCAGCCTCCCAAGCGTCGAGGTATTCGTTGTCGATGGTCTGCGTGATTTTCACGACACCATTTACAGTGTATGTCTTGCCGATTGTCTCCCTGTCGAAAGGTTTCATCTCGGGGTTGGTGAACACCGTCACCATGGCGTCGCCGCCGTCGGGCGACACGAGGAAGAGCTTCCTCCCGCTGTGGCTGCAGATGTGGTTGGCCACACCCTTGACGCATACTTCCTGACCGACGAAATCCTTGGCCTTGGAACCGAAATCGTTGATTGACAATTCGTTTGTCTTCGTACCGCACGACATCATGAACAACGCCATGATTGCCGCCGCCGCTGATAATAATAATTTCTTCATAAAATTAAACCTTTTACCTTTAACCTTTTACCTTTAACCTTTAACCTTTAACCTTTAACCTCTTTTGCGGAAACAAAGGGGATTTTTTGTGGTTTTGCCCGCAAAAAATCCCCGATATATCACCCTATAAGGTCGTCATTGCGACCGACCTAAGGGAGTGTAGCAATCTCCAATTACTTTACGACAACTTTAACTGTCTTGTTGAAACCGTTAGCGTTGACTGTGCAGAAATAGACACCGCTTTCGAGGTCGATGTTGATTGTGTTTTCACCGACTGTGAGGTTTCTGTTGAGAGTCTTCACTGTCTGACCAGCGAGGTTGGTGAACGCGATTGTTGCATCTGTGTTCATTGCCGAGCTGACAACGACATGGTCTGTTGCAGGGTTAGGATAGATGTTATAGACAGCTTCCATCTGTTCGGCGACGCCTGGGCCTGGATAATTATTGACTGCCAATCTGATTGCCCAGATTAAATTGTCTGAATTTTGTGTCTGGTCATCATCAAGTTTCAAGCCCAGAAGGTCATCGGCTGAATAGCCGAACCAAGCATAGCCGTTAACCACGTTTGGGCATCCGAATGTCGGATAGACCTCATCTGACATGTGTTCGAATTCTGTTGAGAGGCATACTTCTGTGTTAGGATCATTCCACACGCCATCGATACGCTGATGATAGAATGCACTTCTGTACCAGAAATCATCAATGGAACGAGCGTCAGAAAGCTGGCTGTACATGATAGTCACGACATCATCGCTGACTGCGATAGCAGGAGTTGTGGCAACGCCGTATGATCTGTACCAGTGGCCAGCCACATTTCCGCTGTACTCACTCCAGTCGGCTGGTGAACCCGGATTTGCCTCCGAGCACCATCCGAAGATGTTGAGGTTAGGGTTGATGTTAACTTCACCATCATCACCCCATGAGAGAGCGATGAGACGGTCGTAGAGAAGTGTGTTGCTGATGCCGTTTTCACCATTGTTTGCCCACTCCGGGTGGTTGGCGTCGATAGCCGCACGTCCGAATGGAAGGATGCAGTTCGTCCCTTCGTCATTCACATAGTTGGAGTTCCAATAGACGATACCTGTGGAATAGAATGACCAAAGTGAAATGTAACCCTGCTGGTCATCTGCCGGTGCCCATGAGATGAGACCGAATGCCGCGTGGACCGTACCATCGTTGTCAATAGCTATTGAGTGTGAATTGTCCGAAAAATGGATTGTGTCTGTCAAGGCTGAGATGACAGGTGTGCCTGATGCCCAGTTCTCATCATCGTCATAGTCAGGATACGGGAATGCTGCGATGACGTTCTTCTCCCATGTCAAGCCGGCGTCGTGTGAGATGATGTAGAAAACATCATACTGCATTGAGCTGAACATGATGGCGACTGTGTTGCCGTTGGTTGCCATGACATAGTCGTCAGCACCGATCTTGTTGTGGTATTCTTCCTCAAGGTTGGCGACGTATTCGTTCTCGGTCCATGTGAGACCACCGTCTGTTGACCTGTAGTATTTGATATAGTTCAGTTTTGTGTTGCTTGCATCCTGATCGCCGGCGATGAGGTGGAGTGTCCCGTCTTCTGTTGCGGCGATTCTCGGCCATGTGTATGATGTCGCCATGCCAAGGTCTGTCCATGCGCCTGTGCCTTTGACGTCTCTCTTGTAAACGTGTGTCCCGTCGCAGTGTGATGCGAGGTATTCGCTGTTGCCGTATGCGCAGATTGAAGGCCAGCCTGACTTGACGGGTTCGACACGCGCTGTCGGTTCATCGCTGAATTCAGTCCCATTGAAGTAGTTGTAACCTGCACCACGTGTCGTGTATGCGTCATCTGACGCCCATGTTGATACGATGGCTGCCGAACCGTCTTCCCATGCAGCGATACGGTTGCCGATTGCTGAGTTTGACTGGAGGTCATACCTCGTTGTCATTGTTGTTGCTTCAATCCAATCACCGAAGTCTCTGACCTGTGTGGCACGCGGGAGTACATCCGCCGGTGAGAAGTTCATTGTTGAGGTTTCGTTGCCGAGAACATCCTGTTGCACGGCAACCTTGACACTCTGTTTCATCGCATCATTCTTAGGCAATGCCAATGCCTGACGAGTCGGGCGCGGCCTCTGTGCGAATGCTGTTGCGCCTAATAAAAGGCCAACTGAAAGTAAAAATACTTTTTTCATGATAATTTAATTTAGGTTAACCAATAGTTTTAACTGTAAATTTAATCTAAAAATTTGCGCAAAGATAGTGTTTTTTTTCTTATCCGTCATTTTTTTTTGTTTTTTTTTAAAACTTTTTATCCTTAACAAAAAAAACGTCGTTACGTATCAAAAGTTTATGTACTTTTAGGCTCTGAAAAAAATCAGGTCAAAAATGAAGAAATACATTGTTATTCTTATTGTTGCGTTTTTCGGGCTGTCATCATGCGGCCGTAACGCAGGCGATGCCGGCAGCACAGATGGTCCGGCATCTTACGTGAACACATTCATCGGCACGGGCGGCCACGGCCACACCTACCCCGGTGCCACAGCGCCTTTCGGCATGGTGCAGCTCAGCCCCGACACGCGCATGGACAGCTGGGACGGCTGTTCGGGATACCACATCTCCGACAGCGTCATCCTCGGCTTCAGCCACACTCACCTCAGCGGCACAGGCTGCAACGACTACGGCGACTTCCGCTTCATGCCTGTCACCGGCACGAAACGCTTCAACTCTGGTTTCTATGGTGACGCGCAGGGCTACGGCTCGGCATTCCGCCACGAGACGGAGACGGCCAAGCCGGGCTTCTACGCCGTCACTCTCGACACCTATAATATTAATGTGGAGCTGGCGGCGGGCATACGCGCGGCCATGCACCGCTACACCTTCCCCGAAAACGAAGACGCCTCCGTCATCCTCGACATGAAGGAATCGACACTGTCGCAGGAGAAGATTCACGAGGCGTGGGTGAAAGTCGAAGACGAGAACGCCGTCAGCGGTTTCCGCCGCAGCGGCTACTGGGCAGCCGACCAGCACCTCTATTTCTACGCCGAGTTCTCGAAACCGATCAAGGCGTTCGGGATGGTCGAGGACGGAGCCGTGACTGAAGGCAAAGACTACGCCAACGGCAAGAACCTCCAGGCTTATTTCGACTTCGGCAACGACGGTCAGCCGCTCGTGATGCGCATCGGCATCTCCGCCGTCGATGTGGAGGGCGCAAGGAAAAACCTCGAGTCGGAAATCACCGACTTCGACCTCGACGCGCTCGCCGCCAAGACATATCAGGCATGGAACGACGAACTCGGACGCATTGACGTGAGGAGCGTGAACGAGAAGGACAAGACAATATTCTATTCCGCCTTGTACCATTCGTTCATCGTGCCGAACATCTATTCCGATGTTGACGGACGTTTCCGCGGCCACGACCTCAAGGTGCATCAGGCCGACCGCCCGCGCTACACCGTGTTCTCGCAATGGGACACCTTCCGCACCGAGAACCCGCTGCTCAACATCATCGAGCCGGAACGCGCCGCCGACATCGTCAACACCTTTATTAATAACTACGAGACCGGCGGCCTCCTCCCGACATGGGAACTCGCTGGCAACGAGACACACTGCATGATAGGCTACCACGCCATCCCCGTCATCGTTGACGCATACATGAAAGGCATCGCTGGCATCGACTACGAGAAGGCTCTCGACGCGATGGTGGCACGCGCCAACGAAGACCTCTTCGGACTAAAATATTACAAGGAATACGGTTACATCGCCGCCGACAACGAAGGCGAGTCGGTGTCGAAGACCCTGGAATATGCCTACGACGACTGGTGCATCGCAGTCATGGCCGACAAGATGGGCCGGCAGGACATCGCCGACACGTTCTACCGCCGCGCACAGTCATACAAGAACCTCTACGACCCCGAGACGAAGTTCTTCCGCGGCCGCAAGAACGGCGGCTTCGTCACTCCTTTCGACCCGACGCAGGTCAACTTCATGCTCACCGAGGCCAACACATGGCAGTATAACTTCTTCGTCCCGCAGGACGTCAACGGACACATCGACCTCATGGGCGGCGGACGCGAATACGAGAAGATGCTCAACCAGCTCTTCCAGTCGTCGTCGAACATGTCTGGACGCGTGCAGGCCGACATCACCGGCATGGTGGGGCAATACGCGCACGGCAACGAGCCGTCACATCACATGGCTTATCTCTACGACTTCCTCGGAAAGCCGACCAAAACACAGCGTCTCATCCATCAGATCATGAACGAGCTTTACACCGACCAGCCCGACGGCCTCTGCGGAAACGAGGACTGCGGCCAGATGTCGGCGTGGTACGTGATGAGCGCGATGGGCTTCTACCCTGTCACCCCAGGCTGCGGCTATTATGTCATCGGCGTGCCTCATTTCGAGAAGATGGTTCTCAATCTTGAAAACGGGAAGAAATTCAACATCATAGCCAAAAACATCTCACACGAAAACAGGTATATCGAATCTGTAAAGCTCAACGGCAAAGCGTTGAACCGCAGCTATCTTTATTATGACGAAGTCGCGAAAGGCGGCAGACTCGAATTCGTGATGACAAACAAACGCAACTCGCAGTGGGGCATGGCTGAGGAATGCCGCCCGATGATGCGCATCGTGAAAGACAACATTGTGACGACACCTGTCATCAATGTGGTGGCATACGTGTTCTACGACAAGCTCAGCGTCAGCATCACGCATCCCGACAAGGATGTGAGGATGTACTACACCTTGGACGGCAGCGAGCCTACCGCGAACAGCACGCTCTACACCAGGCCTTTCGTCATTGACGCCACCACCGACGTGAAGGCGATAGCGGTGAAAGACGATGTCGTCTCCACGGTCGCCATCGGCGCATTCAAGAAGATTGACGGAGGGCGTCACATCACGATAAAGAATCCTTACAGCAGCCAGTACGAGGCGGGTGGCGACATCGCGCTCATCGACCTGCAACGCGGCAACGACAACTTCCGCGTGGGCATGTGGCAGGGCTACTCCGGCGTTGATGTCGTGGCGACTGTCGATATGGAGAAGCCGATGGAGATTCACCGTCTCGCCGGCAGTTTCCTCCAAGACCAGAACTCGTGGATTTTCATGCCGACACAGGTCGAGTTCTTCGTCTCCAACGACGGAAAGAGCTTCCGGTCAATCGGCGTGGTGAAGAACGAGGTGCCTGTCGATGCCGATGATGCAGTCATCCAGGAGCTTGAGGTGGTGAAAGACGTGAAGGCGCGTTATGTGAGGATGGTCGCGAAATCGCTCGGCACCTGCCCTGAGTGGCATGTGGGAGCCGGCGGCGCGGCGTGGACGTTCTGCGATGAGTTCATCATCGAGTAGAAAGCTTATAAAGTACAAAGTTGAAAGTGGCTGACGCTTCCTGTGTTGCGTCAGCCACTTTTATCTTTTATCTTTCATCTTTTAACTTTTATCTACATTTCCGTCTCTTCGTAGGCGTCGTCACCGCCGCCGTTGTCGTTTCTCTGTCTCTTCTGTCCGTTGTCGTTGATGCGGTAGTTGAAGTTCAGCGTGACGGTGGTCTTGCTCCATGAGCCTTTGCTGTACTGCCAGAAGTTGTCGCCCCACGACTCGCCGCCGTGCGAGCGGGTGCCGAACAGGTCTCTGACATTCAGTGAGACGGTGGCTCTGTCCCTGAAGACGTCACGGGAGGCGGCGAAGTCGATCCAGTAGTTCGCCTCGCGGAAGCCGAGCGGCTCGTCACGCGGGCCCATGAAATGTCCGGTGAACTGGAAGTTGCACACTTTCTTGAAGTTGAACTTGAAGACAAGACGACCCATGATGTTGTACGAGCCGGTGGCGTAATGCCGTCCCTTGTAGTCGCCGACGGTGCACGACTTGAAGAGGTTGATGTTGCCGTTGATGCTCCACCATTTGAAGACGTTGGCCTGACCGGTGATCTCCAGGCCGTAGTCGTCGCTGATGCCGAAGTTATGCGGCATGCTCACCGAGACGAGAGTCAGGCTGTCAACCTCGGTGAAGTTGCGGAAGATGTCGGTGCCGTGGCGGTAGTAGCCGGTGAGGTTGAAATTGCCGCCCTCCCAGAACTTAAGGTAGGAGAACTCGTAGCTGTCGGTATAGACAGGTCTCAGCTCAGGGTTGCCCCTCCTGATGTTACGGTCGTCGTTGAACGAGCTGTAAGGTGCCATCTGCCAGTAGCCGGGTCGGCGTATGCGGCGCGTGTAGCTCAGCTGGAGCTGGTCTTTCTCCGTAACCTTGAAATTGACGTGCCCGCTCGGGAAGATGTTATGGTAACGTTGTTCGTATTTCTGATTCTTGTCAACATAATTGGATGAGATGTACGAGTATTCGTAACGCGCCCCGACGAGGAACGAGAAGAAGCCGACGGTGGTGCCGTAGCTGCCGTAGAGTGCGGCCACCTGCTTGTTGAAGCGGAAGTCGTGGCAATACGGTTCCAGCGGCGTTCCGTTCTCTGTCACCGTGGCGGCGTTGCTCGGGAACTTGTTCTCATATTTCGCTCCGGCCTCGATGGCGTGCTGCCCGAGATGATACGCGAAATCGACAGTGCCCTGGAAGTTCTCGTGGGTCTCTTTAGTGTCGGTGTGTTGCAAGATCGTGGAGTCAGTTATCGGAATGTTGTTCTCCATGTCTTCTCTCGTGAGATACTGGCAATCAGAAATGTCCGACCATTCTTCTTCGGCGTTTTTGAAATAGCGGAACGATGCCTTGAGGTAGTTGTCTTTCGTGTTGAAATACTTGTCGTAGTCGAGGGTGTATTCCATCATCGGGCGTTTGTTGCGCCAGTCCTCGGCGCGTCTTGAGAACGCGTCTCTGTCCTCGAACGGGAAGTTGTCGATGTACGACACGACGGGAGTGTTATGTCCGTCGGCGCGACGAAGCATCGTGGCGAACGAGATGATGTCGTTGTCGGTGAAGTAATAGTCGAGGCCAGCTCTCACCGTGTGCCCCTGATTGTGGCGTCCGCGTTCGGTGGTCTGTTCCGAGATCTGTGTGGCGTCGCCGTGGTTCTGCACATTCGGGTCATAGATGTTGTTGCCGTTGAAATATTCCGTCTTGGTGTAGCCGTCGCTGATGTCATCGCGGTAGTTGAAGTTATAGCTGGCAAAGAAGTTGAACCGTCTGAGGCGGTAGTTGAGGTTCACGCCCAACCCTGCCTGGAACGGCAACGGTGACGGCAGTTTCTTTCCCCACTCGAACGGCATGCCTCCGCGGAGGTCCACGCTGCCGTTGAAGCCCTTGCGTTTGTCTTTCTTCAGCACTATGTTGATGATGCCCGCCGTGCCTTCCGCGTCGTATCTCACCGACGGGTTCGTGACCACCTCGATGCGTTCTATCATGTCCGACTGCAGGCTGCGGAGGGCATCCTGCGTGCTGACGCCGAGAAGCCCCGACACCTTGCCATCGACGAGGATCTGCACGCCGTCGTCACCGCGGAGGCTCACGTTGCCCTCAACATCAACGGTCACCGACGGGATGTTTTCAAGAACCTCAATGGCGTTGCCGGCTGTGCTTGCCACATCTTTTCCTACATTGAACACACGTTTGTCGAGCGTCATCGTCATGGTGCTCTTCTCCGCCACGACCTCCACCTCATCGAGAAGCTCGCTGTCGGTCTGCAACATTATCTTCCCGAGGTTGACGACATCCGAGTCCTTCTTCGCCGTCACGTTCATCGTCTTGGTCAAGTAACCCATGAACTGCACCTTTATGTAGTACGACCCAGGCGCCACTTGCATTGTGAAAAGACCGCTCATGTCGGTGACGATGCCGCCCACAAGCGTCGAATCCCGCACGCTGAAAAGACTCACAGTCGCGTATTCCAAAGGCTCACCGGTGTCTTTGTCAATGACCTTGCCTTTGACGTCAATGCCTTCTGGAGAATGGTCTGAATTAGCTAATGTATTGAATGATAATAAAGTAAACAGTGAAAATATCACTGCTGCGATGGTGTTTTTCATGATAAAAAATCTGTCTCGTTTTCAGTCTGCAAATTTAATAAAAAAACAATCAACGGATGAAAAAATTAGACTATCTTTGCGGCTTAATTTTTGACAACGAAAAATATCAAAAAATATGAGTTTTAAAAGTGTTACAGACTATCTGAAAACGAAGAAATTCTGGGTTGAATTTCTGTTGATGACGTTCGGCATGATTCTCACGGCCATTTGCGTCCATTATTTTCTTGTTCCGAGCAAACTGATTATCGGAACGATCTCAGGTCTTTCCATCGTGCTTGCCACGGTGTCGGAGACGTTGTTCAGCGTGCATCTCGAAGTGTCGGTCATGATATTCGTGATCAACGCGATACTGCTTGTCCTGGCTTATTTCCTCATCGGCAAGGAGTTCGGCATCAAGACGGTTTACACGGCTCTCATCCTCGGACCTTTCACCGGCATCCTTGAGAAGTTCCTTCCTTACCAGAAGGTCATCACGATGCTGTATCATGACAAGAGTGCGTTTTACGACGCCGCCACCGGAGGCTGGTCGCATACGGCACTCCAGGACGGCATCAGCTCGCTGATGGGCGACCCGTGGTTCGACCTCGTATGCTTCGTGCTCATCCTCAGCTTCGCGCAGGCCATGCTGTTCAAAATCAATGCTTCGACAGGCGGCCTCGACATCCTGGCGAAGATTGTGAACAAATACATGCATTTCGACATCGGCGCTTCGGTGACTGTCGCCGGGACGATAATCTGCCTCACGGCTTTCGCCATCAACCCGTTCAACATCGTGGTGATCGGTCTCATCGGCACGTGGATCAACGGTTTGGTCGTAGATTATTTCACCGCCGGAATGAACCGCCGCAAACGTGTCTGCATCATCAGCCCTCAGTACCATCACATCCAGGATTTCATCATCAACGAGCTGCACCGCGGTGTCACGATGTACGATGTGACCGGTGGTTACAGCAATCAGAAAAAGGTTGAGATTCAGGCACTTCTGACGAAAGACGAGTTTTCCGACCTGATGAATCACATCAACGAGAACGGCATCAACGCCTTCATCACGGCGGGCAATGTGAGCGAGGTTTACGGTCTGTGGGCCAGCAACAAGAAACACACGAAACATGAGAGGGCCAAGCTTTGATTTGAGTGTGGAGTTATAAGAGTTGAGAGTGGAGTCAATTTTCATAAGACCCCACTCTCAATTTTTTTAACACTCAACACTCAACTCTCTTTTAACTTTCCTCTTTTAACTTTTAACTAAAAAAGCGTCCCCTGGTCGCCGCCCTTGAACCTCCCCAGATGTTTGTATGCCATGTCGGTGACCACACGTCCGCGAGGTGTCCGCATGAGGTATCCTTCCTGGATGAGGAACGGTTCGCAGACCTCCTCGATGGTGCCGGCCTCCTCTCCCACCGCTGTGGCTATGGTGTTCACGCCGACAGGCCCGCCATTGAACTTGTCGATGATTGTCAGCAGTATGCGGTTGTCCATGTCATCGAGACCGTGCTGGTCAACGTTGAGGGCTTTCAGTCCGACTTTGGCTATGTCGATGGTGATTTTCCCGTCGCCTTGTATCTGTGCGAAGTCGCGCACTCGGCGCAGCAGCAGGTTGGCGATACGCGGTGTGCCGCGGCTGCGGCGTGCTATCTCGAAGGCGGCCTCATCATCGATCGGCACCTTGAGTATCGCCGCCGAGCGTTTAATAATGTTGGAGAGTGTCTTTGCGTCGTAATATTCCAGTCGCAGGTTGATGCCGAAACGCGAGCGCAGAGGTGCGGTGAGCAGCCCTGACCGCGTCGTGGCACCTATCAGCGTGAAAGGATTCAGCGCGATCTGCACGCTTCTCGCATTAGGTCCCGACTCAATCATGATGTCGATGCGGAAATCCTCCATCGCGGAGTATAGATACTCTTCCACGACAGGGCTGAGGCGGTGTATCTCGTCGATGAAGAGCACGTCGTTCTTCTCGAGGCTGGTGAGCAGTCCGGCGAGGTTTCCAGGCTTGTCGAGCACCGGCCCCGATGTCATCTTCATGTTCACGCCGAGTTCGTTGGCGATGATATGCGAGAGCGTCGTCTTCCCGAGGCCCGGAGGCCCGTGGAGCAGCACGTGGTCGAGCGACTCGCCGCGCTGGGCGGCGGCACGCACGAAGACACGCAGATTGGCGACGACCTGCTCCTGCCCGGCAAAACTGGAAAAAGCGTCAGGACGTAACGCTTTTTCAATTTCTTTCTCAATCTTGCTCATCGAAGAGCCGTATGCGTCAAGATTTTCATTCATACCAAAAAAATTATTTACAAAAGTACAAAAAATATCCTGAGATTGAAAAGTTTTAAGTAATTTAGCAGAAATTTTTACATCTTGAAAAACAAAGCTATCATATTTGCGTTATTATACTTGTTATCAATGAGTTGCATGGCACAACGCGGATTTCTCAAAGTCGAGCAGGACCCGAGGATTGACAGTCTTGTGATGAAACAGCGGCAGATATACGCCAACGACAGCACCATCGACGGGTTCCGCGTGCAGATTTTCATGGAGACCGGCAACGATGCGGTGCGTCATGCCGACAGCATCAGGGAGGCGTTTTCGCAGAAATACCCCGATACCCCCATTTACCTAATCTTCGGACAGCCGTATTACCGTCTGCGCATCGGCGACTTCCGCACGCGGTTAGAGGCGGAAAACCAATATCAGCAGATAAAGAAAGAATACGCCAACTCCTTCGTCACCGCCGACCGCATTAACCTGCCGTACAACCCGCTTGACGACATCGCCGTCTTCGATGATATGGTCGGCAATGATGACGCGACGGGAAAGAAATTTTTCATCGAAGACGACGAGCTGATGTTCGACACGATAATGCTCGACAGCATCTACAGAAGCATCGACAGCGTTTTTTACGAAGAATATAACTATTAAAACATACACTATGAATAACATCATTGTAGGCATTGACTTCTCTGAATGCTCGCTTAACGCCCTCAGACACGCGGCGCAGATAGCCGAAAAGTCTGGGTGTGAATTGATTATGGTCTGGGTGAACCGCGTCGCCAACGCCAACGACATCATAAAGAACGACCAGGCGCTCATCGAGTACGGGGCGAAGCAACGGTTCAGCAACCTTGTGGCGCAATATGAGCCGTGCGTCGGCGAGGGCAAGGTGAAATATCTGATCAGGAAAGGCCGCGTCTATGAAGAGATGATGAACGTCTGCAAGGAATACAACCCCATGCTGCTCGTCATCGGCTCGCACGGCATCTCGGGCTTCCAGGAGAAGTTCATCGGAAGCAACGCCTTCAGGATGGCACTGCTGCTCGACATCCCCACAATCATCATCCGTGAAGGAATAAACATCAGCCACACCATAGAAAACATCGTCATGCCTATCGACACGACCATCGAGACACGCCAAAAGATGCCACTCACCGTCACGCTGGCAAAGTATTTCGATGCCACGATACACGTTGTCGGAGTTCACACGTCAGACAATGAGAACTCGCGTCAGGTCGTCAACGGCTATGTCAACCAAGTCGTCAAGTTCATCGAAAGCAACGGCGTGAAATATATTATTGACGAGGTGCACAACAATAACGAGGCCGACGGCGTTATTGAGTACGCTAAAAAGAACAACGCGAACCTCATCAGCATCATGGACGAGCAGGAGAAGACAGCGGTGAACATCTTCGCGGGGTCATTCGCCCAGCAGATTGTCAACAACTCCCCTTACCCCGTGCTGATCTGCCACGCGAAAGACCTCTATTTCCACAGGTCATAACAAAACAGCGACAAAGGCATGGAAAACGAAGACTTAAAGAAACAAATAGACGAGCTGTTCAGGCTTTTCAAGAAAGTCATGGAGAAATATCCTCCCGACGACATCCCAGGCATCGACAAGGCGCAGCTTGAACAACTCAAGACTTATCTCTCACAGTATGAGCAGATTAAAGATCAGTTCTCTGTCGAGATGTACGGACTTCCCAACAACGACATGGCAAGGCATTTCATCGCGATGCTCACCAAACGTCTGCGCGAACAGCTCGGAGATGAGGCCGACACCGACGATGAGCCGAGGGTTTCTGAAGTCGAAGCCAAGGAGAAGGCCTTTGAGTCGCTGCATACAGGCGAGAACTATCAGGCGCTCATCGACGCCATCGACAACGAACTGAAAAACAAAGACCTGTCGATGGAGGAGATTGACATCCTGCTTGACAAGAGACAAAAATATCTGAATAAAATATCTAAATAACAGAACACATTCATAACATGAAAAAACGTTTTTCATTTTTAGCGGCATTGTTTTTCCTGATGACATTCGCGGCCAATGCCCAGCTCATATCGGAACGCACCAACGGCAAAGTCACCCTCGGCGGTGACATCTTCACCGACATCAACACCGGCGGCAAGTACGAGAACTTCAACCTGCGTGCCATCAACACCGGCGGCGACTTCTACCTCACCTATAACCTCAAGATGGGCGAGTCGAAGCACACCGTGTCGTTCGGACTGGGCATGACATTCCACAACTATCAGCTGAAGAACTCTTATCTGTCCGGCGCGGGAGCTTACGCCGACACCACATTCTTCACGGAAAAAAGCGGCCTGAAAAATAGCAAGCTGAACATCAACTACTTCGATATTCCCATCGAGCTGAACTTCCGTATCGCCGACAAGTTCAAGATCTCAGCCGGCTTCAAGTTCGGCATCATGATGTATGCCAAGTCGAAAATCAAAGGCGACTTAGATGGCAACGGCATCACGCAGGCCGTGAAATACGGGAAGATAAGCAATGTCGAGCAATACTCTTACACAGTGACGCTGAGACTCGCGTACAAGGCGATAAACATCTTCGCGCAGTATCAATTCAACAGCTCGTTCAAGAAAGGCTACGGGCCGGAAATCATCCCGTTCTCGATAGGTATCGGTCTCCGCGCATTCTGACGCGTCAGTTAAGATAGACGAAATATAAAATCATAACGACGAGGAATCCTGCGGCATAGCCCGAATAAAGCTGGGCGTTGCTGTGGGATTTTTCCTTGAGCCTCGCGGAACCGGCGATGCCGGCCAGCACGATGCTAACCAGAAAATACGGCAGGAAAGCGTGCATCGAGATAGTGGTCATTATAAAGAGACTGCCAACGAAACCGCCCCATCCGAGAGCATGCAGGCTGATCTTCCAGAAGAACGTGACGATGAACGCCAGCACGCTGACGACGATGGTGGCCGACAGATAAAACTCATACATCGCCAGCACCGGCACGTTGCGGAACATCCTCGTGGCACCATAAAGCGCCATGACAATCAGAAATATAGGGCCGACACGGTCGTCACGGGAATCGAGTTCAAGCGAACTGACAATCTTCCAGCGTTTCATCATCACCACGACAAGACCCGGAAACAGGCATGTCATGACCAATGCGGAGAGGATGAAAGTGAGGTCATTCCCCGGCATGAACCTGGTGATGCCCGAAAGCACCATCACCACCATCATCCATGTGGGCAGGAATATCGGATGAAGCACAGCTGATATTATCTTCGACATTCTCATATCTCCCTGCGCAGTCTTGAAACCTGAATGCCAAGCTGTTCGCGGTATTTCGCGGTAGTGCGCCGCGCGATGGTGAAGCCACGCTCCTTGATGACCGCCGTCAGCTCGTCGTCGGTCAAGGGGTTGGTCTTGTCCTCATTATCAACACATTCCTTTATGATTTGCTTTATGGCGCGTGTCGAGACCTCCTCGCCTTCGTCGTTCACGATGCCTTCGCTGAAGAAAAACTTCAGCGGGAATGTCCCGTAGGCTGTCTGGACGTACTTGCTGTTGGCCACACGTGATATTGTCGAGACATCGAGCTTCACAATGTCGGCTATATCTTTGAGAATCATCGGTCTGAGTTTACTCTCATCGCCCGTCATGAAATAATCGCGCTGATAATCCATGATGGCTCTTATGACCACTTCGAGAGTGCCTTTGCGTTGTCTCACCGCTTCGATGAAAGTCTTCGCCGACTCGAGTTTGTTCTTCACGAAAGCCATAGCCTCTCTGTTGCCGGCGTAATCCTTGAGCATCTGCAGGTAGTCTTTGCTGATATGCAGTCTCGGCTCGTTGAGGCGGTTCAGTGAAAGTTCGAGGTCGTCGCCATCGTTATAAACAACGAAATCGGGAATGACATGGTTGGTGTTATGAGTTGAAGATGAGGTCGTTCCGCCTGGCTTCGGGTTCAGTTTCCTAATCTGTTTCAGGGCGTCTTTCAGTTCATCACCGCTCATGCCCGAACGCGACGTGATCTTGTCGTAATGCTTGAGGCTCAGCTCGTTGAAATAATTTTCAATGATGTTGATGGCATTGCTGTAGTCGGCGCCTTCGTCTTCTTCCTGAAGGCGTCGCAGCTGGATGAGGAGACACTCCTGAAGGCTTGAGGCACCGATGCCCGCCGGGTCGAGGTCTTTGACGATGTCAATAGCCTCGTTCAGCTCAGCTTCAGTGACTTCAATATTCTGATACAGAAGAAGGTCGTTGGCGATCCATCCGGCGTCCGACTTCAGGTAGCCTGAATCATCAAGATAGCCGATGACAAGCTCGCACAACTTGCGTTTTCTCTCGTCGATGTCGCGGAAAGAGATCTGTTCGAGAAGTGTGTCGGTGAAGCTCGTCTCGCTCACGACAGGTGTCTCATAACGCTCATCGTCGGGGCTTGTGTTGTTGGCGGAATACTTATACGCCGCCTCGTCCTCGTCGTCATCGTTGAAGAACTCGCTGATTTCAGAAAACATGTCATCCTGTTCCTCATCGCGGCGTTCATCGTCGAAATCCTCTGCATTATCGCCGTCGTTGAGGTTCTCGTCATCATCGTCATCGACTTCGAGTGCAGGGTTCGACTCCATCTCCTCCTTGATGCTCGCCGCGAGTTCCATTGTCGGCACCTCTATCAGCTTCATCAGCTGAATCTGCTGCGGCGTGAGGTTGAGGGTCTGCGTCTGCTTCTGGATAAGCGCCTGTTTACTCATATCTTCTTAAATAACAGAGACGTGCTTTTAATAACAGAGACGCACTGCGGTGCGTCTCTACGTTTCTAATACAAACAGTTTTTAGGTGTTCTCGGGAACGGGATGACGTCGCGGATGTTGGTCATGCCGGTGACGAAGAGCAGGAGGCGTTCGAAGCCGAGGCCGTAGCCTGAGTGAGGCACCGAGCCGAAACGGCGTGAGTCGAGATACCATTCCATCGACTCTCTCGGGATGCCGACTTCGTCCATGCGCTTGAGCAGCTTGCTCATGTCGGTCTCACGCTCCGAGCCGCCGATGATCTCGCCGATGCCGGGGAACAGCACGTCCATGGCGCGGACCGTCTTGCCGTCCTCGTTCTGTTTCATATAGAACGCCTTGATCTCCATCGGGTAATCAGTGAGGATGACAGGCTTCTTGAAGTGTTTCTCGACGAGATAACGTTCGTGCTCCGACTGAAGGTCGATGCCCCAGCCTGTGACAGGATACTGGAACTTGCCTTTCTTATTGTAGTTGCAATTCCTGAGAATGTCAATGGCTTCGGTGTAGGTCAGACGCACGAAGTCGTGTTCGAGCACGAAATGTAGTTTCTCGATGAGTTCCATCGACTTCTCCTCTTCTTTCTTGTTCTTCTCTTCTTCCTGAAGACGTTTGCTGAGGAACTGGAGGTCGTCCATGCAGTTGTCCAACGCGTACTGAATCAAGTACTTGAGCATCTCTTCCGCGAGGTCCATGTTGTCGGTGATGTCGTAGAATGCCATTTCCGGCTCTATCATCCAGAACTCGGCGAGGTGGCGTGTGGTGTTTGAGTTCTCGGCGCGGAATGTCGGGCCGAAGGTGTATATTTTCGACAGAGCCGTGGCGGCGAGTTCGCCTTCGAGCTGTCCGCTGACAGTCAGGTTCGACTGTTTGCCGAAGAAATCCTGTGTGTAGTCAATCTTGCCTTCTTCGTTTTTCGGGAGGTTGTTCATGTCGAGTGTCGTGACCTGGAACATCTCGCCCGCGCCTTCGCAGTCGGAGGCGGTGATGAGCGGGGTGTGGATGTTATAGAAACCTTTGCTGTTGAAGAAGTTATGTATTGCGAACACCATGGCGTGACGGATGCGGAACACCGCGCCGAAGGTGTTGGTGCGGAAACGCAGGTGAGAGATGTCGCGCAGGAATTCGAGCGAGTGTTTCTTCGGCTGGATCGGGTATTCATCAGGGTTGGCGGCTCCGAGAAGTTCGATGCTGCTCACCGCGAGTTCGACACTCTGGCCGTTGCCCGCCGAACGGACAAGCTTTCCGTTGGCCGACACCGACGCGCCGGCGTGCATCAGCGCGAGGTTTTCCTCCGGGATCTTCTCCAAATCGATGACCAACTGAAGGTTGTTGATGGTCGAGCCGTCGTTCAAGGCGATGAACGCCACGTTCTTGCTGCCACGTTTGTTACGCACCCAGCCTTTTACATTTATCTCATTATCAAGCTCTTGCATTGCGAGAGCAGCTTTAATCTCTGTACGTTTCACGATTTTTCCATTTTTAAATTTCGAATGGCAAAAATAACAAATTTTCACGGAATGCTGATGTTTTAATTTTTATATTTGCAAAAATTTTAAATGACAGACAATTTCGACATAAGGGCATGGCTGAGGAAGCCGGAGCGGCTGCTTGTTGTCAGCGGTCCGTGCAGCGTGGAGTCGGAGCGGCAGCTGCTTGAGACTGCGGAAGGCTTAAGTAAGATTAAGAATGTCAATGTGTTACGTGGCGGGATATGGAAGCCGCGCACGCGTCCCGACGTGTTTGAAGGTGTCGGCGAGGTCGGCTTGGAATGGATGCGTGAGGCGAAAGAACGGTTCGGCTTCCTCACGATGACCGAGGTGGCGACGCCGGAACATGTCGAACTCGCGCTGAAACACGGCATCGACATCCTGTGGGTGGGGGCGCGCACCGTGGTCAACCCGTTCTCGGTCCAGGAGATAGCCAACTGCTTGAGAGGCAATGACATGCCTGTGTTTGTAAAGAACCCCATCGCGCCCGACGTGAGGCTGTGGCTCGGCGCCTTCGAGCGTTTGGAGAGTGCGGGGCTGCGCTATCTCGGTGCGATACACAGAGGGTTCGCGTCGTTCGACAACACGCGTTACCGCAACGCTCCGCTTTGGGAGGTGCCGATAGAACTCAACAGGCTGCGTCCCGACATCCCGATAATCACCGACATAAGCCACATCTGCGGTTGCCGCGAGCTGTTGCAGGACACCGCACAGAAAGCCCTCGACCTCGCCACAGACGGCTTCATGATCGAGTCGCACTGCAACCCCGACGCCGCACTGACCGACAGCCGGCAGCAACTCACGCCGAAAGCATTGCAAAGCCTTCTCAACCAATTGGTTGTGAGGATAAAAAACGCCAGCAACGAGACGAGGCTGCAAATCTTCCGTAAGGAAATAGACATCATCGACGACGAGATACTGAGCCTCATCGCAAAGAGGATGAACGTCTCCGAGAAGATCGGCGAATACAAAAAAGAGCAGAAGGTGGCGGTGTTGCAGATGGACAGGTGGAAACAGGTGCTTGACGACCATATCAATAAAGGTGTGCGGCTCGGACTGAGCGCGGAGGCGGTGAAGGACATCTTCGAGGCAATCCACAAGGAGTCGATAAGCAGACAGCTGTGAGTGCGCCGCCGGATATTTAAAGTAAATGTTGGTCTAATGAGAAAAATGTTTTTGTTTCTGATGCTCTCGTATGCCGTCGTGACACAATGTGTCGTGGCGCAGGAGGAGGTTTTCGTGAATGAAGGCGAGACGGTGACATATCGCGTCGCGCTCGACAGGTCGGCGCAGGGCGGGACGGTCTCCGACGCGTTGCAGAACCTGCCAGGAGTGCGCGTCGATATGGAAGGCAACATAACGCTGAGAGGCGTCGGCAACGTGGAAATCTTCATCAACGACCAGCCGTCGCATTTCAGCGATGAGGCGCGGAAAAACTATATACAACAGACATCTGTCGTGAACATCAAGGAGATACGCGTCATCGTCAACCCATCGGCGAGATACTCGACAGCAACGGACACCGGAATCATCAACATCATCCTCAAAGACAGCAACGAAGCCGAACAATCCATGAACATCGGCATCCAAGCAAATACAATTCCTAACATATCTCCATGGCTTTCATATAGTTACACTAAAGACAAACTGACATTGTCGGCCAATGTCAAGGCGACATATTACGACCAGACCACCAACACCGACTCCGAAGGGATTTCGTTCGACGACAACGGCATCGACACGATGAACATCATCCGCAACCATGAAAATGTTGACGAGAAAAGCCTGAATTTCAAGGCGGACCTCAACATGAGTTACAAGTTCAATGAGAGGAACAACGTGGCATTTTACATGAGCGGGGACTACAGCGGCAGGAAGACGACGACTTACGACAGCACTTTCCGCAGGGAGATTGATGATTCGGGTGATGACATTTTCGATTACATCACTGACAAAAATTACAAGTACTGGGGCTTGGAAGGCAAGGCTGGTGTCGCCTTCCAGCATCTCTTCGACGACAACGGGCATCAGGTCTCGGCGAACCTCAACTTCCTGCTGATGCCGGGCTATTCCGACTGTGTTTCCGACAGGACTTACAACCGTGGCGCCGCCGCCGACCGCACGACGCGCGAACAGAACGACTACTCTGACCTTCACTGGGACGCGAAGGTGGAGTACAGTCTGCCGTATTGCAAAAGCGGCGAGCTGTACGTCGCGCTGATGAAGACCCACATGCCCGACGGCAACAAGCTGCTTTTCGACACCCTTGTCGGTGATGAATGGTCGCGCGACACCCTGCGGACCGAGATAAGGAATTATTACACCGACAGGAACGAGTTGATTGTCAACGTGCAGCAGCGTGCCGGACGTTTCACCTTCAAGCCCGGCGTCGATCTTGAATACACCGAAGTGGAAGGTGTCTTCCCGAACGAGCCGTGGTATGATTTCAACAAGTATTTCTTCAAGCTGCATCCGTCGCTCTTCATCACGTACAGCACCGCGGGCCGGCACAACTTCAGCGTCGGCTACACGCACAAGACCGACTATCCTTACGTGAGGTATTTCTCGCCGAGGATCCTCTATCAGGAGGACTCGTTCGACGCCGGGAACCCCGACCTGAGGCCGGCATCGACGCATGTCCTGAAGGCGGAATGGACAAAATACTGGGAGAGGTTCGGCTCCGTGGGAGTGAACGCCTATTACAAAGGCTCGTCGGACTACATCAACCAGGTGCAGTATTCCGTGTTCAACCCAATCTACGGGCGGTTCGTCACCTGCACGCATCCCGTCAACCTCGGCGGCTACTACGACGCCGGCGGCGAGTTCAACGTAACGTACCGTCCGTCGGCGATGCTCAACGTGAGGTTTTACGCCAACCTTTACAACTCGCACCTCGAGGAGCCGAAGAACGACGACGTCGCGCCTGACGACATCATGAGAAGCGACATGTTCTGCTACAACCTCACGCTCAACGTGTGGACGAAGCTGTGGGGCAGGCTGGAGCTTCACGCCGAGGCGTACTACAACTCGAAGACGCAGGCGCTCTACTCGTATTCGCAGACGCCCTACGGCATCGACTGCGGCTTCAAGGCCGACTTCCTGAAGAACCGCCTGTCGCTACTCGTCAACGTGAGCGACCTGTTCGACTGGAACCGCAGCGACAGCAGCATCAGCCAGCCGGCGTACAAGTTCGTCTCGACGGAGAAGACCACGAGCCGTTACGTCAGCGCGGAGGTGATCTTCAAGATAATGTGAAGCATGAAAAAAGCCCCCGATGAGGACGAGGGCGGCCTTGATGTTTTCACAACGGAATAATCCTTATTGTGAGTTGCTTTCAAAATTTGTGTAAATTTGCATCGGAAACAATTTTTGTACCGATCACACAGCATCATTATCAGTTGTGAATTGCTTTCAAAATTTGTGTAAATTTGCATCGGAAACAATATATCACTTCCAGTACGTTGGTCAACCGTAGTTGTGAATTGCTTTCAAAATTTGTGTAAATTTGCATCGGAAACAATGCTCGGCGCGTCTTCATTGATTTGGATCTGGTTGTGAATTGCTTTCAAAATTTGTGTAAATTTGCATCGGAAACAATACGGCATTCTGTTGGCGTTGAGGAAACCCGGTTGTGAATTGCTTTCAAAATTTGTGTAAATTTGCATCGGAAACAATGCGTGGATCAAACGTAACGCACGTGATGCAGTTGTGAATTGCTTTCAAAATTTGTGTAAATTTGCATCGGAAACAATTTGATGCTCTTTTCTCCGTCTTTCCAAGTTGTTGTGAATTGCTTTCAAAATTTGTGTAAATTTGCATCGGAAACAATTGACGAACCCGATATGACACGACAAGAAGAGTTGTGAATTGCTTTCAAAATTTGTGTAAATTTGCATCGGAAACAATCGTCAGAGGATATATTATATCCGAGATTGGTTGTGAATTGCTTTCAAAATTTGTGTAAATTTGCATCGGAAACAATCGACTTGTGGGACTGGGACGAGGTGCGTTTGTTGTGAATTGCTTTCAAAATTTGTGTAAATTTGCATCGGAAACAATGTGTGGAAGGTAAAGATAGCGTTGCTATCGGTTGTGAATTGCTTTCAAAATTTGTGTAAATTTGCATCGGAAACAATTACCCTGTCGCTCAATTTAGTAACCGTAAGTTGTGAATTGCTTTCAAAATTTGTGTAAATTTGCATCGGAAACAATTCGGCGAGGATGTTCTTCTCGATGTAAGGAGTTGTGAATTGCTTTCAAAATTTGTGTAAATTTGCATCGGAAACAATTCGGCGAGGATGTTCTTCTCGATGTAAGGAGTTGTGAATTGCTTTCAAAATTTGTGTAAATTTGCATCGGAAACAATTTGCGTTCACAAATCCCACGGGATTACTCTGTTGTGAATTGCTTTCAAAATTTGTGTAAATTTGCATCGGAAACAATAATGTATGTCGCACGAGGACGAACGTAAAGGTTGTGAATTGCTTTCAAAATTTGTGTAAATTTGCATCGGAAACAATAGCGAGAAAACCATATACGCCTTCCTGAAGTTGTGAATTGCTTTCAAAATTTGTGTAAATTTGCATCGGAAACAATACAATCGTTGCAAATAATTGAGTCACAACAAGTAAAAAGTTGTTTCAGAAATAAAAAATCCGAACTTAATTGGGTCGGATTTTTTATTTCCACACCAATTCCGATTTTCAAAACAGTTCCAATTGTTGTCCTGCGGTGTTCGCTTCTTCAACCTTTTTGTTGTGAAAAATCTCCATACTGCCAAATTGTTTGTCCGTCACGCACATTATTCCTACCTCTCCATGCTCTGGCAACGACATTTTCACTCTTTTTATGTGAACATTAGCATTCTCCATGCTTGCACAATGCCTCAAATATATTGAAAACTGAAACATTGTAAAACCATCGTTCAATAACTTCTTTCTAAACTCAGCAGCAGCTTTACGTTCTTTTTTAGTATCCGTTGGCAAATCGAAAAACACCAAAACCCACATAATCCGATATTCGCTAAACCTGTCCATTTAGATTTCCATGGTCGGATAAACAATTTTACGTAATTCACAGGAATAACACTTACATAGTGATGCTGTTGTTTGTGATGCCGCCACCATCAACGGGCTGCGTTGTCCTCCAATCACCACTTCTGTAACCGGCAAACATAAAAGCTGTTTCTTCAAATCTGGAGTCAATTCACCATAATCGATATTACTTCGCATTATATTAATCACCGTTTCATCAACATAAGGACGATATGGCTCCATAATATCATCAGCAAGACAATAAGCATTGTACCTGTTGTGGTGATGAATTCCAAGTGTGGGTAACAGTCCGCTCGCGACCAAAGCGCGAGCAACAACCGCCCTCACAATTGCATAACCGTAATTCAACAGATTGTTAGGCATCTCCCCCTCCCTGTCACGAGTAAAACCCGGCAAACTCGGGAAAATGTTTTTCCAATAATAAGCTGCCGCTCGCCCTTCAAGATTATCACTATCTCCACTTTTCACATCGTTAGCCCATGCAAGCATACAACCGACCTCAACACCGCTCAACCTCTTTAAGACCGATGCCTGATTTCTTATCTTTGCTTGAACTGTTTGTTGCCAAAGCTGTTTCTTCAATGGCAAAGAGGCTTCAATCTGATTGGCAAAACGCTCACTTTGAATTGTATTGCCATCAAGAGGCAACAGCATTCCTGCGGGCATGTGCTTTTCATCGCAAGTTATTACAGAACAATTGTTTTGAATCAAAGCATCAAGAGCCACATTGGTTATAGTAATCTGCCCGTCTTCAAGAACCACAACGCCAATATCTTCAATTGGGACAGTTCTAACAATCTCCTGTCGTGTTTCGGGGTCGGTCCGCTTAACAACGAGTTGCGAATTTTTAACTGACAGATATGCAGGATTGCCGAAGAATAGGGTCTTTTTAATCATCTCAAAAAACAATTCCTTTCGATGTTATAACAAAATCCACTCCAAGAATCAAATACTTCAAAGTATTTATTCCACAACGAATCTTTTCCGGCATTTGTTTATAGTCCTTTATTGATCCACCTTTCCCCAAATCTTTATCAGATTGGGCATTAATGTGTTTTTGAAGTATTATTCTATTACCATCCGTTTCAAAACCTCTAATAACATATAAACGTTGCGAAAGCGTTTCATTATCCAAATCTTTTAGCTCATCCAGCGAATCTTTATAAAGAAGAAGCATATCTCCTCTCTTTAATTGATGGCTAAGCCATAGTGTTTTATTACCCTTTTTGTTTATTACACTTGTTGGTATATCTTCCAACCCCATCTTTCTATTTTCGCTAATATCAAATAATCCAAATAAACGGAACTCCTTGTCTGTTTTATCAGAATCTTCATATTTGCACATTACATACAAATCTCCCATTTCAGCATAATATTTTTGTTTGTATGGCTTGTCAGACATATAGGTTTGGTTTTTAATTGCAAGTGGATTCTTCACCGATGTGTAGCACCTAATATGGCGAATCTTGTTTACCTTGCATTCTTCAGAATAATCAATTCTGCCTTTCATATTCTTTTTAAACATGAAGATACCTTTTGCACAAGCTTCTTTGAATGATGTGCCTTCAGAAAATTGACCTTTCATAATTGAAAATAATTCTTTATCTACAATGGCTTTTCCCAAATCATCCCAACTTGTGAAACCCGCATCAACATTATTACTCTTGTACTTTAATTCACGACGAACCACATAATAAACCTCGCCGTTTGTGGCAATTGTACCATCTTCGTTTCGAAGAAGACTTCCTTTTTCATCTTTCTGCCATTGGGTTATTGCCCCATAGAAAGTTTCTCCATGTAATTGTCCGCGGATGCTATCACCAGTAATCCATTTGTTTACAAATTCTCCTTGTTTGTTCTTCATGAAGATTTCTTTCCCTCGCACACGTGCTTTTCGTTTTGCAGGGGTTAATGTTTGATCTTTGGAAACATGGTTCACCAATATATTATTCTCGATAAATGGAACAATTTCAGACACATTTCCTGATAAGCCGCAACTCTTTATTTCCTTCTCCAAATCCCATTCAAGCTCAGAGGTGTCTTCATCAAAGTGCTTCTTTTCCTGAATTTTGTAAAAGAGTTCAAGCATTCTATCACGTTGGGCTGCGGTCGGAATTAAGGTTAAAATGGTTGCGTCGATGGCATGATGTGAATGTTTGTCACGACCCTTCTTCTCATAAACGCTTTGAACGCCAAGCATTTTTCTGAAGTTCGCAGTCACACTGCCTTTCTGTACTTCGACTTTATTGAACACGGTTTTTAGGTAATGGTATGCATACTTTGTTATGATACGAGTATCATTCAGTTGGTTGTTCCTAAATCCAGACGTTACATCCGTCATTGTAAATCTGTCAACTTTGTTTTGCCAATAGTCCAATTCCATTTGCCACAGATGTTTTTGCCTGATGCAATGGTCTTTTCTGTCTTTGGTTTGGGCTCGTTTTGACTGTGCTTTCCAATACTCCACATTGTCTTTCAATTGCTCTACCTTGTCGAACCAAGGCCGCAAACGACGTTTGATATCATCATAATTTGCAAGTTGTGTTGGAATCTGATTCTTCTTTGTAGTTCTATTAAAATAAGCATCACAAATTGTCAGGTTCGCCAATGAATCATCGAATGATTGGCTTCGAGGAATGGTATGCTCGATATCAAAAGCATTGTCGTCAAATAAGTTTGTAATATTGATGATTTTTCCAGTATAAAGACAGCGGCAACCTTGCTCTAACCATAAACGATATTTGGTAATATCTTTTTTATACACAGGGACTCCTTCGACTCGTTTTTTGTCTTTTGGCACATCAGGAACAATGCTCCCATTTTCAGGAATATCATGTTGATCACACGCCAGCCTAACAATATCAACATCATCTTTGTTTAGGAATCGATCAGGATAAAATTCTCTTAAGAGTTTTTCATATTCCTTGTTTTCCGCTTCTCTTTCCCTCTGATAAGCCTCAATTGCCCAACGCATATTGGTATCATTCAGTTCTCTGGCAGTTTCAACAACCACACGAGTATATTCATCAATAATGGCATTCCCGTATTTATCCGTTGCCTTAAGCAATGCATTTACTTGTTTGCGCAAAGTGTGCAAAACACGCATAGCCATAGGGTTCTTTAATGCTCCTATCACAGGACTTCCCAATAACCTCATACAGCGTCCGTCATCAATTATTTCGGGTTTTGACGGAGCATAAAACTCTATCATTGACGGATGATATATCTTTCGCAAGTCTTTCACTGACAAAAATTCGTATCTTTCATGTAAAAACCCAGCTAAAGCATCGGCTACTTTTGGTAATTTAAAATAATCTCTTTTGTCCGAAGTAAAGAAACTTTGATACAGTTCTGCAACTTTATCAAGTAATTGGTTCTGTTCTTCTACATCTTTCTTTGCCCATGTTTTCTCACCCATTGCTTTGATTGCAGTTTCTCTAACATCTTTCAAGTCAGACGAATCCAACTTGTAATCATAGTTTTTGTATGCAAATTGTTCGGTAACTTCTAATGATTTGTAATTGGCGATCAACGCATTTACAATATTATATACTTGTTTTTGCTTTCGGTTGTTGTCAATAATTAAGTCAACTTCTTCAACTATGCTTTTTTCTACTGTCTTCCACTTGTCTTTGAAAATATCGGGTAGTTTTGCCAATAGTACAGCGTCGGTATAAATCAACCCTCTTTGTAGAAAACGATTAATGTTTTTAATGGCTTTCAGACTCAACATCCCATAACCTTGTTGAATAGCTCCAAAAATACGAACAAGTTGTTTTGTCTGATTGTCATCAAAATGCAATTTGTTTTTGGAAAATTCTTCCACATATTGGGGGTCGTCAAGTGAGAAAGATGAGAAACATACATGCCAGATGTCTGTTGAATTGTATGTAATAGTCTTTATTTCTCCACTTTTGTTATTGGTTTTAGTTATCCCAGAATCATACTTCCAATTCTCCCAACCTACTCCAAGCAAATTCTTCATTCTTCCAGAAATCGGGCATCCTGAAACACTAACCTTGTCTTTGTAGTTGATGGTTTTCGTTCCATAATCCAATGGCATTCCAATTCTTTTCTCAATCCATTCCCTTATTTCTTGGAATTTGAACGACGACCTTGTCAGCAAAAACTTGTCTTTATATAATTGTTCTTTTTGCTCAATAGTAAGTGTATATTTCAAGTCTTCACCAAATCTAATATTATTTATCAAGCACCATGCTCTGAATTTTTCGAATTCTGGATGACTAATTGGGCAACGAGGTTTGTCTGGTTCAAGAGTGCAGTTTCCTACTAAACCCTTTTGTGAACGTAAGTGGCGTTTGTAAAAAATTGTGCCTTCTCCCTTTTTCTCACTAACAAGTCGCTTGTAAAAGACGCTCTCTTTGTCCAATCCATCCTGAAATTCAAATATTTGTCTTATTTCATCTTTATACTGAAAGCGTACTGCTTGATATTCACTGTTCCTGACACGAATACCGTTTTTCCCAAGATGGTAAAAGGCACACCCTACTGTCGGGAGACTGTTCAATTCCATATACTCAGATAACTTTCCAGACTTCTTCTCTTCCGATTTTTTTAAAGCTGTGGAAAAATCCGTTTCTACGAATTCTTCACATTCGTTCTTTGCTTGTTCCTTTAATGTCTCCCCTTTACTGCTTTTAAACCCGCGACGTTGTGCAATGTGATATAAGGCTCTTCCCAGCTTATACCTATCAATTTGGTTGGAAAAATCGAATTGCTTTTCCATCAATTCAGCTCTCAATTGAAAAGGACTTGAATAATCGGCTACACCATCACCATCAAAATCCAAACGCACCCATTGCTCAAATTTAGTCGCATGAATAGGATATTGTCGTTTTAATCCTTGTGCTTTATCATACCTGCTCCATTTTTCCAAATCTTCCATGGAAAGTGGGCAACAATCATTTTCAATCAAACATTTTAGTGTCGCCCAAATTCTATATTTTCTTGCCTGATAAAGCCTTCTTGTCGAACGTTTTTTTGTACGTTCAGCAGCGTACGAAAACTCACCTGTTTTAGCTGTACCAACACCAGATTTAAAAATAACCGCACTGAAATACTCCAATTGGTCAACAATTTCTTTTCCATTATCCTTATTTCTAATTGAAATTCCAATTGAATTTGTACCCAAATCCAAACCGACAATATTGCTCATAATTTTTAATATTTGTTGTGTGCAAATTTATTATTTTTATACGACATTTTTAAAATTAATCGTAAATATTTGTTTTTGTATTATTATTTTTCATACTTTTGCAGCACAAATTTTGAAAGACTTTTCACAATAAGGCTATAAGCCGAAGAGTTCTAGGCTCCGCGTACTCCCGTGGAGCCATTTTTTTTGTATTAATTATATGACTCTTAAGACTCTTTATTCTACGGAGTTTCGCCCCCTCATCGTTTCGCGGTGCGGTGGCCCGCGCCAGACAGCGGTTCGAGCTTCGGATGGTGCTTAATCTTTTCGGTTCATTTTCCATCAAGTGATAAGGAACAAAAACCACCTGACAAAGCAAAAAATGTTATTTTTTAGATTTTATGCAAAATCCCGCAACCTCTAATAAAATTGTAAAATTTCCCCTTTTTAGGACAGTCATTTATTAGACTGCAAAAGTAGTCAAAATTTGAAAGCAATTCACAACCATCACGAAAAAGCTGATCCATTTCTCCACAAAGTCGCAGCTTCGTGGTGTGAAGTCAGTCTGTTTGAAAAGGTCTGAATGTGTGTCTGTCCTGATTAGTGACAACAGGCGGATTTCATTGCCCTTGGAGTAGATGAGCAGTCAGTCGGGGTGTATGTGACATCCGCGCGTTGCCTCGAAGTTGCCGTAAAACGGGCGGTCTTTACGTTTCCGCTCAAGTTTTTCGCCTTTTTGAAGTTTATCGACTACGTCTGTTGAGTTACTTCAGTTGATAGAAGAAAACAAGCTCTATGTTGTCGGCGAAGACACCTTTCTGGCCAAAACGCCGGCACGTCTCTTTTGAGAGATTCCCCATGTAGATCGAAATTATCGAGTTCACCGAACGCAATGCGATATGACAACGTTTCAGGAACGAGAACTTCACCCCAACGAGCGTGCTGCAACCCACACGCTTGAAATAGTTCGGTCCGTTCTCTGCGGCCCCAAGATAATAAACCTGCTGGTGCAACAGCACGTCGAGACTCGCGCCAAGCTCGAAGGTGAGCCAGTCCATCGGACGCCCGTTGACCTTTATCAGGCTGAGATTCGCCGAGACAAGCAACGGCAACTCAACATAACCAAGCTGTATCTTGTACGGGTCGCCGGCGACAGGGTTGTCGATGTCGGATTTCGAGCCTTTCTGTATGTATTTCAACTCCATCTGCGCATTGAACGTGTTGTTGAGATGAAGCCCGACGAAGCCACCGGCTGTGATACCGAACTTGTCCCACCCGACACGCATGTCACCCTTGACCTGCGATGTCACACCGCCGAGGGCGACACCGCCGTAAAACGACTGGGAAGTTGCATTTGCAACGAATATCATGCTGATTGCAAGGAGTAAGAAGAGTTTTTTCATATCTGATTTTTTTAACACAAGTTGCACGAGTTTATTGACACAAGTTTCACATTTCACAAGTTTTTTATTTGTTTCTGTTTACGCAATAGTACATCAGGTTCCTTAATGCGGTTTTCGCTTCAGAATCATTGATTTTATTCAATTGATCATCAGCTTTTTGGATATATTCATTCATTTTCTCGGCACAGTATTCGAGGCTGTGCTTCCCGTTTGCGAGAGCGATAATCTGCCTGATGGTTCTCATTTTCTTTCCGTGGAGAAGAATCTTTCCCTTGATGATTTCTCTTTCCAACGCCGGACTTTCCTTCAGCAGATGGATGAGCGGCAGTGTCATCTTATGTTCTTTGATGTCGTTGCCGAAGCCTTTTCCCGACATGTTATCAGGCTGATAATCAAATATGTCGTCACGGATCTGGAAGGCGATCCCGGCGTATGTGCCGAATTGTCTCATCGCCTCAACCTGTTGTGCGTCGGCGTTTGTCGAGACGGCTCCGATGGCACAGCACGAGGCGATGAGCGAGGCGGTTTTCTTCTCAATGACCTGATAATATTCGTCTTCGGAGACATCCATTCGTTTGGCCTTGTCGAGCTGCGAGATCTCGCCGTCACCGATATTGGCGACCGCCTCGGAAATCATGTCAAGCATCTGATATTCTTTGTTTTCCAAGGCAATCATCATGCCTTTTGCGAGGAGATAGTCGCCGGCGAGCACGGCAATTTTGTTTTTATAAAGAGCGTTTATGGAAGCGAAGCAGCGGCGTTCGGCAGCGTCATCGACCACGTCGTCGTGGATGAGCGTGGCGGAGTGAAGCAGCTCGATGAAAGTGGCGGCGCGGAACGTCCTGCCGTTGACCTCGCCGAAACACTTCGCCGAGAGGAACACAAACAGCGGACGCAGCTGTTTCCCCTTGTGTCTCAACGTGTAAGCACCGACCTTGTCCAACAGTTTGTTGTCGGAACGGAGCGCGTCACTATAATAATCATCGAAGCGCGAAAGCTCAGGTGCCACCACCGATTTTATCTCATCGAGAGTCATGATTTTTTTTGCAAAATTAAAAAAAATTAAAATGTGTTTTGTTAAAGAAAAATTTATAATTTTGAAACCTCAAATAAAAACGAGATTATTTTTTAAATAATTGAATATCAACTAAATACAAATCAAAATGAAAAAAGACACACAGGTTTTCAATCTGATTCTCAAGGAAAAGAAGCGTCAGATGGGCGGTATTGAGCTTATCGCATCGGAAAATTTCGTCAGCGACCAGGTCTTGAAGGCCATGGGTTCGGTCATGACAAACAAATACGCTGAAGGTTATCCAGGCAAACGTTACTACGGTGGCTGCCAGATCGTTGACCAGACCGAGCAGATCGCCATCGACCGCGCGGGCGAGCTGTTCCAGGCAAAATATGTGAACGTTCAGCCTCACTCCGGCGCGCAGGCCAACATGGCGGTGCTTCTCGCCTGCCTGAAGCCGGGTGACACATTCATGGGCCTCGACCTCTCACACGGCGGACACCTCTCACACGGTTCACCGGTCAACTCGTCAGGTCTGCTCTACAACCCGGTCGCCTACCAGGTAAGCCCGGAGACAGGCATGGTTGACTACGACGACATGGAGAAGAAAGTGGCGCAGTACAAGCCGAAACTCATCATCGCCGGCGCCTCGGCATATTCACGCGACTGGGACTACGCGCGTATGCGCAAGGCCGCTGACTCCGTCGGCGCTATCCTCATGGCCGACATCAGCCACCCAGCGGGTCTCATCGCACGCGGCATCCTCAACGACCCGCTCGAATACTGCCACATCGTCACCACCACAACACACAAGACACTCCGCGGACCACGCGGCGGCATGATCATGATGCGCGAGGACTTCGAGAACCCGTGGGGCTACACGACACCAAAGGGCGAGGTGAAGATGATGTCGGCATTGCTCAACAGCGCTGTGTTCCCTGGCGTACAGGGCGGCCCGCTCGAGCACGTCATCGCATCAAAGGCAGTCGCTTTCGGCGAGGCATTGTCAGATGAATACTTCGAGTACATCCTCCAGGTGAAGAAGAACGCCGCAGCAATGGCAAAGGCATTCAACGAGAGAGGCTACAAGATCATCAGCGGCGGCACCGACAACCACCTGATGCTCATCGACCTGCGCACCAAGTTCCCGGAAATCACAGGTAAGATGGTTGAGAACACCCTCGTCCTCGCCGACATCACTGTCAACAAGAACATGGTGCCGTTCGACAGCCGTTCACCGTTCCTCACGTCAGGTCTCCGCATCGGCACGCCGGCCATCACGACACGCGGCCTGAAGGAAGACATGATGGAACCGATCGTTGACATGATCGATGATGTCATCTCGGCTATCGACCCGGTCGCGAAGACAGCTCCGGACGCCAAGATCAACATGGTGAAGGAGAAAGTCAACGCAATCATGGCCGACTACCCGCTCTTCGCCTGGTAATCTTAGGGTTAAGAGATAAAAGAGTGCATCAGAACATGAAGTTTCGGTGCACTCTTTTTTTTACACAAAAATTTTCACCACGGATTGAACGAATGGCACGAATCGCATGAATTTTTCGCTGCGGTTTACCGTCATTTCGATTGCTGTCTGCTTCACTACGTATTGCGCCGGAGATTGCTCGACTCCCTGCGGTCGCTCGCAAGGACGGCATCGTTTGGTGGTATAAAATAGTTGAAGTGTTGCGGCGAAGCCGCAACACTTCAACTATTATTTAGTTTTTTCAAACAAACCGCCCGTCATTACGAGCGTAGCGACAGCGAAGTGGAGCAAACTCTTGTTGTTATCCGCGTTTCCCGTCTGCTCCGTCGCCATGTGCGGCTGCGTCCATTGCCGACAGCGAAAAAACGTAGAGACGGTGCATGCACCGTCTCTACCCATTTGAAACGCCACGGTTTCGCATTATCCCTCTTCTCTTTTCGCCACGGATGAGACGGATGCCCCACCTGTTAAACTATGGGATGAGGACCACGCGGAAGCCGAGGTTGCTGCCGCGGACAGGCGAGTAGTTGCTGCGATTCGAAACGCGGCAGTACTCCGCATCGCTGCTCCAGCCACCGCCACGGTACACGCGGTATGACCCCGATGATGCCCCCTGAGGGTTGGTATGTGATCCGCTGCCGTAGTTCCCGTACCAGTCCTGACACCACTCCCACACGTTGCCGCTCATGTCGTGAATGCCAAGCTCGTTAGGCGACTTAGTGCCAACGGGACGAGTCCTGCCACCGCTGTTGTCATCGTACCACGCCACATCGTTTTTGTCGCTACTACCGCTGTACTTGTCCCCTTTGCTCTTGTTTCCGCCCCTCGCAGCGTACTCCCACTCCGCCTCCGTAGGAAGACGGAAGTTCTTCCCCGTCAGGCTGTTAAGATTCTTTACAAACATCTGGCAGTCGTTCCAGCTGACCTTTTCAACAGGAAGGTTGCTCCCTTTGAAATGGCTCGGGTTGCTCCCCATCACCGCCTCCCAGAGTTCCTGAGTAACCTCGAACTTACCTATGTAGTAGTCACTCAACGTCACGCTGTGGGTCGGTTTCTCGTCACTATCAGCGTCGCTCCCCTGCTCGGAGGTCGCGCCCATCGTGAACGTGCCGCCCTTGACAGTCACCATCTCGAAGGAGACTCCGTTAACCGTGAAGGTCTTGTTGGCTGCCGCCGAGCCGCCGCTCGTCCCTGCCACAGTACCGTCCGCCGATACTGTCTGCTGCAGCACGGAAGTCTTGCTCATCGTCACCGACAGCGTCTCGCGCCCGCCGTCCTTAAGGTCGAGGTTCTGCGCGAGGTTCTGGTAGCCCTCCTTGGCGAAATACACCGTGTATGTCCCAACGGGGAAGTCCGTCAGCGTCTTCGGTGTCTGCCCGTACTGCCGGCCGTCTATCGTTATCACCGCACCAGAAGGGTTGGACTCGAGAACTATGGTACCCGTCGCCACCAGCACGGCTTCAAGCGTCACATCCTCAAACTGTCTGTCCACCTCGCCGGCCTTTATCGTCACCATGTCGGCGAACGGCTCGTAGCCCGCCATACGCAGCTCCACCACGTGCTGCCCGACACTAATCTTCTTCATCTGGTACGGCGTAACGCCGGCCTTCTTGTCATCAACATATACGTCCGCGCCAGAAGGCGTGCTCTTCACCGTGATGTATCCGAAATTCGGCGCAAGCTCGACATCCAGCTCTTTCCTTTCGCTGCTGTTGAACAGCACCACATTCTCCTCCGGATAATAGTCGTCGCACACGACCTTGTAGCGGTGTTCCGCGCCTATCGACACGGCCTTGCTCGCATAGCCCGTCCCCGCCCTCTCGCCGTCGATGTAAATCGCCGCGTCCGACGGAGAGGTCCTTATCACCAGCGTCGCCGTCTCCATGCCGAGAGTCAGCTCGTAGATCTTCTTCGGCTTAAGCTCACCAGGAAAGTCAAAGACGCAGTCGCCCTGGTATTTTATCTTCAGCGAGCCTCGCCTGTTCGACGACAGGTATATGCGCCACTCGTTCTTGTCGTCGAACTCCACCTTCGTGATCCACGGCCCGTCCGCCGAGAACTTGAAACGCTGCATCACTCCCTCGTCGAAGCCCTGCGCCTTCACCTTTATCTCGCACACCGGGTTGTCGTCGAGATCCGTACGCTGGTTCTTCTCCAGCCTCCCCTCGTCCATTATGCCATTGGGTATCATCCGGAACTCTATGACTTTCAACGGCGACGTGTTCTGCGCCAACGACGTGATGCCAAGCAACATTAGGCAGAGCAATGTAATTGATGATTTGATTGAATGTGTTGTGATGTTTTTCATGGTGCGTCAGCCTCTTTTGACTTTACAAACTTTATTACTTTCTACTCTTTCGCGGCTGCAAAGATAAGGAAATTTTTAATAACTAAAGAAATTTTTAATAACTTTGCGCTCCAATTTTGTTATAAGAACAATCAAGGAATTTATATTATGAAAAAACCATTTTTGATTTTTAACTTATTGTTAATCAGTTTATTGACAATCACATTTTTAAATTCGTGCGGTTCAGGCAGTTCAAGACATTCCGGGTCGGAAATGACGACTTACGTCGAAAAGGTCCCGGTATATGACGAGGCTATTGTCGGCATCGTCGAGAGTTACACTTCGGGGCTGATTTCAGAGACGGAACCGCTGAAATTCAAGTTCGTGCAAGGCCTGAAGATGAAAAGACAATTCGGCGAGGAACTGCCGTCAAGATTGTTCGAGATCTCGCCGAAAGTCGCCGGACACGCTGTCTGGATTGACAAAAACACAGTCGGCTTCCAGTTCGACGAAAGCCCGAAGGCGGGAACGCCCCACGAGGTAGCCTTCAACATCGGAATGCTCGTGGAAATGCCTGTCAATGAAAAGGTTATGAAGACTTCGTTCTTGGTGAAAAGACAAGACTTTGAAATCGGGACAGCCGAATATTCAAGCGGAGACACCGAGAAATGCTCATACGCGGTAAACATAAGATTCGCAAAGCCAATCAATTCAGAATCAGCACTTTCACTGCTCGACAAAAACACGCTGGAGAACTTTGAATGCACCGCAAGGCAAGTCACACCAACCGATGTCCAGGTTGTCATCTCCAACATAAAAAGAAACAACGATAGTTATGACATCAACGTGGCGTTCGACGGCAAGTCGTTGGAAATCAACCGTTCCGCAAAGAAAACGCTGACAATTCCTGCAAAAGCCAAGTTCGATGTCGTACATCACAACATCGATGCGAGGGAGAACATCGTCAGCGTGTATTTTTCAGAAGAGATTGACAGGAGCCAGAACCTCGCGGGCTACGTCATGCTGTCAAACGACATGTCGTTTACCACCTCCGTCGATGGCAGCTGCCTGAAGATTTTTGTTGCGAAAACGTCATATTATTACGGCAGTTTCAGTGTCACGTTGCGACAAGGCATTATGTCGGACAAGGGCGCACGCACCGCTAATGATTTTATTATCAATGATATAAGTTTAAAATCGGTAAAGCCTGAAATTAGATGGAGCGATGACGGTGTCATCGTGCCGGATGTGAAAGGCGCAACTGTCGCCTTCGATGCGATATGTCTCAAAGAGGTGATTCTGCGCATCGTGAAAGTCTATGACAACAACGTGATGTCATACCTGCAAGACGAAGGCCTCACGTCGTCTTACGGCAGGATGAACCGCGTAGGCCGTCTGATAAAAAAAGTGCGCATCCCGCTCGAACAGGCAAACTACGACAGCTGGAAGACCTACCACATCGCCTTGTCGGACTTCGTTGACGTCAAGCCGGGCGAAATGTACCAGCTGAACCTCGACTTCGACATGACGTGTTATCCGTATGCCTGTGATAATGAGAAAGTTGCAAAAGGATACAATGACGGTTACTGGGACAACGACAGCTATGATTACCGTGTTTATTATTTCGGCGATTACGATTACAACAACCCGTGCAGCCAATATTACTACAACTATGTTGACATTCGCAAGAACCTGTTTGTCAGCAACTTGGCAATCACGGCGAAAAGCTCGGGCGATGACTTCACCGATGTTTTTGTCAAGGACATCACGGATGCCTCGCCGGCGGGCAATGTCAAAGTCCGTCTCTTTGACTATCAGATGCAGCAATGCGGAGAATCACAGACTGACGCGGAAGGTTACGCGAGGGTTTTCTTCAACACAAAGCCATATTTTGTCGTTGCGGAAAGCAACTCAGGCGACAGGTCGTATCTGACTTTGGAAAAGAACAAGTCGTTGTCGCTCAGCAAGTTCGATGTCTCCGGCAACGCTGTCGAGCACGACGTTGACGGCTTCGTTTACAGCAACCGCGACGTCTGGCGTCCGGGCGACTCCATACAGCTCAACCTCATGATTTCCGACAAAAACAACTATTTTTCAAATGATTACCCAGTCGTGATGGAAGTCACCGATCCGAACGGAAGACTGTATCTTAAAAAGGCCAACAACACACCCGTAGGAAACATTTACGCATTCACATTCAGTACTTTAGCAAGTGACCCGACAGGCACTTGGAACGCACATTTCAAAATCGGCAACCAGGTCTTCCAGAAAAGACTGAGAGTCGAGACGGTGAAGCCTAACCGCCTGAAAATCAATTTTGAACCGAACGACTTGATCAGTCTGAACGCCAAAGACAGGGTGTTGCTTCATTCAACACGTCTTAATGGTTTGAATGTCAAAGACTTGAAAGCCGAAGTGTCGGTCATCTTATCAAATGCAAAGACCACATTCAAAGGTTTTGAGAAATACGACTTCGACTGTGTCGCCAACGATTTCTACAGCAACGAGATGTCGCTTTTCAGCGCGGCTTTGAATCCAGAGGGCAAGGCGATGATTTCGTTCGACGCATTGAAAGACGTTTCGGCGCCGGGGTTCATGAAAGCCATATATAATATAAAGGTGTTCGAGAGCAGCGGCGAGTTCAGCATCACAAGCCGCAGCGGGAAAATATCGCCTTACAGAAGATATGTCGGCATCGCATTGCCAGAGACACAGTCGAGATGGGGCGATTATTATTTCACCGGCAAAGACTGGAAGTTTGATGTCGTGGTCGTGAACGAGGACGGCACATTGGCAAACGATGACATCGAACTGAACTACCAGCTTTACAAACTTGACAATTACTGGTGGTGGGACAACGACTATTACGACTTAATGCGTTATGTAAGAGGCAGTTACAAACGTCCTGTCAAGAACGGCACGCTTGAGGCGAGAGGCGGCAAGACGTCGTTGACGCTCAACATCAAAGATGCCGACTGGGGTTCATATCTGCTCGTTGTCAGCGACCCGATTGGCCGGCACACCTTCTCGAAAGTCATCAGTTTCGACTGGGCAGACGGCGCGCGTTCTACATCGGCGGCTGACGCTCCCGCACTCATCACGATCAAGACCGACAAGGACTGTTACAATGTCGGCGAGACGATGAGAGTCTCTTTCCCGGCAAACGAAAACTCGAAGGCGACAGTCACCGTCGAGACCTCATCGAAAGTCATCAAAGTCATTCATGTTCAGCAACTTGACAAAGACGCAACAGTCAGCATTCCTGTTTCAGAAGAGATGCTCCCCAACGCTTACGTCGCCGTCTCGCTCATCCAGCCGTTCCGTAACGGCGGCGAGCTGCCAATCAGAATGTACGGCGTCGCGCCTTTCAAAGTCTCCGACAGCAAGTCGATCATCAAGCCGGTCATCGAAGCTCCCGAAAGCACAACTTCTAACAAGACTGTTGAAATCAAAATATCTGAAAGACAAGGACTTAAGATGCATTACACTGTCGCCGTCGTTGATGAAGGGCTTCTCGGTCTGACGGGTTACAAGACCGCCGACCCGAGCAGTCATTTCTTCAGCAAGCGTGCGCTCGGAGTGAGGACTTGGGACAATTACGATGCCATCGTCAGTGCTATGACCGACATGATGCAAGGCACATTGGCGGCGGGCGGCGACGGTTTCATCAAACCGGAGACAACGCTTCTCGAACGTTTCCAAGCGGTCGCAACGATGATGGGACCTTTCGAACTCGAAGCCGGACACACTGACATTCAGCATTTTAACATCCCAGACTACAACGGTTCGCTGAGGGTGATGGTTGTGGCGACAAACGGCAGAGACGCTTTCGGGTCTTCCGACAAGGATATCATAGTGAAAGACAAAATAATGATTATCCCGACGGCACCACGGACGATAGGCATTGATGATGAAGCAGTTATCAATATCAAACTCATCGCTGAAGATTTTGCGGGAAAGACAGCAAATCTCAACGTCAACCTTGAAAACCTTGAGGCGAAAGGCAACATCCCGCAGACTGTAGCGATCGGCACAGATGGCGAGGCCGATGTCGCATTCACGGTCAAGGCCAAACAGACGAAGGGAACCGCCAGGGTCTCGGTGACAGCCTCATGCGGAAAATCCGAGGCGAGGAAGTCGGTGGCAATGCCGGTAAGGATGCCTTCAAGCAACAAATACAACATGGTGAAGCAAGAGGTCGGAGCCGGCGAGACTGCCACATTACACATTGACTGTCAAGGTTTTGACGGCACCATTGAGACAAAGCTCGTTGCAAACACCGGCATTCCCGTTGACCTTTTCAAGCATCTGGATTACCTTACCTCCTACCCTTACGGCGGCCTCGAGCAGACAGTCTCAAGGGCGTTCCCGCAGCTTTACCTGCAAAACCTCGTATCGGTCGATGAGACGACCAAGACGGAGATGAAGACAAACATCAAAAACGTGATTGCAAACATGAACGCATATCTGCTTCCGGATTTCTCAATGACGAGCTGGCCAAACGGCAAATACGTTGATCCGTGGAGTGAGCTTTATGCGCTTCACTTCCTCATCGAAGCGAGAAATCAAGGCTATAATATCGTCAACTCATTGATTGACGGTATCATAGAGTATCAGACAAATCGTGCAAAGGCGTGGAATTACAGTGCCGATGCGCCTTCGGTGGAGACGATTCAGGCATACAGGCTCTTTGTTTTAGCCTTGAACAACACCCCTGAACTCGGGGCAATGAACCGCTTCAAGGAACTTGAGATGAAATATCCGCTTACCAAGGCACTCATTGCAGCGTCGTACGCCTTAGTCGGGAAGACAAACATCGCGTCGGAACTCATTCCAGTCATTGATTATTCTGCAAATGGCTGGACATCAGACTATTACATCACACTCGGCTCAAAAGTCCGCGACATGGCGATGAGTATTTACGCCGAGATGCTCGCCAACGACAACATCGAAATCGTGCAGAATGACATCGAGGAGCTTTGCCGCATCCTCGGCAGCGACCGCTGGCTCGACACACAGACAACGGCGATGTCGATATACGTCCTCGGCAAATACGCCGGAAAACTTGGCGTGAGAGACAACTCCATCGCGATGGTCATCGAAGACGGCAACAAGACAGAAAACATCACAACGAACAGAAGCTCAATAACTTACAACATGCAACCGAAACGCGGTGACAACTCCATCACGGTGACGAACAACGGCACGGAACCATTGTATGTGACACTGTTCACCAAAGGCAAAGTCGCTGAATATCAGCGAGAAGATGCCGGCGCGTGGTATGACATGACCGTGAAATATCTCGACAGAAACGGCAACGAGATCAATCCTGAAAAGATAACACAGAACACCGATTTCGACGTTGTGATCAAGGTGGCGAATCCGCATGAGTATCAAGTCACTGAAAACGCCTTGTCGTTCCACGCCGCAGCCGGCTGGGAACTCATCAACAGCCGGCTGTTCGGCGACAACACCGAGAACGAGGCGCAAGCTAAACACATTGAATATCAAGACGATTACGTTGATTTCATCTTCGACTTGGCACCATACGAGGCGAAAGTGTTCCGTCTGTCGCTCAACGCCGCCTACAAAGGCAGATACACCATTCCATCGGTGACGTGTGAAGACATGTACAACAATCAGATCTGGTACACAACCGCAGCGAGGAAGACGACCGTTGTCAGATGAAAAGGAAGATAACCATCATATTATCAATACTTTTCGCTGCATTTCTCGGATTTCTGTGCATTCCGGTCCCGAAATTCGAGACATCGTATTCGACAGTGGTAGCCGATGAAAACAGGAACCTGCTCGGAGCGCGCGTCGCCGGTGACGGACAATGGAGATTTCCGGCAACGAACTGTTATTCAGACAAATACGTTCAGTGCGTACTGGAATATGAAGACAAGTATTTCTTCATTCATCCCGGTTTCAATCCGGTGTCGTTCATTGACGCGGCCATCGACAACATCAAGGCGGGTCGCGTCGTGCGCGGCGGAAGCACCATCACGATGCAGGTGGTGAGGCTTTCGCGCAACGGACAGCCGCGCACTTTCAAGGAGAAAATCATCGAGGTGGTTCTCGCGATGCGCCTTGAACTGCGTCATTCCAAAAAAGAAATCTTCGACATGTACGCCGCACACGCGCCTTTCGGCGGCAACGTCGTGGGCATCGACGCTGCCGCGTGGCGTTATTTCAACACGACACCCGACAGGCTGACATGGAGCGAGGCGGCGACATTGGCCGTGCTGCCCAACTCACCATCGTTGGTGAATCCGTCGAAAGGCAGAGATGCGTTAAAACAAAAAAGAGACAGTCTTCTAACAAAACTTTGTAAATCAAAGGCTTACGTTCCAAAAAAATATAAAAAATCCACGTTTGGCAACGACGACTTTGAACTTGCGCTTCTGGAAAGCATCCCGCCGAAGCCATACGACCTGCCGACCTTGGCTTATCATTATGTCTGTGAAATAGAAAAGTCGCACAAAGGCGAATGCACCGTTTCCACGATAAAATACGACATTCAGAGGAAAGTCAATGAAATCGCGAAGAAACATTACAGCGTCAACACCGCCAACGGGATTGAGAATATCGGCATTTACATCGTTGATTTTCAAGAGCAAAAGACCGTTGCGTACGTTGGCAATCATCTCGGTGCGAACGATGCCGCGATGGTTGACATGGTCAGGGCGCAGCGTTCGACCGGAAGCATCCTGAAGCCGTTTCTTTACGCAGTGTGCCTCGACGAAGGCCTGCTGCTTCCGACCATGCTTCTGCCCGACATCCCGATAAACCTTTCAGGTTACACGCCGCAGAACTACACCGGCGATTTCAGCGGCGCGGTGCCGGCGGATGTCGCGCTGCAAAAGTCACTCAACACGCCGTTTGTGCAGCTGCTCAAGCAATATAGTGTGCCGAAGTTCCACAATCTCCTTCAAGGGCTCGGTCTTTCGGGCATCGTGTTCAACCCCGACCATTACGGTTTCTCGCTGATACTCGGCGGTGCGGAGTCATCGCTCTACGACATCGTCAACGCATACGGCGCGATGGCCGCGAAACTGTATGACAATGAATCCTTTGACAGCATGGACGACAAGATAGAGATTCCGTTTTCGAGGGAGGCCATTTCCCTGACATTCGATGCGATGCGCGGTCTGAACCGTCCTGACGGACAGTCGGGATGGCGTTATTTCGCCTCTTCGCGCAAGGTGGCGTGGAAGACCGGTACGAGCTTCGGCTTCAAAGATGCGTGGGCGGTCGGCATCACCGGGCGTTATGTCATCGGGGTGTGGTGCGGCAACGCCGATGGCGAGGGACGGCCAGGACTGACAGGCATCGGCGTGGCGGCACCGGTGCTGTTCGATGTGGTTGATATTCTGGACAATAACCTTGAATGCGGACACGATCTCGACTGGATGGAGGTTGAGGTTTGTGCGGAATCAGGAATGCCGAAATCGCAGTATTGCACAAAGACAAAGACTGTGCGGATGCCAAAAACCGAAATCATGACAGGCGTCTGTCCTTATCACAAGAAAGTGTTTCTCGACAAGACGCATCAATATCAGGTCTTTGCCGACTGTTATGACATTGACAATGAAGACTTTGAGATATATTTCTCGTTGCCGCCGGTGATGGAGTGGTTTTACAGGAAGAAAGACCCGCTCTACCGCTCGTTGCCGCCGGTGATGCCTGGTTGTAACGCCGGGAAGCGGGAGTCGGTGATGTCGTTCATCTACCCGGAGGAGTCAGCAAGCCTGATCATACCGCACGACATCAAGGGCGAGAGACAGTCGGTAATCTTTGAGATAGCTCACCGCAACCCGAAGAAACATATCTTCTGGACTTTGAATGACACCTTTTTAGGGATGACGGCAAACGAGCACCAGATGCCAATTGACGCGAAATCAGGGAGTTACGTCCTACGATGCGTTGATGAGGACGGGAATGAGATTTCAAGAAAGATAACGATACAATAAAAAAAACAGCGCCAACAATCTGACGCTGCCTTTAAGGTTTTTAATTATCAATCTATTAGAGTTTGAAGCAGGCACCGACTGAGAAGTATGAGATGCCATAGCCCAATTCTGTGCAAAGTCCGATGTGGTCCCAGAAATAATATCTTGCGCCAAGGTAGCCAGAGACACCAAGACCGGCACCGAATTTGCCATCAAAGGTTCCCCACATACCCAGTCCAAGACCGACGTATGTGTCGAGTTTTTCAACGAACTGATAGTGGAAAGCTGCTCTTGCAGATACGTCGAGGCAGCCGACCTGATTTGTTCCCAACGGGATCCTGAAACCGACGTATGGGCCGAGGCCGATACTGGCCCTACCTTTGATTAATCCGCTGACGATTGGCCATTCCATTGAACCTGAGACAGGAAGACCTGAGCCGACACCAACCATAAGATTGGCTGTGCAATCGCCTTTACCAAATGTGCTCTGTGCGTTTGCTGTTGAGATACCAAGCAGACAAACAATTGTTAAAAGTAAACCTAAACGTTTCATTTTTTTTAATGTTTTAGTTAGTATAATATTCAAATTAAAAACGTGCAAAATTAGTTCTAATAAATCAGAAATCAAACAATTTTCTTAAAAATTTAATGATATGACTTTGTCCATCCTGATGTCGTTCGGCTCCGTCGGTACTTCGTCAACAAGCTGGAAGTCGAAGCAGATGCCTATACGTCTGACATTCAGATGTTTACACAGGAACCTGTCGTAATAGCCCCGTCCACGTCCGATACGATTTCCGTTGCGGTCGAAGGCGACACCGGGGACGACAATCAAGTCGTAGCCGCCTGTATATGGCTCGTTTTGCGGTTCCAAGATATTGAAATCGCCAACCGCGAAGCCAGTGTCTTCCGCAAGTTCAACAGGAATGATGTCGTCACCGGCGACTGTCGGCAGTATGATTTTCTTCCTGTGGCGCCATTTTTCGAGAAACGCCTGAGTCTGCACCTCATCAGGCAACGCACTGTAAATCATAACTATACGTGCCTTTTTGAAGTCATCGTCATTTTCAAGTTTTGACAAAATGGCGACAGACTGCTCGAGGAGCTGTTCTTTCGTATGTTGCTTTTTCAGTGCCTTTATGTTGGCACGCAATTCTTTTTTTTCTATCATTTTCGGGGGACAATATAATCCTTGTCGTGGACATGTTTTGTATAAGACTGCAATATCGCCTTGAAATGTCTTTCAATATCAAGAATTTCCGGATTGGTGTCACATTTGATGTCGTTTTTCTGCAAGGTATCGTTTGCAGCATAAACATGAAGGATTTTCTCCCCGTCAGAATAGAGACTGTACGAATCCGTGATACACTGATATACTTGATGGACGCAGTTTGTCGCCATCTTGAATCTGTCTTTCTCGTTGAAGACATCGCGTCCGAAGGCGAAATACGGCTGTTGGTTTCCAATCAGGCCGAGGACTGTAGGCATGATGTCGAGCTGTTGGAAGACCTCATCCGTGCTGCCTTTGAGCGAGCCATCGGGAGTGTACATGAAAAGTATAATTTCCGTGTTTCCTTTTGTCGTCATCGTTTCCTCGTGTGCCATCTGAGGTGACACGTGGTCGGCGGTAAACACGAAGAGCGTGTTCTCGAACCAGTCCATCTTTGAAGCTGTTTCGAAGAATTTCTTTATCGAGAGGTCGGTGTAGAGCACTCCGTGATGCATCGGCGTCGTTCCTCTTCCCAACAGATATTCATATTCTTCCGGCAGGATGTACGGATGATGAGATGTCAGCGTGAACACCGTCGCGAAAAACGGAGCCTTTATGGTATCGAGTTGGTGAGCCATGTATTGCAGCCACGGCATGTCCCAGATGCCCCAGCTGTTTGCCATCGACGGGTCGTTGTCTTCCATCTCGAAATGTGTCCTGTCGTAAAAATGCTCCATCCCGTTGAGTTTGCAATAGTCCTCGAAGCCCATCTGGTTTTCATGCGCGCCGCAGAAGAAATGCGACGAATAGCCTTCTTTTCCGAGCACATACGGCATACCTTCCAGATCGGCCAGCGCCTGTGGCAGGAGCGAAAACGACGACCTGTAAGAGGGGATTGACGAAATCAGCGACGGGAGTGCCTCGATAGACTTCATGCCGTTGGCGAAAGCGTTGCGGAAAGTATAGCCTTCCCGCATCAGCGAATCGAGGAAAGGTGTGTAGCCGCCGTCTTTGTTGAGGTGCGGCTTGAGATACTGCGAATGTTCGCGGCTGAAGCCTTCAAGCACGAGAAGCACGACGTTTTTCTTCCCGATACAGCTGTTGTAGGTGCTGTCGGGATAATGATATGGCGAGAAAAGCGCTTCCGCCTCATCATCTTCAAAATAGCGCAGGACCTTGAAATCACTGACTCTCGCCGTCCTTATCACGCAGTACGGATTGCTTAGAATCAGCGAAGTCTGGGCTGCCGACTTGGTGTAATGTACGGCGTTGGCAACGGTATATGGCCTCACACGGAAGTCAAAGCTCCCTCTCACCCCGCCGACCCAGATATACACCGCGAGGCAAAACAGCAGCGAATTTACGGGATAAAACAGCACCGGCTTGGATTCTGTGCTTTTTCTGAACTGCACCTTCCTGTATGCGAACACGATAAACGCAATGAGAAGCAGGCCAACTATCACCAGATACCAATTCTCAAGCATGAAGTCGAGGATCAGCTCTCCGTTGTTGTCATCTTCTCTGAAAAAATGCAGTTCCTCAAGAGTGATTCTTTTGAAGGTATAACGGAAATAGACCACGTCAGCGAGATTCAACACTATGATGCCCAATGTGTTAGTGACGGTATAGATCCAAAAGAGCATTCTCTGATACCAGTCTTTCCATCTGAATTTGAATGGTATTGCAGACAACACTATGAAAACGCAGTTGAGGTATAATATGGAGGAGGTGTCAAATTTCAGGCTTCCGCACAGCAATCTTCCGAATTCCGGACCTGTTATTCCACCAAGGATGTCTTTGTTGTATAAATAAAAAACGACTTGTGTGACCATCAGGACTGCATAAAGAGGCAGCAGCCTGATAATCATTACAACAAAGTCATGTTTGAAAATTTTCTTCAGCATTCGGCGATGCTACTTGAACCATTTCGTGAGATTTCCTCTCATGAAAACGTAATAGATTGCTATTCCGACCCAGCTGAGTAGAAGCACCACGAGGGCGGCGATGAGTTTTCCTGTTGTGCTGATAGGTTCTTTGATGATTTCCAAAACTGCCTTGACACCAAGGATGATGCCGATGATGTAGATGATTGTTGCTAACATATTTTTATGTTTTAAAAAATTTCCGCAAAGATAAGAAAGTTTTCAATGCTAAAGAAAGATTTGGGCAAACATTATTTTCGAAAAAATCATTTAAGAACGAGAACGCAATTCTGTGCGGAATCAGGCTTCGTTTTACACTTTTTTGTGCAGGAAAATGTGGCAGATTACATTTTTCCGCAGTTATTTGTGCAAAAACACATACTTTTTTATTGCACATTGATTTAAAATAACCATTCACCCATCACAAGTTACTGCGGTGCAACGACATTGAAGGTCACCAGATCTTCCGCACCCTTGTTGCTGATGCTGTGGCCGTGACCTTTCTGACAATAGTGCGCCATGCCTTTCGTATAGACTTGCTCCACACCGTCGAACACGATGGAGGCTTCGCCTTGCAGTACATAAATGATTTCCATGTCGGTGTCGTGCGTGTGGTTGCCGACCGAAGAACCTGAAGGAATGGCGCAATACATGAACTTGTTTTTACCATCCACCAGCATTTTCATGTAGATTTCGCCATCGCCACCTTTGAAATCCGACATGGTGTCAACTTCCATACTGTTGAAATCAATCGTGCTTATTACTTCTTGAGGAATTTCAGGAATTTTATCTGTAACGGATTCAGGAACAGGAGTTTGTTCGGCATTCTTATTCGCGTTGCAGCAACCTGCAAATGCCAAGGCTATCACTGCCAACGGCATGACTAAACGGAAAATTCTTCTTTTCATGATTAGATAATTTATTATTTGTTTTATGAATTATTTCGGCTACAAAAATAAAGGTTTATTTGTCATCATTTTCATCATCAGTCCATTTTTTCAGGTTATCTTCGATATATTTCGCTGTGGCGTTCAATTCCTCCTGATTGCGGATAATGCGGTCGTAGAAACGGGATTGCCATGCAAAAGGAATGTCGTTTTCGTGGGCGAATTTGGTGATCCTTGCCTTTAGACCACGAACAACCGCACCTAAGGTATTGCGCAACATGGGGTTGTCATCACCCGTCACCCCGCCCCTCGTAGAGACGCGATTCATCGCGTCTCTTTCATTAATGTTTTCGTTGCGATTGGAGACGCGATGAATCGCGTCTGTACACGCATTGTCGTTCGGATTGGAGACGCGATGAATCGCGTCTCTACCGGCAAGATGCACGATGGCATGAATATGGTCAGGCATGACAATGAAACACGGGATTTCGGCATACGGATAATGTTCTTTCACATTCTGGAATTGCTGTATGGCATATTCCCCGATAGGCGACAATTCCATGACATTGCCATCCTTGCCGACGGTGATTTTTCCAAAATAGCGATCGCGGTTTGCCGTACAAATCGTCACATGATAGAAACCGCCATCGTAATCGTGCCACACGGCACGCGCCGACGGAATGCGATAGATGTTGTTGAAACGGTCGGACATGATGAATAAAATCAATGAGGACAAAAATAAAGGTTTTTCTTTTATTTGTATCAAAATATTTGTCACAAAAAAATCCGCCTCACTTTCGCAAGGCGGATTTTTTATCATTTATATTTTGCACAAATGAATCATTTTGTGTAGGGATTTAAAACGAATTCTTCTTTACCATTCGGCCAATGCATATATCTTGCAGTAAGACTTGGTTTCCATATTTCATCAATTGCAACATCAACGCTTGGAGCTAATGTAATTGCATTTGAATTTAAACCTTCGCTACTATTAAAATAACAAACCATAGTTGTCCCCATAGATGACCACATCTGCTCCTTTGCATGTTTCTCCATTTGTTGTGGAGTTGCATCTGTAATATAGACAAAAATTCGATAGTTATTAGGACTATTATTATCCCGTTTGTAATATGCAAATCGTTCAAATGAACCACTATTAGAACATCCAAACATAAACACTAAAGAGAAAAGAAATCCAATTAATGATAATTTTTTCACTTTCATAATTACTATATTTTTTACTTGATTTAGAAACTAGGAGGGTTAAGAATTACCCTCCTAGTTCATAACTATTATTTACAGACCTGCAAGCTTCTTGTAGCCTTCGTATCTCAGCTTGGCAAACTGTTCGGTCTTGGCGAACAATTCCTTGGCTTCTTCCGGGAAGGTCTTCAGCAGTGAGTTGTAACGGACTTCACCCATGATGAACTGCTGGAACTTGCTCCAGTCGGGTTCCTTGCTGTCTAAGTGGAAACCGTTCTGACCTGCCTCTTCCTCTTCTGGGTTGAAGTGCCACAGATGCCAGTAACCACATTCGACGGCGAGCTTCTCTTCAAGCTGTGAGTGACCCATGCCAATCTTGATGCCGTGGTTAATGCAAGGTGCGTAGCAGATGATCAATGATGGTCCGTGGTAAGCTTCAGCTTCCTTGATCACCTTGAAGTACTGAGCCTGTGATGCGCCCATTGCGACTTGTGCCACATAGACGTAACCGTAGCTCTTGGCAATCATGCCGAGGTCTTTCTTGCGAACCTTCTTACCTGAAGCGGCAAACTTAGCGACAGCACCAGCCGGTGTGGCCTTTGACGACTGACCGCCTGTATTTGAATAGACTTCAGTATCGACGACAAGGACGTTGACATCTTCGCCAGAAGCCAGAACGTGGTCTAAGCCGCCGAAGCCGATGTCGTATGCCCAGCCGTCACCGCCGAAGATCCACTGGCTCTTCTTGGTGAGGTGATCCTTGAGGTCGATGATTTGTTTGCAGTAGTCGCAGCCGCAGGCTTCGCAGGCAGCAACAATCTTAGGAGCCAGTTCCATGGTCTTCGCACCGTCTTCACGGTTGTCGATCCATTCCTGGAACATAGCCTTCAGTTCTGCTGAGCAGCACTGGCAGTTGGCGATGGCTTCCTTCATGATGCGTTCAACGCGGTCGCGCATCTTGCGGGTAGCTGTTGCCATACCGAGGCCGAATTCAGCATTGTCTTCGAACAGTGAGTTAGCCCAAGCCACGCCCTTACCGCTTCTGTTGTTCTTGCAGTATGGAGTTGCAGGAGCTGAACCGCCGTAGATTGATGAGCAGCCTGTTGCGTTGGCAATCATCATTCTTTCGCCGAACAACTGGGTGAGGCACTTGATGTAAGGTGTTTCACCGCAACCAGCGCAAGCGCCTGAGAACTCAAACAGAGGCTGAGCGAACTGGCTGTTCTTCACGTTGGCGAACTTGTCAATCATGTTGTCTTTGTAGGTGACTTTCTTCTGGCCATATTCCCAGTTCTCGACTTCAGCCATCTGGCTTTCGAGAGGTTTCATCACCAATGCCTTTTCCTTAGCAGGGCAGATGTCGGCGCAGTTGCCGCAACCTGTGCAGTCGAGGACTGAGACCTGCATACGGAAGTGCATGCCAGCCAATTCCTTAGGCATCTTCATGTCGGCTGCCTTCATGCCAGCAGGAGCTGCTGCCATTTCAGCGTCGGTCATGACCACCGGGCGGATAGCTGCGTGAGGGCAGATCAGTGAGCACTGGTTGCACTGGATGCAGTTGGCAGGATTCCATTCAGGAACCACGGTAGCGACGCCACGCTTTTCGTATGCTGTGGTGCCGGCCGGGAATGTACCGTCGATGATTTCCTTGAATGCGCTGACAGGCAGGTCGTTACCGCACTGAGCAACCATCGGACGCATCACCTTATTAATAAAGTCAGGATCGTTGGCGTTGTGCTGGAAGACGAAGTCGGTGCTGCAAGGCAGTTCAGCCCATTCAGCAGGGATTTCAACCTTCACGATTTCACCGCCACGGTCAACGGCTGCGTAGTTCATGTTGACGATGTCTTCACCCTTCTTGCCATAGCTCTTCACGATGAACTTCTTCATCTGTTCGACTGCCAGGTCGTAAGGAATAACGCCGGAAATCTTGAAGAATGCGCTCTGGAGGATGGTGTTGGTACGGTTGCCAAGGCCGATTTCGGCAGCAATCTTAGTGGCATCGATGATGTACATGTTGATCTTGTGGAGGGCGAGATACTTCTTCACGAAGTCAGGCAGGTTGTTCTTGGTTTCCTCAACGCTCCATGGTGAGTTGTAAAGGAATGTGCCGTTGTCTTTCAGACCGCGCAGGCAGTCATACTTGCTGAGGTATGAAGGAACGTGGACGGCGACGAAGTCAGGAGTGCCGACGAGGTAAGGGGCCAGGATAGGCTGGTCGCCGAAACGGAGGTGCGAGCAGGTGTAGCCGCCCGATTTCTTCGAGTCGTAGTCGAAGTAAGCCTGACTGTATTTGTTGGTGTTGTCACCGATGATCTTGATGGAGTTCTTGTTGGCACCCACGGTACCGTCAGCGCCGAGGCCGTAGAACTTAGCCTCGAATGTTCCCTTCGGGAGGATTGAGAACTCAGGAAGGATAGGCAGTGACTTGAATGTGACGTCATCGACGATGCCGACGGTGAACTGGTTCTTCGGTTCGGCAGCTTCCATGTTGTTGAACACGGAGAGGATGTGAGCCGGAGTTGTATCTTTCGAAGAGAGACCGTAGCGGCCGCCGACGATGACAGGCTTCTTCGGGCAGTTCTTGAAAGCTTCGACGATGTCGAGATAGAGCGGGTCGCCGTTTGCGCCCGGCTCCTTGGTACGGTCGAGGACCGTGATCTTCTTGACGGTCTCAGGCATCACGTCGCGCAGATACTTCACGCTGAACGGACGATAGAGGTGGACGTTGATCATACCGACCTTCTTGCCTTCGGCGTTCAGCTTGTCAACCACAGTGCGGATGACGTCGTTGATGGAACCGATGGAGATGATGATGTTTTCGGCATCTTTGGCACCATAGTAGCAGAAAGGAGCATATTCACGGCCTGTGATCTTGCTCATTTCCTTCATGTACTTGGCGACGATGTCTGGAATAGCATCGTAGTATGAGTTCTGTGCTTCGCGTGTCTGGAAGTAGATGTCAGGATTCTGAGCGGTACCGCGTGTTACAGGGTGCTCTGGATTCAGGGCGCGTTTGCGATATTCGTTCAAGGCTTCCCAGTTGACGAGTTTAGCGACTTCGTCCTGGTCGGTGGCTTCAACTTTCTGGATTTCGTGTGAGGTACGGAAACCGTCGAAGAAGTGCAGGAACGGCACGCGGCCTTCGATAGCTGCGAGGTGAGCGACTGGAGCCAGGTCCATGATTTCCTGTACCGAGCTTGTCGCCAGCATAGCGAAACCGGTCTGACGGCAAGCCATGACGTCGGCGTGGTCGCCGAAGATTGACAAAGCCTGGGCTGCCAATGCGCGGGCCGAGACATGGAAGACACCCGGGAGCAATTCACCAGCGATTTTGTACATGTTAGGGATCATAAGGAGAAGACCCTGCGATGCGGTGAAGGTGCTTGTGAGGGCGCCGGCCTGCAACGAGCCGTGGACAGCGCCGGCGGCGCCGCTTTCGGCCTGCATTTCGACAACGCGGACGTTCTCGTTGAAAATGTTCTTTCTGCCGCCTGCACTCCATTCGTCGATGTACTCGGCCATTGGTGATGAAGGAGTGATAGGATAGATGGCGGCGACTTCGCTGAACATGTATGCGACGTGCGCAGCAGCGCAGTTACCGTCACATGTCATGAATTTCTTTTCTGCCATATTTTTTTGAATTTTAGATTAATTGAATTCGTTAAAAAACAATCTGCAAAAGTAAGGATTTTTTTAACAATGATAACGATATGTTTAAAATATATTTCACAAAAAGCGCGAGGCGAACCATCGTCGCCCCGCGCCATTAAACTTTTGAACTTTTTACTCTTACTTAGCCTCGTGTTCGCACTGATGCTGGCAGCCTTCATGGTTGCCGCTGCACTTGTGGCCTTCGCCCTCGTGGTTGCACTCATGCTTCGGTGCGCATTTCTCGTGCATCACCATCTTGAAGCCCGGGCAGTGACGAAGCTTGCAGCAAAGGACAGCCTTCTGCTCATCGAGCGTGAGGGTCTCGAATACAGCCCATTTGGCATCGCATTCCTCCTTGGTCATCTTGGATCCGCACTTGTGGCCCTCATGCTTGCCTTCACATTTCTGACCTTCGTGATTGCAGCCCTCGTGTTTGCCTTCGCATTTCTGACCTTCGTGATTGCAGCCTTCGTGTTTGCCTTCGCATTTCTGACCTTCGTGATTGCAGCCTTCGTGCTTGCCTTCGCATTTCTGACTTTCGTGATTGCAGCCTTCGTGCTTGCCTTCGCATTTCTGGCCTTCATGTTTCTCGCCACATTCATGCTTGCAGCCCTGATGAGCGGCTTCCATCTCGGCTTTCTTAGCCATGCACTTCTCAACGCGTGCCTTTGCCACCGCCACAGCTGCTGTCTTCTGAGCCTCGTCGAGGTTGTCCCAACCCTTGAAAGCGTCGATGATGCCTTCAATCTCAGCTCTGTCTTCGGCTGTCATCTCATGGCACTTAGGTCCGTGATGATGGTCGCACTGTTCTTTCTTGTCCTTGCAGTTGCCTTCGCACTTTGCGTCTTTTTTGTTTTCTTTGTTACCCTGACCGTCGCAGCATGATGTCATCAAGAACGCTGCGAGGCCGATTGCTAAAAATAATCTTTTCATCGTTGTGATTTTAATTGATTAATAATTCTTTGTATTCTAACAAAAATAATTTTTGCTGGTTTTAAAAACGCGGCAAATTTATAAAAAATTGTGTTGTTCAGACATTGTTACCAAACATTTTTTTAATTTTGCAATTTTTAAACAAAATTCATAAAATAATGAAAAGACTAACTCTGATTTTACTCGTTCTGTTTTCCTTGGCGGGATGCAGAAACGAACCGTTATACATGAGGACGACGCTGTTCCGTTCGGGCAACTACAACTCGCAGAACTACCGCATTCCGGCGGTGATCACCGCGAAGGACGGCACTCTCGTGACCCTGACCGACAAGCGCAAGTGCAACGACCTCGACCTGCCGCAGGACATCGACGTGGTGTGCCGCTACAGCGACGACATGGGTGCGACATGGAGCGAGCCTGTCACCGTGGCTGAAGGCACCGGACGCAAACACGGCTTCGGCGACGCGGCAATGGCTCTCACCAACGACCCGAACGGTCTCATCAGCGTGTTCGTGGGCGGCGTGGGGTTCTGGCAATCGACACCGACACACTCCAACCGCACGTACAAATCAATGAGTTATGACGGCGGCCGCACGTGGACAGAGCCTGAAGACATCACACATTTCATCTTCGGGAAAGACTGCAACGACAGCATACGCCGTCATTGGCGCGGCTCGTTCTGCGCCTCGGGCAACGGACTGCTCACAAGCACAGGAAGGATAATGTTCGTCGCGGCGGTGCACGAAGACGCCGAATGGGTGGCCACCAACTATGTGGTCTATTCCGACGACAACGGCGCGACGTGGGCCGTCTCCGGACGCGCGTCGGTAGGCGGCGACGAGGCCAAGGTCGTGGAACTCGCCAACGGCGACATCCTCATGAGCATGCGACATCAGGGAAACCGCTGGTACAACATCTCGCACGACGGCGGCGTGACATGGAACGACACCGTCGCCGAATGGACCGACCTCATAGGGCCGGCGTGCAACGGCGACATCATACCTTATTATATTGATGGGAAACGCGTGCTTCTGCATTCGCTGCCCGCGAGCGACAAACGCGAGAACGTCGCGGTATATGTGTCGGAAGACGAAGGCAAGACGTGGTCGCACAAGAAGATCATCGTGCCGTATTTCTCGGCCTACTCGTCGCTCTGCGTGCTTCCCGACAACACCATCGGCCTCTACGTCGAGGAGTGCATGTACGAAGACGAAGGCTATGAAATGGTGTTTTACCGGTTTGACTACGAATACCTAATGAACAATTAATCCAAAACTAACAACTAATGCTAATGGCTAACAACTAATGGCTAATGGCTAACAACTAATGGCTAACAACTAACGACTCCTCTCTAAAACATAAATCACCTCGTCGTCGCGTTTCATCTTGTGCTGCTCGCGGGCGACTTTCTCAAGGTATGCGGTGTCGGTTTTGAGCTTGTGTATCGTCTGCTCCTGCTTCTCAATCTCGGTGTCGTAATACTCAATCTGTTTCTTCACCTTGTGCAGCTTCCTGAAACTCTTGCCCTGCTCGAAGACGTTGTATTGGTCGAAAAAGACGATTACCGCCGCGAATATTAATGTTGCGATGATGTATTTATTCGAAAGTTTCTTCAGTATCTCCTTGTATTTCATAACTTTAATTTAATCCAAAACGAGTGCAAAAGTAATGTTTTTTCAGGAAATGATAACGGGAATTTTCAAAAGTTATCAACAATAAAAAAATCTCGTTGGCAGACTCTCGCAATTTTAAAGTTTTTTGTATTTTTGCGTGTTTAAAATTGAAAAATGAAAGAAACAGTACTCAGCGGCATCAGGCCGACAGGAAATTTGCACCTTGGCAACTATTTCGGTGCGGTGAAGAACTTCATCCGCCTTCAGGATAATTACAACTGCTATTTCTTCATAGCTGATTATCATTCACTTACAACACATCCGCATCCAGATGACCTTCACGGGAGGGTTCGTCAGATCTTGGTCGAATACCTCGCGGCGGGCGTTGACCCAGAGAAGGCGACGCTGTATGTTCAGAGCGACGTGCCGGAAGTGCTGGAGCTTTATCTTTTCCTGAACATGAACGCTTACATCGGTGAGCTTGAACGTGTTACGACATTCAAGGAGAAGGTCCGCAAGCAGCCCGACAACGTCAACGCCGGCCTCCTCACCTACCCGACCCTCATGGCCGCCGACATCCTCATCCACCGCTCAAACTACGTGCCCGTCGGCAAAGACCAGGAGCAGAACCTCGAGAAAGCCCGCGACTTCGCAGGACGTTTCAACAACATCTACGGCGTGGAGTATTTCCCGATACCTCAAGCATTTAACTTTGGGAACCAGCTGGTTAAGGTGCCGGGCCTCGACGGTAACGGCAAGATGGGAAAGAGCGAAGGCGAAGGCAACGCCATCTTTTTAGCCGAAGACGACGCCTCAATCCGCAAGAAAGTGATGCGCGCCAAGACCGACAGCGGCCCGACTGAGATGAACCAGGAGAAGCCGGAAGCCATACAGAACCTCTTCCAGCTCATGAGCATCGTCTCGACACCCGACACCGTGAAATTCTTCGATGACGCTTACAACAACATGGCAATCCGCTACGGCGACATGAAGAAACAACTCGCCGAAGACATGATCAGGTTCGTCACCCCGATACGCGAACGCATCCGCGAAATCAACGCCGACGACGACTATATTAATAAGGTGGCACGCATGGGCGCCGAGAAAGCCCGCGAAAGCGCAGCCAAGACAGTGAAGGAAGTCAGGGAAATAATCGGCTTCAAACCATTCTGACTTTCAAACTTTACAAACTTTATAAACTTTCTAACTCTATGATAAGTCACGAGAAGGTTCCGGAGCGTGCAGTGCTCGTCGCCGTCAGCACCTACGAGCAGAACAGAGAGAGAACCGAGGAATACCTCGACGAGTTGGAGTTTCTTTTAGAGACGGCGGGCGGAGTCACCGTGGGGCGTTTCGTGCAGCCGCTCGACCGGCCCAACAGCGTGACATATCTCGGCTCCGGCAAACTCGAGGAACTGCATCAGTACGTCAAGGCGGAGAACATCGACATGGCCATCTTCGACGACGAGCTGAGCGCGACGCAGATACGCAACCTCGAGAAGGAACTCGAATGCCGCATCTTGGACAGGACCAACCTCATCTTGGACATCTTTGCCAAGAACGCAAAGACCGCATACGCCAAGACGCAGGTGGAACTCGCACAATACCAATATATGCTTCCACGCCTCACGCGGATGTGGACCCACCTCGAACGTCAGCGCGGCGGCATCGGGATGCGCGGCCCGGGCGAGACACAGATCGAGACCGACCGCAAGATCATACGCGATAAGATAGCCCTGCTGAAAGAGAAACTCAAAGAAATCGACATGCAGAAGTCGGTGCAGCGCAAGAACCGACAGCAACTCGTGCGCGTCGCATTGGTCGGCTACACTAACGTCGGCAAGTCAACGATAATGAACATGTTAAGCAAGAGCGACGTGTTTGCCGAAAACAAACTCTTCGCCACTTTGGACACGACGGTCAGGAAAGTCGTCATCGACAACCTGCCGTTCCTGCTGTCGGACACCGTCGGTTTCATCCGCAAGCTGCCGACACAGCTCATCGAGTCGTTCAAGTCAACGCTCGACGAGGTGAGAGAGTCGGACATACTGCTTCACGTCGTTGACATCTCGCACCCCGACTTCGAGTCGCAGATTGAGACGGTGAGCCAGACGCTGAGTGAGATTGGCGCAGGCGACAAGAAAGTCATCATGATTTTCAACAAGATAGACGCATATCAATACGAAGTGAAAGAGGAAGACGACCTCACTCCGGCGACAAAACGCAACTACACGCTCGACGACTGGAAGAAGACTTGGATGGCGAAGGGCAGCCCCTGCATTTTCATCTCGGCGAAAGACAAGGAGAACTATCAGGAGTTCAGGGACATGCTTTACCATGAAATCAAAGACATGCACGCCCTGAAATATCCTTTCGACAACTTCCTTTATTAATAACGGTTATGATAATCAACACACATTGCCACATTTATGATGAAGCCTTCGATGCCGACCGCGAAGAAGCCTTCCGGCGCGCACTCGACGCCGGTGTGGGAATGTTGCTGCTTCCAAACACCGACGAGCTTTCGATAAGACCTTTGATGGATTTCTACGGGAAGCATCCGGACAACGTGAAGGTGATGATGGGGCTTCATCCCGAATCGGTGAAAGAAGATTATGTGAGGCATCTCGGCGTTATTGAGGACACTCTCAACTCCCAACTCTCAACACTCAAATCTGATTTGGCCGGTATCGGCGAGATCGGCTTGGATTTCTATTGGGACAGAACCTTTGAGAAACAGCAGATTGACGTTCTGCATGAACAGTTGAAATGGGCGAAGGATCTCAATCTTCCGGTTTCCATCCATACGAGAAACGCGTTTCCGGAGATGTTCAAAGTCATTGACAACGAACAGGACGGACGCTTGAGAGGCGTGATGCACTGTTTCAACGGCACGCTCGACGAGGCAAAGACGGCGTTGTCGTACGGGTTCGCGCTCGGCATCGGCGGTGTCATAACATATAAAAACTGTTTCGTGAGAGATTTCCTGAACGAGATACCTTTGGAATCAATCGTTCTGGAGACCGATGACCCGTATCTGCCACCCGTGCCGTATCGCGGCAAGCGCAACGAGCCGTCGTACATCGTGAAGACCGCGGAGAAGGTGGCGGAGATTTACAATCTGACATTAGACGAAATCATAGACAAAACCACCGAAAACGCTTCGGCGTTGTTTTTCAGTTAAGTGTGGAGTTTGGAGGGTTGAGAGTGGAGTTTGGAGGGTTGAGAGTGGAGTTTGGAGTTTTTAAAAATTAAGAGATATAGTTAAAAAGATATGAATAATTCTATTTTGGTTTTATATACGGGAGGCACGATCGGGATGATGAAAGACCCGGCGACGGGGAGTCTCGTGCCGTTCGACTTCGGCAACATCTACGAGCATCTGCCCGTACTGCGCAACCTCGAATACGGCATCGACTTCTACCCGTTCGAGCATCTTATCGACTCATCGAACATGACGCCTGACTTCTGGGTGTCGCTGGCAGAAAAGATTGAAGAGAACTACGACAACTACGACGGTTTCGTGGTGTTGCACGGTTCCGACACGATGGCATACAGTGCGTCGGCGTTGAGTTTCATGCTTGAGAACCTCAGCAAGCCTGTGGTGTTCACGGGTTCGCAGCTGCCGATGGGCATGGTGAGGAGCGACGGGCGCGAGAACTTCATCGCGGCCATCGAGATAGCGGCGGCCAAAGACCAGAACGGCGCCCCGTGCGTGCCGGAGGTGTGCATCTTCTTCGAGAACCAGCTGCTCAGAGGCAACAGGTCAACAAAGCACAACGCCGAGCATTTCAACGCGTTCACCACGGGCAACTACCCGACGCTCGCCGATGTCGGCATCAAGATAAAATACAACAAGGAGTATATCGCCAAGAGAAGCGACGGGCGGCTCATCGTCCACAAGAGGTTCGACAGCAACGTCGGAATCCTGAAGCTCTTCCCGGGCATCACGCCGGAGTTCGTGCGGCACACGTTGCAGACACCCGGGCTGAAGGGACTCATCATGGAGACATTCGGTTCGGGCAACGCGCCGACGGCAGAGTGGTTCATTGACAGCCTGAAAGACGCCATCGACGGCGGACTCATCATCTTCAACGTGACGCAGTGCAAGTCGGGGTCAGTTGAGATGGGACGCTATGAGACCAGCCTTGACCTCAACAGAATCGGCGTCATCAGCGGGCATGACATCACCACGGAGTCGGCGTTGGCAAAGATGATGTACCTGCTCGGCGAAGGTCTCGACAGGAAGAGCATTGAGCACTACCTTCAGACACCTTTGAGGGGAGAAATGACGGTCTGAAAGTTATAAAGTCTGAAAGTTATAAAGTTTGAAAGTGGAATACATGCAATAAAGCGAAGTTTATTCCGTTGATAATGCAACATTTAAGGAAAGCGGAGGAGTCGTTTGTCAAAAAAAGCGACAAAGTTGAAAAATAAATGTTGCCGCAAAAGAAAAATTGTGTATTTTTGACCCGTTTTTTGTGGGCTGGGAAAAAGGCCATCTGGAGAGATGTCCGAGTGGTTTAAGGAGCACGCCTGGAAAGTGTGTATACTTCAAAAGGGTATCGCGGGTTCGAATCCCGCTCTCTCCGCATGAAAACAAAAATTAAATTAAAGTTAAATAAAAGAAAATCAATTAAATCAACAACAAAAAAGTAGTAATCAACATTTCAAATCATGAAAAAGTTATTTGCTTTACTCACAGTTGCAGGATTCTTGACATTCGGAATCAGCAACACACTTCTCGCACAAGAAGAGAACGCACAACCAGTTGAGGCTCAGACAGAACAAGTCACTGAGGCTCCAGCAGCAGCACCTGTACAGGAAGTTGCACCAGTTCAGTCAAACCCGTTGGCAGCACCTGAGACAGATGCCACATTCCACGAAGTCTTGAAGAAACAGTTCATCGATGGTGGCTGGGGCTTCATGAGCGTCATCCTGTTAATCTTGGTTCTCGGTTTGGCAGTGTCAATTGAGAGAATCATCTATCTGACATTAAGCACGACAAACACAAAGAAGCTTCTCACAGAACTTGAAGCCACGCTCAACAAGGGCGGCATCGAGAAAGCCAAAGACCTCTGCCGTGACACACGCGGTCCGGTCGCAAGCATCTTCTATCAGGGCCTCATGCGCTACAACGACGGTCTTGAAGAAGTCGAGAAATCAATCGTTTCATACGGTTCAGTCATGACAGGCAACCTTGAAAGCGGCGCGAGCTGGATTTCACTGTTCATCGCCTTGGGACCTATGTTGGGATTCATGGGAACAGTTATCGGTATGATTGAGGCATTTGATGCTATCGCAGCAGCAGGTGACATCAGCCCGACAGTCGTTGCAGGCGGTATGAAGGTTGCTCTTTTGACAACAGTGTTCGGTCTTATCGTCGCTGTCATCCTTCAGATCTGCTACAACTTCATCCTCAACAAGATTGAAGGCATCGTCAATGACATGGAAGATTCATCAATCACTTTCATGGACATGCTCCACGCTTATTCAAAGAAAAACTAATCTAACAAAACAGAAGAATCATGGTCGATAAATTATCAAAATACTGCAAATATGGTCTCATAGGCCTCATGGCTCTCAACGTCATCTTCGCCATCATCGTTTTGGTATCTGGTCAGGAAAGCGTTGGCACGGCAATGGGCTTTGCATATTGCATGCTTGGATTGACTGTGGTTGCGATTTTGTTTGCACCTATCTACGGAATCATCATCAATCCGAAGAGCATCAAGTCAATAGGTCTTTACATCGCTATAGCGGCCGTCGTGGCACTTCTCGCCTGGCTGCTCGCGAAAGGCTCAACACTTCCAATGGAATATCTTGAATCAATGGGCGTCACAAGAGGTGTCGAGTCATTCGTTGACTTCTTCATGGTGTTCGTCTATATCGTCATCGGTGCCACAATCGCAGCTGTGATCTATTCAGCCGTTTCGAAACTCATTAACAAATAATAAGGAAGGAAATTATCATGTCTCGTAAGAAAAAGAAAGTACCGGAAATCAACGCCAGTTCAATGGCCGATATCTCTTTCTTGCTGTTGATATTCTTCCTCGTTACCACTACGATGGATACAGACAGCGGTATCACCCGTCGTCTGCCACCACCGGTAGAAAACCCTGACATGGATGTCAAAGTGAAAGAAAGAAACATTTTGAACGTCATGATCAACAAGTACGACAAGCTCATGGTGAACGGAAAGCCGGGCGATGTGTCAACACTCAAGGACATCACCAAGGATTTCATCACACCGAAACCATACGATGAGAAAGCTCCGGAAGTGGAGACAAAAGACATCGAGCTTATCGGCAGCTTTATGACAAACAAAGGTGTCGTATCACTTAAGAATGACCGCGGTACTTCTTATATGATGTACATCGCCGTTCAAAATGAATTAGCGAAAGCTTTCAATGAACTCAGAGAAGAAGTCGCAATGAAATACTTCCAGCAACATTATGCCGACATCACAGACAAAGACAAACTCGATGCCGTGAACAAGGCTGTGCCGGTGCGTATCTCAGAGGCCGAACCTGAAGAAATCAAATAATAGGAGAGAAAAACTATGGCAAAATTCAGAAAAAACGAAGCTAAGGAAGTTCCGGCAATCTCTACCGGCTCCATGCCTGACATCATCTTCATGCTGATATTCTTCTTCATGGTGACAACCTCAATGCGCGAAACATCATTGAAAGTCAAGATGAAATTGCCGGAAGCGACAGAAGTTCAGAAGCTTGAGAAGAAATCTCTCGTCAGCTTCATCTACATCGGCCCTCCGACAAATGCGAAACTGTATGGTACTGAATCACGTATCCAGCTCAATGACCAGTACGCACGTATCGACGACATCATCCCGTTCATCGAACAGGAACGTCTCGACCGCGCCGAAGCCGACCGTCCTCTTCTCACCACATCACTCAAAATCCATGAGGAAGTGAGAATGGGTCTCGTCACCGACGTCAAGCAGGAACTCCGTAAATGCGGCGCATTCCGTATCAACTACTCAGTCCGTAAAGGCGAACAGTAACATTAAGTTATAATAATGCAGAAAAGGGAAATCGGAAGGTTTCCCTTTTTTCATGGTTTCAGGCAGCCGAGTCTAATCTCCACCAACCCATGCAAATTCGGATCCCATCGAAAATTTCATTCCGCAACTTCAGGATTTTCAGCTCGGGTCAACATCAACGCTCACTGTCACCGACTTGAAGTCTTGAATGTGTTTGAACGTGTCAATGTTCTTCTTTATTATCTCTTTGACCTTCAACGTATTCGAGTTTCTGTCAATCTTGATGAGAACCTGTTTTATGTATTGATTCTTAATTCTTGAGACGACAGGATACTCCGGGCCGAGTAGATTCTGCCTGAAGACGGGACGCAGCTGCTTCACGAAACTGTCGGCTGCCACATTGAGCCTGTCGTAGTCGGCATGCTTCAGCCGTATGAGGATGAGGCGGAAATACGGCGGGTAGCCGAACTGTCTTCTTATCGGCATCTGTTCCTCATAAAATCTCACATAATCATGTCTGATGACATTCAAAATGACGGGGTGTGTGGGCTGCATGGTCTGTATCACGACCTTTCCGCGCTCACCTTTTCGTCCGGCACGCCCGCTGACCTGTTCCATGAGCTGGAAGCCACGCTCAAACGCACGGAAGTCGGGGAACGACAACATGCTGTCGGCGTCGAGGATTCCCACGGTCTTCACGTGGTCGAAGTCAAGTCCTTTTGTCACCATCTGAGTGCCGACAAGAATGTCGGTCTCACGGTTCCTGAACTGTTCGAAGATCGACTGATAGCTGTTTTTAGACCGTGTGGTGTCGAGGTCGAGACGTGCACATCGGGCTTCAGGGAAAATAACGCTCAGGTCCTCCTCCACCCTCTCTGTCCCGAAGCCTTTCATCTTCACGTCGGTGCTGTGACACGACGGGCACTCGCCCGGGACGCTCATCGTGTAGCCGCAGTAATGGCATTTCAATACATTCTGCGATTTATGGTAAGTCATTGACACATCGCAGTTTATGCATTGCGGAATCCAGTTGCAGACACCACATTCAAGCCTGAGCGAGAAGCCGCGGCGGTTTTGGAAAAGTATGACTTGGTTCTTTTCTTCGAGCGTGTTTTTCACCGCATCAACGAGTACACTGCCGAAATTCGCCTTTATCAGCTTGCGGCGACGCTCCACACGCATGTCATCAATGACGATCTCAGGCATCTGCACTCCGCCGTAACGTTCTGATAATGTGACAAGTTTATAGCGTCCCTGACGCGCGTTGAAATAACTCTCGAACGAAGGCGTCGCGGAGCCGAGAAGGACATCGGCACCGTGCATTTTCGCAAGGATAATCGCGAGGTCACGGGCATTGTAACGCGGAGCGGGATCAACCTGTTTGAAAGAAGTGTCATGCTCCTCATCGACGATGACAAGTCCGAGGTCAGAGAAAGGCAGCAATATTGAAGAGCGTGAGCCTATCACAACCTGATATTTCGGTGATTTGGTCTTCTCAAAGTCAAGGACCTGATTCCAGATCTCCACGCGTTCCATGTCGCTGTAACGTGAATGATAAACACCGACCTTGTCGCCGAAATATTTCTTCAACCTATTGATTATCTGTTCAGTAAGAGCTATTTCCGGCAAGAGATAAAGGACCTGCCTGCCATTATCGATTGCCTCCTGAATGAGTTTTATGTAAATCTCGGTCTTTCCTGAAGAAGTGACGCCGTGAAGCAGTACTGGCAGTTTCTTTTCAAAGCCCTGATGAATCTCATCAAATGCAATCTGTTGTTTTTCAGTCAGTTGAATTGAAGAGACATCATTAAGTGCCTTAAAGCTTTTCAGTCGGCTGACCTTTTTCTCATATACATCGAAGACGCCTTTTTCGGCGAGGGCCTTGAGGACGGAGCTGTTTGCGTCGGCTTTTTTCAGCAGTTCGGACGCGAGGATGTCGTTGTCGGCTGTTCCACCGAGGACGAAGAATGACATCACCACTTCGAGCTGTTTGTAGGCACGTTTGGTGAGGTCGTCCATCAGTTCATGCATGGCGGAATCGCCGCGATATTGTGGTGCGAGCGCGACAAACCGCTCGTACTTCGCCTTGAACTTATTATCGAGTTCCTCTTCCATCACGATGATATTTTTGTCGATCATTGTCTTTACAAGAGGCATAACTTTCTTATAACCAATGATTTTACTCACTTCGCTGATGGTGAGTTTAGGTTGTATCTGCAGAGCCTCGACGATAAGATATTCAAAGTCGTTGAGCGGTTGCGAGTCGAGTTCAAACTCATCAGAAAGCATGATTTTCGATTCGCTCGAAAGCTTCATCGCCGACGGCAACGCAGCCTGCATCACTTCGCCGATCTCGCAGAGGTAATAGTCGCAGATCCACTGCCAAAATTTCAGTTGGATGTCATTCACGACGGGGAAAACATCTATGACATCGGTTATATATTTAATCTGTTCACAATCAGGAACTTGCTCTGTTATCTCACTTATCAGGCCCGACATAATCTTAGCTTTTCCGAACTGTACGACGGCACGCTGTCCCACGCGCACGGCATCATTCAGTTCGAACGGCACGCGGTATGAGAACGTCCCCGGCACCGGTATCGGCAGGATTATCGAAGCGAAATATGTTTTTCTTTCCATAACTTTATTTTACAAAATTTGATACGGCATACAACGGATTAATCATGATTCTCCTGACGGCACCATCGTCATTTTCATCTGAATACTCAACAAATGAAAAATTTTCGAGAGAGCATCTGTAAGCTTCTGTCAGATGTTTTTTATTCATGAAAACGCGCAGACTTTTCATCTTGCCTGTGACATTTGCCTTGACTTCAACAGGGACGACTTTCATGTTTTTTGCAATCACATAATCGACTTCAGAAGTTGCGCCTCTATCAAGATTTTCCCAGTAATAAAGGTCTTGTTGAGCACGCGGGTTGCCATATTTTATCATCTCCCAACCCAAAACCATTTCGGCGAGTCCGCCTTTATTTACAAGATTTTCCGCCGTTCCTGCAAGAATCAGATCCGTAATCTCGGTAGCCCGTCCGAAATCAATATCAAGAATCCTCAGTAAAAGCCCGCTGTCGAGAAAAATATACTTTCTGAATTTATCATTGACCTCAGCGCCAAATGGCAGACCATTCGCCGCCGTATGACTGACCCTCTTGATGATTCCGGCATCGCAGAGCATTGCAAGGGCTTTCTTGACATCTTCCGGTTTATAGTTCCCATCGACCTTACTATAAGCGAATTTTTTTCCGATTTGAATGACAACACTCTGAAGAGTATTACGCAAAAGAGTTGGATCAAGTTTTTCCTTATATTTCACAAAATCATCATAATATGTCTGTTGTATATCGTCTTGTTCTGCCAAACACACTTGATAATCATGAGTTTCGACCCATGCAGCCACACTTGCCGGCATACCACCCACCATCAAAAAAGTGCGAAACTGCTGCACGAGTTCAGAATGGAGAGCCTCAAACAAAGGCTTGTCATACTGCGCATTTTGTTTCTCCACGACCCAGGACTGCTTCCCTTGAGCATTAAGGAATTCATCGAAGGACAACGGATACATGAAAAGCGAACGTATCCGCCCCACGCCAAAAGAAGTCAAGTCCTTCAACGCAAACTCAAGCAGCGAGCCGGCTGCAATGACATGCAATTCGGGAAAGTCTTCCTTAAAGAACCACAGTCTTTTTATTGCATCCACACACGACTGAATTTCATCGAGAAACAATAACGTTTTACCCGGAACAATCGGCTTCCCATACATCATTCCCAACCTGCTCGACAGCTCCTTCACGTCTGTCACCTGTTCAAACAACGATTTCAGTTCCGGCTTCCGTTCAAAATTCGCTTCAATATAATAATCAAAACTCTCCGCGAGATGCTTCACCGCACTCGACTTTCCGACCTGACGCGCACCTCGCAGCAACAGCGGCTTGTGATTGGCAGAATTTTTCCATTCAATAAGTTGATTATCAATAATTCTACTTATATACATGTTTCAAATTTTGCTGCAAAGATAATCATTTTTTAAAAAAGTCAGAGGAATAATCTGCATTTTTTGAAAAAATATAGAGGAATAATAACTGATTTTTCAAAAAAGTCAGAGGAATAATCAGCTGTTTTTGAAAAAAGTCAGAGGAATAATTTTGAAATGAATATTCTTTCCTAAAATAAAGGAAAGATTTCCGAATTTTTTCCTGAAAAAGAGGAAACATTTTCAGTTTTCAAAAAAGTCAGAGGAATAATCGGCTGTTTTTGAAAAAAGTCAGAGGAATAATTTTGAAATGAATATAACTTTCCAAAAACAAAGGAAAGATTAAGATTTCATTCTTTCATTTTAGAGATTTTTATTATTTTTGGACCTAATAAAATATCAGTCAGATGAAACATAAACTGTTGATTGTCTTAATATTATCAATTTACTCAAATGCCTTTGCCCAAGATTTCGTCGTTGATGCCGACAAAAACTACCGCGACGACGTGATGACAGTACAGCTTTACCCCACCGGATTTGAACTCGACAAGCCTATAATCTCATTGAACAACCTTGAGAACGCGCTTCATCTCGAATTTGACGTACTCGGAAGCGAGGCACCGTATCTTCATTACACATTCGTTCATTGCGACAACAGCTGGCAACCCTCTGATTTACAGAAACATCAGTACATTGATGGTTTCCAGCAGGGCGAAATCATGAATTTCGAGTTCTCGCTGAACACGTTCATCGACTACGTTCATTTCGACATTGTTTTCCCGACAGAAGACATGAAACCAATGCTCTCGGGCAACTATCTGCTTGTGGTCACGGGCGATGACGAAAACGACGTCTATTTCACAAGAAGATTTTTTGTCGTTGAGGATCAATGTTCGATACAGACAAGGATGCCTCGCTATCCTTACGACATGTCGCTCGGGAAGAACAAACAGGAGATTGACCTTGAGATAAGCTGTCAGGGCTTGTTCAACAACCGCCCCGATGAATATTCAAACGTCACGATACAACAGAACGGCCGATGGGACAATGCCGTCACAGGTCTGAAACCGACATATATCTATCCCGACAAACTTGTTTACATCGAAAACAGCAAACTCGTGTTTGAGCCTGGCAATCAATTCATCAGAATAAACACGAGCGAATTTAACAACCGTCCGGAAAGGACAAGAACCGTCTATCGCGAGGAAGAATATTACGTTGTGACGCTTTATCAGGACAGAAAACGCAACACGGTCACATGGACGGAGGAGGGCGACATTCATGGTGCAATGAGCATCTACCTCGAACGCCAAAACCTCGACCCGCACAAAGAGGCAGACTACGCCCGTGTCGATTTCTCGCTCGAATGGCCTTACATGAACGACCGAGATATCTATATCCTCGGCGCGATAACCAACTGGCGACTCGACGAAAACTCAAAGATGGAGTACGACTTCAACAGCAACTGCTACCGCAAAGGCCTCATGCTGAAACAAGGCCACTACGATTACATGTACGTCATAAAAGACAGAGACACAGGCATTTCCACATTGGAGCCAATCAACGGGAGCTTCTGGGAAACCAACAACAACTACACCATTTACGTGTATATGCACGACCCGATGATGAACTATGACATGCTGATCGGCTGCAAAACGGTCAAGTCGCACGACGATAAATAAAGCTGACTTCAATGAGAAAATTCATTTTATTTTTACCTGTTCTGTTGCTTTTGACTTCATGCGACAGACCGCAAAAGGTTAATTACGCCGGCGTGACGCAGGGAAGCTATTTCTCGATAACTTATTTCGACGAAGACGGACGCAGCTTTGAAAATGAAATAGACTCGATTTTCGAGGCCGTTGACAACTCCGTCTCGCTTTGGAATGAAAATTCAATCATCAGAAGAGTGAACCGCAACGAAGATGTCGTTGTGGATCAGATATTTAAAGACAATTTCGAGTGGTCGCGCAGAGCATCGGAGTTCTCAGGCGGCGCTTTTGACGCAACTATAGGACCATTAGTCTCGGCATGGGGCTTCCATTATAAAAAAGAACTTGAGATGACACCTGAAATGGTGGATTCCATCCGTCAACTCGTTGATTACCGGAAAATTGAAATCACTGGCGATAAAGTCGTGAAAGCGAATCCCAACATGACACTCGACTTCAATGCCGTGGCGCAGGGCTACACTGCCGACTTGGTCGGCAAGCTGCTGGAAACCAACGGTATTTTCAACTATCTCGTTGATGTCGGCGGAGAGATTATGGCACGAGGCACGAAGCCAAACGGCGAGGAGTGGGTCATCGGGATTGAGAAACCCGCTGAGAACTTCGATTCGGAGCGTTCAGTTCAAATCAAAATAAACCTCAGGGACAAAGGCATCGTGACATCAGGGAATTACAGGAAATACATCGAGAAAGACGGTGTCCGCTATTCGCACAGCATCGACCCGAAGAGCGGCTATCCTGTGCCGCAAGACCTCCTGAGTGCCACCGTCATCGCCGAGAATGCGACATGGGCCGACTGCCTTGCCTCCGTCTGCATGTTGGTCGGACGAGACAAAGCCATCGAGCTGCTTGAACACGAAAAAGACGTTGAGGCCTATTTCATTTATGTCGAAGACGGGAAAATCAAAACCTCAACTCACCGACTGAAAACGCCTCAACTCACCGACTGAAAACGCCTCAACTC
>JAKSNA010000001.1 GCA_024400295.1 Bacteroidales bacterium | reverse complement strand
TATAGTCAATCGCACGGTCATGAGAGGCAGCGCGGTCAATCTTTTGCTTGCGATAGGAGGCTTTGCTGGAAGGAGAGGAAGCACTCTTGACTAAACCTGCATAATGCTCGTTATCGCGTTTCTTTGCATCTTTTTCTTTTTGCAGTTTGGCACGCAAGTCTACCATCTGCTTTTTGTAATACTCTAAACTCATAATAGTATAATTTAATCTGCCATATTGATGGATAAATCACTTTCCTCTTTGACGAGGTCGGCTAACATAAGGATTGCATCTTCATGCTCGATTCCGAGTGCGTCGGAAATGACCAACATATTGCTAACTTCAGAGCGAGAGAGTTCGCTATCAGCCAAGAGCATTTGTAGGGCTGCCTCAAAGACAATACCAATCTCTTCATCATCTACTGCATCAGCAGCATCTTGCAGAGCGGCATTGGTTTGGTTGGCGGACATCTTGTCTAATGCTTTGATTTGCTTATCAATAGCGGATTTGAAAGCAGATAAATCCAATTCTAAAGCATCTGCAATTTCTTCTACAGTCACTTTTTCTGCTTCATCATATTCACCATCTGCCCAAATAGCGGCAGCAATTATGGTGGCGATATTTTCAATGTTTGTTTTCATACTTTTAAATCAATTTGTTGTTTATTAACGGAAGAGCCGTTTAATACGATTCTTCAAACTTCCACGTGCAGCACGTGCTTTAGCCATGCGTGCGGCAGCTGCTTTGCCTTCTTTGGTGCGTTTGTCCAAAGTGCCGTCGGCTGTTCTTTTAACTTTTGTTGCCATAATTGAAATTCGTTTAAATTACTTTTTCTTTTTTGCCAATTTACGAGCGCATGCTGCTGCACGGCGAGCTTTAGCCATACGGGCGCAGATTGCCTTGCCCTCTTTTGTTCGTTTGTCGATGGTTCCATCGGCAGTTCTTTTTATACAAGCCATAGTGCTTTAATTTAATTGGTTAATGATTATTATTGAATTACCTCAAACTCTGTGCGGCGGTTTTCGGATGCCATTGGGTTCTCGGTGTTTTTAAGTTGAGACGAACCATATCCCACTGCCTCTAAACGCTCGGCTGCAATGCCTTCATGCTCAATCATGAAATCTACGGCAGCTTGTGCGCGAGCTTCACTCAGTTTTTGGTTAAAGGTGGCATCTCCCTCTGCACTGGTGTGACCAGTAAGACGGAGGCGCAATTCGGGATGTTTCTGCATCAGTTTGCCAAGGTCGTGCAGTACATATTTGGCATCATCGCTCAAATCGGCTTTACCTGCCATGAACTCTGCGGCATTGTAGTTGGTCTCTATCTCTTCCAATTGTTGCAAATAGAGGGTATCGTGAACAACCACGGTCTTCTCTACTTCTACTACTTGTACTTCAGTACCTTTTTTGTCGAATAACAACCATGCCAAAAGCGCAAGGATAATGATAATGGCAGCAATTAGAATCCACAACCATGTTTTGGATTTCTCTGGCTTGGGTGGAACATAGCCGTTGAGGTATTCCAAACGGTAGCCGCCTTTTTCACCGCGTTGGCCTTTTTCAAATTCGGCAACTTCGATACCATATTGTTTGGCATGTTCTACGAGGCGGTCAAAACTTGGTTTGGTCCACATACGAACAACTGCGACACGCGATTTGTCGGGCATGATGAGCCATTCGTCATTCTCTAAGAAATAACCTTGTCCTTGTGCGTACCACTCATCGCCATCTGCGATATGTTTTTTTACATCCTTCTCGGACATGCAGATAATCTTGGTGCCACTGTCAGGGTTTAATGCATCTGGAAATGCTTTTTTCAAGTCCTCTAATGTGCAATGAGGATACATGATTTGGTAGGCATGAATAATGCCGAGTGCTGTGCGGTTTTGCGCCTTACCGTAAACGCGAACTTTACTTGTCATAGTAGTAATTGTTTTTAAGGGATTATTAATTTTATATTAGTTGATTTCGGAAATATATGCGATATAAACCGTATTCGTATCAAGTTGTATATTTGCTTCATATTCTGCAATTGGTATGTTTGCATAGTCGGGATGATTATGCATTTTGTATACTAATTTTTGTACACTGTTTTTAACGCCATCACTATCAAACACTACCATAAATTTATAATATGTGCCAATCTCTTGTTCGTTGATATCTGATTTGGTTTTGCCACAATACAAATGTTTTATGTCTTTCATAATACCTGTTTCTTGTGCAGCACCAAAGGTGTTTTTTCCAACAGGAATATTGCATTTTACTTCTGCTACGATTTTTACATTCTCCTTGCATTCTATATCAAACCCATTCGTGTTAGCGTGTGTTTGATTGACATCTTGATGCATCTTCTCGGCTTGTTCGGCAGAAATGACGTGATTCTGTAATAGAAAATCAATAAATCTATCAGTAACCAATAGAGTGACTATATTATTGATGCAACTGATGGCTTTTTTCAGTTCTACAAAATCGTTGATAGTCATTTGTGCAAATAGACTATCTTGAGTGTTAAGTACCTTTTTCCAAAAGCCATCAAACTCTTTTGCCAATTCAGCACGACGGTCTATATTCGGATTCATATTGATTTATTAATTTTGTAAGCAGGCGGAGAACCAACTCCGCCTGCCTGAAATATTTAGCCATTAATCTTGTCTATCAATTTGCTGCCAAATTGACGCGTGTTCCAATCAGAATCGTATTGAAAGCCGATATTCTCTGCAATCTCGCGAAGAGCACCCTTCGTATTTTCGTATTCTTTGAACACTTGAATTGTTCCGCTTGCTTCTTTGAATATGACATATTCACCCGATTCTGCGGCAGCTTGTTCTGTCGTTTTTATAGTCTCACCGAGAATATGCTCAATAAGTTTTTTACCAAATTGGCGAGTATTCCATTCTGGATCAAATTGAAAATTAAGACTTGCTGCGACTTCGCGTAAGGCTCCTTTGACGTTGTCATAATCTTTAGACACTTTGATTGTTCCACTTTCTGCTTGAGAGATGATATACTCTCCATAGTGTGCTACTTTAATTTTTGCCATGATATTTTTATTTATTTTTTCGGCTACTCTGTTTGGGGTTTTCGCCATTATCCCTTGATAAATAAATGTTTCTTTGTAAGCAGGCGGAGAGCCAACTCCGCCTACCTGATACAAATAGATTACTTACCAGCAGCAACAAGAGTTACGCTGTTGTCGGCTAATTTGCTATCGTCAGCATTAGCAACTTGTACGCCGATACCGTACATCTCAGCAATCTTCTTCTCGAAGTTGCCAACCTGCATGTTACCCTTGATAGCCAATTCACCACCTTTTTTGCCTTCTGCACGAATGGAAGCCAAAGTGGCCTCTTCATCGGCATAACGACCTTTGCAAGATTCGCTCATGTAAACGCGCAACGTGCTACCAAAAGCCTTTTTGAAATCAGCCTTGAGGGTCTTAACCTTCATGTTTCCTTTTAATGCAATTTCTGCCATAATACTAAAATTTAATTATAAATGATCATTTATGCCCACCACATAAAGGACGGAGAGCGTGTCCTATTTCTTTCTATCGGTGATGGTTTTGATAATATATCGGGATTTTCATGATAATAATCTTACTATTTTTCGAGCATCGGATTTAGAGAATCCTCTTGCTCGAATGATTTGACCACCACTTGTCTCAATGTAAATATCGGAGAATAACAATCCGGCTTTAATTGAGGCGCAACCAATAGCTGCAAAGCGGAGCGTTGTTTCTTTATGACCAATAATCTGTCCTTTACGATAAATCAACTTTTGTTCCTCGTCATCAATGATGATTTCATCAGGGAAAAGAATGTTGTTCTTGTCCGAAATATGAAGAGCGGAAAAATGATAGCGTGACATAGATGTATATTGTTTTCTTTTTACCTACTCTTCATCGGATTTTCGGCTTCTTCCGTTCGAACATTCGTGGTGCGAAATTACTGCCTTTTTCTGATACGGCCATAGTCCTTTTTAGTCCTTTGGGAAACACAAAAAAAAGCATGGACGAATCCTTATCCATGCCGTTGGCCCTGAGACTGCCTGTAAATACAAATAAGAAACGTCCACGCTTAACGAGGACGCCTGCTTATTTATTCTGTATTTACACAATCGAAAATTTCTCAGGTTTACGGCGTGTTTTGAATAAACAGCAAACGCTATAGTTCAATATGTCTCCCTATTTAACGTCAGTGGGTGACGGGCAAGTACGTCTGCCGGACGTATTTTGCAGTTTTGCGCTGCAAAAATATACAAAAAAAACAGAATATGCAAATATATTTCTGATTTTGAAGAAAAAGGTGCTGTTTTTATAACTTTTTGACAGTTTTGAGACCGCCTTTGCTGCCGGCAACATAAGAAACCGGAGTGGAAGAACCAACTTGGATAAGATGATCCAAATACATCGGCTGGCCCTGCAAGAAGTGCGTACAAGAGAAGGTATCGCCAACCTGCAACTTGGCGTTCTCCGATTGCGTAACGATAAATTGATCCTCTCCTTCATAACGGAAAACACAACGGCGGTTAGGTAGCCAAGTGACCTCAACGAATTGACCTACAGTAAGTTCCGAAGAATGGACACCCGTTCCGACAAACGTGGCACTATCGACATCGGAACGATTGGCTAATTCGGCTAAATAGGCTTCCCAATCGGCATAGCCTAAGAATCGGGCTAAGAGGCAAAGCGTAACACGACGCGTGGTGTCGGCGCCTTCGATATAACCCCACAAACGTTTGAGAGTAGTGGGGGAGATATTCTCGTGCAAGCGCTCCCAAATGGCACCCGCCAGAAACTCAAAATCGTAAGGAGTACAGATACGGCGTGCGACATCTTGCTCAATGTCCAATCGCAATTGTAATATTTCCGGTGCGTTCTTATTCATATTTGGCTTCTCTGGGCCTGGCGAGTGCAAAGGTACAACAATTTTCCGGTATAGCCAAAGTCCTTTTTAGTCCTTATTTTCGAAGACTATGGTCATACTATCAATATAACGTCGGGACACTTGACCGGAATAGATAGCATGAAAGCTGATAAAGTCGTTACGTAACGCGTCATCTGCTATCGTATTTGCGATAGAGTCTCGCGAATGATAACAACAATCAAAATATGTAGTCAACGGACTATACGCATCTATAAGGTCTTTTGCCGGATAGTCATACAAAATATGAGCCATAGAATCCACCGATTCATGAACGAGAAGTAACATCTTCTTTCGTGGATCGGGTCGGAGATGAACAGAAAGAGACAATCCCAAAGCAACAATCAGACAAACGATGCCGAACCCTAATGGCCACCACCGGCGAAGATTGTCCGCTTTCTGTATGGCACGCTTCACCTGGTCGCAGGATGTATAGCCTCCTCGTACACAACGTTTGCTTATACGTGAATAAGACGTACGAAGGAAGGATAAAGCCTGTCCGTAAGCCATTAAATCTTTGCGACAATCTTGCTTGCGACAAACCGTATCGTCCGAGGAACTGAGCCCAAAGTCAATCAGTTTGAGGTTGTGCCCATTGTGGGTGATGAGAATGTTACTCGGCTTGAGGTCCCCGTGAATCATTTGTTTGCTGTGCAGATAGGATAATGCTGCCAACAACTGCTTGGCTGCGCGGATACGTGTGTTTTTGTCGGGATGCGTCGCCACAAAATCGGAGAGCGTGCATCCGTCAATATATTCCATGACAATGCAGTCACCTGTTTCAGGAACGGACTCGTATGTGAGTGTTTTGACGATATTAGGGTGGTCCAACTGAACGCCCAAAGCAAATTCATCGGACAGGAGATGGTGATATTCCTCCGTATGCTGCTGATAGGTCTTGAGGATATACCAGTGACCATAGCGCTTGCCGCGATAAACCCGCCGGTCACCACGACTTGCAATTAAACTCACCTCGGTCCACTCCGACCAAAGATGCGATTGTGCGTTGGGTTGTATGATTTCAGAGACGTCGTCCATGGCTGTTGTCTGTCATTTGGGGAAATTTGCATTCACAACCTCGGTCACGAGGCAAAGGTGCAAGAGCGTTCGTGGGGGACATTGTCTCGCTTGTGTGTGATAATCCGATGGTCAGCATATTTTTAATTTTTTGCAAAGATAGGAATAAAAAGTATGACGTTTTGTTAGAAATTTCAAAAAAAATCTCTTGCTTTTTCAAAAATACGGCAGTATCTTTGGGGCGAAATTATAAAGAAGATGCTCGAACGTTTCATAAGATATATCGAGACGGAAAAAAGATATTCAACCCACACAGTGTCAGCGTATTGTTGTGATTTGGAGCAGTTCGGCTCATACCTTATTAATATATATGAGCTTGACGACATGACGAAGGCGACGGATGACATGGTGCGTTCATACATTGTCAGCTTGAAAAACGAAGGCCTGGAAAACCGAAGCATCAACAGGAAAATATCGAGTCTCAGGGCGTTTTATAAATTCTGTCTGAGGGAGAAGGTGCTGAAAGTCACGCCGATGCAGGGCGTTAAATCGCTGCGGAGGCCGAAGGAGCTTGCGAAGTTCGTTCCTGAGCAGGACATGGAAAAGGTCGAGTTTGCCGAAGGCGATGATTTCAAGGAGAGAAGAGATGAACTGATTTTCGAGATGTTGTATCAGACAGGGATGAGGCAGGCTGAATTGCGGGGGCTGAAGGATTCGGATGTGGGGGAGGACACCTTATTAATAAAGGTGCACGGGAAAAGAAACAAGGAGCGTCTGATTCCGGTGAGCCGAGAGCTTGTTGACATGATTGTCAGCTATAAAAAAATAAGAGATGCGCAATTTCCGGGAAACATAAACGTTAGTTTGATTGTTGATGACAAGGGGAGGCCGGCTGGTCCGACGTTTGTGTACAACATAGTTCACAGGATTCTTGAGGGTGTCACGACGTTGAGGCAGAAGAGTCCGCACGTTTTGCGGCATACTTTTGCGACGCATCTTCTGAATGAGGGTGCCGACATCAGGGCGATACAGAGGCTTCTCGGACATGCGAGTCTTGGTTCCACCCAGATATACACGCATAATACGATTGAGCAACTGAAGGAGATATATCAATTCGCCCATCCGTTGGGTGATGAGTAGGAAAATAAATTTCAATAACCGTTTAAAAAGGAGGTTTAATATGAAAGTTACGATTAATGCAGTCCATTTCAAGGCAGATGAGAAACTTGAAGATTTCATCACGTCTAAGGTTGAAAAGTTGTGCTCGAAGATGGGGGATGTCATCGGGGTTGAAGCGACTTTGAAATTGTCGAACACCGATGCGCCTGAGAACAAGATTGCCGACATCAGGATTATGCTAAAAGGCAACGATTTGTATTCGAGCAAGCAGTGCAAGACGTTTGAAGAGGCGACTGATTTGGCTTTGGATGCCTTGAAGTCGCAGATTGAAAAATACAAAAATCGTGCTGATAAATAGTTTATTTTATTGATAAACAATAAGTTGACAGGTGTTTTAAAAAAAATCAAAAATTTTTATAAAAAATACTTGTTGGTACGTAAAAAATATGTATTTTTGCAGACCATTTTGAACAATCGAAATGGTCTGCTTTTTTGCGGATAGGTTCTTTAACATAAAGGCCGGCATAGCTCAGCGGTAGAGCACGTGATTTGTAATCTCGGGGTCGGGGGTCCAAATCCCTCTGCCGGCTCAATGGAAGAAAGCCAGGCGTGCAAGCCGGCATAGCTCAGCGGTAGAGCACGTGATTTGTAATCTCGGGGTCGGGGGTCCAAATCCCTCTGCCGGCTCAAGTTGAACAATTGCAAGACGATGGTTTTCGGGGGAGTCGCATAGCGGCAATTGCAACAGACTGTAAATCTGTCCTCGGATGAGTTCGGTGGTTCGAGTCCACCCTCCCCCACAAACTTGCGGAAGTAGCTCATTTGGCAGAGCGAAAGCCTTCCAAGCTTTAGGTGGCGGGTTCGAGCCCCGTCTTCCGCTCAAGAAAAGCCGGCGTAGCTCAGTGGTAGAGCACTTCCTTGGTAAGGAAGGGGTCACGAGTTCAACTCTCGTCGCTGGCTCGGAATTTGTATAATAGAGTTTAATAGAATATAAACCTTAAGTAAACAAAAATAGTATGGCAAAAGAAAAATTCGAAAGATCCAAACCACACGTTAACATTGGTACAATCGGCCACGTTGACCACGGTAAGACAACCTTGACAGCTGCTATCACACTGCACCTGTCAAAGATGGGTTTGTCGGAAGTCAAGTCATTTGATTCAATTGACTCAGCTCCTGAAGAAAAAGAAAGAGGTATCACCATTAACACAGCACACGTCGAATACCAGACAGCTAACCGTCACTACGCACACGTTGACTGCCCTGGCCACGCTGACTATGTTAAGAACATGGTAACAGGTGCTGCTCAGATGGACGGTGCAATCATCGTCGTCGCTGCAACAGACGGTCCTATGCCGCAGACACGTGAACACATCCTTCTCGCCCGCCAGGTTGGTGTGCCAAGATTGGTTGTTTTCTTGAACAAGTGTGACCTCGTCGATGATGAAGAGCTTCTCGAACTCGTCGAAATGGAAGTCCGCGACCTTCTCAGCAAGTATGAATTTGATGGTGACAACACACCTATCATCCGCGGTTCAGCTCTCGGCGCATTGAATGACGAGCCACAGTGGGCTGCTAAAATTGACGAACTCATGGAAGCTTGCGACACATGGATTCCAGAACCACAGAGAGCAGTTGATAAACCGTTCCTGATGCCTATCGAAGACGTGTTCTCAATCACAGGTCGTGGTACAGTTGCAACAGGCCGTATCGAGACAGGTGTCATCAAAGTTGGTGACCCGGTTGAAATCATCGGTATGGGTGCTGAAAAGCTCAAATCAACAGTTACAGGCGTTGAGATGTTCCGTAAGATCCTTGATGAAGGTGAAGCAGGCGATAACGCAGGTCTTCTTCTCCGTGGTATCGACAAAGACGAAATCCGTCGTGGTATGGTTATCGCAAAGCCAGGTTCAGTGAAGCCGCATTCACACTTCAAAGGTGAAGTTTACGTCCTCTCAAAGGATGAAGGCGGCCGTCACACCCCATTCAGAAACAAATATCGTCCTCAGTTCTACTTCAGAACAACTGACGTCACAGGTGAGATCACACTTCCGGAAGGAATGGAAATGGTTATGCCAGGTGACCACGTCACAATCGAAGTGCAGTTGATTTCTGAGATCGCCATGGACAAAGGTCTCCGTTTCGCTATCCGTGAAGGCGGCAGAACAGTCGGTTCAGGTCAGGTCATTGAACTCATTGAAGATTAATTTTGAATATGAAGAGTCCGGTCTTCGGGCTGGACTCTTTTAAACAGACAGGCGTAGCTCAATTGGTAGAGTGGTGGTCTCCAAAACCATAGGTTGAGGGTTCGAGCCCTTCCGCCTGTGCTATTAGAAAACAGACAAACAATATGAAAAAGTTCATTAACTACGTAAAAGAATGTTACACTGAGTTGGTGGAGAAGACATCTTGGCCAACTTGGAAAGAACTCCAGAGTAGTGCTATCGTCGTATCCATTGCTTCCCTAATTATCGCTTTGGTGGTATATCTGATGGATAAGACTTTTGAAACCGCATTAGAGGCTTTTTATCGTTACCTCTAATATGGAAATGTTTGATCTTAAAAAATCATCATTTAACTACTTTTAATTATCACAGGTAAGATGAGTGAGCAGAACGAAAAAAAATGGTATGTGATTAAGGCGATAAGCGGCAAAGAGAAAAAAGTTAAGGAATATCTTGATGCCGAGTTGTCGCATAATGACGCATTGAAAGATCTGATATCACAAGTATTGATCCCGACGGAAAAGGTGTATTCGGTGAGAAACGGAAAGAAGATCAGCAAGGAGAAGATATATCTCCCTGGTTATGTTCTCATTGAGGCAAACCTTAACGCTGAGGTCATGCACCTTATTAAGGATACTCCGAATGTCCTCGGTTTCCTCGGGACACGCGGAGGGGATCCTGACCCGATTCGTCCAGCTGAAGTGAGCCGTATCTTAGGAAAGGTTGACGAGATGACCGAGACGGGTGAGGGTTCTGAAGTTGAGTTCATTGTCGGAGAAACCGTGGTGGTCAACGACGGGCCATTCAGCAGTTTCGCAGGTGTTATTGAGGAGGTTAACGATGAGAAGAAAAAGCTCAAAGTTATGGTGAAAATCTTCGGACGTAAGACCCCGCTCGAACTCAGTTTCTTCCAGGTGAAGAGAGAGAGTTAAAGATGGTAAATGTTTTCATTTAACTTTTATAGTAAAATCAAATGAAAGAAGTAAGCGGATTAATTAAACTGCAAATCAAAGGAGGAGCCGCTAATCCTGCACCACCGGTCGGACCTGCATTGGGTTCGAAGGGTGTGAACATCATGGAGTTTTGCAAGCAGTTCAATGCTCGTACACAGGATCAGGCCGGCAAAGTGTTGCCAGTCATCATCACTGTCTATAAGGACAAGAGCTTTGACTTCATTGTAAAAGCATCTCCAGTAGCTGTCTCCGTACTCGAAAGCGCCAAAATCGCTAAAGGCTCAAAAGAACCTAACCGTTCAAAAGTCGGCAGCATGACATGGGACACAGTCCGTGCAATCGCTGAGAACAAGATGAAGGACATGAACTGCTTCACAATCGAATCAGCAATGAGCATGGTGGCTGGTACAGCTCGCAGTATGGGTGTTAAGATTACAGGCGAATCACCTTTAAAGTAAGACTAAGTCTTAGCGTTTGTAGAACAAAAAAGAATTAAAAAAATGGCAAAAGTATCTAAAAAGAGAAAAGAAGCTTTAGCTAAGTTCGACAAAAGCAAGGTTTACTCCTTGACAGAAGCGATTGATATCGTTAAGCAAATCACTTACACCAAGTTCGATGCATCAGTTGATGTCAACGTGCGCTTGGGTGTTGACCCTCGCAAGGCGAACCAGATGGTCCGCGGCAGCGTCACACTCCCTCACGGAACAGGTAAGACTGTCCGCGTGTTGGTACTCTGCACACCAGACAAGCAACAGGAAGCACTCGAAGCAGGTGCTGATTTCGTCGGATTTGAGGACTATGTCCAGAAAATCAAAGACGGTTGGACGGATGTCGACGTGATTATCACAATGCCATCATTGATGCCGAAAGTCGGCGCACTCGGTAGGATCCTCGGTCCACGCGGATTGATGCCGAACCCGAAGACAGGCACAGTGACAATGGATATTGCAAAGGCTGTCAAAGAAGTGAAGGCTGGTAAGATTGATTTCAAAGTTGACAAATACGGAATCATCGATTCACCAGTTGCTAAAGTGAGCTTCGATGCTGAGAAGATTTATGACAACGCGAAGGAATTGCTCCAGATGATTGTCAAATTGAAGCCGGCAGCAGCTAAAGGTACTTACGTGAAGAGTGTCTATATCTCAAGTACAATGAGTCCAGGTGTTCAGGTGGACATCAAATCAGTAGCCAACTAAACCCTTAAATAAGTATTGACATGAGAAAAGAAGAAAAAGACGTTATAATTAACGGTATAGTAGAACAGTTGAACGCATGTCCAAACTTCTATCTGACTGACATCGAAGCATTGAATGCAGAGACGACAAGCCAGCTCAGAAGAGCATGCTTCGGCAGTCAGGTCAAGCTTGTTGTGGTGAAGAACGCATTACTGAAGAAAGCTATGCAGAAGACAGGTAAGGATTACGGTGATCTTTACAATGTCTGCAAAGGCACGACAGCAATGATGTTGTCAGAAAATGGCAACGCTCCTGCCAAGCTTATAAAGAAGTTCCGCAAGACAAGTGACAAGCCTGTTCTCAAAGGCGCATTCATCGAAGAGTGTGTTTACACAGGCGACAACATGCTCGACACATTGTGCAGCATCAAGTCTAAGAACGAACTCATCGCTGACGTTATCGCGTTGCTCCAGTCACCAGCCAAGAACGTTATCAGCGCTCTTCAGTCAGGTGGACAGAAGCTCAGCGGCATCGTGAAGACATTATCCGAGAGACCGGAATAATTCGGAATGATTATCATTCAAAGAGAAAAAGAGAACAAATAAAAAAATTGTATAACAAATAAATTTGAAGAAAAATGGCAGATTTGAAAGCTTTTGCTGAACAATTAGTGAACCTTACAGTTAAAGAGGTTAATGAACTCGCAGCAATATTGAAAGAAGAATACGGTATTGAACCAGCAGCAGCGGCAGTTGCAGTAGCAGCTCCAGCAGCAGGTGGCGAAGCAGCCGCAGCAGCAGAAGAAAAGACTTCTTTTGACGTTATCCTCAAGAACGCCGGCGCACAGAAGCTCGCAGTCGTGAAACTTGTTAAGGACTTGACAAGCCTCGGACTTAAAGAAGCTAAAGAATTAGTTGACGGTGCTCCTAAAGCTGTTAAAGAAGGCGTGAGCAAAGAAGAAGCTAATGCACTCAAGGCACAACTCGAAGGCGCTGGTGCAGAAGTTGAAATTAAATAAGTTTAATTTCCTGGTACAACAGGCATGAAATACCTCAGCCCCTGCTATAAGACAGGGGTTGAGGTTTGTGCCTATATTGTGTTTTACACAATCGTCTCTATATATTAGCTTTATAGATAACAATTAAAACCTAAACACTTTGGCAGACATTAAATTAGATAGAATCAGTTTCGCGTCAATCAAGAGACCTTTCGATTATCCGGATTTCTTGGATATCCAGCTGAAGTCATTCCGCGATTTCTTCCAACTTGACACAAACCCAGACCTCCGCAAGAATGAAGGCCTGTTCAAGGTATTCGCTGAAAACTTCCCGATAACAGACGCAAGAAACAACTTTGTACTCGAGTTCCTCGATTACTATATCGAAGCCCCACAGTATTCAATCACAGAATGCATCGAGCGCGGATTAAGCTACTGCGTGAGACTGAAGGCAAAACTGAAACTTTCATGCAATGATGATGAACATGAAGATTTCAAGGCAATTGAACAAGATGTGTATCTGGGCGCGATCCCGTATATGACACCACAAGGTACCTTCGTCATAAACGGCGCAGAACGTGTTGTCGTTTCCCAACTTCACCGTTCTCCGGGCGTTTTCTTCGGATCGAGCGTACACTCTAACGGCACAACCCTCTACTCAGCACGTATCATCCCGTTCAAAGGCTCATGGATGGAGTTCTCGACCGATATCAGCAACGTGATGTATGCTTATATCGACAGAAAGAAAAAATTACCTATCACGACATTGCTGCGCGCAATCGGATATGAGACGGATAAGGACATCCTCGACATATTCAACCTCGCCGAAGAAGTGAAGGTGACAAAGGCCGGCCTGCAACGTGTTATCGGACGAAAACTGGCTGCGAAAGTGTTAGAATCAACAGTCGAAGTGTTCTCAAACGAGGAGACTGGCGAATATGTTACATACGAACGTAACAGAACTGTTGTTGACCGTGGCGTAGTGCTTACAAAAGATCATATTGATGACATCATCAAGGCAGGCGTGAAGACAATCCTGCTCGACCGCGATGAGACCAATACAAGCGAATACAGCATAATTTTCAATACTTTACAGAAAGATACAACAAACTCGGAGAAAGAAGCCGTTGAATACATCTACCGCCAGCTTCGTAACGCGGAAGCCCCTGATGAGGAAACCGCCCGCGGAATAATAGAGAAACTGTTCTTCTCCGACAAACGTTATGACCTCGGCGAAGTCGGCCGCTACCGCATCAACCGCAAACTCGGCCTCGAAATCCCAGCCGACATCAAGGTCCTGACAAAAGAAGATATAATCGCTATCATCAAGTACCTTATCGAACTGTCGAACAGCAAGGCTGAAGTTGATGATATCGACCACTTGAGCAACCGCCGTATCAGAACCGTCGGCGAACAGCTTTACGCACAGTTCGGAGTAGGCCTCGCACGTATGGCGAGAACCATCCGTGAACGCATGAACGTCCGTGACAATGAGAACTTTACTCCAACAGACCTCATCAACGCAAAGACTTTGTCGTCTGTCATCAACTCATTCTTCGGGACGAACCAGCTGTCACAGTTCATGGACCAGACAAACCCGCTGTCAGAGGTGACACACAAACGCCGTATCTCAGCTCTGGGACCTGGCGGCATCTCCCGTGACCGCGCCGGATTCGAAGTCCGTGACGTTCACTATACACACTATGGCCGTCTCTGCACCATCGAGACACCTGAAGGTCCTAACATCGGCCTTATCTCGTCCCTCTGCGTGTTCGCAAAGATCAACGACCTCGGATTCATCGAGACACCTTATCGCCCTGTTGTTGATGGTAAAGTTGATTTTGAAAACAGTCCGGTCTATCTTACTGCGGAAGAGGAAGATAACAAGATCATCGCACAGGCCTGCACCGAGATGGATGAAAAAGGCAACATCACCGAAGAGTATGTCAAAGCCCGTCAGATCGCTGACTATCCTATCGTCACACCAAGCGAGCTTGACCTCATCGACGTCGCCCCGAACCAGATGTCATCAGTCGCCGCGTCACTTATCCCGTTCCTTGAACACGATGACGCTAACCGCGCCCTGATGGGATCAAACATGATGCGTCAGGCTGTGCCGCTGATGTGCCCTGAAGCCCCAATCGTCGGAACAGGCATCGAACATTACGTGGCAAAAGACTCACGCACACTTGTAGAGGCTGAAGGCGATGGCGAGGTGATCTTCGTCGATTCAACAAAGATTACCATCAGATATGACAGGACAGACAAGGAAAGACTCGTCAGCTTCGATGATGATGTCAAGACATACAACCTTATTAAATATATAAGGACTAACCAAAGCACAAGTATCAACCAGAAGCCGATCGTAAGGAAAGGCCAGAAGGTGACTAAAGGTCAGATACTTACGGAAGGTTATGCGACACAGGGCGGTGACCTCGCGTTGGGCCGCAACCTGAAAGTGGCATTCATGCCTTGGAAAGGTTACAACTATGAGGACGCTATCGTGATTTCCGAAAAGATTGTCAAGGAAGACCTCTTCACATCAATCCATATCGACGAATTCACACTTGAGGTGCGTGATACGAAACTCGGACGTGAGGAATTGACAAACGACATCCCGAACGTGAGCGCAGATGCAACCAAAGACCTCGATGAAAACGGTCTCATCCGCGTCGGTGCAGACGTCAAGGAAGGCGATATATTAATAGGTAAGATCACTCCTAAGGGAGAGACCGACCCGACACCAGAGGAGAAACTGCTCCGCGCCATCTTCGGCGACAAGGCAGGCGATGTCAAGAACGCATCACTCAAGGCGGGTCCTTCAATGAAAGGCGTGGTCATCGGCAAACGCCTCTTCTCACGCGTTGTCAAAGACCGTAAGGCAAGGACAAAAGACAAGAGCATCATTGCGGAGATCGACGCCGAACGCGACAAAGAACTCGACGCGCTGAAAGCAAGGATGATGGAGAAACTCATGTCAATGCTTAATGGCCGTACGTCAACAGGCGTTTACACTAACTTCAAGGAGAACCTCATCCCTAAGAAGGTCAAGTTCTCACAGAAAGCCCTGTCGAATATCGACTATACAATTGTGAACCCACATAAATGGACCACAGACCCTGAGATAAATGACTGCATCGCGAAGCTTGTCAACAACTACAACTCCAAATGCAAGGAAATCAGAGGGATATATGGACGTAAGAAGAATGTGGCCAGCGTCGGCGAAGAACTCCAGAATGGCATAGTCCAGATGGCTAAGGTCTATGTGGCACAGAAACGTAAGCTCAACATCGGAGATAAGATGGCAGGCCGTCACGGTAACAAGGGTATCGTCTCAAGAATCGTGCGCGAGGAAGACATGCCGTTCCTGGCTGACGGCACACCGGTCGATATCGTGTTGAACCCGTTGGGCGTGCCTTCACGTATGAACCTCGGTCAGATATACGAGACAGTTCTCGGATGGGCAGGTCATGAACTCGGACTTAAGTTTGCGACACCTATTTTCGATGGAGCGACATTGGACGAGATCAATGCTTACATGAAGCAGGCAGGTCTTCCTGAAAACGGCAGAGTGCAGCTTTATGACGGCGAGACAGGCGAGCCGTTCGACCAGCAGGCGACTGTCGGATACATCTACATGTTGAAGCTGCACCACATGGTTGATGACAAGATGCACGCCCGTTCAATAGGACCATACTCGATGATCACGCAACAGCCACTCGGCGGTAAAGCGCAGTTCGGCGGTCAGCGTTTCGGAGAAATGGAGGTCTGGGCTCTCGAAGCATTCGGCGCAAGCAACGTGCTTCAGGAGATCCTGACAGTCAAGTCAGACGATGTCATCGGACGTGCAAAGGCATACGAGTCAATCGTCAAGGGTGAGAACATGCCAACACCAGGTATTCCTGAGTCATTCAACGTGTTGATTCACGAATTACGCGGATTGGGTCTTGAAATTACGTTTGAAGAATAAGAATTATGGCTATAAGTAAAAATAATACATTGAACAGCAAGTTCTCGAAGATTACCATCAGTCTGGCATCTCCACAGTCAATCTTAGACCGCTCATACGGCGAGGTGCTGAAACCTGAGACAATCAACTACCGCACATACAAGCCGGAACGCGATGGCTTGTTCTGCGAAAGAATCTTTGGACCTGTAAAAGACTGGGAATGCCACTGCGGCAAATACAAACGCATCCGCTACAAGAACATCATTTGCGACCGTTGCGGTGTGGAAGTCACGGAAAAGAAAGTCAGACGCGAACGCACAGGCCATATCAAATTAGTCGTGCCGGTGGCACACATCTGGTATTTCCGCTCGCTTCCTAATAAGATAGGTGCCCTGCTTGGCATTCAGACCAAGAAACTTGACAGCATCATTTATTACGAACGCTATGTCGTGTTGAATCCTGGCATCTATGCCGAAAAGGCACCGGCAAATGGCGCAACCAAACTCGACCTGCTCACAGAAGAGGAGTATCTTGATATCCTCAATTCCCTTCCTGTTGAGAACCAGCATCTTGCTGACGATGACCCTAATAAGTTCGTGGCCAAGATGGGTGCCGAGGCAATCTATGATTTGCTCACACAGCTTGACCTTGACAAGGAGTCATACGAGCTCCGTGACAAGGCAAGTCACGACGGCTCACAGCAGCGTAAGGCTGAAGCCCTGAAACGCCTTCAGGTGTTTGAGGCCTTCCGTGAAGCACAGAAACATATCGAGAACCGTCCTGAATGGATGATACTGAAAGTCATACCTGTCATCCCACCTGAGCTGAGACCTCTGGTCCCGCTCGATGGCGGACGCTTCGCCACGTCAGACCTGAACGACCTCTACCGTCGTGTCATTATCAGAAACAACCGTCTGAAACGTCTTATCGAAATCAACGCCCCTGATGTCATCATGCGTAATGAGAAACGTATGCTTCAGGAAGCTGTTGATTCTCTGCTCGACAACTCACGCAAGTCAAGTGCTGTGAAGACCGACTCAAACCGTCCGCTCAAGTCATTGAGCGACAGCTTGAAAGGTAAACAGGGACGTTTCCGTCAGAACCTCCTCGGTAAACGTGTTGACTATTCTGGCCGTTCCGTTATCGTCGTCGGTCCGGATCTGAACATGAACGAATGCGGCCTCCCGAAAGACATGGCTGCCGAACTTTACAAACCATTCGTCATCCGCAAGATGATTGAACGCGGCATCGTGAAGACCGTCAAGTCAGCCAAGAAAATCGTTGACCGTAAGGACCCTGTCGTTTGGGACATCCTCGAAAATATTCTTAAAGGTCACCCGATCCTGCTTAACCGTGCTCCAACACTACACCGTCTCGGCATTCAGGCGTTCCAGCCGAAACTCGTTGAAGGTAAGGCAATCCGTCTGCACCCTCTCGTATGTACGGCTTTCAACGCTGACTTCGACGGTGACCAGATGGCTGTGCATTTGCCGCTCGGCAACGCCGCTGTCCTTGAAGCACAGATTCTGATGCTTGCATCACATAACATCCTTAACCCTGCCAATGGAGCACCTATCACAGTGCCTTCACAAGACATGGTTCTGGGTCTTTATTATATCACCAAACCACGAAAGAGCACTCCTGACCATATCGTCAAAGGTGAAGGAAAGAAATTCTATTCACCAGAGGAAGTCATCATCGCCTACAACGAGAAGAAGGTCGATATGCACGCCATCATCAACTGTAAGGTGTGGGTGCGTAAGGAAGACAACAGCCTCGTTGAGGAAATGGTCGAGACAACGGTCGGACGCGTCAAGTTCAACCAGGTCGTCCCTCGCCAGTTCGGTTACATCAACCGACTGCTGAACAAGAAAGCCTTGCGTGACATCATCGGTGACATGGTGAAACTCCTTGGCACCGCCACGACAACCAAGTTCCTTGATGACATCAAGAACATGGGTTACTACATGGCTTACAAAGGCGGTCTGTCATTCAACCTCGGCAACGTCTTGATTCCTTCCGTCAAGGAGGAACTCATCAGACAGGCTAACGAAGAGGTCAACGGCATCCGTGAAGAATATAACATGGGCTTCATCACCCAGAACGAGCGTTACAACAAGATCATCGATATTTGGGGTCACGTCGTCACCAAGCTGACCGACGAGGTTATGAAGCTGTTGCCACAGGACGACCAGGGATTCAACCCTGTCTATATGATGCTGGATTCCGGTGCCCGTGGTTCAAAGGAACAGATCCGTCAGCTCTGCGGCATGAGAGGTCTTATGGCGAAACCGCAGAAGTCAACGGCGGCAGGTGGCGCTGAGATCATCGAGAACCCGATTCTTTCCAACTTCAAGGAAGGTCTGTCGGTGCTTGAGTACTTCATTTCAACTCACGGTGCCCGTAAGGGTCTGGCTGATACTGCTTTGAAGACCGCTGACGCTGGTTACCTCACACGTCGTCTTGTTGACGTCGCACACGATGTCATCATCACTGAAAAAGACTGCGGCACTTTGAGAGGCCTGTCAATCGGTGCTCTCAAGAGAGGTAAGGAAGTCGTCGAGTCGTTGTATGACCGTATCCTCGGACGTGTGGCTCTGCACGACATCTTCCATCCTCAGACAGGCGAACTGCTCTGCAACGGCGGTGATGAAATTACTGAAGACATCGCAAGGAGAATATGCGACTCACCTTTGAAAGACAAGACCATTGAAATCCGTTCCGTGTTGACTTGCGAGTCGAGACATGGTGTCTGCGCCAACTGCTACGGCCGTAACCTTGCATCAGGCAAATTGGTGCAGCGCGGCGAGGCTGTCGGTGTCATCGCGGCACAGTCAATCGGTGAGCCTGGTACACAGCTTACACTTCGTACATTCCACCAAGGTGGTACGGCGTCAAGCACATCAGACGACTCAATCATCAAGGCCGATTACGATGGTAAACTTGTTATCGACGAACTCCGTGTCGTTGATTATGAAAAGGATGACAACAAATATCAGATTGTCGTCAGCCGTGCGGCTGAGATGAAGATTATCGACCATAACACAGGTGTTGCTCTTGTCACGGAAAACGTGCCTTATGGCTCTAAGTTGTTCGTGCAGAATGGCACCGATGTCAAGACTGGCGATGTCATCTGCGAATGGGATAAGTATAACTCATTGATTATCTCTGAGTACGATGGTGAAGTCCGTTACGACAATATCGTTGAGGGTGTCACCTACCGTAATGAATCTGATGAGCAGACAGGCTACAGTGAGCGTGTCATCATCGAGGGTCGTAAGTTCTCACAACATCCGTCGATTTCAATCATTGATGAGCAGGGTGAGGTCGTCAAGTCATACGACTTGCCGGTCGGCGCGCACGTCATGGTTGAGAATGGTGATAAGATCAAGGCTGGTGACTCACTCACCAAGAAACCGCGTGCTACAGGAGGTCTCGGCGATATTACCGGTGGTCTTCCACGCGTCACAGAGTTGTTTGAGGCACGTAACTCTTCTGAACCTGCCATCGTTTCTGAAATCGACGGTACAGTGTCGTTCGAGAAGAAACTCGTCCGTGGCAACAAAGTCGTGGTCGTCACTTCAAAGACAGGTCAGCAGAAGAAATATCTCATCCCGACAACGAAGGAAATCCTTGCCGATGATAACGATTACGTGAAGGCAGGTCAGGCACTGTCAGAAGGTGCCATCACGCCGGCTAACATCCTCGCAATCGAAGGCCCGATGGCTGTTCAGGAGTTTATCGTGAACAACATTCAGGAAGTCTATCGTTCACAAGGTGTTACTATCAATGGCAAGCACTTTGAGGTCATCGTGCGCCAGATGATGCGTAAGGTCGAAATCGACGATCCGGGTGATACAAGATTCCTGCAAGGTGACCTCGTTAATAAGATTCTCTTCCAGGAGACCAACGATGATATCTTCGGAAAGGTTGTCGTTACAAATCCTGGTGACTCTGAGACACTTATGAGCGGACAGATTATCTCGGCAAGAAAGTTGCGTGATGAAAACTCACAGCTGAAACGTAAGGATTTGAAGCTCGCTGAATGCCGTGATGCTGAACCAGCAACGGCGCATCAGGTGCTTCAGGGTATCACAAGAGCTGCATTGCAGACAGAAAGTTTCATCTCAGCGGCATCATTCCAGGAAACAACGAAGGTCCTTACCCAGGCCGCGATCTCTGCCAAGACAGATTACCTTGAAGGTATGAAGGAAAATGTCATCGTCGGACATAAGATCCCTGCCGGAACAGGTCTCGCAGATTACAATGACATTATCGTCGGCTCAAAGGAAGATTTTGAACAAATTACAAATAGCGAATTGGTAGAGGCTTAATTATTTAGTTGATACCGAATGGTAGAAAAGGTTGGTTATTTTTAGCCAACCTTTTCTTGTATCAAAAAAATGTATATCTTTGCCGAAATTTTAAAGACGTAAAAATGGAAAACAACAAGAAAAATCAATTAAATATCGACCTTCCGGAAACGGTTGCCGATGGCGTTTATTCGAATCTCGCAATCATCAGCCATTCACCCACAGAGTTTGTGGTTGATTTCGCTCAAATTGTTCCGGCAATGCAAAAGGCGAAAGTCCGTTCAAGAGTGATAATGACACCTCAAAACGCAAAACGTCTCTTTAAAGCTCTCGCTGACAATCTGAAGAAATATGAACAGAATTTCGGACCGATTAAAGATGTAAATGACACAATTGCTCCGTTTGCAATGGGGAGTGGAACAGCTGGCGAAGCATAGTGCGGCTGTTTAAAGCAATGTCTATTAAGATGTTGGAATAATAAAAGACCGGGTTAAATTGTTAATCCGGTCTTTTAAATGTTACTGTATATCGCGGAATCCTACAGAAATTCCATATTCTCTTCTGTCGTGAATTTCTCGCAGTAATGGCATCTGAGTTGGATTTTCCCGAACTCGTTCTTCTTCACGGTGAATTTAGTCATGACCCTTTCAGCGTTCGTCACGCATTTCGGGTTGAAGCACTTCACAATGCCTTCAATGCGTTCTGGAATCTGAACGGCATGTTTGTTTATGACCTCAAAATCTTTGATTTCAATAAGAGTTGCTGTTGGCGCGACAAGAGCTATCTTGTTGATTTCCTCCGATTTGAAGAATTTGTTGGTTATTTTTATGATGCCTTTGGTGCCGTATTTCTTGCTTTCGAGGTTGGTCCCGAAATATACAGGGCAGTTGCATTTTTCAAGTCCTAATATTCTGATGACATCGAACACCTTGCTGGCAGGAATGTGGTCAATGACAGTGCCGTTTTCGATGGCTGAAACTATAAGTTCTTTTCTTTTTTCCATGATTTCAGATGTTTTGAGATTATTTTAATCCTAAGATTGCAGCGATTAATGCTTCACGTACATAAAGCCCGTTTTGAGCCTGTTGGAAATAATAGGCCTTCGGGTTCTGGTCAACGTCTTCGTTTATTTCATTGACACGTGGTAGCGGATGCAAAACGCGGCAGTTCTCCTTCGCCGGTTCAAGCATGTAATTGCGCAGAATGTATGCGTTTTTGACTTTCTCGTATTCCATCGGGTCTGGGAAACGCTCGCGCTGTACGCGGGTCATGTAAATGATGTCCGAATGAGGTATAACCTCTTCCAAGTCAGTGTATTCGTGATATTCAAGACCGGCATCTTTGATGTATTGGATTACAGTTGCCGGCATCTTGAGTTCGTTAGGAGACACAAAATTGAATTTTGCGTTGAAATGGCACATCGCCTGAACAAGGCTGTGTACCGTGCGGCCGTATTTGAGGTCGCCTACCATTGTTATTTCAAGATTCTCAAGAGTGCCTTGTGTCTTGCGGATTGAATACAGGTCAAGCAGACATTGTGTCGGGTGCTGGTTCGAGCCGTCACCTGCATTGATAATCGGCACTTTGGACACTTCAGATGCGAAACGTGCTGAACCATCAATCGGGTTGCGCATAACGATAAGGTCTGCATAGCTGGCCACCATCGTGATGGTGTCTCTCAACGATTCGCCTTTCTGGACGCTCGTACCTGCCGTGCTGCTGAATCCGATGACATTGCCACCGAGAAGTTGGATTGCGGTCTCAAAACTTAATCTGGTTCTCGTTGAAGGCTCAAAAAACAATGATGCAATGACGCGGCCGTTCAACAAATTCTGAAGACGTTGTCTCTCAAAGTCTTCCGCAATGTCAAGAATGTGGCAGATTTCTTCCGGAGTGTAGTCGTTGATCGAAATGAGACTACGGTTTTTTAAAGAGATAGACATTGTTGGTTATTTTTTTATTGTTACTATATTTGATTCGATTTTTGACAAAAAAAATGACGGCTTAAAAAAGACCGTCTGCAAAATAAATATGACATCCGTCAAAGAAAAACTTCTTTTTCCACCATCATTATGAGGCATCTTCGATAAGATTCTTTGCTCAATCATCAAGCTGCAAAAATACAACATTTTTTGATTTGCAATGAAAAAATATTAAAAAAATGGAGAGAATGGCGTTGCAATCACAAACCACTATATTAAATAGGTGTAATGTAAATAAAAATTTACATAATGCACGGAGTATCAATGAATTGTAAATAAAATTAAAGAAAAAAGTTCTTGACAAACGCGGATTCGTGATGTATTTTTGCATCGTGAAAGCAAAAGAAAAAGTTAAAAGGAAAACTGAGGAAGCTTTGCAAAAGACAGGCACGGAATTTCCTTGAATTTTAAGGTTAAACCACTAAATAAAAAGTATATGATGAAGAAATTATTGACATTGTTTGTGTTGACATCGGTTTCCATGTTGTTACACGGACAGCAGACCAAGGTGTCTGGAACAGTTTACGATGATTTTCTCGAAGGGCTTCCTTCGGCAGAAGTGCGCGTTATCACCTCTGATTCTGTACAGGTCGCCTCGCAGAGTACAGGGGCTGACGGCGGTTTCTCGTTTGGGGTGACAATGGAAAATGACTTGAAATACCTGCTCGAAGTGACGCATCTGTCGTATGAAAGACAGGTCATCCCGTTGGCTGCCACCGACACGGTCATGGAGATATACATGCACATGGCGTTGTATATGATAGAAGGCGTGGATGTCGTGGCGAAGAAGCCGCTGATAGAACAGCGTGGTGGCACCACTGTCGTGAATGTCAGCCAGATGGCAAATGTAAATTCCATGAGTACGACGAGGATGCTTGACAGGCTTCCGGGTGTTACGGCCAATGAACGGGAAGGGCTGACGCTCAATGGACAAGGCGCCACACTTTATATAGACGGTCGCGAACAGAGTGCCGGCGGCACAATGGCGCTGGACCTCTTGGAGGCGTTGCCGGCTTCGATGATCGAGACGGTGGAGCTGGTGCTGGCCAACGATGGCACAAGGTCGGCGCTCTCAAACGGAGTCGTCATTAACATTAAAATGAAGGAAATGTATTACGACGGTTATTTCGCAAGAGTGGCAGGCCACGGCTCTCTCGCCGAATATCCTGACAATGACTTCGGCGGCGGCGCCAACGGCTCTGTGATCATGAAAAAAGGCAACGTGGTGTTCAACGCCCTCCTGTCTTACGACAACCGCCCGACATGGTACCGCAGCATTGATGACTCGCACTTCGCCGACGGCTCAACAATGAAGGCAAACAGTATCGGAGACGGACGTGTCAACGTGCTGACAGGACTCGCCAATCTGGAGTGGAGACTTAAGAACAAACATACTCTTAACTTCAACTTCTGGTTTTATGATGACTTCTCTAAAAATACTGACTTGACGATGTTACATGCGAATGACACAACAGGCATCCGCGATTACGGACAACGGTCGTATAATGAGGGCAACGACGACCTGTGGACCGGCAATATTGAATATTCCACGCCCGACACTCTTCCGAACAGTTTTAAGGCCTCATACGGAATACTCTACGGCGGCCTGCGCACAAAGTCGAATCGTTATAACTTTCTCCATCCAGATGGTCCTGAGCAATGGAGCCTGTACACATATCCGCGCATGACAGGGTGGCAACATGATCTGAAGTTCGATTACGCCCATTTGTTCCGTAATTCCTCTAAATTGCTCGCAGGTGTCTTGCTGCACGTCGGCATACTTGACGATGATGTCAAATATGATGAACCGGTACTACAGCCTTGGCATCAGTCAAGCAATATGCATGGAGTGGAACGGAACTTTGAAGGATATGTCAACTACAATTTTGATTTCGGCAGGTTCTTCTCGATGGACATCTCCTCTCGCTTTGTCCATATCAACCGTGATTTCGATTTTGTGTCAGACGGCAAAACATTGCAGAAGGATTATAATTACCTGCTCCCGTTTGCGGCCTTCTATTACAGAAGCAAAATTTACTCGTTGGGCCTTGGGATGTCGTCACAGTTGTCCAATCCTGATTACAGCGCAATGTTGCCTGGAAATAGACAGGTTGATGAATACACTGTAAAGATAGGTAACCCTGATGTGAATCCGTCAAGAACATACGGTTTCCTTATTAATCAATCGTTTTTCAATGCATGTCTCATCAGTGTCAGATACGTTTATAAATACGACATCGCTGCTTATTTGCTTGATGAAGAGTCATCGGCTGACCTTCGGGTGTACAGGTATAAGAATGTATATGACACGAGAAGTTGTGTCATGTCGCTGACATCGCTGTACAGGATGTTTGGAGAGGCCATAACGGGTCGTGTGGAGGTGAGTGCATCGTATAATGACGAGGTGAACTTTAAAAACGGCTATCATCTTGATGCGGGACGGAAGTCGTCGTATTGGCAGACGACATTGTCCGGCAGTATGAACTATAACATTTTAGACGGATTGGACGTGTATTTGTGGGCGAAGTACTGGCCACGCACAAAGATGCCGGAAAAGGAGATTTCCTCATACTGGACCATGGATGCCGGGGTCTCATATTGCTGGGGCAAGGACGGAATGTTCTCTCTCGTGTTCGATGCGCAAGATATATTCTCCTCATTAAAGATCAGTTCGTGTGAACACCTGTATGGCAATGTCATCGACAATACCGCAGACTATGCCAACAGGGTGCTGAAACTTACTTTTGCCGTGAAATTCAAGGGCGGCGGTAAGGTTGACGACAAAGGTGTCAATGAGTCTAAAAATGATATTGGTAGATTTAGATAATCTATTGATACTCAGGATTACACTGATAGTTTTTTAAATTTCTTGGTCATAATTGTAATATCCCAGACTGCAGGGATAAGTGTTGCAGTGTGTTTTTTTAATCAAAATTTTTTAAAGTCATGAAGGACGAATTGAAAAAAATGCCAGTATTGGCTTCGGCAGAGTTCCTCTCCGACGAAATGATGGAACAGATTGAAAATGGTGCAAGCGATGTGCAGTGCTCAAAGGGATGCCAGCAGGCATGCCTGAAGAGTTGCCAGAATAGCAGCCGAGGAGACAACACTTCATCAGTGGATGTGAACCTCAGCAAAGCGTTGAAGTAACATGAACCACCCCTGGCCATCGGAAGGCCATGTGGTCTTTGGTGACCTTGTGGAGCCGTTGGCCGGGGGCTTTTAAATGCTTACATTTCTAAACCAAAATTATTATGAATGCAAATTGTGAGAAAAATATAGTTCTTAATTTTGATTACAAAATCAGAATAGATGGTAGGAGGGCTTTGATAGTCAATGTGAATGAACAGTCTGAGACCCCAAGGATTACACATCCGATGCTGGCGGCCATGTTCTCGTTTTTCAAAGGAGATAAGTGCCTTGGCTCGGTGTGTGATGAGATTAGTGCCTTTTTCGATATGCCAAAGGATAAAGTCGAAAGTCTTGTGAATGGTTTTATACACAACAAGGCAAATGTCAAAGTGAAGTTTGATGGGACGATATTCAGCTTTCCGGCAGACATGCTTGTCGAGAATAAGTGTGGAATAATACGTCGCGATCTCAAAACAAAGGATTTTCTTCTTCAGCCGCCGTACGACTTTGAAACACTGAGGCTGTCATTTCCCACAGATGTCTTGTTTGTGATAAATACAAAATGCGTCACCGACTGCGTCTATTGCTACGCGGATAAGAAAACACAGTATCAGGCGATGCCTACGGATCGTATTTTGAAAATCATAGAAGAAGCCTACGACATTGGCGTGCGTACGTTCGAGCTGTCGGGTGGGGAGGTTTTCCTGCATAAGGATTGGAGGAAAATCGTGAATAAACTCCTTGATTACGGATATTGCGATTTCATTTCCACAAAAATCCCATTGTCAAGACAGCAGATTGACGAGGTGGCGGGCACAGGTCTCAAGACATTGCAGATTTCGCTCGATTCGCTTAATCCCAAGACACTTGCGTGCAATCTGAACGTCGGCGAAGAGTATTGCCAGAAAATGAAGGAAAGTCTCTTGTATCTTGACACAAAAGGAATCGAAATCATCGTCAAGGGGACACATACAAGGCACACTTTCAACAAGGAGAATGTCAAGGAAGTCATCGATTTCATCTCCAAACTCAAACATCTCAAGAAATATACCGTTTCGACCATCGGCGCGAGCATGTATAAGTCAAATGAAAGTTTTCAGGAACTGAAACCGACTCTGGCGCAGGTGAGGGAGGTGTACGATTATCTTGACGGACTGGATTGCGGCTTCTATATCCAGAACGATGATCAGACGATAAAGCGTGAGGAGCTGTGCAACATCAAGAAGTTCAATGAGAGAACGTTGTGTTCTGGTAATGTGCTGGGACTCACTATCCTGCCTGACGGCAAGGTCACCATCTGTGAGGAGCTATATTGGAATCCGGACTTTATCATCGGAGACCTCATGAAGAACGGACTGTTGGAAGTGTGGAATTCCGAAAAGGCTCTGTCGTTGTGGAATATCAGGCAGTCCGTTTTCCCGCAGGAAAGTGCGTGTTCGACATGTCAGGACTTCGCCCGTTGTCGTCGCGGTGCCGGTGCCTGCTGGAAATATGTCATAGGCGCTTATGGACGCGAGAATTGGCTGTATCCTGACCCGCGCTGCCCGAAGGCCCCGAAACCAATCAATGATGTGTGTTATGATTGATGTTGATGAAGCGACGATATACGCTGAGGCTGACGTTGACGAGGCTCTGGTGAAATTCGCATGTGAGCATTCGTTGCGCCTTTGCAGGACGGCGGTACATTGCTCGGCGCAGTTGCAGGGTGAGATAATTGGAATGGCCTCGGCAATTGTGAACGAACAGACCGGCACGGCTAACATACTTGTTATCTATGTCGTGCCGGTGCTGCGGGGCCTCCGCATCGGATCGAAACTGCTGAATGCAATCGCGCAATTGTGCCGGGATAGGGTGCCTTCGTCGTTTGATGGTGAATTCCGTGTCGTGTTGAAATGCGACTCTTTGAATACCGACATTGACAGATTCAACCGTTTTCTTGTCCGTGGCTGTTGGCCGACATTGAAATATGACTCATCAACGCTTGTCATGGACATGAAGAAGGTTCCTGAATGCAGGTTCTATAAAATGGGTCTGATTGATGAGGTGGCACAACTGGGGAGTCTCAAATTCCGCTTCATGAGCGATATGAGTGATGATGAAATTGACGAGGCCCTGCATCAGGCGGATTCCATCGCTCCTCATTTTCTGCAACCCGCCAAAAACAAGAAGACCCTCATTCCGAAGTTGTCGTGCTTCGTGTTTGATGACGATATGGTTGTGGCATGGGCGTCAATGCTGAGATTGTCGGAGACCGAGATATATGCTGAATGTATTTATGTGAAAGAAGAATATCGTGAAAACAATCTTGCTTATCTGATCTTGTACAGGATGATGAATCATTCGGTCGCTGAATGCCCTTGTGTGAGACGGGTGCATGTCGGATTTGATGAGACTGATGTGAAACTGGCGCGTTTTTACCGAAGAATATTTGAGGGCTGCATCGTGGGTGATTACAAAACATTTGTGTCAATAAAAACTATCAAGTGATGGAGGTGAAAAGAAAATACCCGGTTTATCGGCAGTACGATTCACGCGACTGCGGCCCGGCTTGTCTTCGGATGATCGCAAAATACTACGGGAAGTCGTATTCAATGGAATTCCTGAAAAACCGCAGCGTGCAGAGGAAGACGGGTACGTCGTTGCTTGGTATCAGCGATGCGGCGGAAAGTATCGGCTTCAAGACAATAGGCGTGAAGATAACTTTCGAGCAGCTTTGCTCTATCCCGTGCCCGTGTGTGGTCAGCTGGAACCAAAACCATTTTGTGGTTGTGTATAAGATAACACGGAAGAAAGTGATTATCGGCGATCCGGCTGTTGGCAACGTGTTGAGATACAATGTCGAAGCGTTCTTGAAAAGCTGGTATTCGGTGATTGATCCGATAAAAGGCAACATGGGAATGGCGTTGCTGCTTGAACCGACGGTGGAGTTCGAGAATTGCAATGATGACAGCGGATATGTGTCAAAAGAAGAACTTGGATTCAGGTATCTGGTCAGGTTTTTGAAGCCGCACAAGAAGTCGATTCTCAAGATTATGTTGGGAATGGCTCTGGGCAGCTTCATCAGCATGCTGTTCCCGTTGCTGACACAGTCTATCGTCGATATCGGCATCGGAAATGGCGACAGCAGGTTCGTCATGATAGTCCTCGTGGCGCAGTTCGCACTTGTCGTGGGACAGTCGCTCAACCATATAATAAAAAATTGGCTGATGTTGCATGTCACGATCAATGTGAACATCTCGCTTGTGTCCAATTTCCTTGGTAAACTCATGCGGTTGCCGATCTCGTTTTATGATTCAAGAAGAATGGGCGACACGTTGCAGCGAATCCGTGATTTCGACAGGATACAGAATTTCCTTACAGGTGAACTGATTGGCATCTCCATGGGTGTCATAGGTCTGATCGTGTATTCTGTGATGATGGCCGGATATAATTTCAGCATTCTTGGTGTCTTTGCCGTCGGCAGTGCGCTGTATGTCGGTTGGATCCTGATTTTCATGAAACGTCGGCGCAAGCTTGACTACATGCGGTTCCAGGAGTCGGCGCGTAATGAAAGTAATGTCGTTCAGATGATAACATCAATGCAGGAGATCAAACTGAACAACTGCGAACGGCAGAAGCTGTGGGAGTGGGAGAAAACCCAAAACCGACTGTATGACGTCAGTATTAAGGGACTTTCACTCTCGCAGGCTCAAAACATCGGCGGCACGTTGATTGACCAACTGAAGAATATGGTGATCTCTTTCATGTCAGCGATGCTTGTTATAAACGGGGATATGACAATTGGCATGATGATGTCGATACAGTACATCATAGGCGAATTGAACGCGCCTATCGCCGACCTTGTGTCTTTTATCCGCTCTTATCAAGATACCAAAATCAGTCTGGAACGTCTTAATGAAGTGCAACAGATTGAAGATGAAGACACTAAGAATGTCGGCAAGGAGACTGAGATACCACAAGATGCCAACATTGTGTTGAAAAACGTTTCGTTTCAATATGACGGACCGCATTCGAGAAAGGTTCTTGACGACATCAGCCTGACCATACCTGCGAACAAGACTACAGCCATTGTCGGCATGAGCGGCAGCGGGAAAACAACAATGCTGAAGTTGATCCTCGGTTTCTACGAGCCTGTGGAGGGCGGCGTGTTCCTTGATGACAGGCCGCTCAGCGAGTTTAACGTGAAGGAATGGCGCCGGGCCTGCGGTGTCGTGATGCAGGACGGCTTCATTTTCTCCGACACCATCGCAAATAACATAGGTGTCAGCGATGCAAAGCCTGATATGCGATGTGTTGATGAGGCCGTGCATATAGCAAATCTCAATGACTATATCAAGTCGCAACCCAACGGGCTGAACACTTTCATCGGATTGGAAGGAAAGGGCTTGAGCTCGGGGCAAAAACAGCGCGTCCTCATCGCACGTGCCGTGTACAAAAATACGAAATACATTTTCTTCGACGAGGCGACTAATGCTCTTGATGCCAATAACGAACAGGTAATCATGAAAAATCTCGACAACTTGTTCAAAGAGAAAACTGTAATAGTTGTCGCACATCGACTGAGTACTGTGAAAAACGCCGATAATATTATCGTCCTCGACAAAGGTAAAATCGTGGAGCAGGGCACTCATGATGAGCTTGTGCGTCTGAAAGGAAATTATTTTAATCTTGTGAAAAACCAATTGGAACTCGGAATGTGATATGAAAGAAAAAAATCAAAACCCGTATGCTGATGTTGTCGTCGACAGAACTCCTTCGTTTTTAATTCGTCACGGAAGTGTCATGGTGATATTGTTCATAGTGATATGTATAATTGCAGGATACAAAGTTGAAATACAGACAACATACGAAAATGCCGAACAATCTGCTGTTTTACAAAGTGAAGACACTGTGGTTGAAAGTGCTGAGACATTGTCGGGCTATGTGTTTAACACAATAATGTCGCTGTTTTGACGAAATCCATGTAGTTTTAAAAATTTGAAAAATGAAAATGAAGATACTTAAAATACCATAAAATTATTGTCGATATATTGATGAAATATAACGCGTTTTTTACTATTTTTGCACCCCAAATAAAATAACGATTTGAACTATGTTGGAAGTATTTTTGAAACAGCTTTTTAGTGATGCCTTCAGGAAACTATATGGTAAGGAAGCTCCTGCCAATTTGGTCAATTTCCAGAAGACACGTCCTGAATTTGAAGGTGATGTGACAATAGTGGTGTTCCCGTTCACTAAGCTCGCGGGCAAGGCGCCCGAGGCTTTGGCTGACGAACTCGGAACAGAAATGACAAAGGGAAGTGAATTCATCGCGAAGTATAATGTGGTGAAGGGATTCTTGAATCTGCTCATTTCAGACAACTATTGGATCTCATTCATGGAGAAAAACCATGGAGACGAATTTTTCGGGAGAAAAGAGGTTTCGGGAAGCCCCGTCGTAGTGGAGTATTCTTCACCGAATACCAACAAACCGTTGCATCTTGGACACATCCGTAATAACCTGTTGGGATGGAGTGTTTCTGAAATCCTCAAGGCCAATGGCGAAAATGTGGTGCGTGTCAACCTCGTGAATGACAGAGGAATACACATCTGTAAGAGCATGATCGCGTGGAAAAAATGGGGCGACAGTTGCACGCCGGAGTCAACAGGGAAGAAGGGTGACCATCTTATTGGCGACTTCTATGTGATGTTTGACAAACATTTCAAGGAAGAGGTCAAATCGCTGTTGCCTGCGAATTACGATGAACTTGACGATGATGCCAAAGAAAAAGCTAAGGCTGAAGCTGAAAACATGTCACCGTTGATGCAAGAGACACGCGAGATGCTTCGCCAATGGGAGGCTGGTGATCCTGAGGTGCGTAAACTTTGGGAGATGATGAACAACTGGGTCTATCAGGGATTTGATGTCACGTACAAACGCCTCGGCGTTTCGTTCGACAAAGTCTATTATGAGTCTCAAACCTATCTCTTGGGCAAGAGTACCGTGATGGAAGGCTTGAAGAACGGCGTTCTGTATCAAAGAGATGATAACTCGGTGTGGTGCGACCTCAGAGATGAGGGACTCGACGAGAAACTGCTCCTGCGTCGTGACGGCACGTCCGTTTACATGACTCAAGACCTTGGAACTGCTCAATTGCGTTATGACGAGTTCCATCCGAAGAAACTTGTTTATGTCGTTGGTAATGAACAGAATTATCATTTCGACGTGCTCAAGCGAGTCCTTGTGAGACTCGGCTTCGCATGGGGTAACGATATTGAGCATCTTTCATACGGTATGGTTGAGCTGCCAAGCGGAAAGATGAAGTCGCGCGAAGGTACGGTGGTTGACGCTGATGACCTTATGGATGAAATGGTCGAGACCGCGAGGAAGGTGTCGGAAGAACTCGGGAAAGCTAAGGACCTGTCTGAGGATGAAGCTGACAGACTTTATCACACAATCGGACTTGGAGCTCTTAAGTATTTCATACTCAAGGTGGATCCGAAGAAGACTATGCTCTTTGACCCTAAGGAATCAATAGACTTTAATGGTAATACGGGCTCGTTTATCCAATATACTCACGCCCGTATCTGCTCTGTGCTGCGTAAGGCCGCCGAGACGGGAATAACTGTTGGAGACAAAGTGATGGTTGACAACATTATGCCTGGCGAAAAACAGCTTCTTACAAATATGCACACATGGCCGTCGGTGCTTGAACAAGCGGCAATTAACAGAAGCCCGGCAATGATCGCCAATTACATCTACGAACTCTGCAAAGACTTCAACCAATTCTATCAGGAATGCAGTATCTTGAGAGAGGAAGATGAAAGACGCAGGGAGTTCCGCCTGCAATTGGCCGGAATGACGGCACGCCTGCTGCGTAACGCAAGCAGCCTGCTCGGTATGCAGATGCCAGAAAGAATGTAAAAATAGTAAGTATGAACGTTTTCTATTTGCCTGACGCAGTATTGGGAATGGTCTCCTTCTCTGAGGAGGAGTCTAAACATTGTGTCAAAGTGCTCCGTATGCAAGTCGGAGACCGTTTCTGCGTCACAAATGGCAAAGGCTCGCTCTTTGATGGTGAACTCGTTGAAAATCACCCGAAGAGGGCGGTGGCTTGCCTGACGAACCAACGCCAAGGGTACGACAATAGACCGTTCATGCTCGAAATAGCAATCGCTCCGACAAAACTCAACGAGAGAACGGAGTGGTTCCTCGAAAAAGCTACAGAAATTGGTATAGACAAAGTCCAGCTATTTACCTCATGCCACTCGGAACGACGTGTCGCAAACGTTGACCGGTTCAGGAAAGTGATGATTGCCGCTGTAAAACAGTCAATAAAATCACAACTTCCTGACATAGAGGATGTTATCGAATTTGACAAATTGGTGAGACAACCGTTTGACGGACAGAAATTCATCGCGTGGATCGATGATGATGTCAAAGACCAGTTGTGTGACAAATATGTTAAAGGCAACAACGCCATAGTCCTCATCGGACCAGAAGGCGATTTCAGCAGGGAAGAGGCTCAACTCGCGATGGATAACGGCTTCGTGCCGGTGAGCCTTGGCGATGCGCGTCTCAGAACGGAGACCGCTGCACTGGTGGCTTGCCATACAGTACAGCTTATTAACCAGATGAGCGTGAAATGATTATGAGGAATCTGCTGCTGACCATATTACTGTCATTGACTTTCGGACTGTCCGCCCAGCAGACGCAGATTGCCTTGCTTAAATACCGCGGCGGCGGCGACTGGTATTCCAATCCGACATCTCTGCCAAATCTTGTCAAATTCTGCAATCAAGAACTTAACACGGACTTGAATTGTGACATCGCTACAGTTGAAGTCGGAAGCCCTGACATTTTCAATTATCCTCTCGTCCACATGACAGGACACGGGAATGTCAGCTTTGACAAAGCTGAAGCTGATAACCTTAGAGCTTATCTCCTCGGTGGAGGCTTCCTTCATATTGATGATAACTATGGACTTAAGGATTTCGTGATGGCACAGATGCAAAAGGTACTGCCGGAACTCGAATGGGTCGAACTGCCATATTCACACCCGCTTTTCCAAAGCCCCTATGCTTTCCCTAACGGATTGCCGAAAATCCATGAACATGATATGAAGACACCTCAAGCGTTCGGGATGATCTATGAGGGACGGCTCGTCAGCCTCTTCACATACGAATGCGACCTCGGTGACGGCTGGGAAGACCAGCGCGTTCACAAGGACTCTGAGGAGATACGACTGCAAGCTCTTAAAATGGGCGCAAATATCATTCAGTACGTCTTCTCGAAATGAGAACAAACTGACGCCCTAACCTTTTTATTCGATATTTGACAAATATATTGGTGCTTTTATTCATCAAAGAGGATTGCTATGGATGAACGCAAAGAATCGTCTTTAAATGAGAGGATATGCCCGGCTTGTGGCAGAACTATCACAGGTCGCGCCAACAAAAGATATTGTGATGACAACTGCCGTAATAACTATTATTACCATATCTATAACGAACAACTTCTGCTTGTCAGGAATGTCAATGCAGTGCTGATGCGAAACAGAATGATACTCAGGACATTGAATCCGTTCGGCAAGAAAACGGTCACGAAACAATGTCTCGTTGATCGGGATTTCGACTTCAACTATTTTACCGGAATCAGAAAGACAAAGAAAGGCAGGACATACTATATAGTTTACGACCAATCGTATGCTTTGGCTGATGACAACAACGTGGATGTGGTGGCGTTTAAACCTCAATCTTTAATCCGTCGTATGCCAGCATCATATTCGCTGGAAGAGTCTTGTTTGTTTCCTCGGTTAGACCCATTTGATGGCCGATGTGAGTGAACCATGCCTTCTTCACGCCGAGACGCTGAGCGATGTCAATGGCTTCGGAAAGACATATATGCGAATAGTGCTTCTCCTTGCGAAGTGCTTCAATTATAAGATAATCAACGCCTTTGAGCTTGTTGAGACTGTCATCCGAAATATAGCTGAAATCGGTGATGTATGCAAAGTTACCAATGCGGAAACCATAGCATAGCATCTCAAGATGTCTGAGTGGTATCGGTTCAATGGTTAGGTTGTTGATTACTATTGATTTGCCGTCGATGATGTCAATTAGGTTGAATGTCGGCGCTCCGGGGTAGAGTTTGTCTTTTTCGGCAAAAGCATACGAGAACTCCCGCCTTATCTCCTCCTGTGAATCGGGCGATGCGTAAACTGGCATCGAGAAATGCTGGAGGAAATTGAATGACCTGACGTCGTCGAGTCCGCCGATGTGGTCTTTGTGATGATGCGTGATGAGTATGGCGTCGAGGTGCTTCACGTTCTCGCGGAGCATCTGCTGCCGGAAGTCGGGGCCGGCATCGACGCAGATTGTGGTGTCTCCGCTTTCAATCAGAATGGATGTGCGCAGACGTTTGTCACGACTGTCCGAAGATTTGCAAACGTCACATTCACAACCTATTACAGGAATGCCTTGCGATGTGCCTGAACCTAAAATTGTTATCGTCATTGCAATGAAAGATTTGTGCTGCAAAGATAGTGCTTTTTGTCTTTGGAAATGATTCAAGTTTCGGAAGTGAAAATGGTCTTGTAAAAACTAAAATGCTACCATTTCTTCAGACCATTTTGTTGTCAAATCAAGGTGATAAATCCTCGCTGGTGTTACATTGCAAAATAAAATTTAAAATTTGTATATTCCCAGATTTTAATGAAAAGAAATGTTTTTGGTGGCATTATAGGTCGCGAGAGCATCACTTACTTTACAATGAGTTGTGTATGGTGACGTATGCCGTCGCGGGTGGTCAGCGTCATCAGGTAAAGCCCTGGCGAAAGCGACAGGGACACCATATTGTTCGGATTAACTATATCCTTGTAAGCTATAGTCCGTCCGCTCATGTCGCTCACGGTCAGCAGTCCGCCATCAGCGATGCCGCCGATATGGAAGGCACCCTTCGTCGGATTAGGATAGACCGTCATGGCATCAGTACCGGCTTCCGCAACCGCGCTGCAATCTTCAATAAATGTTGCGAACCCATTCATTGCGTAAGGGTCATGCCAATTTGAATTTTGATAATCAGAAGAACATTCACATGGGACGGTAAGTGTGGAAGTGCCAAAATTGTCGAATACCAAACCTCCCAGTTCGTCGTCAAGCGCTGGAGGTGTCGGAGCCAAGGAGACAGCCGATGTGATGGCCCAGCAATTTCTGAATGCCCAGTCGCCGATGAAAGTGACCGACACACCTATTGTCAATGTCCCGTCAAGGCCTTGGCAATCAAAAAACGCACTGGGGCCGATGGTTGTCACTGAATTGGGAATGGTAAGGTCTCCTTTCAGGTCGTAGCAGAAAGCGAAGGCATTCTCTCCAATGGAAACCAGCGATTCCGGAAAAACGACAGATTCCAATCCGTCGATGCCTCTGAATGCGCAATAGCCGATTGAAGCGACCGTGTTGGGTATGAAGGAGTTTTTGCAGCCCGTAATCAGTTCGTTTGTACTCGTTTCGATGATGGCGTTACAGTCGTTCCGGGAATCATAGAAGATGTTGGCCGGGTCAACGACAATGCTGTCTAATGCGCAATAGCCGAAAGAGTTCCCTCCAAGCGATGTCACGTTACTTGGGATGTACAATGTGCCCGTCAGATTGTCGCAGGAATTAAAGGCATAATCCCCAATGGTTTCAACGGAATTACTTAATGCCAATCCAGTAAGGCCGAAGCAATACTGAAATGCGCCATACTCAATGGTGGTGACAGAGTTGGGGATCACCAAATCGCCAGTAAAACCTTGGCAATAGGAAAAAGCACCATCCCCGATGGTAGTCACTGTATTTGGAATCGTCAGATCCGTCAGATAAAAGCAATACAAGAAGGCGCAGGATCCAATGGCCGTCACGGTATAATCGTTTCCTCCGTGACTCACCGATTCTGGAATATTCAATTCTCCAGCAGCATCGTAACCGTTAACATGGCCCGTGACAGTGACGGAAACGCCATCGTCGTTGACCTGATAATTCAGGTTGCCTGCTGTAAAGGTGGTTTGTGCTCTTCCTGTCAAAGCAAGCAGAACAATTAAGGTTGACAGCAAAGTTACTTTGTTAAGTAAAGACTCCTTCATCCCCGTTTTTTATTGATGTTTGTATAACTTTTTATTTTTTCTTATTCTACGCTGCCCTTCTGAATTTCGCGAAGTCCGTCAAGCGAAAATTCAGGGTGGAACGACGCTGCAAAGTTACAGATTATTCTTTTATTTGCAACTGTCTCGCGAGAATTATTGACCTTTCACTACCCACTTCGAAAAATCAACTTCCGATTCCACCTTTTCCTCGATATCGTCAGGTAGTACAGGAAAGAAGTCGATGCCAGTTATCTCTTCTATTTCATCCACAGTTCGCGCGTATGTTGACATCGGGCGTTTGCCACTCTTGTTTTCGTAAACGAAACCGATTGTGTGAATTCCGCCGTTTTCTTCCTGTAAAAGGACCTTGAAAAAAGCACTCGGAACGGCGACTCTATTTTCACCAATCGTTTGGTAATCAGCTGGAACTATCGGACCACACACCACATAGATGCTGCCTTTCTGCGATGCGAGGTCACGAACCTGTTCTTCGAGACTTTTCCACACTCCGGCGTTCAGATTATGGTTTTGTGGACAGATATTTGAAAGATAAAATGACTCATTCATCGCCTGCGGATGCCATTTCATGTCGGCGGCAGGAGCCATGTGTCCGCGGTCATAACCTGAATGTTTATAGTCTTCGGTATATGCCGTTTCATATTCAGGCACCATCGGGTCGGGCACAAACTTGTTTGAACGGGGCTCTTCACCTTCGACTTCAATGTCAGTAAGTTCGTATGCCACCCAGTTCGGAATCTTCCAGTCGCAGTTATACGAAACGGTGTAACCTTTGTGAGTTATGACACGCTCAGTTCGGTCAGTGAGTGCCGCCGGAATTTCAACCCCGCACAGGTCGTATGTGGTCTGTTCTGTATTTTTAAAGTAAATAAATACAATGGCAATGATAATTGCTAAACATAACAGAATCAATTTGCTGCCATTACTTCTTTTACTTTTTTTACTCATTTTTTATTAACATTAAATTCACTCAAAAACCCCGTTCCTCTCATCAAACCTGAAGCATAAACTTTATGTTCCGGGGCATTACCGAACCAAGCGACATTTATTCCGTTTCCTGAAGATTTCAGTATGATTCCGCCATCAACTTGCCATGTTATATCTGTGGCGTTTATGTCATTGATAAAGAAACTGTTACCATCGGTGGTTGTTTCGGGATTTGCCGTGATGTCTTTGAAAAACGGATCCATGCAATCTTGAATGTAATAAAATATCTCATTTAATTCTCTGCCTTCATCAACGTGAGGAGAATGATGCATATTGTACAAAGTGTACATTTTCGATTTGTCGATGCCGTTTTGAAGTAGCCGCTCGACGATTGTTGACGAACCGTACATCTTGTTAAACAACAACTTACATCCTGGGCCAATCATCGTGAAAGGATAGTCGTAGCCGTATGGCACCATCTCATCGAGGTCGCCATGGAATGCCGCGACTGGAATCTTCTTCGAATCAATCATTTCAATGTTGCGGCAGATATATGTCCATCGTGAGGTCGAGTTTTTGTTGTTTGAGCGTTTTGCCCTGCATTCCATTTCATGATTCTCGTTGTAACGTATGTGGTGTTATTTCAAATATGGTTTCACGACATTTATATCAACCGCAAAATTCAAGTTGGCACCAGATTTGTCAAGACCAGCTGTAGTAATTCCGATTACTTCACCATACTCATTTATCAATGCACCACCGCTGCTCCCATGGTCAATAGGTGCGTTTATTTGAATCAGATTGTCTCCTCTGAACTGGGATATTTCACCAGAAGAAAATGTATTCTCCAAACCGTATGGGCTGCCAATTGTAAATATTTGTTCGCCAACTTTTGGCATTCTATTGCTGACAGGTATGAAATTGAAATTTCCGCCCATAGCATCTACTTGGAAGACAATGTAATCATCGTCTTCGCTTTTGGCTATTACATTCTTGATTTTGTATGTGTTGCCATTTGATAGTTTGATTTGTTCATAACCTATAGTAGTTCCTTGGAAAACATGATAATTGCTGATCCCAATTCCATTTGATGATGCAAAAAATCCTGAACCTTGGTAATCATTCCATCCGTCAGATGTGAAGATCATGAAGACAGCAGTGTTGTACATTTCAAATATTTCAGAACTTGAATATTTCTTCCCGTTATTATTTGTTTGAAGTCTTGTGTTGTTCGATGTCTTTTTTGAAGGTCTGTTGTGTGCTTCCCTTCTGGTTGATGTTTGGTGGCGTCTGTTATCACGGACATTTGAACTTGAATAACTTCCACCTCTTCTAACACAAGAAGTGCTTATTAACAAAAGACATAATATGAAGAAAAGATTTTTCATGGTTATTCAATTATACCAGGTTTGGGAATAATATGTATGACAAACCTCTGGTTCGCAGGGTTTGCAACTCCGTCAATTGTTTCCGGACTTATACGGAATTTGCTGGATTGACCGGAACCAGATATGATAACTTCACATGGCAAATCATCAAAGTATATTTGGTTTTCTGACCAGTATTTCACAAGTGCCAGTGCGCGTTTATAACTGAGTTCATAGTTATATTGATAATTATCCTTTGAACTTTGTCCTTCAATTATTAAAAGATATTCGGCTTCGGGTAACTTTTTTTGAGCATCTCTCATGAATTTTTGTATCGCACGTCCGGCTTCAATCAATCTTTTTTTATCATTGTCATCAATGTCATTTATATTACTGCTGTAAATATTGAATCTTACAGAAATATTTTTAAGTGTATGACGTTTGAACTTGTCATTATACTCAAAATAATCCTCATTAATTTGTTCAATCGACTCGTTTAACTCTGTGATTTTCCTTAATTGTTGTTCGGTTGCATTTTTTTGTTTCTCAATATCATCTATTTTATTATGCAGCAGCACAATGACCAAAATAAAAAGGACTAACATGATGAAAAACAAACTTGTCATCAAGTCGGAGTAACTTGTCCAAAAAAAAGATTCTTTTCTGTTTCTCATATCACAGTATTATTTGCTAACAAAATATATTATATCAGCCATTATGTAATTCAGTTGCCTCAATATGCAATGATTCTAATTCGGATAATTCATGTATCTCAACTTGCTGTGTTCCACAAAAGCGATATTTGGCAACTCTTTGCCACAAGATGGATTTATACATGTTTTTGACATGATTACGCAGTATTATTTTCGATTTAGAATTTAAATACAGATTGCAAAAATCTCAATATTGAATCCCAATTTGCAATAATAATTGACAGAACGATTACACTTCCAATTATTGATGATGTTGGAATTAATATTTTAAGCCATAACGGTCCGCTATCTTCCTCTTTTTTAACCTTTGATACATATTCTTTTTCTTTGACAATATTCCCGCTTTCTTTTGCGGATGCTAAAGCCCTTATTGAGTTTGACAAATTATCAAGTTTTTGATTCTGTGTCTTCATTTCTTTCGCAAATTCAGAAATACTTTGTTTGACATCTGTCAATTGATGTAACTCATCAACAATTTTCGTGATTTCTTCCGATTTTTTGTTGAGAACATCGTCTTGCTTTCCGACCTCTTTCTTTAATTCTTCTAACTGTGATTGAGAACTTTCTTTTAAATTGTCAAGGGCCTGCCTCAAATAGTCGTCAACTGTACCAACGGATTTGCTTATCAATCCCTTTCTCGCTTCAATTTGTTCAAGTTCTGTTTTAATGAATTCGCCGATGTTTTCCATCATTTGTGTTCTCTTTTCTTGCTCAGCAAGATTGGCATTTAATGCCTTGACGTTTTCCAGATATATGTTACTTCTATTCAAATATTCATTGAGAATCTCAATTTGTTTTGTGCTATTTGTCAGAGCAGTAAAAAGTTGAAGATTTTTCATCGACAAGTCTTTGTCTGCAAGTTTTTGGACAGCATTCATTAACTCTGTTTGCTGTTTGTAAGAATCGTTAACTTTGCTTAATGCGTCATCCAGTCCGCCGATATTTACCTCAAATTTTTCATTGAAGTCGGACAAATTGACAGTCATTTCCCTTAATGCACCGACAATGTTGTCAGATAGTTTAGGAAGAAGTTTTGCCTGTATCCAACTTAGAAATAAATTTTTGTTATCTTCAAAATTGGTTTTTGCTCGTTTGAATTTATTTGATGCTATAGTGGTAAGCACTATTCCGCAGATACTTGAAAACATAGCAAGGGCCACCCCGCCAAGTAACGCCTCTATGCCTTCTGCACCAGAACCAGTACCACCTGTACTTAACAAATCAGACAATCCGCCAGTGAACCATAGGAATGCGACGCCGACAAGAATCCCAGACATCGTACCAACTAATCCCAAATATAACGGAATCGGAATTTGTGTGCCAATTTCTTCTTCTTTTGAATCGCAATTTCGGTCAACAATGTCTTTCATGAGATGAAAGTCATTGACGGATTTATTGCAGTCAAGATATTCATTGATAGAATTAACAATTGAAATAAATGTTTGATTATCATGTTTGGTGGTAATGCCTTCAACTTCTTTTGTAATACCAGCAACCAAATCATCAACAGCCCTTGACCTGTTGAATGATTTAACTCCTGTTTCACTTGAATATGAGGGGAAATCTTGATATTTCTCAATGTCAAATCCACCAGATTTAAGCATTTTGACCAATTCTTTCTCATCTGCTTTTTTTATAAGTTCAATCAGGTTGTCTTTTTTTAAAGCATATTTTTGTGCTCTTGGGAATATAGAACTAAATTTTTTGATTTTCTTACTTGTATTCTCATAACAAATAAACTGTATGAGAACAATAACAGCGATAATAACGCCAATAATTACATAGTGTAAAATACCAAACATGACAAAATTTATTTAATTAAAACATTTAATTTTTTGTTTACCTTCCATTTACCATCCATTTGTATTTGAGCAAATCCTTGTTCTTTTATTTCCACAATCCTATTGCCAATTATTTGTTTGTCGCATCCATCCAAAAATGATGGATTTGCAATAATTCTCCTTATAGCATCTGGATATACCGAAATGTTTGCTCCATTTTTTGTAACATGCAATTCAAATATTGTATCATCATTTGCCTTCTCTGTTACTTTGTTGAAATATTCATCAATTATCGAATCAGCATATAAAGTCTTATATGCATCTACATGAGAATAACTGTGAGTCACATCTTCGGTGTTTGCCGGTACTGTATCTGTACTTTTTGTGGTTGTTTTTTTGAAAGTGTTTGATTCTGGTTGCTTTTGTAAAAAGCGATTAAAGTCTTCCCTTAACAATCTGATGTCTTGGCTTAATTCTGTCACCATTTGTTCCAGTTCAGACACTCTGCGTTCTAATTTGATATTAGATTGTTTTGTATCCATATTTGTGGAATTGTGAACATTGGCGTGATGTTGATTTTTTCTCGAACGACACCAAAGAAATGTAATGAAACTGATTGCAATAGCAAATATTACCACAAAAATCCATCCTGCAATTCTAATCTTTGGTGTTGCCTCTTTTGCGTCGGTTTTCGTCTGTTTCTCCCCTTTGTTCGTTATACTTTTACTGCCCCTTTTTCGTTCCTCCCTTGAATTGTCAGTTTGAAGATGTTCTTGCGTTCCCTCTTTATGAGAATACTGGTTATCATAACTATTCCCCTTTATATCTGAACCTGTTGGACCTTCTGAATATTCACTCCGTTGATTTTTCTTTTCTTCATAAAATGTTTCTAATTCTTTTTTTAGAGAATCGTGTTGTTCTTTGAATCTTGGAATCCCATTGCTGTTTTTCCAACTATCATAGTATTTATTTGGAAGACTAATCAGTTCTTCAATGTCACAATCTGTGATTTCAAATTTATTCTTTATATTATCATAAAATGATCTTGTTTTTTCACAAATATCCTCCCCGTTGAGATTTTTATCTTTTAGACAAGCCCACAAATTGCTGTAATAGCATGTATCAATTGGTTTGGAAATAGAATTGCCTTCGAATTCCTTCCATGCCTTTTTGAACTGTTCACCTTGTTTGTTGCGCCATTCTGAATCAGTTTTTTTCTCAACATATCCTTTTACATAATAGCCGACAACGTATCGGGATAATTTTTCATGATCTTCTCTATTGATATTTTGTGCGGAGCATATTACTCCGCACAAAATCATAATAGTAATCAATATTTTCTTCATAGTCTTATTTTATTACAACTTTGGGACACTTGATGAGATTCCACACGCCGGTGGTTGAATTTTTTTCAGCAGTTCCTTCTCGTTCTACGACAACATCATTATTCCCGATAATTTGTTTTTCGCATCCTTCCAAGAATGATGCATTTGCAATAATTCTTCTCTTTGCTCCAGAATATATTGTAACTTTTGCCGAGGTTGAATCTTGTCCGTTCAGTATTAACTCAAATATTGTGTCATCGTTTGGCCTTTCATTAACCTTATTAAGAATATCATTAATTATCGCATCTGAATACAGTCTTGTTGTTTGTTTCTGTTTCGGTGCGTTTTCATCATCCTTAATATTACTACTTGCTCTGTCAGTGGCAGGTTCTGCTTTTATCTCTGCGTTTTCGTGGATCTCCTTAACGTTTTGCTGCATTATATAGCACAAATCCTCCAAATCACTGACTCTATTTCTTAATTTTTGATTTTCTCTTTCAAGATTATTAATTCTGAGATTTTTACCATTAAGATCATCATCTTTTTTACTTCGGTGGATTGTATCATTCAAGTTGTGGATTCGTAAATCTTTCTCTTTATTATTACTGTAAAGACAAATCAGTACAATGATGGATATTACCAAAAGTACACCAAGAGAAGCAATAATGGTTATAAATAAAGTTGTATTTTTGTCGTGAGTTTCCCCTTCGTTATCGTGAGATTCCTTTTTTGTTAAATCAGTTATTTGGCTGCGAAGATTTTCAATTTCTTTATTGAATTCATTAATTTGTGATCTAAAATCTTGCTTTATAATACTAATAATTTTACTAATTCGGGCATTATCATTGATTTTATTTACAAAAAAAGTCAGTGTGTCACTTCCAATAACAACTTTGATTTCTTGACGCTCATTAGTTTGTCCGATAGCAGTTATGTGTCCTACTGAATCAATACTAAGGTATTCCTTTGAATTTGAATAATCATACTTTGGTTGAGTAGTGGATTTGGGGGTGATTTTAATATCATAACCAGTACCGCCTAATTCCAAAGTTATTTCGGATCTTGACAATTTGTATTCGGTCTGCTCTTCGTTGTTCGCTGCAAAAGAAGGCTCTGCTTTCAGCAGAAAGCCAAAAGCAAGAGCCGTCATGATAGCATTAATAATAGCTGCAATTCTTTTCATAACCTAACTAATTACATATTACTAATTTTCCAAGCAAGATCATGTAGCAATCCCACCAATGGATAGAAGAAAAGCGTGTCTTCAAGTTGTTTCTCTTTATCTCCGTTTACTTCTTCAAGTTTCTTTTTGTAACCCTTTGACAAGGAAACTTCCAAAATTTGCCTGCCTTCTTCTCCTAAGCAGAATTCCTTCACGGTGTTGTAAAGTGAATTATTTGCACCAAGTTTTTTGGTTAGAAATTCTTTATTATCCTGGTGTAAATCAAACAAGAATTTAAAGAAATCTTCTACCGATACAATAATGTCTTTGCTCAATTGGCCAGGCACATCTTCGTACTTGATGTATTTGTTAATTTCATCTGTGTCAAAATTATTACCGACAATAACGGTTCTGATTTTGTCCATTTTTTCATATTCGGTAAGTGATGATGTTTCGCTGCTTTCATCGTCAAACTTCAAATTCACATCGCCATTGAGATAACGAATACCACCTTTACAAGTTGCAATCTTTGGATTACTCTCCATCATGACTTCGATAGCCCCTTTATTGTCGCCATACACTTTGTCAAAAATTAGCTTGACAAAACGTGAAATCATGTCATTCTCTGTTGACAAAATATGTAGTGTGTTTGAACCGTTGCCACTGAATGCAATTGTTTTTGGCTTCATCAACCCCTTCGCTTTCATTGATTTTGCAATGAAATAGAATATCGAACTGTAAAATACAATGAATACATACTGGAGTTTGTCGTTTTTCTCAAGTTTTGTCAGGAAATTCAGTTCGGGGTTGTTCTTGACTTTTTCACCTTGCAAAGAAAACAAGAACGCAATAATATCAGACGATTTGTTTTGGCCTTTTATTTGTATTAATGCTTGAGAAAGTTCCTGTAAACCATTGTCTTTTAATATGTCTTCAAATGTTTTAAGATATGTTGACACGAAGCCATTCTTTGTCGGATTACTGTTGTAACTGTCACCGAAAATGGCATTTGATGCATATCTGAATGACATCAGCATTGTTGGCTTTGATTCTTGTACTACGAGGACATCTGTCGTGCCGCCACCAATATCTATTGTTACAATTTCTTCTGCTGCACCTTGATCGCAAATAAAATGGAAATATGGTGCAATAGATTCTGATATGGATTTTATATTTTCGTCCGCATTGGCGCCAAAATATTTTTTGTATGCTGAATTCCAAAAACGTCTAAATCTAATCACCTTGTCTTCAGTCATGCTGGCGGGGAAGAACCATGCAATTTTTGTATTGCTGAGACTTCCTTCGTTGAGAACCACCTTGTTTCTTAACATCATAAATATGGTCTCGATGTGCATTTCGAGAAGTTTGTCATCAACTCCACCCCACTTCATTTCAGTATTTATGTCGTTCCATTTGGGAATGAAGTCCTTTTCGTATAGGAACGGAATATGGCCTTCCGCAAATGCCATTGGGTTTTTGTTAAAATTGATATTCTTGATTTTGGCGTAAACAGTTCTTATCGGAAATGTGTACTCATTGTTGCCAATGGTGTCTGGAATGAAATCTTGAATGAAGCCCATACGAATATCAGGGTCGGTATATTTTGTGTGCATTTTCCTCAGTTGACATTCGTTTTCTTCTATCACAAATGACAACGGATTCCTATTGGTGTCGGTGCAATATTCAATATGTGTATTTGTAGTACCATAGTCAACTGCAAATGTAAACTGTGTTCCTCCACCGGCATTTTTGAATTTCGGAATGATGTATCCACCTGTTACGCCACCAATGTTAACTTTTATACGGTCAAAATTATTTTCAACAATATAAGATTCATGACCGCAGACATTTAATGTCGTGTCTTTTTCGCTGCATATTACATTTCTGGAGTCTAATATCGAATTTTTATCCATAAACACTAATGATGCATTGCCGCTTCGGCATTTATCATACATGGCTATACGATAATGCTTGTCAACATCCTCGGGGAATTTTACAAATGGCATAATTCCAAGACCAATTTTGTTGTCGAACATGGCACCACCATTTGTTGTTCTTGCTTCGTCAGTATTATTAACTGATTCAAAATATATTCTGCGATATTCAATAAGACCACTTCTAATTGGAATTCTTAGAATAGCAGTGACACCTGTCGCGTTGTTTTCAAACTCAAACATTTTTTTGCCTTCAACAGATTTGGTTAGCAAATCATCTACGGTGAAAAAATTGAAGAACTTGTCCGTAAGTGGAAGAAGGTAACTGTTCTCATCGGATTTTTTACTATTCCCATCAAAATATCTTAGGTTGTCAATTTCGTATGGCATCCTCACAATTGAATCTGTTAAAAAATCTCCAATTGTGAGATATGGATATTTTGCTCCATCATCTGGCAATGTTCTTTCACTTTCTGGCAGTGAATCAAAATATGGGACTTTGGTGTTTTTATTCCATATATCTTGAGTGTACGTGGTCTTATGAGAATATGGTTCAACAGGAAGCACAAGAGGACGAACTCCATTTATCCTGTATTCAGAGTCGATAACAAACCCACTTGTATCAGCAATTGAATTCAGACTCTGTTTTCTGCATCGTAATTCTATGTCAATATTCAATTCGTTATTTTTCAATATGGACACGGTGTTACCTGCGTTATTATCAATTGCTATGCAACTATAATTAGTCTCATAGTCGTTTGGCGTTATTTGTTTTATGATTCTCCTTTTATCATCATCCAATTTTGCCAAACATTTTTGTAAATATTTGTCAACATCTTTAAATATACTTGCGAAATTTTTGATCGAATTACTTAGAGAATATATATATATTTGAAATTCAATATCACGTCTATAAAGAGGCATCAATCCGTCATCAAAGAAAACATCTTGACCAGCCCCTAATTTGACATACGACAAATCATTTGCAGGAGTGAAGAACAATGTTGATGGTGATGTTGCTCCAATGATGTTAATCTTATTGGGCCCATCAATGTAATTCAACAAAAACATCCTGTCCATCTTGTCAAAATTATACACACGACCATCTTGCTCGTTGTATGTACGTAGTACTTCGCCGAACTGCCGGTGTGATTCGTGTGTAGATTGAATCAACTTTTTTATACAATCATCTTTGTCCCATGTGATGATTTCAACTTTATCCTTGAATTTCTCATACTCAAAAAAAATCTGTGCGACATCTAATGCGTCAGAAACCATTTTGTGATGAATATCATTACCATCAACATCGCCATCTGCGACTTTTTTAAATGCTGTCTTGACAAGGTCAATTCTTGCAAAAGGTGAAGGTATTGACGTTATTTCTCGTTTCGCAGAATCGCCATTTGGATCTTGTATCTGGTCAATTATTGAAGTTCCGTATTTGCCGGAATTCTCCCAGCCATTGATTGTGTTATTTCCTTCTTTGTGTAATCTGAATATGTAACTCATAATTATAATCTATATTTATCATGTACTAATTCGTCTATTGCCATATAAAACAATTCCATAAAAATGTTTTCTTTTGCTGAGTCTCGACTTACTTTACCCGACTTTTTATTAAGGTATCGGTCAAACAATGCGTAATTCGAATCTATGCAGAATACTGGAGCGGGTTTTTCGCCTTTAACGAAAGAGAACAAATCATTTTTGTTTTCAATAAGATTAAAAGGAGCAAATGCTCTGGTGTTATTATTCATTTCTTCAAGCCACTCCATATAGGCATTTTTAAAATCAAATAAATATGTGTTGTAGAACGAACTTCTGATGAAATTCCTATCATATCTTAAATCTTTTGCCCATGGTTGGTCGAGAGAATCTTTGAGTTGTTCGTTCATGTATTTGCAGAATAATGTAAATTCAATTAACGGTTTTTTAATTGTATCATTCGTGCCACCGTCAAGGTCGCTAAATATCAATTCAGCCGATTCGTTTCTTATTCCGTATTCTTTATAAATTGTTCTGGAAGGAACGCCATTAGACGTTGAGAGGTCCCCCTGCGATGCGAAATCAACAATCGCTAATGCGGCTGCCAGTTCAATGAAGTGTGCGGCGTTTCGCTGCGTGGAACCGCCTTCTGAATTTTCATATTGTTTTGAAATTCTATCACCAATATAATACAAGGCATTGACTTCATTAATATTTCTTTCGTAATAACTCAAGGCCGCTTTTGTCTTTGAAATAAATGTTGATGAATCAATTTCGCTGTTCTCATTTGGCTTGACATCGAAGTATGGCATAACGGTGATTGCACCAATGATAGAATTTTTTACATTGGCGCATCCGGATTTATTCTCATCAACCGCACGGATATTTTTTAGCAGCAGGGGAAATCCGCTTGCACCAGTTCCGCCAAATATTGACGATATGATAAAAATTTTATCATCTTGCGCGAATGATGCGATGAAATTATCCCATTCAACAGTTCTTGTAAATTGATTCAATACTACGGTACCGATGTTTGGATTCCCTTTAAATCCAACATCCATTTTTGCATCAAGGTTTTTCTCGGAGAATAATATAGATGCCAATGCGTAATTCGCATTTGGTTTATTATTGAAATCTTTCATGTCTTGAAGCCCGATATACTCCTTGAAATCAATATCAAGTGTGTTTTCCAAAGGCAAACAAACAGATTGAATAATATCCATATTTATTTTTGTACTGAAGAAATTATTCTTGTTGCAATTATTGTGATTGATTGCATTATAAATTTTCACATAATCTTGCATCGATTTGACAGTACGAGTTAAATCAGCGGCAGCATGATCTGGATCAATGATAATAGGAACAATATCGTATGGTTTTCCGGTATTGTCTTCAACTTTCACACCGGTTGCCATCAGCATTGTGAGTGACCTGAGCACTCTTGAACCGGTTCCACCAATTCCAAAAATATATAATTTAGCCATAGTTGTTTATTTTATTGTTAAAATCAAAATGGTGATCTTTTGCAATTAATACTCCACCATTTTAACATGAATGAAAGAACTATAAAAAAAATTATTGATATGAAAAAATTTGCCAAACCAAACATCCAACAATTGGTTTCGGTGATACCGCCCATTTCTCCATTTATCCAGCAATCAGGTATAATCGTGTAATAGTCTCTTAACGCAATTCTGGCTCCAATGAAAAAATTGGCGAAACCTGATATTAACAACATAATCAGCCAAGACCACCATTTATTAAATTTGGTACTGTTGATTACGTAGTAATATAGCACTACCATAAATAGTGAAATACCTAACGCAATAAATCCAAATTTGATGTAACAATCAGGACCGACGAAGTTCCCGTCACAATCAAGACCAGCAAAATGGCTGTCGAGATCCACTCCAAACATATTGGAGAACCATAGATACATTCTACTAAACATAATAGTTGATTTTATTTGATGATGTTTATTTTGATTTCAGTATAATATTCATTGTTAAGTTCAAACGACCTTGTAAATGCGCCATAGCAACCATCTATCTGGTATTTTATGCCGTATGTTTTCCCTCTATCGGGAATAGAACCATCTGTGTCATGTATTTCACCAACCCAAGACGGTGTACTCATTTTCAATTTAACTGAAAAATTCTCCACATTACTTTCGCTTGTGTGAGGTCTTCCATCCTTGGATGTGAACGTCAATTTGTGCGTAAAGCTTGAACCCTCTGTCTCTATTTTCTTAACAGCCATTTCATAGTAGTCATTGTTGATAATGTAGTTCTGTGTATCAAGCAAATATTCATCAGATAATAGAAGCTCTGAAAAATCAACCTTAACTGCAAATTTAATTTTGCCACTATTGTCTCTGGACAATCTATGAATACTGTGTTTGTCGTCAGCAAGTTTGTGCTTGTCAAAATTACCAGTTGCTGCATCAATTGCATAATTGACCGCTCTGCTGCCTTCACATATTAAAAATGTGTTTTTGATGCCTTGACCATTGAATTTGTTTTCAGGTATTGCCTTCCTGAGTTTTGTTAGATTATCTGCACTGCCAAACAACCAAATGTAATAAGGTCTGTTGCCGTTGTAATGTATGCCGACTTCTCGATGTTGCAATTTGTTGTAATAGTAGTAGTCACCGTCAAAATGCGAAATTGATTGATACATTATTGCAGCAGCATTACCCACATTTTCAATTAAATTGGATACTGAATGTTTTATGCCGATTTGTTGATTATTCAAATAATCATCCGCATTTTGAGCTGTGCCAGGTGAAAATATTCCGTCTGTGACCAAAATTGATATGGTATTATCATCAGTTTTGTCGATGATGTTCTTGAAAATTTCTGCGATGTCAGAAGAAGCCATATTACCGCCAGCAGCTTTAAATGAATCTGGTTCAAGTCTCCTGATGAAATCATCCAAAATGGCATTGTCCTCCTTCGTCACAGTACCTCTTGAAATCATTACACTATTAATGTAATATAGGTTTAAACTGTCGATGATTTTAGACAATTTGATGTTTAGCAAATAATCATAAACCATAGCCTCAAAATCAGTGACACCTTTAACATATCCATACATACTCCCTGAATTTTCCACATATACATTTACTGTTGGAGTTGTTGTATTGGCTTCATTTACTTTGGTGAAATTGGCTGTGGACTGATTTTCAATTTCAATCACTTTTTCAGTTTCATTTACGGTGTTTGTATGTTTCTTTGCGCCACTGCGTGCATCTCGTCCTTCATTTTGACCAGAACATCCATGGCAAATAATTATCGCCACCATCATCAGATAACAAATTTTCCTTGTCATATTTATTATTTTGTTTGTTTAAAAATTATTTTGTCTCTTATCATTCCCTCGTTGTTTGTGCTTGGACAACATTAATAAAAAAAGGTGCGGCTCTTCCTTACTTTGCTTTCAAGGTATCGCCAAACACCTAACTCTCCAAATAGGGAAGCCCACACCAGAACCGGTGAGCTTTCGTATTATTTACATGGGAGAGTTCTGAAATTGGCGATTTTTGAAAACACCCGTAAATAGCGAATGCTACTTTTTCTAAATATGTCTATTACACTTTATTTCTGTTTCTTACTGTTCCTTTCGTTTTTACTACATTTTAATTTTCAAGTCGGCAAAAATACAAAACTTTTTTAATGATTGGAATGCCTTTGAAAAAATTTTTTCCGGTCCCCGTAAAAATATTCATCCCCCTGTGTCTAAATAAATAGTCATTTTTTCAAAAAAAATATTCACACGATCGGCGAAAAAACAGTATCTTTGCAAGTTTTTTGATTATGATGAAAAAAGTTGTCAGATTTTTCAGAAACAGAGCGATAAAGGCTTTCGTGAAGAAGAAAAAAGCGTGCGTGTTGCCGGATGTCACAGGATGTCCGTCGGTCGCACTCTTGGTTAATGACGACCAACTGCCGTATAGCATAAGACTGATTGATACGATAAACCGCTGCTTCGCCACGAAAAGTTGCGCCGTTTTTATTGTTAACACATTGATGGAAAACAAGAAAAACATTGACAATATTCATTTCATCACAAAAAAGAGTTTCGGCTTTTTCGGATTGCTGAAAGATTCTGACATCGCGTCGATTTCGTCAGTGCATTACGATATGCTGCTGAATCTCACCACAGAAGAGGAAAGCATTCTCGCTGACGACTATGTGATGACGGTCTTTGATGCGTCATTCAGAGTGTCGTTCGGCAAATCATTCGGAATGCTTTATGACTTGGTGTTAGATACTAAAAGAGAAGACATTGCAGGCAAAATAGAGGTGCTGTGCAAGTATTTGAGGATGTTAACAGGAAAATGATGATGAAAAATAATCCGTTTGTTGGCACAGGAGTCGCGCTGATAACTCCGTTTAATGACGATTATAGTGTTGATTATGAGTCATTAAGAAATATTGTTGACTTTACTTTGCAAAACGGCGCGGATTTTCTTGTCGCTCTCGGAACGACATCGGAAGCCCCGACGCTGAATGCTGAGGAGAAGGTGAATGTCGTGAAGACTGTCGTTGAAACCGCTGCCGGTCGTTGCCCGATCCTTCTCGGAATGGGCGGGAACAATACTGCGGCGTTGGTTGAAAATATTAAGAATCAATGTTTTAAGGGTATTGACGGAATCTTGAGCGTAGTACCTTATTATAATAAGCCGAACCAGCGCGGAATGGCGGCTCATTTCAAGGCTGTCGCCGACGCCTCTCCGGTGCCGGTTGTTTTATATAACGTCCCGGGCAGGGTGGGGGTGAACCTCCAAGCCGCAACGACGGTGGAGCTCGCCAAACATCCGAACATCATCGCGGTTAAGGAAGCATCGGGTAACTTACAGCAAATCATGGAGATACTGTGCGACAAACCCGCTGACTTCACCGTTCTCTCCGGCGATGACGGCATAACGCAACCGATGATGGCACTCGGCGCTAAAGGCGTAATCTCCGTGGCCGCCAACGGCTACCCTGAACCGTTCTGCAAAATGGTGAACCTGATGCTTGAAGGTGAAGAAAAAGAAGCACTGAAACTGCATTATAAAGTGTTGAAAATGAACGGCCTGATATTCGCCGACGGCAATCCAGCCGGAATAAAGGCGCTCATGGCACACCGTGGACTGTGCAAAAACGTACTCCGTCTGCCGTTGGTCACGACTTCTGAAAAAGTGCGTCTTGATATTGAAAATGAATGCGATAATCTATTAAAATAAAAAATATGAAAACACGTTTTTTACTTGTCCTTTTCTTGCTCGTTTCTTTGGGAGTGTCTGCACAAGAAACAGATCTTAACGCTTTGATGCAACAGCGCGGCGAATATTATTTCACATTCAACCTGAATGGAAATGATGATTTGAAAGCTATCGCTCACGCCGTCTCGGTTGACAAAGTTGACGGCAACGTCGTCACGGCTTACGCAAATAACAGGCAATTTGCTGAATTTCAGAAACTTGGATATGAAGTGACACTTCAGACTCCGCCTTCAATGCTCGAAAATCATAAAATGTATGACGGCCGCACACGCGCCACTTACGACTGGGATTCTTACCCGACGTACGAGGCTTACGAAGCGATGATGTATGAGTTCGCCACCGACCATCCTGACAAATGCCAAATCCTGACCCTCGGCACTCTGAACAGCGGCCGTAAGATTCTTGTCGCACGTCTCAATAACGGTGTGACTGAAGGTAAGCCGAAATTCTTATACTCTTCGACAATGCACGGCGATGAGACGACGGGCTATATCTTGATGCTTCGTCTTATCGACTATCTGCTTGAAAATCCGACAGTTGCGGAGGTTCAGAACGTGATGGACAATCTCGACCTGTTCATCTGCCCTGACGCAAATCCTGACGGAACATATCACGGCGGAAACAACACGGTGAACGGCAGCGTTCGCTACAACGCGAGCGGTATCGACCTCAACCGCAACTATCCTGACTTCAACGATGGCCCGCATCCTGACGGTGAACCGTATGCTCCTGAAACAGAATGGTTCATGCAACTCGCTGACGACTATCAGTTTACAATGGCGGCCAACTATCACGGCGGCTCTGAAGTCATGAACTATCCTTGGGATAACGAGACATCGCTTCATGCCGACGACGCATGGTGGCAGTACGTCTGCCATGAATACGCTGACCTTACCCATCAGGTTAATCCAGATTATATGACATATTTGAATAATGGCATAACCAACGGCTCGCAGTGGTATCAGATCGGCGGTGGCCGTCAGGATTTCATGAACTATTATCATCAGTGCCGTGAGGTCTGTATCGAATGCTCAAATACAAAATGCCCGTCAGGAAGCCAGATGCCATCATTCTGGAATTACAACCATAATTCGATTTTCGCATACATGAATCAATGCCTGAAAGGTATTCATGGTGTCGTAACTGATTCAATATCAGGACAGCCGATTGAAGCTACTGTAACAATCGTCGGTCATGACCAGGATTATTCGGTTGTTGAGAGCCATCTTCCGGCAGGTGATTATCACCGCCCGATAAAAGGCGGCACATATACTGTCAGGTTTACCGCAAACGGTTATTATCCAAAGGAATACACTGTTACGGCGGTTGACGGCCAGACGACAAACCTCAATGTTCAGCTCGTTGCCGGCGAAGGAATCATCGCTGGTTTCGGCGCAAGCTCGACAGGTGTCGCACTCGGTGGAACGGTGAATTTCACCGATGAGTCATGGGGCGCGGGAATCAACAGCTGGAGCTGGGAGTTTGAAGGCGCAACTCCTTCAACATCAACGGTTCAGAACCCGACAAATATCAAATACAATGAAACTGGCAGCTTCGGAGTCCGTCTCACAGTAAGCAACGCTGAAGGTGACACCGATACAAAATACATCCCGCATTACATCAATGTCGTCCCCTCATTCAATATGCACAGCGGAAGCGAAACGACTTGTGGTTCAATGTTTTATGACACTGGCGGCGCAAACGGGAACTATTCTGATGATGAGAATATAACGATGACGATTTACCCTGAAGTCGAAGGCGCCAAGGTGAAAGTCGAATTCTCGATGTTCAATACCGAATCGGGTTACGACAAATTGTATGTCTATGACGGAACTTCGGCATCATCAGCATCAATGGGTACTTTCAGTGGTTCTTCAATCGCAAATTCATTTGTCGCGACGAATGATGCCGGCGCACTGACTTTCAAGTTCACTTCTGATTACAGTCAGAACAAAGCCGGCTGGGTTGCGTACGTGAGTTGCGAAGGCGTAGTTGAACCGTTGGTTGTGGAGGCTTACGCCGACAATGACACTTTGTGTGTCGGTGAGTCAATGAGCCTGCATGTGTCGGCCATTGGCGGAAGCGGGAATTATACTTACCAATGGTCACCTGCCGAGAACCTCGACGACCCAACATCGGATTCTCCTTTGTTCACATCAACGACAGCTGGTGAGTTCAAATACACCGTCGTGGTGGACGATGGCGAAAATTCCGAGACGGCGGCGGTCGTTTTCTATGTCGATGAGTGCCTCGGCGTGACCGAAATGTCAGAAAACGACATCGAAATCTGCCCGAATCCCGCAAAATCAGTCATTCATGTCAATGGTTTGAATGAAAAAGATAATGTCGTTGTGACACTGTATAACCTTCAAGGACAAATTGTTAAGAAGGCTAATACGTTGGAAATCAATGTTGAAGATGTCTGTTCGGGAGTTTATTTCTTGAACGTGAAGTGTGATGACATGTGCGTTGTCAGAAAAGTTGTCGTTGAATAATCCGATGCAATTTTTTCTGAAAAAAGACGTTGTTACCAAACTAAAAAAAATGTAATTTTGCGCCATGCAAAAAAGTAGGTTTATAATACTGATAATGTTGAGTTTCGTGATGCTCACGTCATGCAGCAAATATACGAAATTACTGAAAAGCACGGACAACGAAGCCAAGTACGCTGAGGCTTTGAGGTACTACGATAAGAAAAACTATGACCGTGCGCTTCAGCTGTTTGACGTGTTGCAGTCGGCGTATCGCGGGAAAGCCGAAGGCGAGAACATCGCTTTCCTGACCGCGGAGTGTTATTACAAGAAAGCCGATTACGAGATTGCAAGTCAGTATTATAAACGTTATGCGGCGAATTATCCGTATGCGTTCAGGACAGAGAATGCGATCTTCAACAGCGCGATGTGCTACTACAATATCTCCCCTGGCGCGAGCTTGGACCAGACGGATACAAAAACCGCAATCACTGAGTTTCAGAACTTTATAGATCTTTTCCCGAAAAGCGAACTCGTAGATGTCGCCAACGGTAAGATTGACACGCTCAGAATGAAACTTGAGGAGAAAGACTACAGGAATTGCATGCTTTATTACAAAATGGAGGAATATCAGGCGGCGACGACATCTTTCGAGACTTTCATGAAAGACTATCCCGGCACCGCACACCGTGAGGAAATCCTCGCCTATATGGTTGTGAATTACTACCGTTACGCCGAAAAAAGCGTTGATGCCAAAAAACGTGAACGCTATGAGCTGGCTGTCGAAAAGTTCAATACACTGTCGTATATCTTTCCGGAAAGCAGCTTCATACCTGATATTGAGCCTATCGTAAATGAAATCAGAGAAAAATTAAGTAAATATAATTAAAGTAAAATGTTGGATTTTAGAAAAGTAAAGGCGGAGACAACCGCTATAACCCGTCAGAAAGACCAGTTCTATGTTGGTACAGGTAACATTTATGAGACCGTAGCGCTCCTGTCAAAAAGAGCCGACCAGATCTCTACAGAGATGAAACAGGAACTCAACAAGAAAATCGAGGAGTTCGCCTCAAGCAACGACACCCTCGAAGAAGTCTTCGAAAACAAAGAACAGATCGAAGTGGCAAAATTCTATGAGAAACTGCCAAAGCCGACTCTTATCGCAATCGAAGAGTTCCTGAACGATGAACTCTACTATCGTAACCCGAACAAGGAGAAAGAAGGTGACTTTTAATAAAAGTCATTTATAATCAGATTGTTGTCACACCATCCGATTGAAATGTCGGGTGGTGTGATTTGACTTGAAACATTTAATCAACGAATATGAAGAGATTATTTCTGCCATTGCTCCTGCTGGTATGCCTGATTGCCAACAGCCTAAGCGCACAGGAACTTAACTTTGACGTGACAGTGAATTCCAAACAGGTCTCCGGAACAGATCAGCGTGTATTCGAGTCTTTGCAGGAAAGTATCATCACTTTCTTGAATAACAGGGTCTGGACCAATATCAAACTTGAGGAAAATGAACGCATCGAAGGCGCTATCGCAATCACGGTGTCGAACAGAGACGGAAATAATATCTCCGGACAACTTAATATCGCGGTGAGACGTCCGGTCTTCAACGCTTCAATCACAACCCCGCTGTTTAATTACGTTGATAACGATTTTTCGTTTGAATACATTGAAGGCCAGCAACTTGACTTCAATGAAAATATGTTCATGTCAAATCTCACGTCGTTGCTGGCGTTCTATGCCTACTATTCGATGGGCATTTATTTCGATTCATTCGGACTGTACGGCGGTGAGAATTTCTTCGAGGCTGCCGAGAAAGTGGTGGATGCCGCCCAGAGCGCAACCGAACCGGGCTGGAAAGCATTCGACAGTAACAGGAACCGCTACTGGCTTCTGGAAAACATGACCAATGAGACTTTCAAACCATTACGCCAATATGTCTATGAATATCACAGACTTGGACTTGATGTCATGGGCAATGGGAAAATTGATGAAGGCCGTAACGCGATAACAAAATCACTCGAATGCGTCAAACAGGTTTATTCAAGCAAGCCGAATCTTTATTATCTGACAATACTCTGCGACACAAAGCGCGGCGAGTGGAAAAGCATCTATTCTGAAGGACCGCAGCAGGAAAAGACTAAGGCTGTGAACATCTTCCGTGATATTGATGCGTCTCACGCTGAGGAATACGAGCAACTGCTGAACGCAAGAAAGTAAAAAGTTAAAAGTTGAAAGCTGAAAGGAGCTGACGCACGCAATTATTTTCAAAGTGCAAACACACACTGAACACCTAAAACACCTGCTATGCTCAGACATCTGACTGTCTCAAACTACGCTCTGATTGATTCGCTGTCAATCGATTTTGACAACGGCTTCAGTGCCATAACCGGTGAGACCGGTGCCGGCAAGTCGATTCTCCTCGGCGCATTAGGCTTCGTTCTCGGCGATCGTGCCGATTCTAATGTGATGCTTGATGAAACGAAAAAATGTGTGGTCGAAGCAACGTTTCTGCTTGGTGATGAGCGGCTTAAACCTTTTTTCGATGAGAATGACCTCGATTTTGAAAACGAATGCGTGCTGAGAAGGGAACTCTCAACCTCAAAGAAATCTCGCGCCTTTATCAACGATACGCCGGTGTCGTTGCAGCAAATCAAAGAACTTGGAAATCAACTCGTTGATATTCATTCACAACATGACTCGCTGCTTCTGACAAATGTGAGTTTCCAACTGAACATGCTCGATGATGCCGCCGATAACTTGTCGTTGCTCGCTGAATATCAGAAAGTTTACCATTCATATTCATCATGTTTGAACGAGCTTGACCGTCTTCGCGAGATGTCACGGAAGAATCTTGCCGAAAACGATTTCATGTCGTTTCAACTTGACGAACTGCTGAAAGCGAACCTTCAAGATGATGAATATGAAGATGTTGCACAACGTCTTGAACTTCTCGAAAATGCAGAGGAAGTGAAGACACTGCTGGCTCAGTCAGCAAACCTGCTTCAGGAATCTGAAATATCCATACTCGAACAACTTAATGAGTTGAAGTCAAATGTCGAGCATCTGAAGAAATTCATGCCGCAGGCGGAGTCGTATGCCGAACGCATCGAGTCAGCGAGAATTGAACTCAAAGATATCGCACATGACATTGATTCAATGCAGGATAGCACGCAGTTTGACCAAGATTCGCTCGAGACTCTGCAAGAACGCTTCGACCTGATCCAACGTCTTATGATGAAACATCATATCTCTGATTACGCCGCACTGCTGAAAGTCAGGACTGAGCTTTCTGAGAAAGTTGATGCCTTTTCAAATATCGACGGACAGATTTCCGCAAAGGAAATTGAACTGAAAAAGACCAGAGACGAATTGTTGAAACTCGCTAAGCTGTTGTCCGACAGACGTTTGAATGCGAAGAAGTCGTTCGAGAAAGCTGTGGTTGACATCATACGGCAACTTGCCATGCCGCACGGCGTCTTTGAGATTGAGTGTTCAAAGCTCAATGATTTCTCAAACACGGGTCTCGACAAGGTGCGTTTCTTGTTTTCAGCAAACAAAGGCATAGTTCCGGACGATATGTCGCGTGTTGCGTCGGGCGGCGAACTCTCTCGTCTGATGCTGGCAATCAAGGCGGTGGCAGCAGGAAAGAACTATATCCCCACGCTCATTTTCGATGAGATTGACACTGGTGTCTCCGGCGAGGTGGCGTCGAAACTCGGCGACATCATGCAAAAGATGGGGGAGAGGCTGCAACTCGTATCAATAACTCATCTGCCGCAAATCGCTTCCAAGGCGAGACAGCATTTCTTCGTTTTCAAAGACAACAGCGGCGAAAAGACTCATTCCAACATCAGACAACTCACTCATGATGAACGCGTTGCAGAGATCGCCAAGATGTTGAGCAACGACAAAATAACCCCCGAAGCACTGAAGGCCGCGGAGGTTATTTTGCAGTTTTAAAATATTCAGACTGTTTATTCTATCACAACTTTTCTTGTCACGACTTTGCCGCCGATGAGGTTGACAAAATACATTCCCGCAGGCAGGTCGCTGACATTGATGGTCTTGGAGCCTTCAAGGTTAAAACCTTTGACTTCAACACCTTGTGCGTTAAGGATATGCACTGATATGCGGCCGAGTTCATAGTCGGTCGAGATTGTCATCGTGTTCCTTGCCGGATTTGGAGTGATGTTCACATTGAAAGGATCTTCGTAAGCATCGTGATGTTCCGGCGTGCTTAACAAAAGTCCCATGTCGTTGCTGAATGTTACGAGCTTTCCGGAAACTCTAAGTAACGGATTGTCAGAGTCTTGACAGTTCGGGCAGTTGTTCTGTCCATTCACACAGTCGGGATAGTTCGGATGGCATTCATCCACGTAATCAGGGTCGAACTCATAAACTATCTGTGTCGTTCCTGTCGAGATGTATTCATCGAGGCTGAAGTTCCAGACCATGGCTAAGCTGCCCGGACACCATCCGCTGCGGTTGTATGTCCATGTGCCGTTCTGCGGCTGGCAGCCGGCCGGGTTGGGGTTGCAGGTCCTCCACAGATGCTGTGTGTATTTGGTGGCACCGTTGATTTTGATGTTATGTGTCGCCTCGTAGAACTCGGCGGCGTTGCCCGTGTTGTAGTTGCCGTTGGTTCCGCTGCTCCATTTGTGACCTGTCGTGACAAGCCGCAGATTGGCTTTCTCGACGCCGAAATCCAGATTGACATTGCGTGCCGGCACAGGGCATCTGTTCTCGTAATCGCCGAAGGCATAGTTGCCGTTCCAGAGTTCGGTCATGCTGACGTAGGCGTAATCAGGAGTTCCTTTTGTGTATTCAAAAATGGCTGTCGGGTTGTAGCCGTCGTTTGTCCATGTCTGGAAATAAAGCTCAAACTCAACGAGGCCTTGCAGTACTGTCGTGAAATCAGTCACATCCTGATCATCAGAGCATTCCACGCCGAATGGCGTGATGTAACGGAACAGCTCGACCCATTCTCCGCGATAGTTCTTGACGCGGCAGTAGCCGACGCGGTCGTATGGGTCGCAAGTGCCGACACAGTTGTGGTCGTAGTGCATGTTGATGGTTTTGAATGCGTTGACGTGTGTCGGGAATGGGTAGTCGCCAAACACACTCTCGGTCTGAGGTGTCACGATAAGGTCGCCGTCAAAAGCGGTGACGTTGATGTTATCATAATTTGTGGTAACTTCAAAAGTGTTTGATTTCGTAGTGACTTTGCCTCCAGATTGCGTGATGCTCGCAGTCATGTTGTAAGTGCCTTCAGCTGTCGGCTGCCATGAGGTGTACCAATAACCGTTTGCCGGATTGTCGGGGTAGTCAGTCTTCAAGATGACATCTTCGCCGTTGATGGTGCATTTCACCTCCTCGAACTTGATGGCGTCACCGTGTTCGATATAGGCACTTAATACTACCAACACAGGTTTGTCGAAGTTCGGCAAATATACCATCGTGCCTTCGTAAGGACGGCGTATCGTGATCTCAGGCGTGTAATTCTGTGGGTCAACGACATAGAACGAGCGTGTGACTGACGGTGCCGGCTGCCATTGGGTGCCGTCGCCTTCCTGGATGGCTTTCACCTTGACTAATCCTTCTTCGCCTGTCAGAGTGAGGATGTTGCCGTTGAGCGTCGCCGGACCTTGTGTCAGTTCAAAGGTGACAGGGAGGCCTGAGCTTGCCGTGGCGTTCAGGGTGATTGGCGCATTGCTGACGAGCTTGTCTGTGATATTCTCAAAGTCGATGAACTGCGATGCCAGTCCGCCAGGGATGTGACGTACGGTGAAGTTGTCGAAGCCGCCGTAGCCGCTGTTAAGCATGAAGATGCCGTTCCACATGGCCGGGTCGAACTTGTCGCCTGAGCCTGGCGTCAGTCCCGCAGGAATGCCTTGGCATTCAGGTACCGGCTCGAACTCGCCGTTCGGGACATCACGCATCATATATAATGTGACTGCACCTGCGCCGCCGTTGGCGTCTAAGTCGATGGAGACCTTCCATCGGTACCATTGCTGGTGCGGCTCAAAGTCGAAATCGGCGGGCATGGTGTTGTCAGGCAGCACGATGCCGTTCATGAAAGCCGCGGGATTCTCTTCGTTGATGCCCGTTGTCAGCATGTAGATGCCACCGTCAGGGCTGGTGCTGTTGGCGTTAGGCTTGACAGGTTCGTAGTTGCCCTGGATGGGAGGCAGCACTACGCCGTCGCCGTTGCCGTCGTAGCCGATGCCGAAGAGGTCGCCCCACCATTCGCGCCACATGTCACATTCAATCTCAATGACTCCGCCAGTCGAGAAGTCGAAGCCGTATTCACTGAGGCTGTGCGTCGCGATGTCACCGAAGCTCGTGCCGGAGCAGACAGAGAACACGCCGATGGTCTCGTCGGGGGTCATCATGCCGCGCGGACCGATGTAACCGCTGTAAATCGGGTTGCCGCCGTTGCCAGCACTGTGCGGACGGGCTGTCCAGCCGTGTTGTCCGTTTAAGGCAGCATTGTCATTGAAATTGTTGAAGTCGATTTCGACAACGGTCTGGGCAGAAGCCAACAAAGCCGAAGTCGCTAATAAAATGGTCAGTAAAAGTTTTTTCATGATATTCAGTTATGAAATTCGTGGCAAAAATAGTGAAAAAAATTATTGCTGTCCGCCTAACTTTAAAACTTCATTGTCTTTTTGATTCAGCAAGCTAAAATATCAATCCGATAAGCCATTTGCAAACATGAACCAGCATGATTATCAAGAGTATAATGGCGTATATGGCAACGAACAGCATCAGGTCTAAAATCGGGATGACACCGATCCAGTCGAGGAAAATGAAGCCGAGAACGATAAATGCCTGGCACACAATGCCGTGGCAGAACCCGAGCAGGAACCTCACCGGCATCTTTTCACGCAGATATGTGAATTTCGGCAACTCGATTTGCGACAGGCATATCGCGTTGAATATGAGATAGAAGATGATTCCCAAACCGGTTCTGACACTCAGCTTGTCAACGATCCAATGTGCCCAAGGCGACAGCAATTCGTAGTTTTTGAAATAATGCGCCAGCAACGGGAGCATTGCGAGCACGAAGGCGAGAAATGCGAATCTGACGCCGAGTTTTGTGGATCGCTTCATGGCATCTTCAAGGTCTTCCTTCACTTTCCGCTCATTGTCGCCCGCTTGCGGGAAGTTGAGAATACGTTTCATCACCGTCCATGCGCTGCCGTAACGCCGCATCTTGGTGAGACTTATCACCTTGCTCTTCAGGTCGTCCATGAAGTCGGAGATCGGCGAGGTCACGGTAAAGACATCCCACGAGTCACCTTGCAGTATGCACGTGTAGTCTTTGCTGTCAACGCGATATGTGACCGTCAAGGCGGAATATTCATAAATCTGGAACTCGTTGTAAATGATTTTGTTGCTTGCTGTGTTGGCGAGGTCTTCTGCCATTTTTTGCAGAGTGCCGGTCATGAAGTCCTGGCTGCCGATGAGTTTGCGGTCGAATGAAATGCCGTCATTGCCGTGCTGGAAAATCAGCGTGCCATCGGTTCTGTCGAACGACTCCACATATTTCACTTTCTCATCCGAAGGCAGGTCGCCGGTCATGATGAATTTGGTGTCGTGTTTGACAGATGCATTCTGGTCAACGGCCAAGTAATAGACCACCTTGCCGTTGCCGCCGCACGTCGAGCAGGTGAGTCTGCCGCTTCCGTTGCATGTGCCGCAGGTCTTCCGTCCGCTGCCGCCGCACGATGAGCAGGTGCTTGGAATCTGCTGTTTCACGTTGATATATCCGTTGCCGCCGCAACGGTAACAGCAGTTTCTGCTCAACTCGCGGCCGGTGCCTTGCTCCACTGTCTTGGTGCCGCCGGTGCCGTGGCATGACGGACATATTTCCCTTACGAGTTCTTCATGATGCTCAGTGCCGCTTCCGCCGCATTTGCTGCATCTTACGGAGCCTTTTCCTCCGCAGTTGCCGCACGCCACGACACCAGTTGCGTTGCATGTCGGGCATTTCTCTATATGTTTCGAGCCGCTCACATAAAAAGACATGCTCGCGTTGCGGTATGGCTTCGGGGCTTCGCAAATGTCCCATTTGTTGAAATCGCTTTCGCTGAAGACGGTGCGCTGCGGAATCATCTGGCCGTTATAGCGTTCATGGCCTGAGCGTATCGTGCGCGTGTCGTTCTGCGTCTTGAGAACCAATTTGTAAAACGGTGTGTCATAAACACTTACAATCTTCAGCGCATCGCCAATCTTTCTGTTGGTGTAACCCTTAACGCTTTTGGCCATGGTGTTCATCAACTCGCGGAAGCGGTGTTCTTCTTCTTTAGTAAAGGTCTTTGCCGTCTCTCTCCTGTATGTCGTCATGGCTATTCCTCCTTATTTTTAAAGTTGAACCCGAAATTGTCGAAAGAGATGTCTTTCACAGAATGCACCTTCAGGAAAATCCCTGACGTTATCAGAAATATGATGACGAACAGTCCGGATATGAACGAAATGAGGATGGTCTCGCGGTCGGCCAACGGCATGTGGTCGTGGTTGCCGATGACGGCCATGACTTTGTAGTAAAACAAACTCTTCACTTCCGGTTCTTCCTTTTTGGAATCGTTTGATTTATTGTCTTTTGCGGCTTTGTTGGCTTCCTGTATGGCCTCGATGCGCAGCTTCTCGGCAACGTCGCCGATGCTCATCCATGAGTTTTTTACCGCCTTGAATGAATAGCTCTTGTATAGGCTTTTCACTTCTTCTTTGTCGGGCTTGCCGGCGTTCTCAATGCCGCCGTATGTGCATTTTGTCATCCAGAACCCGCAGACGGCGAATATCACAAGAAACGTGATGATTGTTTTGAAATTTATTTCCATATTTTGTGAATTTGTGATTTCTAGGGTTAATAACTCAACGGGCAAAAATACATAAAAATATGATAGATGCGACATCGTCGCCAAATAAAAGATTAAAGAGTAAAGTTAAAAGATTTTTGGTTTTGTTCAACGGACTTCGCGAAATCCGGGAGGGCGGCGTGGAAAGAGAGAAAACAGAAGCCCATTTAAAAATTCAGAATCAAACAAAAGATGAAAAAAAGTATCAGATTATTTACGACATTGATGGTGTGCATGGCGATGGCGCTGTGCGTGTCGTGCAAGAAGGACAGTGCTGAGCCGAGCGGCGGTAACACAGGCGGAGGTACAGGTGGTTACGGCATAGGCATCCATGAATACGTTGACCTCGGCCTCCCGAGTGGGCTTCTGTGGGCCACATATAACGTCGGAGCTGACAAACCCGAGGACTATGGCGACTACTTCGCCTGGGGCGAGACGGAGGTCAAGAGTGCGTACAACAGGAATACCTACAAGTGGTACAACGGAGATTGGGACATTCTCACTAAATACTGCATAAGTTCAAGTTACGGCACGGTTGACAACAAGACTGTTCTCGACATTGAGGACGACGCTGCTTACGTGAACTGGGGCGAAGGTTGGTGCATGCCAACATGTGAAGAAGTTCAGGGACTGAAGAACACCTGCACTTGGACATGGACGACGCAGGGCGGAAAGGACGACTACCGCGTCACAGGTCGCAACGGCAACAGTGTCTTCCTGCCCCGGCTACTACTACGTTGGCAACCTCAATCCTGCGGGTTCCTTCGGCTACTACTGGTCAAGTTCGCTCAGCACCGACAACCCGAACAACGCGTTCAACTTTTACTTCAATTCCGGCAACGTGGGCATCTACAACTATTACCGCCGCTACTATGGGCATTCGGTCCGGCCAGTCTGCCGGCCCCAGAATTGACATGGTCGGCTGACGACGGGCATATCTCGGCTCCGCCTCAGTGTGTCCGGCAGCACAAAAACTTAATAAACTTTCTAACTTAATAAACTTTTTACTATTTTTGCAGATTGTTTTAGCAAATAGAAAAGTATGACTATAACAGAACTTACCGCGATCTCGCCCATTGACGGACGCTACCGCAAGAAAGTCGAGAAACTCGACGAATATTTTTCGGAATTCGGTCTCATCCGCGCACGCGTCATGGTGGAAGTGGAGTATTTCATCGCACTCTGCGAACTGCCGCTGCCTCAGCTCAAAGACTTCGACCATTCAGATTTTGAAGCTTTAAGGAATATCGTCAAGGATTTTCAAGTCGCTGACGCTCAAGAGATTAAAGACATTGAGAAGACCACAAACCACGATGTGAAAGCCGTTGAGTATTTCCTCAAGAAACGTTTCGACACGATGGGACTTGAACGTTTCAAGGAGTTTATCCATTTCGGCCTGACCTCACAGGACATCAACAACAGCGCGGTGCCTTACACCATGATGCAGGCCAACAACAAATTGCTTCTTCCGGAACTCGAACAGCTTGTCGAAAAACTCAACGCGATGGCGGAGCAGTGGCGCGACATCCCGATGCTCGCACACACTCACGGACAGCCGGCAAGCCCGACACATCTTGGAAAAGAAATCTACGTCTTCGTCGAACGCCTTGAAAACCAACTCGATACTCTCGCTTCCATTCCGTTTACGGCGAAATTCGGCGGCGCGACGGGCAACATGAACGCACATAAGGTGGCTTATCCGCAGATAGAATGGAAGGAGTTCGCCAACGCTTTCATCGCACGCCTCGGGCTGCAACGTCAGACCACGACGACACAGATTGAGCATTACGACGTGATGGCCGAATATTTCGACGCCGTGAAACGCATCAACACAATATTGATCGACCTGTCGCGCGACATCTGGCTCTACATCTCGATGGATTATTTCAAGCAGAAGATCAAGGCTGGCGAAGTCGGCTCGTCGGCGATGCCTCACAAGGTGAATCCTATTGATTTTGAGAATGCAGAGGGTAACCTCGGAATGGCCAACGCCATCTTCGAGCACCTCAGCCGCAAACTCCCGATTTCGAGGATGCAGCGTGACCTCACCGACTCGACGGTGACACGCAACATCGGCGTGCCGCTCGCACATACGCTCATCGCGATAAGCTCATTGTCGAAAGGTCTTGACAAACTCATCCTCAACGAGACGAAACTCCGCGCCGACTTGCAGAACAACTACGCCGTCGTCGCCGAGGCGATACAGACGATTCTGCGACGCGAACAGGTGGAAGGCGCTTACGAACTGCTCAAAGGCCTCACACGCACCAACGAAAAGGTCACACGCGAGTCGATCGACGCATTCATCGACCAGCTTCCTGTCAGTGAAACCGTCAAGGCCGAGATGCACGCCATAACACCGGAAAACTACACCGGATACGGGTTTTAGATTAGACGAGAGATAAGAGACAAAAGATAAAAGAACCGTAGTGGTTTAATGTCAGAGAAAATAAAAATGTAAAACGTTATAAGGAACCGCATGGCGGTTATATGTCCGTAAATGAAAAATAACAAGAATTTCCGCAGGATCCTGCATTATGTAAAGCCATATTCCGGCAGCGTGGCGTTGAATGTCTTATTCAACATTTTGGGAATAGTATTCTCGCTGTTCTCATTTTCAATGATTGTCCCGTTCCTGAATATCCTGTTCAACCCCGATAATTTAGTCACGGTGAGGCCGGAGTTCTCACTCAATTCCGACACGTTGCTTGACATGCTCAATTACTGTGTGAGTTACATGATTATCCATTACGGTCAATCCACCGCGTTGATAGGGATCTGCATCATGCTTGTCACAGCGTTCATGCTTCGCAACCTGAACACGTACCTCGCGCTTTATTTCATGGTCGGCGCCAGAGCCGGTACTCTGAAGGACATCCGCAACGACCTTTACAAAAAGATAATGATTCTTCCGCTTTCGTTCTACAGCAGGAACAAAAAGGGCGACATCATTGCACGCATCACGACCGACGTGCAGGAAGTCGAAGTGTCGATAGTAAGTTACCTCGATGTCTTTATCAAAGACCCTGTCACGATAATCGCCTATTTCCTTTTCATGCTTGGAATCAGCTGGCGGCTCACGGTGTTTGTGCTCGTACTCCTTCCGATTGCCGGAATCATCATCGGGAAGATAGGCAAGTCGCTGAAGAAAGACTCCGTCGAAGGGCAGAGTCGTTTCGCCGGCATGATTGCTACGATAGAAGAGACTATCGGCGGGCTTCGTATCATAAAGGCATTCAATGCGATAGATTATTCCGGAAGGAAATTCAACGAGCAGAATGAGGAATATTCAAGAGTCGTCAGACACGTGAACCGCAAGAGAGACCTGAGTTCTCCGATGAGCGAGTTCATGTCGTCTATCGTCATTGCCATCGTGCTTTGGTTCGGCTCGACGCTTATCCTTGACGGAAATTCGACGATAACGGCGGCTAATTTCATCGCATACATCGTGATATTCTCACAGATAATTTCTCCCGCCAAATCGTTCTCCCAGGGTTTCTATTGCCTTCAGAAAGGCATGGCGTCCGCCGACAGGATCTTTGAAGTCCTTGACGCAGAAGAGGTTATTGTCGAAAAAGAAGATGCTCTCACCATCAAGAAGTTCGACGATGAGGTCGTTTATGACAACATCAGCTTCCGCTATGGCGAAAACGACGTCTTGAAAAACATCAACCTGTCAATCCCGAAAGGCAAGATGGTCGCGCTCGTGGGCGAGAGCGGCGGCGGGAAATCCACTATGGTTGACCTCCTGCCGCGTTTCTATGATGTCTGCCAAGGCTCGATAAAGATTGACGGCACCGACATACGCGACTTGAAAATCAGCGATGTCCGCGGTCTGATGGGTATCGTGACACAGGAAAGCATACTGTTCAACGACACGGTGTTCAACAACATAGCGTTCGGGATGGAAAACGCGACACGTGAGGCTGTCATCGAGGCGGCGAAGGTCGCCAACGCCCATGACTTCATCATGCATCTCGAAAACGGATACGACACCGTCATCGGTGACCGCGGCATGAACCTCTCCGGCGGACAACGACAGCGACTCAGCATAGCACGCGCCGTCCTCAAAAACCCCCCGATTCTCATCCTCGACGAAGCGACATCAGCCCTCGATACGGAATCGGAACGCCTTGTGCAGGAAGCACTTGCAAAAGTCATGTCGAACAGAACATCTATCGTCATCGCACACCGTCTGTCAACGATACAAAACGCCGACGAGATCATCGTGCTTGTCAAAGGCCAGATCGTGGAACGCGGAAGACACGACGAACTCATCGCCAAAGGCGGTGTATATAAACGCCTTACTGACTTGCAGTCATTCAATTAGAATTTGGTGCTTAGCAATGTAATGAATGTTGTGGCCTTCGGCCAATGTGAACGTGGTACTTTAAAAACTTTATAACTTTTTAACTTTCAAACTTTATAAACTGACATGGAGTCTGTGATTTTCACGCCTTGCAAGATTGGTCCTGTGGAGTTGAGAAACAGGACGATACGTTCGGCGGCATTTGAGAATATGGCTGCCGGCAACAAACCGTCGGAGCTGTTGTTCGACTACCACACGGCGGTGGCCCGCGGCGGCATCGGCATGACAACGGTGGCTTACGCGTCGGTCAACCGCAGCGGACTGTCGTTTGACGGGCAGCTGCTGATGTGCGAGGAAGTCGTGCCTGAGCTTAAGCGGCTCACTGATGCAATCCATGCTGAAGGCGCGAAGGCTTCGATACAACTCGGACATTGCGGCAACATGACACATCGCCGCACATGCGGCTGCATGCCGTTGGGAGCATCACGCGGGTTCAATATGTATTCGCCGACATTTCATGCCAAACTCAATGAAAAAGAAATACTTGGACTGATAGAAGACTTCGGGGCGGCTGTCCGTCTCGCCAAGAAAGCCGGCTTCGACTGCGTGGAGATTCACGCCGGACACGGCTATCTCATCAGTCAGTTCCTGTCGCCATACACCAACCGCCGTCATGACAAATGGGGCGGGAACCTCGAAAACAGGATGCGTTTCATGCGGGAAGTAGTGAAGAAATGCCTTGAGGCTGCCGGTGATGACATCGCCGTCATCGTCAAGACAAACATGTTCGACGGGATGCGCCGCGGACTTGGTGAAGAGGATTGCATGAAAGTGGCGAAAGAACTGCAAGACCTTGGCGTCCACGCACTCGTGCTGACGGCAGGCTTCGTGAGCTGCGCCCCGATGGAGGTGATGGCAGGCGCAATGCCGATGAAGACACTGATACATTACATGCCATGGAAGACGATGTGGTGGCTCAAGGCGATGATATGGCTCGGCGGCAGCATGATGATTAAGGAAGTGCCTTACAAAGACGCGTATTTCTATGAAAGCGCCATGCGTTTCCGTAAGGAACTCGCAATGCCGCTGATCTACGTCGGCGGAATGGTTGACATCAACGACATGGAGAAAGTCGTTGACAGCGGTTTCGTCGCCTTCCAGATGGCACGCGCACTCGTCAACGACACCGATTTCGTGAATAAACTGCATTCCGGCGAGCTGACAAAGAGTCCGTGTGGACACTCGAACTACTGCATCGGCAGGATGTACTCGGAACCGATGGTATGCCATCACTGCGTGAAAGAGAAGTTGCCGGAGAAAATTGAGAGAGAAGTGGAGAGGCTGGAGGCGAAGGGTAATAGATGAGAGATTAAAGATGAGAGATTAAAGATTAAAGATGAGAGATAAAAGATGGAATGCGGAAAGAATATAGATGATTTGAATTTTCAACAGAACTGTGACACCACGGTGATAGTCACCGGCGCATCGGGAAGCATCGGAAGTGCTGCTACTAAGATGCTGATTGACAGAGGTTTCAGCGTCATCATGGCTTGCCGTAATCTCGTGAAAGGCGCGGAAGTCCGTGAAAAAATAATGAAGGAACGCCCTGATGCCGATGTACAGCTTCTTCAACTTGACCTCGCGTCGTTCAAATCAATTGCGAATTTTGCCAAAGAGATTGAAAATCTTGAGGTTAAGCCGAAATATCTGCACAACAACGCCGGCATCCTCTGCCGTAATTTCTGTACGACGGAAGATGGTTTTGAAATGACATTCGGTACTAATTACATAGGTACGGTGTATCTGACCAAACTCCTCATGCCGATAATGGGTGACGGTTTCCATGTCGTGAACACTGTCTCGCTGACACGTTACATCTCTGATGTCAATCATGATGTTTTTGATGTTAATAAGAAGAAATTCAGGCAGTTAAGAACGTATGGCATTTCAAAATACGCGCTTATGCTGTACTCGCTTAAGCTATCACAGATGGTTCCGGAAGGCTGTCATGTCAATATGACAGACCCCGGCGTTGTCAACAGCAACATGATTACTATGCACCGTTGGTTCGACCCACTTGCTGATGTCTTGTTCAGGCCGTTCTTCTGCTCGACGCCGGAACAAGGCGCAATACCTGCATGTAACGCTCTGATTTCCAAAGAGAACGGGATGTTTTTCCGGAAAGGTAAATGCAAAAAACTCCCGCAAAGATTTCATGATCACAAACTGATGGATTGGCTGTGGGACGAAACAAACGCAATAATTGAGAAAACTCAAAAAAAATAATGGAACAAAAAGAAAAAAGCATTATTTTTGCGCAAAATTTTAAAAGGAAATATGGATTTAAGTAAGATTCTTGCAATTTCAGGAAAACCAGGTTTGTTCCTGATCAAGTCACAGGGCGCAGGTAAGCTCATCGTCGAGTCAATAGTTGATGGCAAGCATTTTCCTGCTTTCGCTAATGATAAGATTAGCTCTCTCGAGGAAATCAGCATTTTCACAACCGATGAAGACACTCCGTTGAAGAACGTCTTCATGAGCATCCATGATAAAATTGGCGATAAACTTGATTTCGACGTGAAGAAATTGTCACCGGTCGAACTGAAGGAGAAATTCATGCTTGTTCTGCCGAATTATGATGAAGATGCAGTGTATCAGTCAGATATGAAGAAAGTCTTCCAATGGTATCAGCTTCTGAATGACAAGGGTCTGCTTGATTTCACCGTTGAGGAAGAGAAAAAAGAGGCTGTGGCGGAAGAGCCGGTAGCAGAGGAAAAAGCCGAGAAAAAGCCAGCGAAAAAGACTGCAGCTAAGAAAGAAACTGCAAAGAAAGAGACAGCGAAGAAAGAGACAGCAAAGAAGACTACAACAAAGAAAGCCGCTGTCAAAGAAACGGCGAAGAATACTACAAGCGCTGGCACAGCAAAGACTGTCAAAGGTCTGAAGAAAGTGTAACCGCCTGATTTATAAATGCTATAGTCCGGTGGAAGTTGTTTTCACTGGACTTTTTTGTGATAAATGGTCTTTGAGAAATATTGTTAGAATGAAAAAGATTTCAGACTTTACAGTTGTCGGGAAACAGTCATGGCGGCGTGCCGCGTGTCTTCGTCTCAAATGTGATGACAAACTGCCGGAGATACGTGGCGGACAGTTTGTCCATGTGCGCGTCGATGGCGGACAGCAAACGTATCTTCGTCGCCCTATCTCTATCCATGATGTTGATTATCAAAATAATACCATCGACTTACTCATTCAGGAGAAACATGAAGGCACAAAGATTCTGTGCGGGTTGCCCGTCGGTTCAAAAGTGAATCTCGTTTATCCTTTGGGTAATGGCTTCACGATGCCTGAAAATGATGACGAGATACTGCTTGTCGGCGGCGGCATCGGCATCGCACCGCTGCTTTATTTCGCAAAGACAATAAAGGAAAACCGCAATAAGAAAGTCTCGTTCCTGCTCGGAGGCCGCTCGTCAGACGACCTGATTCTCCTTGAACGCTTTCGCGAAGTGGGGGAGGTGCTCATCACGACAAACGACGGAAGCCTTGGCGAATGTGGCTTTGTGACGCAACATTCTCTTTGGAATATGAAGAAAATCAATAAGATATATGCTTGTGGCCCGATGCCGATGATGAAAGCTGTGGCGAAAGTCGCACGGGAAAAAGACATCTGGTGCGAGGTGTCGCTCGAGAATCAGATGGCGTGTGGCATCGGTGCCTGTCTGTGCTGTGTCGAGAACACCACGGAAGGCAACGTCTGTGTCTGCAAGGAAGGCCCCGTCTTTAACATAAATCGTTTGCTATGGTGAATACAGAAATAAAGCTCAAAGGTCTCACACTCAAAAACCCGGTCATGACAGCATCGGGGACATTCGGTTATGGTGAGGAATACACTGATTTTGTGGATCTTGCGGATCTCGGCGGCATCGTGGTGAAAGGCACGACGCTGAATCATCGCGAAGGCAACCCGTACCCGAGAATGGCGGAGACACCGAAGGGGATGCTTAACTGCGTCGGACTTCAGAACAAGGGCGTGGATTATTTCATCGAGACGATTTATCCGCGTATCAAAGACTTCGACACTAACGTCATAGTGAACGTAAGTGGTTCAAATATTGACGATTACGTCGTCGCCGCCGCGAAAATCGACGCTCTGGAGAAAATCCCTGCCATCGAACTCAACGTCTCATGCCCCAACGTGAAACAGGGCGGCATGGCGTTCGGCGTGACGTGCTCGGGAATAGAACAAGTTGTCAAAGCAGTCCGTGATGCATATCATAAACACTTGATTGTCAAGCTGTCGCCTAATGTGACAAACATCGCCGAGATTGCAAAAGCCGCTGAAGCCGCCGGTGCCGACTCGGTGTCGTTGATAAATACCATTCTCGGAATGGCCATCGACGCGGAGACCCGCAGACCTGTTCTCTCTATGGTAACAGGCGGATTGTCAGGGGCTTGCGTGAAACCTGTCGCGTTGAGAATGGTGTGGCAGGTCGCAAAGGCTGTCAAGATTCCTGTTATCGGACTCGGAGGAATTTCTTCAGCTACCGATGCGATAGAGTTCCTGCTTGCAGGCGCCTCGGCGATAGAGATAGGAACGGCAAACTTCATCGATCCCGCAATATCAGCAAAAATCGCAAAAGGCATTGTCGAATATTGCGAACGTCATCAAGTGAATGATGTCAATGAGCTGATAGGCGGATTGATTGTTTGAAGATGAAAGATACATCATATAAATCGCTTAGTATAAAGAGTTTAGCTCTGTATTTTATTACTCTTATATTAGTTGGTGTTGTATTCCATAATCATTTCGTAGGTTGGCACTGGGTGCTTTGGGGTGTCGGCGCGACAGCGTTTTTCTTCTTGGGATCATGGCAGTTTATTGAAAGATCAGGAAACATGAACCCAAAGAGGTTTTTGCTGTTTGTTTTTGTTTTTGCATTGGTTATCAGGGTGTTGTATGTCTGGCTGATGTGCTATTACTATACTTTCAAGACAGGGCTTCCGCTTGAATACGGCGCTTCTGACAGCTTAGGATATCATCATAAGGCATTGCAACTTGGTAAAATCATTGAAAACGGACAGCTGCGTGATTTCATAAATGCTGTTTTAGCACAACATATCGCTTTTTCAGATTTGGGATATGTAGTGACACTTGGCTGCATTTATGGGCTTTTTGGTCCTAACATATTGATACCGCACCTGTTCCATTCATTGTTAAGCGCATATATCTGTGTTTTGGTTTATCGTTTGGCCGACCGTCTGTTCGACAACCGTACTGCAAGGGTGTCTGCTGTGATGACTGCTTTCATGCCGCTTTTCATCTATTATTGTGGTCTCCATCTGAAAGAAATAGATTTCGCTTTTTTCCTGATCCTTTGCATTGAAAGAATCGATTTCGTGATGCGCGAACGGAAAAACATACTGTGGAATGTGTCCCTCATACTTTTTTCTTCATTGATGATTTTCTACTATCGGGTGACTACGGGCTTATGCCTTTTTGTTTCGTTTTTTGTGTATATCTTTGTTAATCAACATATAGCAAGAAAGGCAAGGGTGATTGGCGTGTCTGTGGCAGTCGCGTCTTTGGCTTTGTTTGTTTTTAGTGGCTTTGGTTGGGAAATAAAAAATACAATATTGTATGCGATTGCACACGTTGACTATAACTTCCAGTATCTACCAGGTGCCTTCGTGCTTCCGTTACCCAAGTTGACCGTTGATGGAAATGAAAATCTTAAGTTGATAAATGGAATGGTGTTTGTGAAAAATGTCATCGGATTCTTTGCAATGTATTCATTCATAATTGCTTACCGTGAGAAGAAACTTCGCGAGATGAGCCTGTTGGCACTTGTCCCGATAACGTATCTCGCCATTGTTGCAAGCATACGTTTCTTCTCAATTGAGCGTTTTTATTTTCCGGCTTTGCCTTGCCTGACGCTCTTGGCCGCTTACTCGATTTCTCATTTTGAAGAAAAAGACATGAAATGGTTCAATGCCTATCTCGCCGTTTTGCTCGTCGCAATAATGTTCTGGAGTTATTACAACGTAATCACTTCATAATCAGATGATATTCACTTCGGGGCTTATCTCAATGCCGAACTTTTCCTTGACAGAATGCTGGATTTTTTTCATCAACTCTATGATTTCCAACGGCTTCCCTGAACCATAATGAACCAGGACAAGTGCCTGTTTGTCCCAAACACCCACATGGTTCTCACGGTAACCTTTCCACCCTGCCTTGTCGATGAGCCAGCCCGTAGGAACTTTTACCATATTGTCCTTTTCGGGATACGATGGCATCTCTGGATATAAAGCCTTTAGTTTCAAATACTTATCCATACTTATAATGGCGTTCTGGAAGAAACTCCCCGCACTCCCGACAACTCCGACTTCCGGCAGCTTCTCTTTCCTTATCTCCTTGACGGAATCTGCGATATCTTGAATCGTTGGGTTTGTTATGTTTTTGGAAATCAGATTGTTACGGATGTTTCCGTAATCTAATTTCAACTCGTCTTTCTTTTTCAAAACAAAATCAACGGCAAAAATTAAAGGACAAAAAGTTGTGTTCGCTTCGCGCCCTTTTAACTTTCTACTTTTAACTTTTAACTCCTTGAAGACGCTGCTCCTGTAGGAAAATTTGCATTCTTCATTAGTGAAAACTCTAATCTCACCCGATGCCAAATCAACTGTATGTACTTGATAGATAACGTCTTTGACCTCTGCGCCGTATGCTCCGATGTTTTGCACCGGCGCAGCCCCGACCTTTCCGGGGATGTCGGAGAGGTTCTCAAGACCGTAAAGTTTTTCCGCGACCGTTAAGTCAACGAAGTCTTTCCAGACCTCGCCGCTGAAACATCTTATAATCTTTTGGTTTCCAGTGTCTTCAATGGTTTCAACGCCTTTGAAGTTGGGGTAAACGACGAAACCGTCGTAAAAGTCATTTCTGAAGAGAACGTTGCTTCCGCCGCTTAAAATCAGGACTCGGTCTTCATCAAAACATTGCCTGAAAATGTCGTTTTCAAGCAATAAACGCACGTCATCAGGCGTTTTCAGTTCCTGAAAATACTTGGCCTTGACATCGAAGCTGAATGTGTTAAGCTTCCGCAAAGAGAAGTCTTTTTCCATTTGTTAAAAATTTTTCAAAATTAGATAAAATTTGTCAAACATCAATATAAAATTTCTAATTTTAACACTTTAAATTTTTAGGGTATTGAAACGTGTTATAGTATCGGTAATCAATGACTTAGTAACAGACCAGAGGGTTAATAAGTCGTGCTTGACGTTGCAGAAGGCTGGCTTCGACGTGCTTTTGGTCGGTCGCCGCCAACGCAAGTCACCGCCGATGGACGAACGTCCGTACAAGTCTCACCGCATGAAACTGATTTTTGAGAAAGGCCCGTTTTTCTATGCTGAATACAACATAAGACTTTTCCTGTTTTTGCTGTTTCATCGCGCTAACTGTTTGCTTTCCAATGATTTGGATACATTGCTTCCGAATTTCTGGATTTCAAGGCTTAAAAGGATAAAACTGATATACGACAGTCATGAATATTTCACCGAAGTGCCGGAACTGGTAAACCGCCCGAAAGTCCAGAATGTGTGGCGCGGCATTGAAGAGTATGTTGTTCCTAAACTTCCTGAAATGATAACAGTCTGTAAATCAATCGCTGACATGTTCCATGAAAAGTATGGCATTGATGTCCATGTGATTAGAAATATCCCGATGAGGAAGATGCTGCCGTCGCCGGCGACGCGTGAGGAAGTCGGCCTCGACCCGGAAAAACACATTCTCTTGCTTCAAGGTTCTGGGATAAATATCCATCGCGGCTCGGAGGAACTTGTTGAAGCGATGCGTTATCTTGATGACTGTCAGCTTGTTATAATCGGTGGGGGAGACGTGCTTCCGATTCTGAAAGAGAAGGTCGCAAAGAATCATTGGGATGAAAAAGTGAAGTTCTTCCCTCGTATGCCTTACCAGAAGATGATGGCGATAACGCAGCTTGCCGAACTCGGATTCACTCTTGACAAGGATACAAACCTGAATTACCGTTTCAGTTTGCCGAACAAACTTTTTGATTACATCCAGGCCGGCGTGCCTGTCGTGGCATCGCATCTCGTTGAAATAGAACGTATTGTGAGAAATTACAATATCGGAACGTTTGTTGAAAACCATGACCCGCAGTCAATCGCTGAAACAATAAAAAATGCTTTGAACGATAGGGATTCGTTGGCGTTGTGGAAACATAATCTTACCATCGCGGCCCGTGAGCTGTGCTGGGAAAACGAAGAGAAGGTGTTGCTTGATATTTATGAGAAATATGTCTGATAATCATATACATATCGTCAGTTTTGATGTGCCGTACCCTGCAAATTACGGCGGTGTCATCGATGTCTTTTTCAAACTGAAGTCATTGGCTGAACGCGGGGTGAAGATTCATCTGCACACATTTGAATATGGCCGCGAGCATTCTTCCGCTCTGGAAAAACTGTGCTTTTCGGTGAATTATTACAAACGTGATACTTCGTTCAAGAAGTCACTGCAACGCCTGCCATATATCGTAACAACAAGATTATCAGATGAATTGATTGAAAATCTGAAAAAAGACGATTATCCGGTTCTGCTTGAAGGACTGCATTGCTGCGGCGTGTTGTTAGACAAGTCGATGACCGGAAGGAAGGTTTTTGTCAGGACTCACAATGTGGAACATGATTATTACAGACTGCTTGCGAAAAGCGAGAAGAACCTGTACAAGAGAGTGTTTTTTGTGGCAGAATCCGCGAGACTGCGGAGGTTTGAGCCGATTCTGAACAGGGCGACCGGCATTTTGGCAATCTCAAATAATGATTTCGAATATTTCAGTCATCGTTATAAAAATGTCAGTCTTATACCGGCATATAATGGTTTTGATGAGGTGAATGTCATTGATGGTCAGGGTGATTACGTGCTTTATCACGGGAAACTTGATGTTGCTGAGAACTATAATGCCGCAGAGTTTCTTGTTAAAAAGGTATTCAATGACATTGATGTCAACTTGAAGATTGCGGGCATGAATCCGCCGGAGCATCTTGTCGCTCTGGCCGCTGGAAATCAGAATGTTGAGCTTATTCCGAATCCTGACGATAATCTGATGCAGAATCTGATCCGTAACGCGCATATCAACATTCTTGTCACTGCACAGGCTACCGGTCTCAAGCTCAAGCTTCTGAACGCATTGTTCAACGGACGCTACTGCGTGGTTAATTCAAAGATGGTTGATGGCTTGAATGTCAATGACTTGTGTGTAGTTGCTGATTCCGCTGACGAGATGAAGACTGCCATTTTAACTTTGATGGACAAGCCGTTTTCCGAAGAGCAGGTCTCTACCAGAAAGAGCAGGATGGGCTATTTTTATGATGCGTCGCGTGCCACCGATAAGCTGCTGTCGGTGTTACTTGGATGACTCCACCGTGCCGTTGATGCAGTTGAGTACTCGCGAAGGATATTTCAGAATGAGGTTGTAGTTGTGAGTCGCCATCAGGATTGTCGTGTCTTGGTTGCGTATTTTCAAGAAGAGTCTCATGATGTCGTTTGTCGTGTCAGGGTCGAGGTTGCCGGTCGGCTCGTCTGCCAAAATGACATCAGGGTTGTTTAGCAATGCTCTCGCGATTGCGATACCTTGTTGCTCGCCGCCCGACAGCTGGTGTGGCATTGATTTCAATTTGTCTTGTAAACCAACGAGTTGCAGAACGTCATCGATGCGTCTTGCGATGGATTGCTCGTCATCCCAGCCGGTGGCTTTCAGGACAAACGACAAGTTCTGCTCGACATTCCTGTCATAAAGAAGTTGGAAATCCTGAAACACGATGCCTATCTTTCTTCTGAGGAATGGTATGTCTTTCCGTTTTATTTCATTCAGGTTGAAGCCGGCGATGTTGAAGTTGCCGTCTTTCGCGGGCAGCTCGGCGTACAGGGTCTTGAGGAACGTTGATTTGCCCGAGCCGCTTTTCCCGATGAGATACACGAACTCGCCCCGACCGACTTCAAGGTTTATGTCTTTGAGAATCAGGTTCTCGTGTTGAAAGACCGAGCCGTTTTTTATTGAGATGACGTTTCCCATAATAAAAATTTTTGCAAAGATAAATTTTTTTTATGTGATGGCCTGCGGTCAATGTGAAAAATGTGTTGGCAGCCGTAAGGCCATCACATTATTACCAGCTGCCGCTTGCGCCGCCTCCGCCGAAGTGACCTCCGCCGAACCCTCCGAAGCCTCCGCCGCCATAACCGCCGGAACCACCGCTGAAGCCGCCCCATCCGCTGCTGCGACTGCCGTTGTTCAAAATACTAAGCCAGAACAGCGTTCTCCAGATGTTGTGGTCGTCGCCTTTGCCCGACATCGTCCCTCCATTGTTGCCTCTGCCCAAGATGCTTATGAGCAGGACGATGAAGAAAATCGAGAACAGAAGAACCACAATGCCTTCAACGTCGTCGCCGTCTTCGAGGTCTTCCGCCTTGAACTGACCCGACACCAAACCCATTATTATCGATGTGGCCTTGTCGATGGCCGTGTAATAGTCGTTTCCCTTGAACGATGGTATCATCACCTGCTCGATGATGCGTTTTGAAACGGCATCGGTCACGAAAGGCTCAAGTCCGTAGCCGGTCTGAATGGTGACGTCGCCCTGCTCGTTGCCCTTTTTCGGCTTGATGAGGATGACGGCTCCGTTGTTCTCTTTATGCCCGACACCCCATTTCTCGCCGATCTGATATGCGAAGTCGGCAACAGTTGTGCCGCCCAAGTCATCGACGGTGACGACGCAAATCTGCGTTGAAGTGGTGTCGTTGAAACGCACGAGCTTGTTTTCAAGAAGCAGCTCCTGTTTGGCACTCAACACATCGGCGAAGTCGTTGACTAATCTCGGCGGCACAGGCCTCGCCGGAATATCCTGCGCTGAAACGGAAAATGAGATGACAAAAAATATTGCGGCGGCAAACCTACGAAGAAATGCCATCGTCGCTTCGCGCCCTTTTAACTTTCTACTTTTAACTTTTAACTCATTCATGCTTCCTCCTTTCCGAACGAGATGTCGTCGGGCAGCTCGTTCACGTCGTCGCTTTGGTACGGGAAGAATGCTTTCAATTTCTCGCCGACACGCATGACACCGTTGACCACGCCGCCGGTGAAGTCACCTTCGCGGAAACATCTTGCCATCTCGTCTTTCACGTCGTTCCAAAAGTCATGTTCAACAAGTCTGTTGATGCCTTCGTCGCCGATGATCGCGAATTTCCTGTCAGCAACAGCGAGATATATCAGCACGCCGTTGCGGGCTGCTGTCTCTTTCATTTTCAACATGTTGAAAACCACTACACTGCGGTCAAGAATATCGCCTTTGCAATGGTTTTCAACATGCACCCGAATCTCGCCGCTTGTGTTCAACTCGGCGGTCTTGATTGCTTCAACAATCTGCCGTTGCTGTTCGGTGCTGAAAAATGATTTCGCGTTCATCAGAACTCCACTTTTGGTGCCACTTCGCTGCCTGCCGCGGCTTTGAAATATCCGATCTTCTCAAAGTCGAACATGTTGGCGATGATGTTGCGCGGGAACGCCCTCACATATTGGTTGTATTCCCTCGCCTTGTCGTTGAACTTCTGACGCTCGACGGTGATTCTGTTCTCCGTGCCTTCAAGCTGTGACTGAAGCTCAAGGAAGTTCTGGTTGGCTTTGAGGTCGGGGTATTGCTCAACGCTGACAAGGAGTCTCGACAGTGCGCCTGACAGCTCGTCCTGAGCCGCCTGGAACCTCGCGATGTCTTCCGGTTCAAGGTCTGTCGGGTCGAGAGTGATGCCCGTGGCTTTCGCGCGGGCATTGATGACATCCGTCAAGGTACTGCTCTCGTGCTCGGCGTAGCCTTTCACTGTCGCCACGAGGTTCGGGATGAGGTCGGCCCTGCGCTGATAGACGTTCTCAACCTGCGCCCATTGCGCCTCGACGCTCTCCTGCTTAGAGACCATGCCGTTGTAACTGTTTTTAATCCAACCGAAGATTGCCAATACTGCAACCACGATTACTACAATCCAGATGATTTTTTTCTTGTTCATTTCTTTAGGTGTTTAGGTGATTAGGTAATTAGGTAATTAGGTAATTAGGTGTTTCAGGTAATTAGGTGATTAGGTGATTAGGTAATTTAGGTGTTTAAGGGGTTTGGTGCCTTAAATTCCTTAAACACCTAAATTACCTGAAACTCCTAAAATTCCTTATATTCCTGATAATTCGTTGAAATTTCTTTTGATAAATTCGCTTAACTCTTTGCCTTTCAATAAATTCTTTGACAGACGGGCGAGGTCGTAAAGCTGGCTCACAGTGGCTTTGCGCTCTTCTTCGCTCTTTTCTGGCAGTGTTGCGATTGCCGGATTGTTGGTGTTGAGCATCAGCGTGTAGTTGTCGGGCATGTCGCCCCACATCGCCATTCCGCCCATCTGGTTCATCTCTTTGTAACGGCGCATCCACTCGTTCTGTATGATCTCGACAGGTGCGCTGTCGTCGGCCATCGTGCTGAACTCAACGTTGAAGTGTGTCTTGTCAATGATGTCTTCAAAGGCCTTCTTCACGTCTTCCTTCTGCTTGTCATCGAGCTTCGACTCTTTTTTATCTTCTTCTTTCTCAATGAGTTTGTCGATGGTGCTGGAGTCAACGCGGGCGAAAGATGTATGCTCGAACTTCTGCTCGAAGTTGCTGATGAAGTGCGAGTCTAACATTCCGTCGAGCATCAGGACGTTGTAGCCGCGTGCCTTGGCGTTCTCGATGTTGGTGTATTGTTCGTCCTGATTGGTGGCGTACAGATAGACGACGTTGCCGTCTTTGTTCTTCTGCGTCTCCTCAATGAGTTTCTTGTATTCTTCAATGGTGTAATGCTTTCCGTCGGTGTCTTTGAAAAGCATGAACTTCTCGGCTCTCTCGAAGAATTTCGGATCGGTGATCATTCCGTAGGTGATGAAAATCTTGATGTCGTCCCATTTCTTCTCGTAGTCTTCGCGGTCTTTCTTGAAGAGTTCCTCAAGTTTCTCCGCCACTTTTTTGGTGATGTAGCCGGAAATCTTCTTCACGTTCTGGTCGTTCTGCAGGAATGAACGGCTGACGTTCAGCGGGATGTCTGGCGAGTCGATGACGCCGTGGAGCAGGCTCAGGAAGTCGGGCAAAATGCCTTCAACTGAATCAGTTACGAAGACCTCGTTGCAGTAAAGCTGGATCTTGTTGCGCTGGAACTCGTATTTGTTGCTGATTTTCGGGAAGTATAGGATGCCCGTGAGGTTAAACGGATAATCGACGTTAAGGTGGATGTGGAACAGCGGCTCGGTGAAGTTCATCGGGTACAGCGTGTGATAGAAATCATCGTATTCCTTGTCTTCGATTGAGCTTGGTGACTTCTTCCAGAGTGGCGCTACCTCGTTGATGATCCACGGTTTCTCCACCTCCTTGGTCTTCTGCTTGCCGTCTTTGTCGGTCTCGCCTTCAATCGGTTCCTGCACTTTCTTGGTCCCGAACTGTATCGGTGTTGACATGAACTTGCAGTATTTGTTCAGAAGCTCACGGATCTTGCCTTCTTCGAGGAAATCGGCGCAGTCGTCTGATACATAAAGAATTACGTCGGTTCCGCGGTTGCCTTTCATTATAGGATTCATCGTATATTCCGGCGAGCCGTCGCATTCCCAAATGACACCTTTCTCGTCGGCGGCCTGCTTGTATGACTTGGTGATCAGCGAGACTTTAGACGAGACCATGAACGCAGAGTAGAATCCGAGGCCGAAATGTCCGATGATGTTTGCCGACTCCGCTTCGCTGTTTGTCTTGAATTTCTCGACGAACTCCGTCGCGCCAGAGAAAGCGATCTGGTTGATGTATTTATCGACTTCCTCCTCTGTCATGCCGATGCCGTTGTCGCGCACGGTGATGGTCTTTTTCTTCTTGTCAACCTCCACGTGAATCGTCAGGTCGCCGAGGTCGCCGGTAAATTCGCCGGCAGAGGCGAGAGTCTTCAACTTGCTTGTGGCATCGACTGCGTTGCTGATTATCTCACGCAGAAATATCTCATTTTCAGAATATAAGAATTTTTTGATTACCGGAAAAATGTTCTCGGTTTTTACTCCAATTGATCCTGTTTGCATGATATTTATTTTTTTGATTTAAACTACTTTTTGAAAAATTTGTTGCACGGCATTCAAAAATTGTGCCAAAAACATGGAATTTTTTCTGACTGACAAATTGTCGCTGTTATGATAAATGTCGTATTTTTGCAACCTGAAATTCCTAATTACCTAAATACCTATAACACTTGAGTAATGGAAAACTTTTTCGAGAAACTGAACGCATCGCTTCGGGACGGCTCGATGGTGAAGATGACCCTCTCGAAGCCTATGGTTAAAAGCAACGAACTGCGCAATGTGTATGTTAAGCTTGTCTTGCTGAAAAACAACAAGATGTTCCAGTTTGTGTTCCGCTACGAACGCCGTGACGAGACGAAGAACTACGATGCGGCTCAGACGATGGAACAAATCAAAGCTCTCGTTCCCGAAGTTTTTCAGAATGTGTCACTTTTCACCATTTCAGAAGATATAACGTTATTAGTCAGCAAGAAAGGAAAACCGGCGATGGTCTGCAAACCGGTGAAGGAACAGCGCACGCAGGACCTGAGCCACGACCATGAAAAAGCTCGCCTGATCAACCCGATGAAGCCGTGGTGGTTCCTGCTCGGACTCACGACGCGCGAAGGGAAAGTCCTCGCCGACATGCAGCACAAGTTCAAACAGATTTGCAAATATGTTGAAATCGTTGACGGCTTGATGAAAAACGTGAGGTTCGGCGACGAGATTCACATCGCCGACATGGGCGCGGGGAAAGGCTATCTCACTTTCGCACTTTATGAATATCTCACCTCGAAATATGATAAGAAGATTGTGATGGAAGGCGTTGAGATCCGTCAGGACTTGGTTTTGAAAATCAACGATATAATTGAGAAATGCGGCTTGAAGGACTTCAGGTTCGTGGAAAATTCGATAGAGAATTACAAACCCGAGAAACTCGATGTCCTCATTGCGCTTCACGCCTGCGACACCGCCACCGACGACGCTATATTGATAGGTGTGCGCAACAATGCGAAACTGATAATCTGCGCCCCGTGCTGCCACAAGCAAGTCAGGCGGGAGATGGAGAAATCTGGCGTGACCGACGCCATCACACGGTTCGGCATCTTCCTCGAACGTCAGGCTGTCATGATTACCGATGCCGTCCGCGCCCTCGTGCTGGAATATTGCGGCTACAAGACTAATGTCATGGAGTTCATCGAGATGGAAGATACTCCGAAAAACGTGCTCCTCGCCGGAAGGAAAACCGACGCGCCCGTTGATAAAGTCGCTGTCGCAAAGCAAATCAACGACCTGTTAGAACAGTACGGAATAGGCGAACATTACCTCTGGAGACGCCTGTGGAGAAACCACATCGGCTGAATTGAGAACTGTCTCAAGTTAATTTAACACACTTTTTCTGATTGCAGATTTGTTCTGCAAAACGTTCACTTCCTTTGTCATGTCGGGAGGTGCAGATGCTCGTTTGTATAAAAATTTTCCGTATTTTGTATAATCATTGGAAGTGTTGTTTTTTGTTTGGTATGGTTTATTGTGTTTTCTTTGCAAGTTGATAAATTAATAAGTTTACGATTTGAGAAAAAATAAAAATAGTCTGTCAGATTTTGATGTTTCACGCCCTCTATTGGTAAAAGATTCAAATATGGAAGGAATTCATATTGGTAAGAGAATACGTGAGAAACTTGATGAGCAGGGGCGTAGCGTAAAATGGTTTTCTGACAAGTTGGGATGTTGCCGTGACAACATCTACAAGATTTTCCAGAGGAAGTACATCGACACCGGACTGTTGCTGAAGATTTCGAGGGTGCTTGATTATGATTTCTTTGCGGAGTATTCGGAATATATGAATAACAACAAATAAGAATTTAAAAACCGACGGGCCGGATGGAATATAACACGGCGAAAAAGAAAATGAAAATTGGAACAACTATCAAGATGAAGCTTATGCCTCACAAGCAGAATCAGGCCTCCCCGATGGCTAAAAAAGTGATTTTGATTTTGTTGATATCAATGTTTGCGATGCCGTTCTCGTCGCCTGCGATTCGGGCGCAGGTATCACGATCGGCGGCTTATGGATTATACAGCAAAGAACTAAAGGAGGCTGTGAAAAAATCTCGAAATCTACAACGCAACTGCAACAGTGACAAGAAAGAAGCCAAAGCGGTGAATGCCCTTATTGCCGTTTCAGAAAAGCATCCGGAAGAAGATGGATTGTGTTGTCTTTATTTGGCTGACTATTATATGTATAATAGTAATGTTAAGAATTTTGACACGGCATTCTACTATTATACAAGAGCCTGCAACAACATTCCCGAACAGTTCGATTTTGAGAAAAACAACGCCTACAATAATCTGGGTGCATGCTATCTTTATATGGACAGCATTGACAAGGCGTACTCTTACATACGATTGGCCGCGGAGAGGGACTCAATCTATTATAATGGACTCGCCAGCTTGAGCCTGTATGGAGGCCCCGACTATTTCGACCCTGTGCGTGCTGTTGATTACGCCTCGATATCCATGGAATGTGGTCTTCAAAACGACATGTTCCCATTCATCTATTGTGCCAAATATATTGTTGATGCTATCAGTGACGGCACTTTCGATAAGGAAGCCTTTGAAATGTTCCGTGTAGGAGTCATGAAAACGAACTCCGACTCTGACCCGACAGTCGGCGGTGCCTATATACGTGCAGCTGCGCAACGTAACTTTTTCCCTGCCGTGTATGAGTACGGAAATTTCCTCCTTACCGGCAAAATCCCAAGCAGCAAGACCATGGAGGAACGTTGCGATACGGTTAAGAAGATGATTGAACCACTGTTGGCAGCCGATTACCCTCCTGCGTTTCATCTTCAGGCAATGGCATGTCAGTATAGCCATCTCACCATGGGAGGCATGTTGGTATCTGCCGAAGGATTTAAAGAAGCATATCCTTATGTTGAAAGGGCTTGCGGACTCGGATACCCTCCTCTGATAGCTGAAAAAGGCCGTTATTACCAATATAACTTTGGGAAAATATGTGGTGTGGACTATGAAATGGCTGCTAAATATTATAACACTGCCGCAAGCGAGGGCTACTATATGGCTAATATCTACCTGAAAAACATGGAAGCCAGTCAACAATTAAGGTCGTCTGTCAAAGAATTGATTTCCTTAACGGCGTCACTTACTCAGGACATAAAAGCGTTAAAAAACAAAGCACGTGAAGACAAATTCGTCCAGAAATGTGAGCAACAGGGTGTCGTGTCTTCAGGGATGCCACAAAAGAGCAAGGCTGGTCACAGCGAAACCTCTGTTAAGGATAAAAAGAATATACCTTCAACGGCTGATATGATACAATGGAGGCAGTTGAAAAAAGTATATGATGATTATGTCAAAATGTTGATTAGCATGAATACCGGATGGGATTATTATTCGGATAGCAGGCGTAGGGATATTCAGTCCTCAATGCGTCGGATACGTACTGACTGGGAATCAAGAGGCTACGATAGTTCTGTTCGTATTAATGAATCCAGTTGGGAGACATGGGACGGCACATGCGTGAAATATAAGAAATATTAGGACGCGATTGCGACCACATTTAAATTTATTCATTATGAAAAGCAAGACAATATTTGCAAATGCTTTTATGCTTGTATTCGTGATGATTTGTGCATCATGTAACAAGAAGGCGGTGTCGCCAACAATCAAGACGCTTGATGTGGTGGAGATAACAGAAAACTCGGCGAAATGTGGCGGCGACATAACTGAAAACGGAATGGCGTTCATCAAGCAAAGAGGAGTCTGCTGGTCAAGCACCAACTTGCAGCCCACCATAGCTGACGGCAAGACGACTGATGGCAATGGAGACGGTGTCTTCCAGACAACCATTGGCGGCCTGGATGCCAACACCACATATCACATCAGGGCGTATGCGAAGAATGAGGTTGACGTCTCGTACGGTGAGACGAAGACGTTCACGACCAAAGATTTCCAGATGTTTAACCCAACGGTGAGCACGTCAAACGTTTCGAGCATCTCAAAAACATCGGCGATTTGTGGCGGCAACGTCACAGCCGATGGCAACTCGTTAGTGACCGGAAAAGGTGTGTGCTGGAGCGAGTCGGAAAATCCAACGGTGTCAGACTCACATACCAACGACGGAAAAGGCATCGGAAGTTTCCAGTCGAGCATAACCGGACTTGCCGCCGGAACAAGATACTACGTGAGGTCGTATGCCACAAATTCCGTGGGCACTACGTACGGCGAGACCAAATCCTTTGAGACCGCAAGCGATGGCACAATAACGCCTCTCAGCGACTATATCGGCACATATTCGGTCACGGCATACAATTGGGATCTGGAAACTTACGAGTCGTGGTCCGGCACCCGTATATCGACATATCAGAGCGATGAAATGACTTGGGTGTTGGTTGAAGGCATCTGTTGGGGCGAAGGCAATTCATATCTCCATGCCGTCGGACAATATGATGAGAGTACCGGGGCGATACATCTGTATGGCGGATGGTATCGTACAAACATCACGTTCTATTTCTTCGATGAACCTGACATATACTATCACAGTGTGCTTTGGCCAATATATGCCTTGGATACTGATGATACGTTCTATTATATCGAAGATGGACACGGCTATCAAGACTCCCCTGAAATGTATCTTGCGAAAAATTCAGATGGGACATACAGTCTCACCGGCGCTGATTACAACGACTCAAACGGCAGGAAAGCGACGGGATTTTGCTTGACATACTATAACGTAAGTGATGACACGTACAGCGGACGTTTTCAGGCATTCACACATTATACTTTGACTAAGACATCAAAGGGAGCGGATGGCATCACCGACAACTCCGAACCGGCGAAAGTTGTGAAGGCTCCTCATGATACGGACAATCAAAGGAAGAAGTTTAACGGCTTAGATTACAAAAACATATTGAAATATGGAAGATAGACACGATGATATCATAAACAGACGGGAGTTCTTCAAGAAGGCGGCCTTGACGGTGCTTCCGGCGTTCGCCATCCTCTCAATGGGAGGGTCTCTGCTATCATGCAAAAAAGAAATCGTTGACCCGAGCGACTGTAACGGCTCATGCACCTCCACGTGTTACGGCTCGTGTGCCGAATCATGCAGCACGACGTGTACAGGCAGCGCCGCCAACGCCTGCGGCAACGGATGCACCGGGACTTGCACGGAAGGCTGCACTGGCGGATGCACTTCATGTACTGGAACATGCTCCGCATCTTGCACCGGCGGCTGCGGATCCAATTGCAGCGGAACGTGCAAATCGACGTGTACCAGTGGTTGCTCGTCAACATGTACTTCATGCACCGGAAGCTGCTCCTCGTCATGCTCCGGCACCTGTTCATCGTCATGTACGACAACATGCGGCAGTAACTGTAGCGGGACGTGCAGCGGTACTTCAAAGTCGAACTGCAGCTCGTGTACCAATGAATGTATGCAGTCTTGCAGTGGGGCGTGCTCATCATCCTGCAAAACTGCTTGTAACGACTCTTGCAAAGGCGGCTGCATGGGCGGAAACAGCTATAACTGCGATGGTTGCCGCATGTATTGCGGCGGATCTTGCTCGGGACTGTGCTACTACTATTGCTCCTCGTCCTGCTCCGGAACTTCAAGTTAGGGTTTGTCATGAAACAAAACATCAAGACACAAGATGGCGGATGGCAGTCGGGTATCGCAAAAAGCATTACCTTTATTGTAACCAAGGACTGTCAGCTGGCATGTAAATATTGTTATCTGGTCGGGAAAAACGAGACTGAACGCATGACGTTTTCCACCGCCAAGGCTGCCATTGACTACATCCTCAGTCATGAAGACGACATGCCGCAGGCAAGCGTGATATGGGACTTTATCGGAGGAGAACCATTTCTTGAGATTGACCTCATCGACAAGATATGTGACTATCTGAAAATTGAGATGTTCAGAAGAAACCACCACTGGTTCAATTCGTACAGATTCTCTTTTTCCACAAATGGCATCAACTATGATTCCGAGAAGGTGCAACGTTTCATCAAAAAAAACAGGTCACATCTCAGCATAGGGATAACTATCGACGGGACGGAAATCAAACACGACATGAATCGTGTGTACAAAGGAACTGAAAAAGGATCATACAAAGATGTCGTAAGGAATATCCCGTTATGGCTTGAACAATTTCCGGGTGCAGGCACAAAGGTGACGATTAGCAGCGCGGATCTGCCGTATATCTACGAGAGCGTTCTGCATCTGTATTCCCTTGGTATTCATGATGTAAACATAAATTGCGTTTTTGAAGATGTATGGAATAACGGCGATGACAGGCTTTTCGAGGAACAACTGATGAAACTCGCGGACACCATTGTTGACGAGGGCTACTATGAAAATTACAGCTGCTCATTCTTTTCGGAGCGTCTCGGCAAGCCGATGGACTGTGTGACGGACAACGAAAACTGGTGCGGTGCAGGCAAGATGCTCGCCGTTGACGCCGCCGGGAATTTCTATCCGTGCACGCGTTTCGCACAGTATTCATTGCGTGACAAGAAAGCATGGATCATCGGCAACATCCACGACGGAATCGACAAGAACAAGCTGCGTCCTTTCCTCACCCTCGACAGATGCACGCAAAGCAACGATGAATGCATCGGCTGCGAGGTGGCAAGCGGATGCGCATGGTGCCAGGGCGAAAACTTCGATGCGGCCGATACGAATACAGTGTTCCAACGCGCCACCGCAATATGCAAGATGCACAAGGCAAGGGTCCGTGCCAACAACTACTATTGGAATAAACTGTATCGCAAACTCGAACGCTTGCAACAACTTGAGCGATTCGGGCAAAACAAGTTTGAAAATAATAATGTAACCTGCTTAAAATCAAATCTATGCTGAGTTATTTGATAATATTGCTCGATGATAGTTCGACATCATTCTGCAACTATGAAAACCGAAAGCAGCCAAGACTTATCGATTTGGAGACTCTGAATGCCGGCATCATATTCGGAATGAAGGAAAATCTTGCGATACAGTTCGTGTATCCTGATCGTGAGCTGCCGTCAGAATACATGTCGCTGATTGACACCATTGACCATTCGAATATATCCTCAATAAGAAATCACAGCGTGTATTCATCAGACCTGCTGGTGTTCAATGATTTCAGGGATTTTACGCGTCTTCAGCTAAATGATTCTCCAAAACCAGCATACGTGTTGAGGATTGGGAAAAAGGACCTCTTCGAAAATTATCAGTCGTTGCTGAAAAACATAAATCTCGTCAGCAGGCTTAATATTGCCATTACAGACGTTGAGACTTTCAATGACGCAGATTTCAAACGCTATGCGGTAGTCCTCGACAAAATGGTTGAAAGTGTCTTTGAATCTTATAATTCCGGACACAATCCGCAGATTAACATATTGACAGACAGATTGTTGCTTGATAAGGCCAATAGTTGCAACGCCGGTGTTGACAGCATCACGCTCGCTCCGAACGGCAGGTTTTATGTTTGTCCGGCGTTTTATTTTGAGAATGAAGACGATAGCTGCGGCGATGTGGTCAATGGGTTGAATATCAGGAATAAACAGCTTTTGCGAATTGACCATGCGCCGATATGCAGGATTTGCGACGCCTACCATTGCAAACGCTGTGTCTTCCTGAATCGGAAAATGACGTGGGACATTAATACGCCGTCGCACGAACAGTGTGTGGTGTCGCATATCGAAAGAAACGCGAGCCGCAAACTCCTCGCCAAACTTGAAGAAAACGGATTGACTGTATCAAAAAAGGAGATTAAGGAAATCAAATACCTTGATCCTTTTGATTTGATTAACACTAAAGATTATTAAAATTGGTATCATGAAAAAGTTAGTTGGAAAAGTAACAGAAGAAGAAAAAAACCAAATTCAGGCATTGTTTGAACGCCGGAACGGACTTGCGGAATTGTCGAAGATCATGTCAGCTGACAATGACGACCTCTACGAAAAAATAGTTAAGGACATGGGCTTGACAACCACTAAATTCCAGAAATGGTGGGACGACATGGCCGCGAAATATCAATGGGAAAGCACTGAAAAAGGCAAGTGGGAAATTGATTTCGGTACTCGCGAGGTGTTCCTGGATTTTTGATCTTTGCCGATTGACTCCTGAACTTATGACGAGTGTGCAAAAGAAGATCCTGTATAATATAATTATTCACTTAACATGTTGAAAATTACTTCATGAATCAGGAAAAATATATATCTTTGCGTCTCATTACACCGATATAATATGTATTCTCGATTTTTGAAAAAAATTCTTGTAATTGTTTGTCTGTTAAATGTTTGCACACTTTCAGCTCAGGTCAGGCAGGTTGGGAGAGTGGTTGAGATTAACTCCAATGGCAAATCCATGTCCGGCGTGAGCATCGAGGCCGTCTCGTCGGATGACGTGCAGCCCGCCGTCAGCGGCAACGACGGTGTTTTCATCTTGAATTTCGCCAAGAAGAAGAGAGGCGACGTCGCATATAACATCCGTGTGTATAAGCTTGGCTACGAGCTTGTCAACACCAAGCAGATCAACGACGGAGTGATCCTCACCGACCGCGACACGCTGAAGGTCGTGCTTGCGCCGCCGGCGAAACTCGCGGAGGCACGCGCCAACTATTACGAGATATTCGACAATTACCAGGTCGGTGTCTATAAGAAGCAGATTGAGGAGCTGAAGTCGCAGCTTGCGAAGAACGAGATCCCGCTCGCGGAATACGAGCAAAGAGCCTTGAAGGCCGAGGAGGACCTTAGGAACGCCAACTCGAAGATCGCGGAATATGCCGACAGGTTCTCGAGGATTAACAGAGACGACATGGACTCCGTCGGACGCCGCGCCTTCGCCGCCCTCGACGCCGGCGACATCGAAGGCGCGTTGAAGGTCTATTCCGACTTCAACTCGCTCGAACGCCTGTCGCGGAAGATCGAGCAGCGCAACGAGGCCAACGCCTCCATCAGCGAGATGATACCCGGGATGTACGAGGAGATAGAGCTGCGCCTGCTCGTCGGCGGCAAGGAGAACCGGCGGGTCGTGGGGCAGATGTTCGACAAGATAGTGGAGTCGGACACGACAAATGTCGAATATTTGCGCAGTGCGGTGAGGTTTTTCTGCGATGAGATGGAAATCGACAAGGTCTTCCGCTATGGGAGAATGGCGGAGCGTAACTGCGATGACAGTCCAATTCTCGCCATTGTGTTTACCTATGTCGGGAGAAGTTGCAAAAGCATCAATGATTACAAGAATGCCAGCCACTATTTTGAAAAATCAATCGAATTGATTGATGCTGCAAGAGCTGACGGCATGGAAGAAAAAGATTATCTCAATCTGATAAATACGCCTCTGCATTCTCTCGGCATAATGTATTATCAGGCTTATGAATTCGAGAAGTCGGAGCAGACAATAAGGAAATCCGTTGAAGTGCGGAGGAGACTTTCTGAAATTGACCCTTACTATGATGGCCATTATGCCAATTCATTGTCGTGTATAGCGATTGTTTTGTCCGACCAGATGAAGTTTGACGAGGCGATGGCCGCCATTGACAAGGCGATCGAAATTGAGAAACGGATATATCCGTCAAATCCGAATCAATTTGCACCTTTACTTGCTCATTTCTGTACTTTGAAAAGTAATATCTGCATGAAAATGAAAGAGTTCGGAGATGCAAAGGAACTGCTTGCGGAAGCGTTGGATATTTATGACAGACATGAACTCCTGAACTGCTATCTCAATTTGTATATGCTTGCAGTCTTGAACCTCGCGAAATCTGAATATAATTTACATGAATATGACGAGGCGGAGGCGAACTGTGACAGACTTGTCGGTCTGTGTGAGACCTACGACGACGGGAATGGCATTTACACGGATTATAACGCCGGAGCCTTGCTCTGTAAAGGTGATGTCTTATATCAAAAAGGAAAATTCGCCGAGGCTTTGGATAATTACATCGAGGGTAAAAAGCTAATAGAACCATCGGTTGATAGAATCAAGAGATTTAAGGCCGATATGCCGAAATATCTGGTCGGGATTGGTAAATCTTACCTGTCGTTGAATGACAGGAAAAATGCGGAGGATTCGTATCTCGCTGCTTTTTCAATTGTTAAGGAACTTTATGATGCAGAACCTAATAATTATCAGATGTTGTACGAGACGGTGAACGGCGAGATGGCGGATTTCTACAGGAAGATAGGGAAGAAGAGAATGGCGAAAAGGTATGAGGGGATAGGTGAAAGGTTGAAAGGTGAAAGGTGAAAGGTTGAAAGGTGAAAAGGTGGAAAGGTTGAAAGGTGAAAGGTGGAAAGGTTGAAAGGTGAAAGGTGGAAAGGTGAAAAGGTGATTAGGTGATTAGATGAAAACTTGTGAAACTTGTGTTAGAAAAATACTTGTGAAACTTGTGTTAAAAAAATACTCGTGATTTGAGGCGGAAAAGGCTTAAATATTTCAGGTCGCTGTCCGATAGGGAACTGCTTGAGGCTGTCATGAACAATGACGAAGATGCCATCGAGTACCTGCTGTTTTATCGCTGCGACAAGCTTTTCTCATTCATTATCAGGCGCATGTTCTCGTCTAACGTCAAAAAAGAGGAACTGATAACTGAATTTTATTTATTTTTGCACAAAAATGGCTGGGAGAAACTGAGGAAATTCAACTTCCTTTCCAGCCTTGATACCTGGCTGTCAACGGTTTTGGTGAGGTTTTTTGATGAAAAGAAAAAGGAAGTGGCCGCATCAGACGGGAGATCGACGCTGCTCGACGAGAACATCATCGAATATGAGGACGGCAACGCGCATCTGCTGCGTTTCGAGCTTCTCGACGCCATAAACAGTATCGAAAACGCGAGGTATAAATATGTCCTTTTGTCGGAATGGAAAGGCATGAAAGCCGATGAGATCGCAAGGTCCATGGGCGTCAGCATCGAAAATGTCTATACGATTTCGAGAAGGGCGAAGGTCGAACTGAAGAAACTAATTGACGGAGGATATGTCAGAAAAAACAGATAAGTTACCGGAGGAACTGCTCGCCCGCTATCTTGACGGCTTGACCGACGAGGATGAGAAAGGCCTCGTGAAGGCATATTTCGCGTCAAACGAGAAGGCGCTTGAGGAGGCCGTCGAGGCGAGCCGCGCGATAGCGTTCCAGAAGATGGCGGCGGAAAGGTTCTCCGAAATGGCGTACGACATCGTGGTGCGCCGTCTCGTCATGGACGGCATCATCGATGCGAATGCGAGACGCAAGAGACGCATGGCCTACCTGAGCGTGTTGTTCGCGACATTGCTGCTCGCCGCCATCGTCTGCTGGCTCGTCTTCAAACCGTTAGACGTCAAGGTGACAGTGGCGGAGGACCCCGCGTTCGCCATACCGTCGCTGCCGTTTGAGACAGGCATCATCACATATAGCGTCAACGGCAATGAACCCGTCAGAGTGCCGGTGAACAGGACAAACATGACTGTCCTGATAGAAAACATATCGTTCAGCGACAAATACAAGACAATGCACGTCGTCTTTGAATCGGACGGCTATCAGACCGTTGACACGACGATGGAGATAAGGAGGTCGCTGACACTGCCGTTGCTCCGCGACAACAGCCTCGGCGTCATCTTCGGCAACGTCATCGACGAGCTGGGAAACCCTGTCGCCGGAGCGACTGTCGCCGTTCAGGACATCAGGACAACAACCGATGAAACCGGCGGCTTCCGTATCGACATCCCGATGGCGAAACAGCTTGAGAGCCAGAGGATGACAATTTACAAGGACGGCTTTGAGCTTTGGACTGGGACATACCGTCCGTCAAGCACTTGCGGCTGGAACGTCGTGCTGAGACAGCGTTAGCCCACTCTGTTTTTCAAGGTGTTTAAAATATTTTCAAAGTTAGAAATCATTTTCAAAAAAATTGTATCTTTGCAATTTGAAAAAATGAATTTATCAACTTAAAAAAATAAAAATATCATGCAAAACACTAAAGACATTGACTGGGGTTCACTCCCGTTCGGTTATCTGAAAACCAACTACAACGTCCGCTGCTACTACCGTAACGGTGAGTGGGGCGAACTCGAAATCTGCTCGGAAGAGACAATCAACATCCACATGGCTGCCACATGCCTGCACTACGGCCAGGAGGCTTTCGAAGGCCTGAAGGCTCACCGCGGCGTTGACGGTAAGGTGCGCATCTTCCGCATGGAAGAGAACGCGAAACGTCTCGAGACATCATGCGACGGCATCTGCATGCCACGTTTCCCAATGGAGAAGTTCAAGGAAGCCATGATCAAATGCGTGCAGGTCAACAAGGAGTTCGTCCCGACATACGAGAGCGGCGCGTCGTTGTATCTCCGTCCGTTGCTCATCGGCACAGGCGCCCGCGTCGGCGTGAAACCGGCTGATGAATATCTGTTCGTCGTGTTCGCGACACCTGTAGGCCCATACTTCAAGGGCGGTTTCATGGCTAACCCATACGTCATCACACGCAAATACGACCGTTCGGCACCTCTCGGAACAGGTATCTACAAGGTCGGCGGCAACTACGCGGCATCATTGCGCGCTCATACGGAAGCCTGCCACGGCGGTCAGTACGCATGTGAGTTCTATCTCGACGCGAAGGAGAAGAAATACATCGACGAGGCCGGCGCAGCCAACTTCTTCGCCATCAAGGACAACACATACATCACTCCGAAATCGACATCAATTCTTCCTTCAATCACCAACAAGAGCTTGATGCAGCTTGCTGAAAGCCTCGGCATGAAGGTCGAACGCCGCCCGATCGCTGAAGAGGAACTCGCCACATTCGAGGAAGCCGGCGCGTGCGGAACGGCAGCTGTCATCAGCCCTATCTCACGCATCGATGACCCTGACACAGGCAAGTCATACCAGTTCGGTGACGGCAAGCCGGGTCCGTGGAGCCAGAAGCTTTACAACAAGCTCCGCGGCATCCAGACAGGCGCAGAGAAAGACGAGTTCGGCTGGAACACTGAAGTTGAGCTTTAAGCGTTAAAAGTTAAAAGAGGAGAGAGGAATGAGAAAAGAGAGCAGATTTCCACTTTCCTCTTTTTTCAAATTCAAAAATAAATCATAATCAATTATTAATCAATTAAAAAGATGAAAAAACTTACATTTCTCGTATTAGGACTTGTGGCCGGCTTCATGGCAAGCGCACAGATGTTCGTATCGACGGAACCTGCAAACAGGAACGTCGTCATTGAAGAGTTCACAGGCCGTAACTGCGGCTATTGCCCCGACGGACACCTTATTGCAAATCAGATCTGCAACAACAATCCCGGCAGGGTCTGGGCGGTTAACATCCATGCAGGCGGCTACGCTCCTACAAGTTATCCTAACTTCAACACGGAGGACGGCAACACCATCCACGGTGGTTTCTCTATCAGTGGTTATCCGACAGGTGTCGTCAACCGTTCGACATCAGCCGGCCAGAGCCGCAGCGCATGGAGCGGTCTTGCCTCACAGCAGTTGGCGCAGGCTTCAGAACTCAACGTGGGCGGACAGGTAGTCATCGACCCGGAGACGCGCGAAGCCAGCGTGACAGTTGAGGTCTATTACACCGGAAACAGCACGGAGACGACGAACTACCTCACCGTCTATATGCTTCAGGACAGCATCTGGGGTTCGCAGAGCGGCGGCTCCTCAAACCCGTCACAGTGGGTCGGCGGGCAGTACTGCCACATGCACATCCTCCGCGATGTGATCGGCGAGAGCGCATGGGGCGACCCAATCACACCTACGACAGCCGGCACGCTCATCACAAAGGAATACACATACGCTATTCCTGAGATGATCGGCTCGCCAAATGGCGTCGAGGTTGACATCAACAACGTCCACTTCCTCGCTTTCGTCTGCGCAAGGACAACGAACAACCCGGCGCGTAACATCCTTTCCGCCAACATGCTTGAGACGTCACAGGGTTCAGACGAGCCTATCTATCCTGTCATCAAGAGTGTCAGCCAACGTGCGGTGGCGATTTGCAGCCAGGTCAAGACATTTGACTTCACTTTGTTAAACGGTGGAACAGACAACCTCACTTCAATTCAATATAAAGTTGAAATTGGTGGCGCCGTATCGGAATTTGAATGGGACGGCGATCTTGCTCCAAAAGCGGGGGAGAGCATCTCTTTCGACATGGAGATTCCATTTGGGACAAACGCCGGTAAGCTCACGATAGTGAAGGCTAACGGTCAGGATTATCCTTACGAAGTGAATTTCACAGCAGTCTGCGACGAATGGGTTGAGACAGAACCGATTGATGGCGAGACGACAACGATGAAGATCTACATCAACCAGGATCAGTTTGGCGAACAGACCACATGGAAGCTCATCAATTCGCTTGGTGAGGTCGTTGCCGAAGGCGGTCCGTACGCTCACCTCATCTCATCAGGCGGTACGCAGCTCCATGTCGAGACGATCGAAGACCTTCCGACAGATGCGGATTACCTGTTCAACATCTATGATGACAACGACAACGGTATCTGCTGCGCATACGGTGATGGCTGGTACAAGATCAAAGTCGCAGACAAATACATCGTCGGTATGGATGAAGACAACGGTGAGTTTGGCTCGCAAAATTCGGATCTCATGAGGATCAACAGGAAACCGAGTGCAGTCGGCGAGAATGCCATGAGCAACCTGAAGGTTTATCCTAACCCTGCAAACAGCACAATCTTCGTCGAGGGCGAGAACATCAAGACTGTTGAGGTTTACAACTCTCTCGGCCAGATGGTCGCTGACGTTGAGGGTTCTGTCAAGACAACAGTGAATGTCGCTTTGTTCGACAATGGCGTTTATTTCGTCAAGGTCGTTGCCAACGACGGCACTGTGAAGACGCAGAAAATAGCAATAGCGAGATAACTTTTCAGTTAAAAGTTGAAAGTTATAAAATTTAAAGGGCTGACGTTTAAGCTGCGTCAGTCCTTTTTAGTTGTCCATACGAGAAGATGTGAAAGAACTTTGTGTTTACAATGCGGCAATTTCATCTTCTGGCAACTCTGTCGCCTGTGTTATCTGGGCCATCGGCAGCCCCATTTCTTTCATGCTTTTTGCGACTTTATAAATGCCTTCTTTCATGCCTTCTCTTATACCTTCTTCTCTGCCTTTTTCTCGACCTTCCTCTCTGCCTTCATTTCTGGCGAAACTCATGACCTCGTTGTTGGTGCGGATGTTATCCATATTCTTGTCGTATGACCGCAGGTCGTCAGGTGTCAGGTGGGCTATCTCTGAGATTCTGCCGACTTTCTTGAATGCTGGTTGTTCCTGTGTGAAAGGCAGTTGCCCCTTGAAATTCTGCATATTAGCCAAGATGTACAGCCAATATTCAATCTTTGTCTTCGGGTAATCTTCTGACTTGTCTTTGAAATCAGGAATTTCCAACGTGAAAGCCTTGAGTTTGTCTGAGAACAACTCGCCGGTCTCACTGACAGTCATCTGAATTGTCCTCAGGTACCGCGGCTTGAATCCTTTCATGTGGAAATTCAGAAAAAACACGCCATAAATAGGCTTCAGGCTATAATCCCAGTTCTTGTCGCCCGCCCCTTTCTGATTCGAGAACGAACGTGACAGATAATAAAGGATCCTCTCGCTGAAGTGCTCCTGCCCGCGGTTCTGCATCTCGACGATAAACTCGCCGCCGTCTTCCGTCATGCAGCGCAGGTCGTATATGACGCCTCTGAATGTCTCGTTGTCAGGGCCTAACTCCTTGTCAAGGAAAACAAGGTCTTTTATCGGTGAACTCGGCTGAAGCAGGTCGGTGAGAAAGGCTTTCATCACCTCTTTGTCGCCGAAAATCTTCTTGAAGCCGAAATCTGTCAGCGGATTGATGTAACGTACTCCGCTGTAATCGAATAATGTAGTCATATATTTTACGTTTTTGATTTGGCTGCAAAGATATAAATATTTTACGACTTGGAGTTGCTTTTTCGGAATTTTTTTAAAACATATCAACGCAAAAAAGCGCAAAGCAAACATATCGTCCGCTTTGCGCTCTTTAAACTTTACTCTTTTAACTTTTAACTACAAAACGGCTGCCATCTGCTCCTGCAGTTTCCTCGCTTCTTCGGCGGCTCTCTCTGCGAAGTCCTCGCCGTTGGACGCATAGATGATGCCGCGTGACGAGTTGACGATGAGGCCGCAGTCTTTGTTGAGGCCGAACTTTGCGACAGCCTGAAGGTCACCGCCCTGCGCACCGACACCAGGGACGAGGAGGAAATGCTCCGGCAGCAGCTTGCGGATCTCACCGAGTTCCTCCGGATGTGTCGCGCCGACGACGTACATCATCTTGTCGCTGCCAGCCCATTCCGCCGACTTCGCCAGGACGTTCTTGTACAATTCCTTACCCTCGATGTTGAGGTATTGGAAGTCTTTCGAGCCTTTGTTTGATGTCAAAGCCAAGAGAATCACCCATTTGTCGTCAAAGCCGAGGAAAGGCTCAACAGAGTCAACGCCCATGTAAGGCGCCACGGTGATTGCGTCGGCGTTGAGCGTCTCGAAGAAGGCACGCGCGTAGTTGGCGGAGGTGTTGCCGATGTCACCGCGTTTCGCGTCGGCGATGACGAACATCTCAGGGTAATTTGTCTTTATATAATTGACCGTCTTCTCAAGGCTCATCCAGCCCTTCGCGCCGTAAACCTCATAGAACGCCGTGTTCGGCTTGAAGGCGATGGCATATCTCGCCGTGGCGTCGATGATGGCCTTGTTGAAGGCGAAGACGGGGTCTTCCTCATTGAGAAGATGTTGCGGTATCTTCTTGATGTCTGTGTCGAGACCGACGCAAAGGAACGACTTCTTCGCGCGGATTTGATCTATGATTTGCTGCTTGTTCATGTTGCGGTTATGACTGTAGTTCTGTTATCTTTTAACTTTACTCTTTTAACTTTTAACTGACTATTCCATGCTCTCCTTCAACCTCTCGGCGTTTTCGGCCATCTGGAGGTTCTCGATGAATGACGTCAGGTCGCCGTCCATGACGGAGGTGAGGTTATAGACCGTGAAGCCGATGCGGTGGTCTGTGACGCGCCCCTGCGGGTAGTTGTAAGTGCGTATCTTCGCCGAGCGGTCGCCGGTCGAGACCATGGTCTTGCGTTTCGAGCAGACCTCCTCCATGTATTTGTTGTATTCCTGCTCGTATATGCGTGTGCGGAGTATCTTCAGCGCCTTGGCCATGTTCTTGGCTTGTGAACGCTCGTCGATGCAGCTCACCACCACGCCTGTCGGGATGTGTGTGAGACGCACCGCGCTGTATGTGGTGTTGACGCATTGTCCGCCTGGGCCTGACGCGGCGCAATACACCTCTTTCTTGATGTCTTTGTCGAGAAGCTCGACATCGAACTCTTCGGCTTCTGGGAGCACGACCACTGATGCGGCTGAGGTGTGTATGCGGCCTTGTGTCTCGGTCTTCGGCACGCGCTGTACGCGGTGCACACCCGACTCGAACTTCAGAAGTCCGTACGCGCCGTCGCCGGTGACGTTGAACACGATCTCCTTGAAGCCGCCGGCGGTGCCTTCGTTGGCATCGACGGTCTCGACCTTCCAGTTCCTCGCCTCGCAGAACTTGAGATACATCCTGTAGAGGTCGCCCGCGAAGATGGCTGCCTCGTCGCCGCCCGTGCCCGCGCGAATCTCCATCACGGCGTTCTTGCCGTCGGTCGGGTCCTTCGGGATGAGCATCAGACGGATGTCTTCCTCGAGCTTCACTGATTTCTCGGTGGCCTCGTCGAGTTCCTCCTGCGCCATCTCACGCATGTCTTCGTCTTTCTCCGTCTTCAGAATCTCCTTCGCTTCCTCGATGTTCGCGAGGTAATTCTTGTATTGGTTGAATGCATCTATCACAGGCTCAAGGTCTTTGTAGTCCTTGTTCACCTTGACGTAACGTTTCATGTCGTTCATCAACTCCGGGTCGTTGAGCTGCTCGCGCAACCCCTCCCAGCGTTCTTTTATCTCTTCTAACTTGTCAATTATTTCCATCAGTATTCAAAAATTCCGTGTTTACTCTTTATGGTGAGGCGTTTTCTGTCGGATACCTCTACGTGTCCTATTATCTGTGCATTGATATTGAATGAGTTGGCTATCTTTATCATCTCTTCCGCCGATTTCTCATCGGTGTAAATCTCAAGACGCGAACCCATGTTAAATACTTTGTACATCTCCTGCCAGTCGGTGCCCGACGACTCCTGAATCATCTGGAACAACGGCGGGATCTCAATCATGTTGTCTTTGATGACATGCAGCTTGTCGATGAAATGTGTCACTTTGGTCTGTGCGCCGCCGCTGCAATGTATTATGCCGTTGATATGTCCGCGGAAGTTTTCGAGAATCGGGACCATCATCGGGAGGTAGGTGCGGGTGGGGGCGAGGATGAGTTTCCCGACATCGACGCCTTCCACGGAAGTGGCTCCGGTAAGTGTGTGGTTTCCTGAATAGATCAGGTCTTCTGGTATCGAATGGTCGTAGCTCTCGGCGTATTTCTCGGCGAGATAGTGTCCGAGCACGTCGTGACGCGCCGATGTCAATCCGTTGCTGCCCATGCCGCCGTTGTACTTGTCTTCGTAGGTGGCTTGTCCGTATGACGCGAAACCGACGATGACGTTGCCCGGGATGATGTGGTTTTCAATGACTTCTGAGCGTTTCATCCTTGTGGTGACGGTGCTGTCAACTATGATGGTCCTGACAAGGTCACCAACGTCGGCCGTCTCGCCACCGGTGAGATAAATGCCTACGCCGAGTGAGCGCAGTTTCGCGAGAAATTCCTCCGTGCCGTTGATGACGGCCGAGATGACTTCGCCGGGGATCAGGTTCTTGTTGCGTCCTATCGTGGAGGAGAGCAGCATCTTGTCGGTGGCTCCGACGCACATGAGGTCGTCGGTGTTCATCACGACGGCGTCTTGTGCGACACCTGCCCACACCGAGAGGTCGCCGGTCTCTTTCCAATAGAGATATGCGAGCGACGACTTCGTGCCGGCGCCGTCGGCGTGCATGATGTTGCAATATTCCTCGTCACCACCGAGAATGTCTGGAATGATCTTGCAGAAGGCATTGGGATACAACCCCTTGTCAAGGTTTTTTATCGCATTGTGGATGTCTTCTTTCTCCGCCGAGACACCACGAAGACTATAACGTTTTTCTACTGGCATGTTAGTTGTAAAGTATAAAGTTTATAAAGTAGAAAGTATAAAGTTTATAAAGTTCCTACTTGAATATCAGTTTGTGTTCATCTGTGTTAAATTCAAAACTGCCGAACTGTTTCAGGGCTTTGGAGCCGATGACCCAATCGACGCGTTGGTTGTTGACGACCGTCACTTCTATGTTCTCGACTTTCCTGTCGGCGATGTACATATCTTTGATTCTGAATACCGAACGGTCTTTGACGGCTCCTGCTGTGATGATTCTCTCGATGTTGTCGCCGACAAAGTCGTCTTTGGTGATGCGGCCTTCGTTGAGCAGCTGCATGACCTTCGCTTGTGATACGGTGAAGTCGTTGTCTTTGTCGTAAACGATGTCTTCCGTGTATGCGTTGATGATGGCCTTGAATGTGAACAATCCCGAGTTCGCGTCCTGCGAGAAGAACACCTTGTTGTCCTGCGGGTTCAGGCTGATGTTCGTCCTCTGGTCGTCGTTGATGTCGGAGCGCGGCTTGTAATCCTTGCTTATGACCTTGAACTCAGTTCTTCTGTTGAGTTGATGCGCATATTCTTTCAGCTCTTCGTTGGAGAGCGCGTTGATGTAATCTTCAGTGAGTTGCACTCCGCTTTTGAATGTGAATCCGTTGAAGGCGAAGTCGTTCTTCAAGGTTCTCGGGACTCTTTCGCCGTAACCCTTCGCCGTGAGACGCAGCGGGTCGATGCCTCTGATGACTAAATAGTCGCACACCGACTGTGCGCGTTTCTGGGAGAGGATGTCGTTGCGGGCGTCGGTGTCACGATAGTCGGTGTGAGAGCCGAGCTCGACGGTTATGTTCGGGTTAATCTGCAGCATCTCGATGAGTCCTTGCAGTGAGTCCTCAAACTGCGGCTGAAGCTCCCAGCTGCCGAGGTCGTAGCGTATTTCCGGAAGGACGACAGGCTCATCTGGAATCATGCTCATGTCGTAATCAACCTTGAAATCGTGGCTGAACTCAAGCCCCACCGTGCTGATGGTATCGGTCAGGGTGAAGAAGTTCGGCTTGTCGATTGTGATGACATATATGTTGTTGATTGCCAGCTGGCTGCTTGTGAACTGGAAGCCGCCAGTCTCACTTGACAGCGTCATTGCCGTCGTGCCGTCGGAGCCTGTGAGTTTCACGTTGGCGCCGCTGACGTATTGCAAGGTGTTGGTGTTCTTGATGGTTCCGTTGACGGTGAACAGTACCGGCGGTTCTATGAAGTAATAGATGTCGTCGTCCATGCCGTTGCGGCTGTCACGGTTTGAGATGAAAAACCCGCGTTCCTCGGTGGGGTGGAAGACAATGCCGAAGTCGTTGCCTGTCGAGTTGATGGGGTGTTTTAGGTTCACCGGCTCGCCCCAGTTGCCCAAGGAGTCAACGGTGGTGACGAAGATGTCGAGTCCGCCCATGCCGCCGTGTCCGTCGGAGGCGAAATACAGCGTGCTGTCGTTGCGGAGGAACGGGAACATCTCATCGCCTTGAGTGTTAATGACTTCACCGAGGTTGAACGGACGGCCGAACTTGCCGTCATCGCCTTTCATCGTCATCCAGATGTCTTTGCCGCCGAAGCCTCCTTTGCGGTCGGCTGCGAAATACATGATGCTCTCGTCGGAAGAGAGTGTCGGGTGGCCTATGACTTCGAGCGAATCGATACTTGTGATTTCAACGGCGACAGGCTCCGCGAAGGCACCGCCAGCATGTGATGACTTCACTATCTGGCACCCGGACTCGCGTTTCTTGGCGTTACCGCAACGGGTGAAATACAGTGTCGAGAACGACTTGTTGAAGAACGGCACGCCCTCGCTGCCCTGGGTGTTGATGCCGCCTTCCTCGTCGGTCAGCTCTGGCTTGTCCCACACGCCTTTCTTGTCCTGGCGCGAGATGTAAAAGTCGGCGAATCTCTGTCCCGTTATTGCGTCTTTCTCCTTTGAAAGTCCGCCATCACGTGTCGAACAGAATATCACTTCGTTGAAATTGTTGCTGGTCCATGCCACGCCAAACTCCGAGGCTTTTGAGTTGAGTGCTTTCAGACGTGTCACCTCGTATTTCGACGGGAACTCAAGCCATTCCTCTATCTTGCTCAAGTCGGCTGCGGCAAGCTCTCCCCGCGGGTCGTCGGGCACCATCTTCATATACATGTCATAGTACAGACTTGCGTCATCGTATTTGCCGTTGCGTTTCAAGACGTCACCGTAATGGAGGTAAACAACGGGGTTCTCAATGGGGAAGTCGGTCTTCACCACGCGCTTGTATTGCGATGCGGCTTGTTTCGGATTCTCTGTCAGACGATAGCACTCGCCGAGCTGGTAGGTGATGCGTATGCGCTCCTGCTCGTATTTCTTGCTCCTGGTTCTCTTATATGCTTTTTTGTATCGGTCGATGGCGTTGAAATACTGTCCGCGCTCAAACAGGATGTCTGCGTTCTTGGCTGGGCTTTTGCGTTGAGCCTCAACCTGTTGAGTGGCGCCGAACAGCATCAGTGTCAATATCAGAAACAGTTTTCTTGTCATAAAATTATCTTTTGTCGTGTATAACGAAAACAATCTTGCAAAATTACATTTTTTTTTGATATATGCGAGAAAAAGATGAGAGATAAAAGATGAGAGATAAAAGATAAAAGTGAAATTCGTGGGATGTTGTTAGTGGTAAAAAAAGAGACGGGGTTGTGTTGCCCCGTCTCTCTTTGGTTTATTGTATGAGACAATTATTTTCTCTTTGCGTTGGCTTCTTCAAGCAACTTGGCATCCTGCTCTTTGCCTTTGAAAAGGAGGTAAGCGAATGGTGAAGCGATGAAGAGTGACGAGAATGTACCGGCCACGATACCTACGAGCAATGCGAACACGAAGCCGCGAATCGTCTCGCCGCCGAAGATGAAGATGGCGAGCAATACAACCAACGTTGTGCCTGATGTGTTGATTGAACGCATCAAGGTGCTGTTGACACCGTTGTTGATTCTGTCGTACCACGTCTTCTTCGGGAACAACGCGACGTTCTCACGGATACGGTCGAAGATAACCACGGTGTTGTTGATTGAGTAACCGATGATTGTCAGCACCGCTGCGATGAACGACTGGTCAACCTCCATTGAGAACGGCATGACGCTGTAAAGCAGTGAGTACATACCAATCACGATGATGGTGTCGTGTGCCAATGCGATGATTGAAGACACACCGTACTGCCATCTTCTGAAACGGATTGCGATATAGACGAAGATGACTACCAACGAGAATGCGACTGCCCAGAATGCCTTGCGTGTCACGTCGTCAGCGATGGTACCGCCGACTTTCTGTGAACTCATGATGCCTATCGAGACATCGTCTGATGAGAACTGCTGGTATGTCACGTTGCCTGTGTAGAATCCCTTCAACGCTTCGAAGAACACTTCCTGAATCTGTGCGTCAACTTCAGGGTCATCGTTGTCAACCATGTATTTGGTCGTGACCTTCACCTGATTGGCAGGACCGAATGTCTTGACGAGTGGTGTCTCGTTGGCTGCCTGGAAGATGTCGATGGCTGTGAGAGCTTCACGAACCTCGTTATCGTTGACTTCCCTGTCGAAACGGATGACGTAGTTACGGCCACCCTTGAAGTCAATGCCGAGGTTGAGTTTCAATGTGCAGAGTGAGATTGCACTCACGAGAATCATTGCGCCACCGATGATGAAGGCTGTCTTGCGGAACTTGATGAAGTCGAAGTTTGCGTGCTTCATGAAGTCACGTGTCATGTCGGTCGAGAACTTGACATCCTTGCCTTTCTCAACCCATCTGTCGAGGATGAGACGTGTGATGAAGATTGAGGTGAACAACGATGTGCAGATACCGATCATCAATGTCGTTGCGAAACCTTGGACAGGGCCTGTACCGAATTCGAAGAGGATGAGACCTGTGAGGAATGTGGTGATCTGACCGTCGAGGATGGCTGAGTAAGCTGCCTTGAAACCGTCGGCAACTGCGAGGCGCAAGCCTTTGCCTGCCGCGATTTCTTCCTTTATACGTTCGAAGATGATGACGTTAGAGTCAACAGCCATACCTAATGTCAACACGATACCTGCGATGCCAGGGAGTGTGAGCACTGTGCCGAATGACGCGATGACACCGAAGAAGAACACGATGTTCACGAGCAATGCGATGTCGGCTGCCAGACCTGCCTTGCTGTAGAAAAACAGCATATAGAGAAGGACGAGGCAGAATGCGATGATAAACGACCAGAAACCTGATGTGATGGCTTCCTGACCGAGTGACGGACCGACGACGTTCTCTTCAAGAACTCTCGCCGGAGCCGGCAACTTACCGGCTTTCAGGATGTTAGCCAAGTCCTGAGCTTCTTCAACGGTCATGTCGCCGCCGGAGATCTGTGAGCGTCCGCCAGGGATCTCGTCATTGACGACAGGATATGAATATACGTAGTTGTCGAGGACGACAGCAACCTGACGGTGGATGTTGTCACCTGTCAGGCGTTTCCATGCCTTCGCGCCTTCTGTGTTCATCTGCATGTCAACCTGCACGCGGCCGTTCTGGTCGTAGTCCTGACGTGCGTCGGTGATGACTTCACCGCCGAGCGAGCATTTGTTTTCTTTGTTGGCCTTCAGCGCGACGAGGTCGATGTATTCTGCTCCGTCGGCAGTCTTGTTAGGCTTCACGCACCATGCGAAACGGAGGTTGCGCGGGAAGATCGAGCTGACTTGCTTGAGCATTCTGTTGACGTTAGCCGTGTCTTTCACGAGAGCCATGCCGACGCGGGCTGTCTCTGCCGGTGCCATCATGCCGTTGGCATTTGTGTAGAATGAAGGCTGAAGCACTGCGTACAACGGGTTGTTCTTCTGGAATGACTCGATGGCTTCCGTCCGTGCCTTCTTCAGAGAGTCTTCCGCTGACATCTGGCTGAGGAGAGCGAGGTCTTCGCTGTCTTCCTTGACTTCTTCAGCTGTTTCGGTCTTCTCTGTAGCTGTCGCTTTCTCTATCTCGGCGAGACGGGCGTTGGCTTCCTCAAAATGCTGATAGATCTCATTGAAGTTGTAAGTCTCCCAGAACTCGAGCTGTGCCGTGCCCTGTAAGAGTTTGCGGACACGCTTCGGGTCCTTGATGCCCGGAAGCTCGACTAAGATACGGCCTGATCCTTCAAGTTTCTGGATGTTAGGCTGTGCCACACCGAAACGGTCGATACGTGTTCTCAGAATCTGATATGAACGGTCTATGGCGCTGCTTGTCTCGTCTTTGATGACCTTCAAGACCTCGTCGTTTGTCGAATTGACGGTGATGCCTTTGTCTTTGAACTCAAAGAGGAAGATGGAGGCGAGGCGCGCGTTCGGATCGAGTCTCTGGTATGCTTCGCCGAAAAGGTCAACAAAGTCCTTCTGGCTGTTGAGGTGCTGCGCCTTGGCCTCGTCCATGGCCTGTCTGAATGTGTTGTCTTTGTTCTGTGCGTTGCCTGAGAGAGCGTAGATGATGTCAGGGACTGACACTTCCATCATAACGTTCATACCACCCTTAAGGTCAAGGCCGAGGTTCAACTCCTGCTCCTTGCACTTGCGGTAGTCCTGCCACATGTAAACTTTAACTGTGCCTATCGAGTCGAGATAGTATGTCTCTCTCGCTGTCTGGATCGAATCCAGCAATTCCTCGTAAGCTTTCTGGTCACCATTGGCCATTTTTTGCGCCAATGTGAGTGATTCCTGGCTCTGGGCGTATTTCTCGGCTTTACCCTCGATGTGCTTTGTCACGAACGTGAATGACAACTGGTACACCGTGAAGACTGCCAATAACACTGCCAAAAGCTTAATGACTCCTTTGTTCTGCATTGTAATTGAATTTGATTATTAAACTTATTTTTTTGTTGTTTTCAAATCTTAATTTTGAGCGTGCAAAAATACGACTTTTTTATTTCGCCACCAAACATTTTTTTCATAAAAATAAACGCATGTTTCAACATAAACAAATACCACGTTAAAAACAAATCCCGCGTCTATCTATGGATGTGGAATCGCTACGCGATTCTCCTCTCTTAACTCTCCTCTTTTAACTCTCCTCTAATATCTCAGCCATTTCAGAAGCTCTTTCCAGCTGACTTTCTTCCCGTACATCAGGATACCTGTCCTGTAGATTTTTGCGGCAAGCCACGTGAAGATTACGAATGTCAATACCAGAATCGCCGCCGACACGCCGATCTGCCAATATGGCACTCCGTACGGAATCCTGAGCATCATCGCCACCGGCGATGTGAACGGAATCATTGACAACCAGATGCTTAAGCTGCTGTTAGGCGCGTTGGCAATGCCTGTAGAACATACTATGGCGAGTATCAGAGGTATCGAGATGGGCAGCGTGAACTGCTGTGAGTCGGTCTCGTTGTCACATGCTGAGCCGGTGGCGGCGAACATCGCGGCATAAAGGAAATAACCGCCGATGAAATACAGCAGGAAGCACCAGAGAATTTCACTGAAATTGATTGAATGCACGACATCCATAACCTCTTTTAACATTTCATCGCCTTCTGTAATTTGTTGCGCATCAATAACTTGTTCCGACATGACTGTGCCGTTAGACAGCAGGTCTGGCGTGCCGGTCGCCATGGTTACAGCTGTGTAAATTCCTAATGACAGCACAATCCAAAGCACAAACTGTGTCAGTCCGACGAGCGCGATGCCGATGATCTTGCCCATCATCAGCTCGAAAGGCTTCACCGAACATACAAGGACTTCGATGATTCTGTTTGTCTTCTCTTCGATGACACCGCGCATCACCTGCGAGCCGAAAAGGAACACCACAAAATAGATTATCATCGCAAGGAACAGACCGAAAATCATCTCGAACTCGCCGAAGCTCTTTTTCTCGACCTCCTCGCCGTTCACCTCGTCCATGCGCACTGTCTGCAATGTTATCGTGGTGCCCATCGCCGATTTCACGATGTCGGGGTCGATGCCTGAGGCCAAAAGTTTCTGGTGCTCAATGGCTTGCTTCATGTTGCTCTTGATGTGTGAGGTCAATGTCATGGGCAGTGGCTCCTGACTGTAAAGCTCGGCGCTGGTGGGTACGTTCAGCTGTGTCGCCGGAATGAACAGCACGCCGTCATAAACGCCTTCCTTGACCAGAGCCTTTAGCTCGTCGAGGTCTTGGTCAGAATAGATGAAGCTGTTGGCGTCGGTGTCCTCGAATTTCCCCTTGAAAATGCCCGATTCGTCGCATACGGCGATGGCTCTCTTGTCCTCAAGTTTTTCTGAGTTGAGCATCAGTATCGACGGCAGAAACATCAGCGCCGCGAAGAGGATAGGGGTGAGGAACGTTATGATTAAGAACGATTTCTTTTTTACTCGTGTCAGATATTCTCTCTGTATTATGATTCCGATTTTCATGATGAGTGTTTTTTAGCTGTTCGACGAATTTGCTGTTACTAAATTGATGAAGATGTCGTTCATCGAAGGGAGTATCTCTTTGTACGAGACGAGCTCGCCTTCGTCTAATACACTCCTGATCAGTTCGTTGGAGTTCGCCGACTTGACGGTGATATGCACGTTGCCGTCTCTGTCGTTCTCCATCGCTGTTATCGTGTTGCCTTCCGGCACGTCGATTCCTTCCTTGAAAGGTCTGACAATCATCTCGTATATGTGGCTCTTGTATTGCTGCTTGATGTCGCTCACCTTGCCTTCGAGGATTTTCTCACCTTTATTAATAAGCATGATGTTGTCGCAGAGTTCCTCCACCGATGCCATGTTGTGCGTTGAGAACAATATCGTGGCTCCCTTGTCGCGAAGTTCCAGAATCTCGTTTTTCAGCAGGTTCACGTTCACGGGGTCGAAGCCGGAAAACGGCTCGTCGAAGATAAGCAGTTTCGGCTCGTGTATCACGGTGACGATGAACTGCACCTTCTGCTGCATTCCTTTGCTGAGTTCTTCGACTTTCTTGTCCCACCATTCGGTTATGCCGAATTTCACGAACCAATGTCTGAGTTTGTTGTCGGCATCACGTCTGTCCATGCCTTTGAGCTGTGCGAGATATACGGCTTGTTCGCCGACCTTCATCTTCTTGTACAGCCCGCGTTCTTCGGGCAGATAGCCGATGATTTCCACGTCTTTGGGTGACAACGGATTGCCGTTGAGTAAGACTTGTCCCGTGTCGGGCATGGTTATCTGGTTGATGATTCTGATGAGTGTGGTCTTTCCCGCTCCGTTCGGTCCGAGGAGTCCGTAGATGCTCTGCTGCGGCACGGAAATGGAGATGTCGTCCAGCACTTTCTTCATGCCGTACGACTTGCTTACGTTTTTGATTTCCAAATAGTTCATGCTAAAATTTGTCTTCGGACCAACCACGTCCTATGTTCCAGTGTTCGTCAATAAGGTAATCGAAATCAGTCAGATTGAATTCATCTTCAATGAGTTCTCTCAATTTATCCTGATCAATGAGTTTTTCTTCGCCTATGAACCCGTTGATCCATTCGCCTACTGTGACATAAAAGGTCATGTCGGGTTTGACGAAGACTCTGCCTCTTGGAATCAAGGTGTAATTGTTTTCTGAAAAGAATATCGAGTTGGTCTCATTGTTTGCGACGGCTCTGAAATGTTGTTTGGTACAGTAACTTTTATGAAGTTTGTGAAGTGTCCCTATTTTGTTCTTTTCTGCGTACTTGTCGGCATCATCCTTCTGAACACCAAATAGTTTGTTATTTGCATAATCGTACCAAAAAATCCCTACTTGAGGTTTTCCGTTGTCAAAGAAGCCTCTCATCAGATCCATCATCTCTTTGTGAGCCTCGTCAGTGGATCTTTGAATCTCTGATTTTCTTGAAACAACCGAAGTTTCAGTAATCTCACTTTTGTTTTTTTTCAATATATTCATAATCAGTTTGTTAAACTTATTGTTAAATTTGCTTTCTCAACATACTTAATTCCTCAAGTACCTGGATTCCTCACCCTCCTGCTTAACTGAAGAAGTCTCTTATCTTATCGAAGGCGCTTTTGTCGTTGGCACCCGGCTTTGGCTTGAAGTTGTCGCTTTCGAGGAGCGTCTTCATCATCTGCTCTTCGTCTTTCGAGAGCCTCTTCGGTGTCCATACGTTCACGTTCACGATGAGCTCGCCTTTCGAGTAGCTGTTGACTTCCGGCAGCCCCTTGCCCCTCAGCCTGATGATGTCGCCGCTTTGCGTGCCTGCCGGAATCTTGATGTTGACGGTCCCGCCAATGCAAGGCACATCAACGCTGCAGCCGAGAGCAGCCTGCGGTATACTGACGAACAGGTTGTAAATCAGGTTGTTGCCATCGCGTTCGAGCTTGTCGTCTTTTGTCTCTTCGATGAGGATGAGGAGGTCGCCGGCGACACCGTTGTGTGCGCCCGCGTTGCCTTTGCCTCTGACCGACAGCTGCATCCCTTCGGCCACGCCTGCCGGAATATCAAGTTCTATGACTTCCTCGCCTTTGACGATGCCGTCACCGTTGCAGCATGAGCATTTTTTCTTTATGATGTGGCCTTCGCCCTTACATGTGGGACATACCGAAACGGTCTGCATCTGCCCGAATATGGAGTTGCGTGATGTCACGACCTGACCTCTTCCGTGACATGTCGGGCATGTCTCTGTCTTCCCGTCCTCCGAGCCTGTGCCGCCGCATTTGGTGCATGGCACGTATTTGTTCACCTTCACTTTTTTCTTCACTCCTGTGCTGACCTCGTCGAGGGTGAGCTTGACTTTGAGACGGAGGTTTGAGCCGCGATAGACCGGGCGTTGTGAGCCGCCTCCAAAGCCCCCGCCAAAGCCTCCTCCGAAACCGCTGAAACCTCCTCCGAAGAGGTCGTTCAGGATGTCGCCGAACTGACCGAAGATGTCGTTCATTGAGGCTCCGCTGAAGTCTTGTCCCTGCGCTCCGGCAAAACCGTAACGGTCGTAACGGGCACGTTTGTTATCATCGCTCAGGACACTGTACGCCTCCGCTGCCTCCTTGAACTTCTCCTCGGCCTCCTTGTCGCCAGGGTTCCTGTCAGGATGGTACTGCAAGGCTTTCTTCCTGTATGCTTTCTTGATCTCATCGGCTGTGGCGTTCTTCTGAACTTCCAGCACTTCGTAGTAATCTCTCTTTTCCATTTTTTAAAGCTATGAAGCTCAATATGTTAACATCCGACAACGACGCGTGCGAAGCGGATGACTTTCCCGTTAAGTTTATATCCTTTCTGGATGACGTCCATCACCTTGCCTTTCATGCTCTCATCAGGGGTGGGGATCTGCGTCAGGGCTTCATGCTCGTCGGTGTTGAAATCCGTGCCGCTGGCGTTGATCTCTTCAAGACCTTTCTGTTCCAATGTCTTCTTTAACTTGTTGTAAATCAATAATGCACCTTCGTAGTTGCTCTTGTCTTCGCTCTTCTCCATGGTCGGAAGCGCACGCTCGAAGTCGTCTAAAACAGGCAGCATCGCGCTGATTGTGCCTTCCGCCGCCGTCTTGATCAGCTCGATCTTCTCGTTGGCGGTGCGCTTGCGGTAATTGTCATATTCTGAATAGAGACGCACGTATTTGTCGTTCAACTCGTTGTATTTATCCTGAAGTTCTTTCAGTTCTGAGTTTTCCTGAACTTCTGTGGCTTCGGATGTCTCAACGGTTTCTGCCGTCTCTTTCATTTCTTCTTTTTCATTCTTAACATCTTTATTCTCAGTGTCTTGAGAATCTTTCTTGTTCTTTTTCTTGTCACTCATGTTATATATTTTTTAATTCTTTTCCAAAAAAACCGCCGGATTCAATCAAAAACATTGCCAAAAAAGCCGGAATGACAAAATGTCACTGGCTCTTCGTTTGTCAGATTCGTTCGATGTCGGCTCCGAGGCTGCGTAGTCGTGTGTCGATGTCCTGATAGCCGCGGTCGATTTGGTCGATGTTGTCGATTATTGATGTCCCGTTGGCGGAAAGCGCGGCGATGAGCAGTGCGACGCCGGCCCTGATGTCGGGCGATGCCATCCTCAGCCCTTTGAGCTGGTGGCTTCTGTCGAGTCCGATGACGTTGGCGCGGTGCGGGTCGCAGAGTATCACCTGAGCGCCCATGTCGATGAGCTTGTCAACGAAGAACAGTCGGCTCTCGAACATCTTCTGGTGTATCAGCACGGTGCCTTTGGCCTGTGTCGCGACGACGAGTATGATGCTTATCAGGTCGGGGGTGAAGCCAGGCCACGGGGCGTCGGCGATGGTGAGGATGCTTCCGTCGAGGAAGGTGTCAACCTCGTAGTGCTGTTGCGCCGGGATGTGTATGTCGTCGCCGATGAACTCCATCTTGATGCCTAACTTCTTGAAGGTGGCGGGGATGATGCCGAGGTCTTGGATGCCGGCGTCTTTGATGGTGATGTCGGAGCCTGTCATCGCGGCGAGGCCTATGAACGAGCCCACCTCGATCATGTCGGCGAGGAGGCGGTGCGTGGTGCCGTGCAGTCTCTCCACTCCTGTGATTCGCAGCAGGTTGGAACCCACGCCGTCGATTTTTGCGCCCATGGTGATGAGCATACGGCAGAGCTGCACGAGATACGGCTCGCATGCCGCGTTGAAGATGGTGGTGGTGCCTTTGGCCATCACCGCTGCCATCACGATGTTGGCGGTGCCTGTCACCGACGCCTCATCAAGGAGCATGTATGTCCCTTTGAGTCCGTCTTCCGGCGCGACGAGATGATAGCAGTATTCCATGTCTGTTGTCTCCATCGACGCTCCGAGGTTCTGCAGGCCGATGAGATGCGTGTCGAGACGGCGCCGTCCGATCTTGTCTCCGCCCGGCCGTGGCATGTAACCGTTGCCGAAGCGGGCGAGGAGCGGGCCGAGTATCATCACGCTGCCGCGCAGACGTGTGGCACGCTCGTGGAAGTCTTCGGTGTCGAAATACTCGTGGTTGATTTCTTTCGCCTGCAACGTCACCTCGCTCTTGCTGGTGCGTCTCACATCGACACCCATGCCCTTCAACAGCTCGATGAGGTTGTTGATGTCGAGGATGTCCGGCAGGTTCGTGATTGTCACAGGCTCGTCGGTGAGGAGAGCGGCGCAGATGACCTGCATCGCTTCGTTCTTGGCGCCCTGCGGAACGATGACGCCATTGAGTTTGTTTCCGCCTCTGATCTTGAATGATGACATGACGTTAGTTCTTTTTCATTGGACGGTTCGGATTGCCCTGCTTCGACTGCTGGTTCTTTCTCTGCTTGTTTTTCTTCTTCTGCTGTTGCTGCTGCGGAACCTTGTTCAGGATCTCGTTGGTCGGAATCAGCTTCGTGTCCATCGGAAGCGTTATCTCGCCGTCCGAAATCTTATATAAGTCGTCGAGGATGAGCAGGTCGTTGACGGTGTCGCGGTTCCAGTTGAGATAGTCGCGTTTCATGTGGTTCGCGATGTTCACGAGGATGGCCTGTCTCTTCGGACCGTCTTCCATCTCTTTCACCTTCTTCACGACGTCGTAGATATACTGTCCGTAGTGTCCGAAACGTATGTTGTTCTTCTGATAGCCCACGTGGTCGGGTTTTTGCTGCTGCATCTCGGGTGTCGGCTTCGGGAACGGGCCGTCAACGTCGAGTTCATAGTTGGCGATGATGTGGAGATGGTCCCACAGCTTGTGGTTGTAGTCGTTCGACTCTTTCACCTGCGGGTTCATCTGCGCCATCACGCTGACGACGAAATACGCCGCCTCGGTGCGTTCCTTGCGGTCTTCAATCTCCATGAGATGGCGAATCATCACTTGGATGTTACGGCCATATTCTGATATCACTATCTTTTCACGTCCTGTATTGTAATCCATATTAATTATAGGTATTTGTTCAACACGCTTAGTTTTGCAAATTTCAACATCAAGTTCTTCAGTCCGCAATCGTCAAACACAACAGCGGCTTTTTTGTTCGGACCTGTGCCTTCCACGGTCTTCACGGTGCCCTGCCCGAACTTCTGGTGCAGCACTCTCTGTCCGACTTTGATTACTTCGGGGTCAACGAAGACGAAGTCCGTCACCGGTGCTTTCGGCTCTGCCGGTGTCTTCGGCTCCTGTGTGGGTCTTGCGCTGTACGACATCTGTCTGCTGTAGCTGTAGGTCTGTCTCGAAGAACCCCATGATGACCCGCTGTCGTGGCCGAACGGGTTGTATTTGCGGTCTTCCTTTATTGTAGTGCCTCTGAACGAGGCTTTTTTTGTCTTCTCGATGAGGTCTGGGTTTATCTCGTCGATGAAACGCGACGGCTCGCACATCGTGAGGCTGCCCCAGCGGTAACGGCTCTCGGCGTAGCTGAGTATGAGCTTCGTCTCGGCACGCGTGATGGCGACGTAGAACAGACGACGTTCCTCCTCAAGTTCTTCGCGGGTGTTTATCGACTGCGCCCCTGGGAAGAGGTTCTCCTCAAGCCCGACGATATAGACATACGGGAACTCAAGGCCTTTCGCGCTGTGTATCGTCATGAGCGTCACGAGGTCGGCGTTCTCGTCTTCTTTCTGGTCCTGGTCGGTGACGAGTGCCACGTCTTCCATGAACTTGTTGAGGCTCACCTTCATCTGCTCGCCGGTGACCTCGTCAATCTGTTTGTCGGAGAACTCCATGATGGCGTTCAGCAGCTCCTCGATGTTCTGCACCCTCGTGAGGCTCTCAGGCGTGTCGTCTTCTTTCAGCACGTTGATGAGCTTGATGGTGTCGCTCACGTGTTTTGCAAGCTCGAAGGCGTTCATCTTGTCGAGCTGCGCCTGGAAACTCTGCATCATGATGACGAACTCGCGCAGTTTGTTGACGGTGCCCATGTTGAACTCGGTGCTTGTCTCGTCGAGCGATGTCATGACGTCCCACACCGTCGATTGTCTCTGCTGCGCAATGACTTGCAGCTTTTGTTTTGTCGTGTCGCCTATGCCGCGCATCGGGTAGTTGATGATTCGCATAAGTGCCTGCTCGTCGTACGGGTTGATGACGACGCGGAGGTAGGCGAGGAGGTCTTTCACTTCCTTGCGGTCGTAGAACGACAGCCCGCCATATATTTTATAAGGTATGTCCTGTTTTCTTAGGGCTTCCTCAAGCGAGCGCGACTGTGCGTTGGTGCGGTAGAGTATCACGAAGTCGCGGTTGTTCATCTGCTTCGACATCTTGTATCCGAAGATGGAGTTTGCCACGAGCGTACCTTCCTCATTGTCCGATGTGGCACGCAGCAGGGTTATCAGTTCGCCTTCTTCCTTGTCGGACCACACGTTTTTCTTGATCTGGTCTTTGTTGTTGGCGATGACGCAGTTTGCCGCGTTGACGATGGTCTTGGTGGAGCGGTAGTTCTGTTCGAGGCGGATGAGCTTGTGGCTCGGATAATCGACCTTGAAGTTCAGGATGTTCTGTATGTTGGCGCCGCGGAAGCTGTATATGCTTTGGGCATCGTCGCCGACCACGCAGATGTTCTCGCGCATCGCTGCGATCCTCCTGATGATGAGATACTGCGCGTAGTTGGTGTCCTGGTACTCATCGACGAGGATATACTCGAAATGTCTCTGGTATTTGAAGAGTATCTCCGGGAAGTCGCGGAGTAGCACGTTGGTGTTGAAGAGTATGTCGTCGAAGTCCATCGCGTTGGCGCGTTTCAGGCGTGCGTTGTATAGCTTGAAGATCTCGCCTGTCAGCGGTTTGTTGGCGCGGCGGTCCTGCTCCTGGATGTCGGCGTTGTCGCAGTAGTCTTCGGGCGTGTAAAGCGCCGACTTCGCCATTGAGATGCGGTGAAGCACATATTTGGTAGGGTATGCCTTCGCGTCGAGCTGCATCTCTTTCAGGATGTTGTTCACCAGCGACTTGGAGTCGTCGGTGTCGTATATGGTGAAGTCGGGGGTGTAGCCGAGGCTCGCCGCCTCGATGCGCAGTATGCGCGCGAAGATGGAGTGGAACGTCCCCATCCACACGTTGCGCGCCGCACCCGGCTCGACGAGCTGCATGATGCGCTCCTTCATCTCCTTCGCGGCCTTGTTGGTGAACGTCAACGCCATGATGGAGAACGGGTTGATGCCCTGCTGTATCATGTAGGCGATGCGGTGGGTGAGGGCGCGGGTCTTTCCGGAACCAGCGCCGGCAATGACCATCACCGGACCTTCAATAGTCGTCACGGCCTCGCGCTGAGGCCCGTTCAGTTTCTCAAGAATGTCTGACACGTTTCAAAAAATTTTCAGGCGGCAAAGATAATAAAAAATCATTTAACTAATGTGTCATGTGACTTATATTATGTGAAAATCCTGCTTTTATCATCCGCCCTCCTGACGCTCGGCGTCGGGCTGTGAGCCTGAGACCCTCCTGACAAACAGTCCAACTTGCCAAATGAAAAAAATATCTCACTGATTTTCTCGCATTTATAAAAAAATAATGTAGTATTTTTGCAGGCGTTAAAAAAGTGCAAAAAATATGAACGAATATCGCTCTCGAATTGTCGATGAATTGCTGCGGGAAAAGTTGGATGCAATGGGTGCCGTGTTGGTGGAAGGACCGAAATATTGCGGCAAGACGACCACTGCCACTCAATGCGCAGGCAGTATCTTGTACGTAGCCGATCCTGCCACCAAACAGGACACGCTGCATTTGGCACAGACCGATATGAATCAAGTGTTGGCTGGTGCCACTCCCCGTCTGATAGACGAGTGGCAGTTGATTCCCGAGATTTGGGATGCCGTCCGTTTCACCGTGGATCAACGGGCGGAGGACGGACAGTTTATTCTCACAGGCTCGGCAGTCCCTCCGCAAACGGACAAGATTTCCCACACCGGCACCGGTCGTTTCGCGTGGCTGACCATGCGCCCCATGACCCTTTGGGAGTCGGGCGATTCCAATGGCTCCGTCAGTCTGCAACAGATGTTTCGGAATAACCCAGAACCTCTGCAAGGAACAAATAGTCTGGATTTGTCCCGAATAGCTCATCTTATCTGCCGTGGCGGTTGGCCTCAGACACTGAGCAAACGTACAGCCAACGCCCAATTGGTTCCTGTGCGCGAGTACTTCGAGGCGGTTGTGAGGTCTGACATCTCACGTGCGGACGGCGTGACGCGCAATGAAGAAAGGGCAAGACGCCTCATGCGTTCATACGCCCGTCATCAAGGAAAGCAAGCTACATTGGGCACACTGCTTGCCGACGTGAAGGTGAATGACACGGATACATTGACAGAAGACACGGTGCAATCTTATCTGAACGCGCTGCGTAAGATATTTGTCATTGAAGACATGGCGGCATGGAGCCCCAATTTGCGTAGCAAGACTGCATTGCGGACTTCCGACACCCGGTATTTTGTGGATCCGAGCATCGCGACTGCCGCTTTGGGTGTCGGCCCTGAAGACTTGATAGACGACATCAACACATTGGGGCTGCTCTTTGAGACGCTTTGCGTGCGCGACCTGCGTGTCTATGCGGAAGCGATAGGTGGCAGGGTTTATCATTATCGTGACAAGACCGGTCTGGAATGCGATGCCGTCATTCATCTGAGAAACGGGAGATATGGTTTGGTCGAGATAAAATTAGGCGGCGAGGCGTTGATAAATGAAGCCGTGGCGTCGCTGAACAAATTGGAGAACAGGATTGACACTGACAAATTAGGTTGTGCATCGTTCAAGATGGTACTGACGGCTGTCGGCCAGTACGTTTATCGCCGTCCGGATGGCGTGTGCATCGTTCCCGTCGGCTGCCTGCGCCCTTAGAAAGGTTGAAAGGTTCGAAAGGTGAAAAGGTTAAAGGTTAAAGGTTAAAGGTTAAAGGGTGAAGGTTAAAGGTTAAAGGGTGAAGGTTAAAGGGTGAAGGTCTAAAGTCAACGGACTAAAGACTGACGGAAATATCTTGCTGATATTTCTCACGTATATGGGGAAATGTAGTATTTTTGCAACCCGAATTGCTTGAAAGCAACAAACAGTTAAATACCAAATGAAGAAGACATTACTCATCCTCGCAGCCATGATGTGCTGCATCATGCTCAACGCCCAGCAGCCGGCGGGCGACGGATCACAAGACAATCCTTATCAGATAGCCACATCGGACAACCTCGTTTGGTTTGCCGAACATGTGAACTCCGGAAACGCATCCGCCTGTGCAATACTCACGGCAGACATCACCGTGAACACTGGCGTGTTGGACAGCAACGGCGACCTTAACGGCACTCCGTCAAATACATGGACTCCGATAGGCGGTCAAAACGGCAAGGACTACTCAGGCGAGTTCGACGGCAACGGCCACACCATCAGCGGACTTTATTTCAATGACGAAAGTGTGAACAACATCGGTCTTTTCGGCAAGACAGCCAACAACGCCCATATCCACGACCTCGGCATCAGCGACAGCTACTTCTGCGGCAAAGACCACGTGGGCGGCATCTGCGGCGACTTCGCCAGCGGGCGGATTGAGAACTGCTGGAGTGAGGTGACAGTCTATGTGGCTACGGGTGATGGTGGCGGACTGACAGGCTCGGTCTATATAAATGCCGTTCTGACAAACTGCTATTCAATCTGTAATGTCAGCGGCAATGGAAGTCGCGGTCTCGTCTGTGGTGCTTTCTATGGAACAATTGAGAACTGTTATGCCCAAAACAGAAATTCAACAGGAACAACGAGTCTGATAGGATGGACAAGTGGAGAAGGTCCCCATACAGCTACCAATGTGGAGATAAAGGACACCGCAGCCTTCGCTTCCGGCGAGGTGTGCTGGTTGCTCAACAGTGGCGTGACGGACGGTACTCAGAAATGGTATCAGACGTTGGGCGGCACTGACAATTTCCCTGTGCTGGATAACAGCCACGGAACTGTTTATTATGGCTACGACGGCAATGTGTTGAAGTATTCAAACTCGCCACTGACCCCGCCGTCAATCGACAATGTGGCGTATATTGACGCCAACGGGCAAGCACAGACGGCCGACAATGTTTCTATAATCATGAATGCCTCCGAGCAGGTCACATGGTCTGCCGGCTGGTATGTAGTGCAAGGTGCTGACATCACCCTCGCGAAAGGTGCGGTCTGCAACGGTGCCGTCCACCTCATCCTCGCCGACGGCGCGAAACTCACCGCAGCGGGAGGTGATAGTCAAGCCGGCATTCAGGTTTCCGGCGACGGCAACTCCCTCGCCATATACGGCCAATCCGCCCAATCGGGTGAACTGGTTGCAAAAGGTGGAAACGATGGTGCCGGTATCGGTGGCCAACAGCGGAAATCCGGCTCTAACATCACCATCAACGGTGGTGTTGTCACGGCAACCGGCGGGCGATTTGCTGCCGGCATCGGCGGCGGAATGCTGAACACATCTCCGGGTATGGGTGGTCCTATCTCATACGAAAGTGATGGCTTTAACATCACCATCAACGGCGGCACGGTTACGGCAAAAGGAGGGGATGATGGTGCCGGCATCGGCGGCGGAATGAATGGTTCAGGCTATAATATCACCATCCATGGTGGTACGGTCACAGCGACCGGTGGGCAATTTGGTGCCGGAATCGGTGGCGGACAAAATGGCAACGGCTCTAACATCATCATCAATGACGGTACGGTCACTGCAAACGGAGGCCAATCGGGTGGTGCCGGAATCGGTGGCGGACTGGAAGGCTACGGCTCAAATATCACCCTCAACGGTGGTACGGTCACTGCAAACGGAGTCGATGGTGGCGCCGGAATCGGTGGCGGAACGAGTATGAGTGGTGTCGGACAAAAAGGCGACGGCTTTAACATCACCATCACCGGCGGTAAAGTTACGGCAAACGGCGGATCAGGCGCTTCCGGCATCGGTGGCGGAATGGAAGGTTCCGGTTCTAATATCATCATTGCTGCCACCCTCCTTGTGAAAGCCGACGATTTCACCAATCCCCCTACAACGGTGATTCCCAATACCGGCTCTGACCTCGCAGGCAGTCTGAATGGAAAACAACATGTAACCACCGAACCTATAATCATCACATACGGCGAATACATCACCGTCAGCCCCGAATTTGCAAGTGGCGACAATGTCGCATACGGCACCGACATCACTTTCACCGCGGCTGACCGTTGGGCTGACAACTATGAGTTTATTGGCTTCTACAAGGAAAGCACCTTCAACACCCCGATTACCGAAGGAGTAAGCGGTTATGTCTATACCCTCACGGTAAATGAAGCCGCCATCTCGGTATATGCCAAGTATCGGCAACATTTTAATGTCCCTTACATCGATGCTGACGGTCAGGAACAAACCGCTGACGCTGTCGAAATCGCAGACAACACATTAAATGCGGGCTGGTATGTGGTTCGTGGCAGTGATGAGAATCACGGACCGCTCACCTGCAACGGCGCCGTTCACATTATCCTCGCCGATGGCACCAAACTCACGGCTACGGGATGGAATAATGTACCCGGTATCACTGTATCAGGCGAAGGCAACTCGCTCACAATTTATGGCCAGACCGCTCAAACTGGTCAACTCGTTGCAACCGGCGGATACGATGTTGCCGGCATCGGCGGCGGAGATAGAGGTTCTGGCTCAAACATCACAATCAATGGCGGAACTGTTACCGCAAACGGTGGAGGAAATGCTGCCGGCATCGGTGGTGGTTATTATGGTTCCGGCTCGAACATCACCATCAATGGCGGTAATGTTACGGCAACTGGAGGACGTGGCGGTGCCGGCATCGGTGGCGGATTTTATGGTTCCGGCTCGAACATCACCATCAATGGCGGCACGGTCACTGCAAACGGCATAGATGATGGTGCCGGCATCGGTGGCGGAAACAATAGTTCCGGCTCTGACATCACCATCAATGGTGGTGTGGTTACGGCAACAAGTTGTAACAATGGTGCCGGCATCGGTGGCGGATCTGGTGGTTCCGGCTCCTACATCACCATCACTGGCGGAACTGTTACCGCTAATAGCGGTAATGCTTCCTGTATCGGTAGAGGTCATGTATGGGGAAACTACTGTTCTAACATCTTCGTGGCTGTTGGACTCACCATAAGAGCCGATGGCAACAATCCTCCTTTAACGGTAGTTGCAGCCGACCGCACAGCCGAAACCGACATTGCAAATGATTTGGATGGCAAACACTATGCTACCATCAGTATTCCACAGCCTGGTGTAGTCACATACGGAGATTATATCACCGTCAATCCCGAAATTGCAAGTGGCGCCAGGGTCGATATTGGCACCGAAATCACTTTCACTGCGGCAGACCGTTGGGCTGAAAATTATGAATTCCTTGGTTTCTACAAGGAAAGTACCTTTGAGAACAAAATCACTCAAGGTGTAAGCGGTCTGACCTACACCGTCACGGCAACGGAAGCCGACATCTCGGTATATGCCAAGTATAAAGAATTTATCGCAACACCTTATATTGATGCAGATGGTCATGAACAAACTGCTAACGCAGCAGAAATCACCGACGAAACCTCCACTTTGAAAGCCGGCTGGTATGTCGTTACAGGCAGTGATGTTCAAACTGGAACGCTCACCTGCAACGGGGCCGTTAACCTCATCCTTGCAGACGGGGCGAAACTCACGGCAACGGGAGGACATAACCAAGCTGGCATCAACGTGTCAGACTGGCAGCACTCGCTGACTATATATGGTCAGTCCGCCCAATCGGGCCAGCTGATTGCAAATGGAGGTTACAATGGTGCCGGCATCGGTGGCGGAAAAGAACAATCAGGTTCAAACATCACCATCAATGGCGGAACGGTAACTGCAACCGGTGGAGACAGCGGTGCCGGTATCGGTGGCGGGTGGCATGGTTCCGGCTCTAATATAATCATTAACGGCGGTAATGTAATTGCAACCGGTGAAGACAGCGGTGCCGGCATCGGCGGCGGAAATAAAGGTTCCGGCTCAAACATCACCATCAATGGCGGAACGGTAACGACGAATGGTGGAAAAAAAGCTTCCGCTATCGGTGGCGGATATGAAGGCTCTGGCTGGAGTATTAAAGTGGCTACCGCGCTCACCGTTTACGCAGACAACACGAACCCTCCGACAACTGAAATTTCACATACCGACAATGATATTGCATCTCATATTGTAGTATTTCGGTATGTAACAGTGAAAGATGTCACTACCGGCGCGAAAGAGGCTGCCATTGCAGCCATCAACGCTGCGATAGAAGGTGTCACCAATGAGGATATTATAGCCATCGCTACCAATGCCATTGACGCTATCAACGCTGCTACCTCTGCAGATGTGATTAACGCCATTAAAGAACAGGCTCTTGCCGCCATCGCTTCCGCAATGGCGGTTTATAATTCCGCTCTCGGCGAAATGGGCGAACCTTGCGAGGACTGCCCGAGCGTGGAAGTTACGAAAGGCACAACGACCATCAGGCTCTACAGCCCCGACAGGGTGGATTTCAAGAAGACGGAAGGCAGATGATGAAGATTGTGTCGTGTCTGCGTGCCATTCTGATGACCTGTCATGCAGAAAGTTGAAAAATCACACGACATCGGAGTTTTTTTTGCGTTGTCCGAAAGCGGAAGATGTCAAAATAATTGATTATAAATGCGTTTGTAAATCGTTTTTTCAATGTAAAACAATTTGATTTATAAACACAATAAATTGATAATCAATAAAATAATGTGTGAATAAAATATTTTTGAAAAATTTTCGGTAAGATGTGAAATGTATTGAAAAAAGTAGTAATTTTGCCGCCGAAAAAGGTAGTAAATGTTGCCTCATTTACAAATAGTAAGGGACCTGATAAGTTAAACGTGAAAGGTTTCTTCATCGCGAAACGTTCGGAATATATCTTCGCGGTGTGTTTAGAAAGAGAGCGATGAAGGGATTTGTCGCGAAGAAGTCTTGAGCCAAGACTTATCACTCCTTGCTATATGTGATTGCATGTCACAGATTTTCTATCGATTTCACGAAAAAAATTGAGTAAAGGCCGAAAGCCTTGAAGAGTTTAATAACAAAATTAAAAAATTTAAACGCAATTAAAGAATGCCAACAATTCAACAGTTAGTCCGCAATGGACGTCAGAAATTGGAAGACAAGAGCAAGTCTCCTGCCTTGGATTCTTCACCACAGCGCCGCGGTGTGTGTGTCCGTGTTTACACGACAACACCTAAGAAGCCTAATTCGGCGATGCGTAAGGTCGCGAGGGTCCGTCTGACAAATCAAAAGGAAGTCAACGCTTACATTCCTGGTGAAGGCCACAACCTTCAGGAGCACTCAATCGTGATGATCAGAGGAGGCCGTGTGAAGGACCTTCCGGGTGTGCGTTACCACATCATCCGCGGCACATTGGACACAGCAGGTGTCGAAGGCCGCCGTCAGCGCAGGTCAAAGTACGGTGCGAAACGCCCGAAGAAAGGTGCGGCACCAGCAAAAGGTAAGAAGTAGAACTTAGTAAAACGATTAGGAAATGAGAAAAGCTAAACCGAAGAAAAGAATCATCCTTCCGGATCCGAAGTACGGTGATGTCAACGTCACGAAGTTTGTGAACAACATCATGCTCGAAGGAAAGAAGAACCTTGCTTACGAGATTTTCTACCAGGCGATGGACATCGTTCAGGCTAAGTTGAACGAGGACCCGCTCGAGGTTTGGAAGAAAGCATTGGCAAACGTCACCCCACAGGTCGAGGTCAGAAGCCGTCGTATCGGTGGTGCGACATTCCAGATTCCTTCAGAAATCCGCCCTTCACGCAAACAGAGCATGGGCATGAAGAACCTTATCGGTTACGCACGCAAGCGCCACGAGAGATCAATGGGCGAGAAACTTGCAGGCGAGATCATGCAGGCTTATAAAGAAGAAGGTGCAGCCTTCAAGAAGAAAGAGGAAATCCACAGGATGGCAGACGCTAACAAGGCGTTCTCACACTTCAGATTCTAACGAACGACAATATCCCATAAGATGGCTAACGACACGAATAATATGACGACCCTCGACCGCACCCGTAACATCGGCATCATGGCACACATCGACGCCGGCAAGACGACTACGACCGAGCGCATCCTCTATTATACGGGCCGCAACCATCGCATCGGCGAGGTGCATGACGGCGCCGCCACCATGGACTGGATGGTCCAGGAGCAGGAACGCGGCATCACCATCACCTCGGCAGCCACCACGGTGTATTGGAATTATGATGATAACCAATTCAAAATCAACATCATCGACACCCCCGGACACGTCGATTTCACCGTCGAGGTGGAACGCTCGCTGAGGGTGCTCGACGGCGCCATCGCCATTTTCTGCGCGGTGGGCGGTGTTGAACCTCAGTCAGAGACCGTGTGGCGCCAGGCCGACAGATACAATGTGCCGCGCATCTGTTTCGTCAACAAGATGGACCGCAGCGGTGCGGACTTCTACAAAGTCTTAGAACAAATAAAAGACAAACTCAATGCTAAACCTGTCCCTGTCCAAATTCCGATTGGAGAGGAGGACGGGTTCATCGGCGTCATAGACCTTATCAAGAACAAAGCTCTCGTGTGGGATGAAGACGAACTCGGCACCCAATTCGACGAAGTCGAGATCCCCGCGGAACTGGCTGAACTTGCAGCAGAATACCGCCTCAGACTCTTAGAAGGCGCTGCTGAAGACAACGAAGCTCTCTTTGAAAAATTCATGGTCGATCCAGACTCAATCACAGAGGAGGAACTTATCGCGGAAATCAGAAAGGCAACATTAGAACTGCGTATATGCCCTGTGATGTGCGGAGCTTCGTTCAAAAACAAAGGAGTACAACCGCTCCTCGACGGTGTAGTCCGCTACCTTCCAAGCCCGCTTGATATCGATGACGTCAAAGGCATCAACCCTAAGACAGAGAAAGAAGAAACCCGCAAGGCTGACCCGAAAGAACCGTTCAGCGCACTCGCATTCAAGATCGCAACCGACCCTTACGTCGGCAAACTCGCGTTCTTCCGCGTCTATTCAGGCACACTCGAAGCAGGTCAGACAGTCCTCAACGTCTCCACAGGCAAACGCGAACGCATCAACAAGATTGTTCAGATGAACGCCAACAAACAGACCCCGCTCGAGAAGATCGAGGCCGGCGACATCGCCGCCGCAGTGGGTTTCAGAGAGATCAGGACAGGCGACACCCTCGCGTTTGAGAAAGAACCGATCGTCCTCGAGAACATCAAGTTCCCAGAACCGGTGGTGCAGGTTGCCGTCGAGCCTAAGACACAGGCCGACATGGAGAAACTCACCATCGCACTGTCGAAGCTCTCGGAAGAAGACCCGACATTCAAGGTGACGACCGATGAGAACTCAGGACAGACAATCATATCTGGAATGGGCGAGCTTCATCTCGACATCATCGTTGACCGTCTCAAGAGAGAGTTCGGCGTTGAGATCAACGAAGGCCAGCCGCAAGTGGCATACAGAGAGTCGTTTACGAAGACTGTCCGCTACCGCGAAGTCTATAAGAAACAGAACGGTGGCAGGGGCAAGTTCGCAGATATCGAATTCGAAATCGGGCCTGCCGATGACGGCATGTCAGGATTACAGTTCGTCAACGACATCAAGGGCGCGAGCATCCCCAAGGAGTTCATCGCACCCATCGAGAAAGGGTTCCGCAGTTCGATGTCGAACGGCGTCCTGGCAAGTTTCCCGATGGATTCTGTCAAGGTGCGCCTCATCGACGGCAGTGCACATCCGGTCGATAGTGATGACATCTCATTCGAGAGTGCAGCACGTATCGGCTTCAAGGAGGCTGGCGCGACAGCGGGTTCGGTCGTGATGGAACCGATAATGAAAGTTGAAGTCCATGTCCCGGCCGACTATCTCGGCGACGTGACAGGCGACCTCAACAGACGCAGGGCAGTTCTGCATAACGTGGACATCGACCACGGTCTTCAAGTCGTCAAGGCTGACGCACCGTTGGCAGAGATGTTCGGATACATCACAACACTTCGCACCTTGACCCAGGGCAGAGGCACGTTCAACATGGAGTTCAGCCATTACGCTGAGGTTCCGGCGGCACTTGCCGATGTGGTCATCAAGAAGGCGAAGGGAATATATTTCTTCTTTTAGGGAAGACAGGAAATAAGAATAAAAAGGTAAGACAAAAAATAAAATTAACGACAAATTCTTATGAGCCAAAGAATTAGAATTAAACTCAAGTCGCACGACCACAACTTGGTTGACAAGTCAGCCGAGAAGATCGTGAAAACCATCAAAATGACTGGTGCAGTCGTCAGCGGTCCTATTCCGCTTCCGACCGACAAGAAGATCTACACGGTTTTGCGCTCCACATTCGTTCACAAGAAATCACGTGAGCAGTTCGAGTTGTGCTACCACAAGAGATTGTTGGATATCTACAACGCGACTTCTCAGCAGATTGATGCTTTGATGAAGCTGGAGATGCCAAACGGCGTGGACGTGGAAATTAAATTATTGTAAAACTATCTAGTAATTAAAAGCTTAAAGTATTAGCAATGTCAGGAATACTAGGAAAAAAGATTGGGATGACCAGCATCTATGATGAGAGCGGCAAGAACGTGCCGGTCACAGTCATCGAAGCAGGTCCATGTGTAGTAACCCAAGTTAAGACAAAAGAGAAAGACGGTTACGATGCTATCCAATTGGCGTATGATGAGAAGAAGGTGAAGAACACCCCAAGGGCTATGCAGAAACATTTCGAGAAAGCCGGCACGACGCCTAAGAAATTGGTTAGAGAATTTACTCGTTTCGAGGAAGGTCACAGAAAGAGCCTCGGAGAGACACTCACCGTCGATGTGTTCATGGAAGGCGAATTCGTTGATGTCAGCGGCATCAGCAAAGGTAAGGGCTTCCAGGGCGTAGTGAAACGTCATCATTTCAATGGTGTCGGACAATCAACTCACGGTCAGCACAACCGTTTGAGAAAACCAGGTTCAATTGGAGCTTGCGCTTATCCTTCGAGAGTGTTCAAAGGTCTCCGTATGGGTGGACAGATGGGCAACAGGAAAGTGAAAGCCATCAACCTCCAAATTATGAAAATCATTCCGGAGAAGAATTTGTTAGTTGTTAAGGGTTCGGTACCGGGAGCAAAGAACGGCTATTTAAAAATTGAGAGATGGAGTTAGAAGTTTTAAAGATTACCGGTGAAACAACAGGACGCAAGGTCCAGTTGAATGACAATGTGTTCGGCATTGAGCCGAATGACCATTGCATGTACCTTGACACGAAGCTCATCATGGCAAATCAGCGCCAGGGCACACACAAGTCAAAGGAACGCAGCGAGATCGCGGGCAGCACGCGCAAACTCATCCGTCAGAAAGGCACAGGCGGCGCACGTCGTGGTGACATCAACTCACCATTGCTCAGAGGCGGTGCACGCGTGTTCGGTCCTAAACCGCGTGATTACAGTTTCAAGTTGAACAAGAAGGTCAGACTTCTGGCTCGTCGTTCAGCATTGTCAACAAAGATGGCGGCAAACGAGATTGTGATCCTCGAAGACTTCACATTCGACACCATCAAGACAAAGAAGATGGTCGAAGTGTTGAACAACCTCAAAGTGAACGGAAAGAAGAACATGTTCCTGTTCCCGGAAACAAACATGAACGTTGTTCTTTCAGCAAGAAACATCGAGCGCACGACAGTCGCCCTTGCCCGTAACATCAACACTTATGATATTCTGAACGCCAAGAACATTTTCATCTTGGAGAGCGCAATCAAACCTATTGAAGACATTCTTGGATAACCCTTTAAAAATTGAGAGAGATGATTATCATAAAGAAACCCATTATTACGGAAAAGATGACTGCTATCAGCGAGAAGCTGAACAAATATGCGTTCATCGTTGACGTCCGCGCAAACAAGCTGCAGATCAAGGCAGCTGTCGAGGAACTCTACAATGTGAATGTGACAGCAGTCAACACAATGAGATACGAAGGTAAGTTCAAGTCACGTTACACGAAGTCGGGCGTTGTTGCCGGACAGAGAGATGCTTACAAGAAGGCAGTCGTGACATTGGCAAAAGGTGAAACAATTGACTTTTTCAGCAACATTTAAAGATGGCTTTAAAGAAATATAAACCGACAACTCCAGGTCAGCGCTTCAAAGTTATCAGCGCATTTGACGAGATTACGACCAACAAGCCGGAGAGATCGCTGCTCGCACCAAAGAAGAGCACCGGCGGTCGTGACAATACTGGTAAAATGACTGTCCGCAACATAGGCGGCGGCCACAAGCAGAAATACAGAATTATCGACTTCAAGCGCGATAAGGACGGCATCGAGGGTACAGTAAGAAGTATTGAATACGATCCGAACCGCACAGCACGCATCGCGTTGGTGTTTTACGCCGACGGAGAGAAGCGTTACATCATCGCACCTCAGGGCTTGAAAGTCGGACAAAAAGTGATGTCGGGCAAGGATGCCACACCGAACATCGGTAACACATTGTTCTTGAGCGATGTTCCGTTCGGTACAATCATCCACAACATCGAGCTCCGTCCGGGTCAGGGTGCCAAGATGGCACGCAGCGCAGGCGCATACGCTCAGCTGATGTCACGTGATGGCAAGTACGCCATCCTTAAGATGCCTTCAGGCGAGACACGTCTCATCCTCCAGGCTTGCAGAGCCACAATCGGCACAGTGTCGAACGCCGACCACAACCTTGAGAAATCAGGTAAGGCAGGCCGCAGCCGCTGGTTGGGCCGTCGTCCACGCGTCCGTGGCGTCGTCATGAACCCTGTCGATCACCCGATGGGTGGTGGTGAAGGCCGTGCGTCAGGTGGCCATCCGAGAAGCCGCAAGGGCTTGCCGGCAAAGGGCTACAAGACACGTCACCCAAAGAACGCGTCGAACAAGTATATCATCGAGAGACGTAAGAAGTAATTAACCAAGTAAAAAAATGAAATTATGAGTCGTTCACTTAAAAAAGGACCATATATCCACTATAAACTCGAACAGAGAGTTTTGGATAATGTAGCAACAGGAAAGAAGACCGTGATCAAGACTTGGTCAAGAGCTTCAATGATTTCTCCTGATTTCGTTGGACAAACAATAGCTGTTCACAACGGTAATAAATTCATCCCGGTTTACGTCACAGAAAACATGGTCGGTCACAAACTCGGCGAATTCGCCCCGACACGTACATTCAGAGGCCACTCCGGAAATAGAAAAGATGTTAAATAATAAGTAAGATGGGAGCAAGAAAACATAACGCAGCAGAAGCAAGAAAGGCGGCAAAGAAGCAGGTCGCGATGGCAAGACTCAGCGACGTCCCTACATCACCATTCAAGATGCGCCTTGTTGCTGACATGATCAGAGGAATGAAAGTGGAACTTGCACTTCATGCCTTATTATACTCACCAAAGGCGGCGGCGAAACCGGTGTACAAGTTACTCCGCTCGGCTATCGCCAACTGGGAAGCCAAGAATGAAGGGAAGCGCATCGAAGACGCCAACCTGTACGTAAAAGAGATATTTGTTGATGAGGGCCGTACACTCAAACGTATCCAGCCGGCACCACAGGGCCGCGCTCACCGCATCCGCAAACGTTCTAACCACGTGACTATCATAGTCGATAGCAGAATTGCAGATATGAAAGCCGCAGAAGCTAATGTTGAAGAATAAAAAAAGATTACAATGGGACAGAAAACTCATCCAATAGGACTAAGACTAGGAGTCATCAAAGGTTGGGACTCAAACTGGTACTGTGGTAAAGATACAGCCAAGAACATCGGAGAAGACGACAAGATCCGCAAGTATCTCAACGCCCGTCTCGGCAGCAAGGCAGGTATCTCGAAGATCGGCATCGAACGCTCGATCAAACTCGTTACCGTGACTATTTTCACAGCACGCCCGGGTATCATCATAGGCAAGGGAGGCACAGAGGTTGAAAAACTGAAGGAAGAAGTGAAGAAGCTCATCGGCAAGGAGATTCAAATCAACATCAGCGAGATCAAACGCCCTGAACTTGACGCATACATCGTGGCAAGCTCAATAGCGAAGCAAATCGAAGGCCGTGTGGCATACCGCCGCGCAATGAAGAAGGCCGTCCAGGATACAATGAGGGTTGGTGCCGAAGGCATCAAGGTCATCGCATCAGGACGTATCGGCGGAGCGGAGATCGCACGCGCTGAGTCCATCAAGGAAGGCCGCATCCCGTTGCACACCCTCCGCGCTGACATCGACTACTCACTCGTTGAAGCACATACTTCATACGGACGTATCGGTATCAAAGTGTGGATCTGCAAAGGCGAGGTCTATGGCCGTCCGGAGTTGGTGCCTACATCAAGCCAGCCGGCTGCAAACAAGAAGCAGGGCGGCGCAGAGAGAAAGCCAAACGGCGGAGCACCACGTCGCAACAAACGTCCAAGCAACAATAAGTAAAGAGATTTCAGGATGTCTGCAAAATTAAATAAGGTAATATAAAATCAAACAACGATGTTACAACCTAAAAGATCAAGATACAGAAGGCCTCAGAAAGGCAAGATGAAAGGCAACGCATTCCGCGGCCACGAGCTCGCCTTCGGCTCTTTTGGAATTAAAACGATGGAGGAATGCCTGATTACAGCCCGCCAGATTGAGGCTGCCCGTCAAGCTGTCACACGTCACATGAAACGTGAAGGACAGATTTGGATCAGAATATTCCCTGACAAACCTATCACCAAGAAGCCTCTTGAGGTTCGTATGGGTAAAGGTAAAGGAGATGTCGAGTACTTCGTGGCACGCGTCACTCCAGGTCACATGCTTTTCGAAGCTGACGGTGTTCCGATGGCAGTCGCCAAAGAAGCACTCCGCTTAGCCGCTCAAAAGCTTCCTGTAACAACAAAATTTGTGGTTAGAAGAGATTATGTCGAATAAAAACAGTTGGCACTATGAAGAAAGAAGCAATCAATGAATTAAGTACTGCTGATCTGATGGAACGCGTGGAGACATTACGCCTCGAATATGTCAAGATGAAAATGCAACATGCAGTATCACCATTGGATAACCCGAATAAACTCGGAGCAACCCGCAAACAAATAGCACGCATGCTGACAGAGCTGACAAAGCGCCAGAATGCTGAAAACGTTAAATAACAAACGACGAAAGGAAAAATCATGGAAGAAAGAAATCTTAGAAAAGAGAGAATCGGTGTCGTTGCCAGCAATAAGATGGACAAGACGATCGTCGTTGTGATTGAACGTCGCACAAAACACCCGATTTACGGTAAATTCGTTAAGAAATCAACACGCTTCTTCGCTCACGACGAGAACAATGAATGCAACATCGGCGACACCGTGCGCATCATGGAGACCCGTCCGCTCAGCAGCAAGAAACGTTGGAGACTCGTTGAAATAATAGAAAGGGCCAAGTAATGTTACAACAAGAATCAAGACTTGCAGTTGCCGACAATAGCGGTGCAAAGGAAGTGCTCTGCATCAGAGTATTAGGCGGAACCAAGAAACGTTATGCCCGTATCGGCGACGTCATCGTGGTTTCAGTGAAAGACGCTCTCCCAAGCGGAAACGCGAAGAAGGGCACAGTGTTTAAAGCAGTCGTCGTCCGCACAAAGAAAGAGACACGCCGCGCCGACGGATCATACATCCGCTTCGACGACAACGCGTGCGTCCTCCTCAACGGACAGGGCGAAATGGTAGGAACTCGTATCTTCGGACCAGTTGCGAGAGAATTACGCGAGAAACAATACATGAAAATCGTATCTCTTGCACCTGAGGTACTTTAATATGAAAGGGAAAAGTTATGAGTAACAAAATGTTCGTAAAGAAAGGCGACAGCGTAGTCGTCATATCAGGAACCCAGAAGGGTAAGAAAGGCACAGTGCTCAGCGTTGACGTTGAGAAACAGCGTGCCATCGTCGATGGTGTGAACCTCGTGTCAAAGCACACGAAGCCAAGCACCGAGAACCCTAAAGGTGGTGTCATCAAGAAAGAAGCTTCCATCCATGTCAGCAACATCATGGTTTGCGACAAGAATGGCGTAGCCGGTCGCATCGGCCGTAAAAGAGATGAAAATGGTAAATCAATCCGTTATTCAAAAAAATCAGGGGAGGTTATTAAATAATGAACTATCAACCCAAACTCAGAGAACAGTATAAGAGCGAAATCGTGCCTGCATTAATGAAGGAATTCCAGTACAAGACTGTGATGCAGGTTCCACGGCTTTTGAAAATTTCGCTCAATCAGGGTATCGGCGCAGCTCTCGCCGACAAGAAACTGATTGACTATGGTGTAGAGGAAATGACAGCTATCACCGGACAAAAAGCCGTTCCGACAATTTCAAGACACGACGTGTCAAACTTCAAGTTGCGTCGTGGTAACCCGATTGGCGTGCGCGTGACACTGCGTGGTGACAAGATGTACGAATTTCTCGAACGCTTAGTCGCTGTCGCCCTCCCACGTGTTCGTGACTTCAGAGGTATCAACGACAAAGGTTTCGACGGCCGCGGCAACTACAGCTTCGGCATCACCGAGCAGATCATCTTCCCGGAGATCGACATGGACAAGGTCAACAAGATCAACGGCATGGATATCACCTTCGTCACATCAGCGAACACCGACAAGGAAGCAATGGCCTTGTTGAAGCAGTTTGGTCTTCCATTTAAAAACCAGAAAAAATAGTAAGATATGGCAAAAGAATCAATGAAAGCGCGTGAGCGCAAAAGAATGGCGATGGTAGAGAAATACGCTGAAAAACGCGCTGCTCTCAAAGAAGCCGGCGACTACATCGGCCTCCAGAAGCTTCCGAGAAACGCATCTCCTATCCGCGTGCACAATCGTTGTCAACTTACAGGACGTCCAAAAGGTTATATGCGTCAGTTCGGCATCTCACGTATCAACTTCCGTGAAATGGCCCTCAAAGGTTTGATCCCAGGTGTTAAGAAAGCAAGTTGGTAATTTAATTAGAAAGGATTAAAACTATGATTACAGACCCTATAGCAGATTTTTTGACACGCGTTCGCAATGCAGTCAATGCTAAACATAGAATCGTGGAGGTCCCTGCATCAAACACAAAGAAGGCCATCACAAAGATCCTCTTTGAAAAAGGCTATATCCTCAACTATAAGTTCGTGGAAGAAGGACCTCAAGGTACAATTAAGATCGCTCTTAAGTACCACCCTGTGACAAAACAGTCGGCCATCGTGACAATCGACCGCGTCTCACGCCCTGGTCTCCGTCACTACGCTGACTCTGAAAACCTCCCAAGAGTGATGAACGGTCTCGGCATCGCAATCATCTCTACTTCAAAAGGTATCATGACTGATAAAGAAGCTCGTAAACTCCATATCGGAGGCGAAGTGTTGTGCTATGTTTCATAATAAGATAGGAGAATAACAGCTATGGCATTATCAAGAATAGGTAAATTACCAATCGCAATCCCGGCAGGTGTCGAGGTCGCATTGAAAGACAACGTTCTCACCGTCAAAGGTAAGCTCGGCACACTCAGCCAGGACTTCCGCGGCGATGTCAACGTTAAGATTGAAGACGGTCACATCATTGTTGAACCAGCAAACATTGAGAATGCATCCGCAAAACACGGTCTCTATCGTGCTCTGTTCTTCAATATGGTGAAGGGTGTTTCGGAAGGCTTCGAACTCGTCATGGAGTTCGTCGGCGTCGGCTACAAGGCTGAAGCCAAGGCCAACGGCAAACAACTCGAACTCGGTCTCGGTTTCTCACACAACATGATTATGGCTTTCCCAGAGGAGATCACCTGCGAAACCATAAACGAAAGAGGTAAGAACCCGATTCTGAAGCTCCGTTCATACGACAAACAATTGCTCGGCCAGGTGGCAGCAAAGATTCGCTCATACAGACGTCCTGAACCTTACAAGGGCAAGGGTATCAAGTTCGAGGGCGAAGTCCTCAGACGCAAGGCTGGTAAGGCAGCAGGTAAATAATGTTTAATTCTAAAACGCAAGAAAGATGAATAAGAAGATCGAAAGAAGATTAAACATCAAGAGACGCGTCCGTAAAGTCGTCAGCGGCACAGCAGCACGTCCGAGAATGTCTGTCTTTAGAAGCAATAAGTCGATTTACGTACAACTCATCGACGATGAAGCCGGCAGGACAATCGTTGCAGCCAGCTCACGCGAAAACGGAATCGAAGAAGAGAAAATTACAAAGATTGAACAGGCCAACAAGGTCGGTAACCTCATCGCTGAAAAGGCAAAGGCAGCCGGCGTGGAGACAGTGGTGTTCGATCGTAACGGTTATTTGTATCATGGTAGAGTGAAGTCTCTCGCAGAAGGCGCTCGTAATGGTGGATTAAAATTCTAAAGCTATGGCAGAAGTCAACGTAAAAAAAGTGAAAAGCTCGGAAATCGAACTTAAAGAACGTATGGTGCATGTCAGCCGCGTGACTAAGGTCACCAAGGGCGGTCGTGCCTTCACATTCGCAGCTATCGTCGTCGTCGGCAACGAAAATGGCGTGGTTGGTTACGGTCTTGGCAAAGCCAAGGAAGTACAGGCCGCCATCCAGAAAGGTGCTGAAGATGCAAAGAAGAACCTCATCAAAGTCCCGGTAATCAATGGTACACTTCCTCACGAACAGTATGGTAAATACTGCGGAGCATACGTTTACCTCCAGCCGGCTACACCTGGTACCGGCGTCATCGCCGGCGGCGCTATGCGTGCCGTCCTCGAAAGCGTCGGCGTGAAGAACGTTCTCGCAAAGTCTAAAGGTTCATCAAACCCTCACTCAGTCGTCAAGGCAACATTCGTCGCATTGTCAAAGATGCGCGACGCACGCACTGTCGCACAGATGAGAGGCGTTGATATGGATGTGGTGTTTAACGGATAATCTAAATTGAACTATGAAGAAAGTTAGAATCACTCAGATTAAAAGTGGCATCGGCAGACCACAGGATCAGAAAGACACTCTGAAATGCTTGAAAATAAGAAAGATGCACCAGTCAGTGGAAGTTGACATGGAAAACCCTTCAATCGCCGGCATGGTGAAGAAAATCGAGCATCTTCTCAAAATCGAAGAAATCTAATTGTTAAACTAAGGAAATTTAAAAACTATGGATCTTAGTAATCTTAAACCGGCAAAAGGTTCTGTAAGAGAACGCAAGAGAATCGGTCGCGGACAGGGTTCTGGCTACGGCGGAACATCAACACGCGGTCATAAGGGTGCCGGCCAGCGCTCAGGAAACACTCACAAGATCGGTTTCGAGGGTGGCCAGATGCCTCTCCAGCGTATCGTCCCTAAGTATGGCTTCAAGAACATCAACCGCGTCAGCTATCGCCCTGTCAACCTTGAAGAAATCCAGAACTTGGCCAACAACGGATTAACAACTATCACACCTGAAGAGCTTCACAAGAACGGCTTGGCAGGTAAAAATGAACTTGTTAAAATTCTCGGAAACGGTGAATTGACAACAGCAGTCACAGTGAAGGCCCACGCATTCTCAAAGAGCGCGGAGGAAGCTATCACAAAGGCTGGTGGTACTATTGAGAAAATCTAATCAACTAAACTAAAGAGATATGAAGGAGTTATTAATTGTTATTTTGGTCTGTGTCGTCGTCGCAGGTCTTCTGTGGACGAACAAGAGACTCAGAGAAAACATCCAAAATATCTTTAAAATCGAGGAGCTTCGCAAACGCATCCTTTACACGCTGATGATCATCCTGATCTACCGTTTTGGATCGTATGTCGTCCTCCCCGGTGTTGACCCGAACGCACTGTCAGCTTTGAAGAATCAAAGCAGCTCTGGTCTCCTTGGTTTGTTGAATATGTTCTCAGGTGGTGCGTTTGCTAATGCTTCGGTGTTCGCCCTCGGTATCATGCCGTACATCACCGCAAGCATTATCATTCAATTGCTCGGCATGGCGATCCCTTACTTCCAGCGTTTGCAGAAAGAAGGCGAGAGCGGCCGTCGCAAGATTAACCAAATCACTCGTTACCTCACGGTACTCATCGTGGCAATCCAGGCCCCTGGTTACATCGCTAACCTCCGCGTCCAGATGCCTGCTGAAGCAATCTATCCGTTCGTCCCAGGCGGCACACCGACATTGTTCTTCTGGATATCGTCAGTGATCATCCTCATCGCGGGAACATTGTTCATCATGTGGCTCGGCGAGCGCATAACAGACAAAGGTATTGGCAACGGCATATCACTCATCATCATGATTGGTATCATCGCACGTCTTCCTTTCGCTTTGTTCGCAGAGATCGCTTCACGCTTCACTGAAGGCACAGGCGGCCCGATCTTCTTCTTGCTGGAAATCGTATTCCTCGTACTCGTCATCATCATGACAATCATGCTCGTGCAGGGCACACGCAAAGTGCCGGTACAGTATGCCAAACGTGTTGTCGGTAACAAACAGTACGGTGGAGTCCGCCAGTACATCCCATTGAAAGTCAATGCAGCAGGCGTCATGCCAATCATCTTCGCACAGGCAATCCTCTTCGTGCCAATCACTATCATTGGTTACACACAGACAGAAAGCCTCGGCGGATTCTGGAGAGCAATGACCGACATGAACGGTTTCTGGTACAACCTCGTGTTCTTCCTCTTCATCGTCATCTTCACGTACTTCTATACAGCTGTGACCATCAACCCGGCACAGATGGCTGAAGACATCAAGAAGAACGGCGGTTTCATACCGGGCGTCAAACCTGGCAAGAAGACACAGGAATACTTTGACACAGTCATGTCGAGAATCACTCTTCCGGGAGCACTCTTCATCGGTGTTGTGGCAATCATGCCTGCTATCGTCTCCACACTCGGTGTCAACCAGCAGTTCAGCCAGTTCTACGGCGGCACATCACTGCTGATCCTCGTCGGTGTGGTGTTGGATACATTGCAACAAATTGAAAGTCACCTTCTCATGCGTCATTACGACGGTCTTACAAAGTCAGGCCGTATCAAAGGCCGCGTGGGCAGGATGTAATTTCTATAAGGTCTATGATTCATTTCAGAACAGATAACGAAATCGAATTGCTGAGACAAGCTGCTTTGCTCGTGGGCAAGACCCTGGGCGAAGTGGGAAAGCATGTGCGTCCGGGAGTCCGTACCATCGACCTCGACAGACTCGCTGAAGAGTTTATCAGAGACAATGGCGCAACGCCGGCCTTCAAGGGCTACGGCGGATTTCCCGGAAGCCTGTGCATCTCGGTCAACGAGCAGGTGGTTCACGGCATACCGGGCGACTACGAGCTTCGTGACGGAGACATTGTCTCAATCGACTGTGGCACTGTGCTGAATGGTTATGTCGGCGACTCGGCTTACACCTTCTGCTGCGGTGAGGTTGCGGAGGAGACACGCCTTCTTCTTCAGAGGACGAAGGAGTCACTCTACAAAGGCATCGAGGCGGCGGTGGCCGGAAACAGAGTCGGCGACATCGGCTATGCGGTGCAGAGCTACACGGAGTCGTTCGGTTACGGAGTCGTCCGTGAACTCGTCGGTCACGGCGTGGGACGCAAGATGCACGAAGACCCGCAGGTGCCAAACTACGGAAGACGCGGCACAGGCAACAAGCTGGTTGAAGGCATGGTACTCGCCATAGAACCGATGATCACCCTCGGCAAGAAGGAAATCGTACAAGAACGTGACGGATGGACGATCACCACGCGTGACAGAAAACCCGCCGCTCACTTCGAACACGATATCGCGGTGCGCAAAGGCAAGGCCGAGATATTATCAAGTTTTGAATGGGCAGAAGCAGTAGAAAACAACAAATAAAAAGAAATTATATGCCAAAACAGTCATCAATAGAACAAGACGGTACGGTGCTTGAGTCACTGGGTAACGCAATGTTTAGGGTGGAGCTCGAGAATGGGATACAGATCATCGCGCACATCTCTGGCAAGATGAGACTCCATTATATCAAGATCCTCCCGGGCGATAGGGTGAAAGTCGAAATGTCACCTTACGATCTGACAAAAGGACGTATAAGTTTCAGGTACAAATAAATGTGAAGACAAAATTAAAAAATTGATAAAATGAAAGTCAGAGCATCAATCAAGAAGAGATCAGCCGATTGCATCATAGTGCGTCGCAAAGGTAAATTGTATGTAATTAACAAAAAGAACCCTAAGGAAAACCAACGTCAGGGTTAATTAAAAAAATCAGGAAATTATGGCTAGAATTGCTGGTGTAGATATCCCGAATAACAAACAGGGTCAGATTTCATTGACCTACATTTTCGGTATCGGTCGTTCGGCAGCGAAGGCTATCCTCAAGGAAGCCAATGTCGAATTAGAAAAGAAAGTCCAGGACTGGACAGATGATGAGCAGAACGCAATCCGTAACATCATCGCCGAAAAATACAAGACGGAAGGTGAACTCCGCAGCGAGATCCAGATCAACATCAAACGTTTGATGGACATCGGTTGCTACAGAGGAATCCGCCACCGTTCAGGTCTGCCACTCCGTGGCCAGAGCACAAAGAACAACGCACGTACCCGTAAGGGTCGCAAGAAGACCGTTGCAAACAAAAAGAAAGCCACTAAGTAAGTGTTGAGTGTTGAGAGTTAAGAGTGGAGTCGGACGACTTCAAACTTCACTCTCCACACTTCAATCTCTTGCAAAGGGGGTTGGATCATATTAAATACCATTAAAAAAAAAGCTAAAAAAATGGCAAAAAACACAAAAACCGTTAAGAAACGTGTTGTTAAGATCGAAGCACAGGGCAAAGCCTTCATCAAAGCTTCCTTCAATAACATCATCATTTCATTAACAAACAATGAAGGACAGGTCATATCATGGGCATCAGCCGGAAAGATGGGCTTCAAGGGTTCAAAGAAAAACACCCCTTACGCAGCTCAGATGGCAGCAGAAGAATGCACAAAGACAGCATACGACCTGGGATTACGTAAAGTCAAAGTATTCGTCAAAGGACCAGGCGCAGGCCGTGAGTCAGCCATCCGTGCAATTCACTCAACAGGCGTTGAAGTAACAGAAATCATCGACGTTACACCATTGCCGCACAACGGATGCCGTCCACCAAAGCGCAGAAGAGTGTAATTTTTTGTTTAACAATTTAAAAAGAGAAAGTTATGGCAAGATATACAGGTCCTAAAACAAAAATCGCTCGTAAATTCGGTGAACCAATCTACGGCTCAGACAAAAATTACGAAAAGAGAAATTTCCCTCCGGGACAACACGGTGCAGCAAAGAAGCGCAAGAAAGTTTCTGAATACGGCACACAGTTGAATGAGAAACAGAAAGCAAAATACACATACGGCATCCTTGAGCGCCAGTTCAGAAAGACATACGCTCTCGCTTCGACGAAGAAGGGTGTCACGGGTGAGATTTTGCTCCAGCTCATCGAGTCACGTCTCGACAACGTCGTCTATCGTCTCGGCATCGCCCAGACACGTGACGCGGCACGTCAGCTCGTGAGCCACCGCCACATCACGGTCAACGGCAAAATCCTCAACATTCCGTCAGCAATGTTGAAACCGGGTGACATCGTGGCAGTCCGCGAAAGATCAAAGAGCTTGGAAGTCATCACAAATTCAGTGGAAGGCCGCTCATGTGGCTATCCATGGTTAGAATGGGATTCAGCAACCCTCACAGGAAAGTTCATGAGCTATCCTAACCGTGAGGATATTCCTGAAAACATCAATGAACAACTGATCGTTGAGTTGTATTCTAAATAATCGAATATAAACTGATATTATGGCAATATTAGCATTTCAAAGACCTGATAAGGTCGTCATGGTAGAATCGACAGACCGTCGCGGTGTCTTCGAGTTCCGCCCGCTGGAACCCGGCTATGGCATGACAATCGGTAACGCCTTGAGAAGAGTGCTCCTCTCATCGCTCGAAGGTTTCGCAATCACTTCAATACGCATTGAAGGCGTTGAACATGAGATGGCTCCGATACCGGGCGTCATCGAAGACCTTACCGACATCGTGCTGAAATTCAAGCAGGTTCGCTTCAAACAGCAAATCCCGGGCGAGACGTTCGAGAAGGCCACCGTCGTCATCGGTGACCAGGAAGAGTTCGTCGCCGGCGACATCAACAAGTTCCTCTCAGTGTTCCAAGTGCTGAACCCGGAACTCGTCATCTGCCACATGGACAAGTCGGTGAAAATCACCATCGACATCACCATCAACAAGGGCAGGGGATATGTCAACGCCGATGAGAACAAGGTCCTCAGCGCACCGATCAACACGATCGCCATCGATTCAATCCATACACCTATCAGAAACGTCAGCTTCAAGGTCGATAACTACCGTGTCGAACAAAAGACCGACTACGAGAAACTCGTCCTTGACATCGAGACTGATGGCTCAATCAATCCGAAAGATGCCATGACGGAAGCCGCGAAAATCCTCATCTACCACTTTATGCTGTTCTCAGACGAACGCATCACACTGTTAGATGAACAGAAGACAGTCTCCGAGGACTTCGATGAAGGCTCACTGCATATCCGTCAGCTCCTCAAGACCAAGCTCGTCGATATGGATCTTTCAGTTCGCGCACTCAACTGCCTCAAGGCAGCCGAAGTCGAAACAATCGGTGAACTCGTTGCCCTCAACAAGGCCGATCTGCTCAAGTTCCGTAACTTCGGTAAGAAGTCACTCACCGAACTTGAAGAGTTGGTCAGAAACAAGGGACTCGAATTTGGAATGAATATCAGCAAATATAAATTAGATAAGGAATAATAGAGATGAGACACAATAAGAAAATCAATCATTTAGGAAGAAAAGCAGCTCACCGTAACGCTATGCTCTCAAATATGGCATCGTCATTGATCCTTGAGAAACGCATCATTACAACGGTCGCTAAAGCCAAAGCTTTGCGCAAGTACGTTGAGCCAATGATCACTCGTTCCAAAGACGACTCGACAAATTCACGCCGCGTGGTGTTCGCCGACTTGCAGAACAAATATGCAGTCACAGAACTCTTCCGCGAAATCAGCCAGAAGGTCGCTAACCGCCCGGGCGGTTACACCCGCATCATCAAACTCGGCCTCCGCGCCGGTGACAGCGCAGAGATGTGCATGATGGAACTTGTCGATTACAACGAAGTCTATACAAACGGCAAGAAAGCTGCAAAGACCACCAAGACAACACGCCGCGGCGGTAAGAAAAAAGCAGCCGAGACAACAGCTGAAGCTCCTGCAACAGAAGCTCCGAAAGCTGAATAAGGAATAAAGTCTTATGACTTAGTTCAACACAGAGCTGGCGCAAAATTGTCTTGCGCCAGCTTTTTTTAACCCAAACCATAACCCAAACCATAACCCAAACCATAACCCAAACCATAACCATAACCCAAACCATAACCATAACCCAAACCTTGCGGGCTGCCCGCAGGGCAGTATTTCAATAACCGAGTACGCGGCACGCGTGCCCGGACAAAAAAAATAAAAAAAACCTCTTGCGGTATCAAAAAATAGTGTAATTTTGCCGCCCGTATGGAA